>NZ_SIJK02000037.1 GCF_004762035.2 Candidatus Chloroploca mongolica | reverse complement strand
CCGTGAGGGTGGACGCACCGTCGGCTCGGGTGTTGTCACCAAGATCATAGCGTAAAGGGTACGTACCCTGGGTAGGTTACACTCGCTAGCGTAGTGTTTTATAGAGGAACACCATGGCCAAACAGAAGGTGCGTATTCGCCTCAAGGCATACGACCACAAAATCCTGGATCAGTCGGCACGCCAGATTGTTGACGCTGCCGAACGGACTGGTGCGTTGGTCGCCGGCCCTGTGCCGTTGCCAACCCGCATCGAGAAGTATAGTGTGATGCGTTCACCGTTTATCGATAAAGACTCGCAGGAACAGTTTGAAATTCGTACGCATAAACGCTTAATCGACGTGCTCGATCCGAGTCAGCAGACGATTAATGCGTTGATGAAACTCAATCTGCCCGCTGGTGTTGATATCGAGATCAAACTGTAGTTGTAACTGAAAGAAAAGGCAGCCGCTGCGCAACGACGTAAGCTGCGGAGGTAGCAGTATGGTTCATGGAATGTTGGGTCGCAAGGTGGGGATGATGCAGGTCTTCACCGAAAAAGGGGAGGTTGTCCCTGTTACGGTGATTAACGCTGGGCCTTGCGTTGTGACACAGGTACGCGTAGCTGAACGCGATGGCTACGATGCAGTGCAGATCGGCTTTGAAGAAGTTCCAGCTCGTAAGTTGACCAGGCCTCGGCAGGGTCACTTGAAGCCGGCTGGTGTCCTGCTCCGCATTTTGCGTGAATTCAGTGCCGATCACCCACAAGACCATAAGCCTGGCGATGTTATCAAAGTTGATCTCTTCCAGCCCGGTCAGAAGGTTGATATTGCGGGTAATTCCAAGGGGCGCGGTTTTGCCGGTGTTGTCAAACGCCACGGCTTCCGCGGTGGCCCCAAGACCCACGGACAGAGTGACCGCCATCGTGCCCCGGGTTCGATTGGTGCCGGCACGACCCCCGGTCGGGTCTGGAAGGGGCAGAAGATGGCCGGTCGTATGGGTGGCAAACGGGTGATGGTTCAGAATCTCGAAGTGGTTGATGTGCTGCCCGAGAAAAACCTCATCCTGGTCAAGGGCTCTGTCCCTGGTGCCCGCAACGGCCTGTTGCAGATCCGCAAGGCAGTGAAGGGCTAAGGGGGAACAAAATGCAGGCAGAGTTGTATAACCAGTCAGGTGAGCAGATCGGGACGATCGAGCTCAACACGTATATCTTTGGCGTTGAGCCAAATGTGGCGTTGATGCATCAGTACGTGGTGATGCAGCACGCGAATGCTCGCCTTGGGACACATAATACGCGTGGACGTAGTGAAGTCAGAGGCAGTACCCGCAAGCTCTATCGCCAGAAGGGTACCGGTCGTGCACGCCAGGGTTCGGCACGTGCCCCCCATCGCACCGGTGGTGGCGTTGCCCACGGCCCGCACCCGCGCTCCTATCGGCTCAATATGCCCCGCAAGATGCGTCGGCTCGCCGTGCGCTCCGCTCTTTCGGTCAAATACGCGGCAGCTCAGATCCGTTTTGTTGACGACCTGAGTTTCGAGCGTCCACGTACCAAAGATGCGATTGCGTTTCTCAACGCACACGGACTGGAGGGTAAAACCCTGATCGTGCTCGATAGCAAGAGTGAGCAGAATATGATTGTCCGCCGTTCGGCGAGCAATCTTCCCAAAGTTGGAACCCTGCTCGCCAGTTATCTCAATGTGCGCGATCTTCTGCACTACGATAATATTGTGATGCCGCAAGCCGCGTTGACCGTGGTGGAAAGCATCCTGGGTAATGGCACCGGCGCGGCGGCGGCGGTGAGCGAGGAGGAGTAGCGATGCCAACGCCGCACGAAATTATTGTGCGCCCTCTCATCACTGAGAAGAATACGGGCCTTATGGAGTATGGCAAGTATTCGTTTGAGGTGCTCCGTGGTTCTTCGAAACCGGAGATTAAGAACGCGGTCGAGACAATCTTCAATGTCACCGTGCTGAAAGTTCATACCATGGCGGTGCGTGGCAAGATGAAGCGCCGTGGTCGTGAGTCTGGCTATACCCGCGATTGGAAAAAAGCGATTGTCACGCTCGCTCCGGGTGATCGTATCGAGATCTTCGAGAGCTAACGGAGGAGATCTATGGGTGTGCGCAAATATAAACCAACCTCGGCAGGTCGCCGGAATATGTCAGTCTCAACCTTTGATGAACTGACGAAGAAGCGCCCTGAACCAGGTTTGATCGAGCCCCTGCGTAAACGCGCTGGGCGAAATAATCGGGGGCGCATTACGGTGCGCCATCGTGGCGGTGGACACAAGCGCTTTTATCGCATTATTGATTTCAAGCGCAATAAGGTTGGTATTCCTGGCAAGGTTCAGGCGCTCGAGTACGATCCTAATCGCTCGGCTCGCATTGCTCTGGTTGCCTATGTCGATGGCGAAAAACGCTATATCATCGCTCCAGTTGGCCTGAAGGTCGGCGATCAGGTGATGAGTGGTCCCAGTGCTGATATCCGAGTGGGCAATGCGCTGCCGTTGAGTGCTATTCCCCTTGGTACGCAGATCCATAATGTCGAACTCGAAATCGGCCGCGGCGGGGTGCTGGTGCGGAGTGCCGGTACGTCGGCTCAGTTGATGGCAAAAGAGGGCGATTATGCCACGTTGCGGATGCCTTCGGGTGAAATGCGGATGATCCACGTCCGCTGTATGGCGACGATTGGCCAGGTTGGCAACCCCGATCACCAGAATGTCCGCATTGGTAAAGCTGGACGTTCGCGCTGGCTCGGCCGTCGCCCAACCGTCCGCGGTACGGTGATGAACCCCCGTGACCATCCCCACGGTGGTGGTGAGGGCCGCGCACCAATTGGAATGAGTACGCCAAAGACCAAATGGGGCAAGCCAGCCCGTGGGGTCAAAACCCGCAATAACAAGCGCAGTGATCCCTTCATTGTGCGTCGGCGCAAGCCAAATCGTGGCTAAGGTAGTGATGGAGGAGTGTTATGTCCCGTTCGTCCAAGAAGGGGCCGTACGTAGATATTAAACTGCTTGAGCGGATCGAGGGCATGAACCGCGCGAACGAAAAGCGGGTGTTGCGCACCTGGTCGCGTGACTCGACCGTCTTTCCGCAGATGATTGGACACACGATCGCAGTGCATGATGGCCGCCGCCATGTGCCGGTCTATGTCACCGAAAATATGGTTGGCCATAAGCTTGGTGAGTTTGCCCCCACCCGCCTCTTTCGTGGTCACGGTGGCAAGAAGGCTGATAAGCGCGGTAAGATGAAGTAGGCTAGGCCACAGCAAGCCGTTCGGCTTCCTGTGGTACAATGGACGGGTTTGTGCCTCGTGCTGCCCGTGCCTGGAGTACAAACGAGTACAATGATGGAAGTCAAAGCTGTTACCCGTTATGTGCGCATCTCGCCGCTCAAAGTCCGTCTGGTGATGGATGTCGTGCGTGGGATGCCCGTGGATAAAGCCCTGGCAACGCTCAATTATATGCCCCAAAAGGCGGCACGTGAGGTCGCTCGTACGATTAAGTCGGCTGCCGCCAACGCTGAGCATAATTTTGATCTTGATCGCGATACCCTCACGATCAAACAGATTTATGCCGATCAGGGGCCTGTGCTCAAGCGCTTTATGCCTCGTGCCCGCGGTATGGCAAATCAGATTCGTAAGCCGACGACCCATATTACGGTGATCGTTGATGATGGATCTGAGTACTAAGAGCCTTTCCGGGATCATCGTCTCGGCTAGCCTGGTGGCTCACGACAAGTAGGTGGCCCGGATTGATGCGAAGTACCAGAAGTGAGGAGGTCCTCGTTGGGACGTAAAGTGCATCCGATAGGCTTTCGCCTCGGTTATATCAAAGATTGGCAGTCCAAGTGGTTTGCCGAGGGCGACATGTATACGGCGCAACTTCACGATGACCTTGCCCTCCGCAAGTTGATCGCGAAGGAGTTGGCGAATGCCGGGGTTTCGCGGATTGAGATCGAGCGCTCGGCCAATAAGGTCGAGGTGACAGTCTATACCGCTAAACCAGGGATTGTGATTGGGAAACGTGGGGCAAATGTTGATCTGCTCAAGAGTACGCTTGAACAGCGCACAGGCAAAAAGATTAAGCTGAATATTCAAGAAATCCATCAGCCTGAACTGGATGCCCAGCTTGTTGCCGAAAGCATTGGTGAGCAGATTAGCAAGCGTGTCAGTTATAAGCGTGCAATGAAGCAGGCTGTGCAACGGGCGATGCGCCTCGGCGCTCAGGGTGTGCGTATCAAGTGCTCGGGTCGCCTCGGCGGTGCCGAGATGTCGCGCATCCAGAGTGAGAGCGAAGGTCGGGTGCCCCGCCATACCCTGCGCGCTGATATTGATTACGCTCAGGTTCATGCCCATACGACGTATGGACGCATCGGCGTCAAGGTCTGGATCTATAAGGGCGAGGTCTTTCCTGATCAGCTTGCGAAGCTCCAGGCTGAACAACAACTTGCAGCTTCGAGCCAGCCCGAGCGCAGTGAGCGCAGTGAGCGCGGTGAGCGCCGTCCGAGGAGGGGTGATAATGCTTCTGCCTAAGCGTACGAAATATCGCAAGATGCAAAAAGGCCGCAGCGAAGGTCTCTCCTATCGCGGCAATAGCGTTGCGTTTGGTGATTATGGGCTCATGGCGCTTGAGCCAGTCTGGATTACCAGTCGCCAGATCGAGGCGGCCCGTCGTGCAATTACTGGTTATGTGAAGCGTGGCGGTAAGGTCTGGATTCGGATCTTTCCCGATAAGCCCGTTACCCAGAAACCTGCCGAGACCCGTATGGGTGGTGGCAAGGGGAGTGTTGATCACTGGGTGGCTGTGGTCAAACCAGGACGTGTGATGTTTGAATTGGCGGGTGTCCGCGAAGATATTGCCCTTGAGGCGATGCGCCGCGCTGCCCAGAAATTGCCGATTAAGTGCAAAGTCATTACACGTGATGAAGTTGAAGCGGAGGTGAGCAGTGAAGAGAGCGAGTGAACTGCGTAGCCTCGAGGACCCTGAATTGCGCGATCAGCTCAAGGCAAATCTTGAAGAGTTGTTCAATCTGCGCTTTCAGAAGGTCATGGGGCGAATGACCAATACCGCTCGCCCGCGCCAGGTCAAAAAAGAGATCGCACGGATCAAGACCGTCTTGCGTGAGCGAGAGTTGGAGCAGGAGTAGGCGATGAGCGATTTGGTACAGCAAGGCCCACGCAAAGTCCAAAAGATTGGCCGGGTCGTGAGCGATAAGATGGAAAAAACAGTGGTGGTGGCCGTCGATTATCTTAAGCCCCATCCCCTCTATCGCAAAATTATTCGGAAAACCAGTAAGTTTCACGCCCACGATGAAGAGAATGCGTGTAAAGTGGGCGATCTGGTGCGGATTGAAGAGACTCGACCCCTCAGTCGTACGAAACGGTGGATGGTCGTCGAGATTATGCAACGTGGCGAGGAGTAACTGCTATGATCCAGCCTCAGTCACGCCTGAAGGTGGCCGATAATACCGGGGCCAAGCAGATTATGTGCATCCGTGTGCTCGGAGGCTCATGGGTGAAGTATGGGCGTGTTGGCGATGTCATTGTCGCTAGTGTGAAGCAAGCCGCACCCGGTGGATCGGTTAAAAAAGGCGAAGTTGTACGGGCCGTGATTATCCGTACCGCGAAAGAGTTTGGGCGCTCTGATGGTTCGCATATCCGCTTTGATGATAATGCGGCCGTGATTATTGGGAAAGAGAATAATCCTCGCGGTACCCGTATTTTTGGCCCGGTGGCACGTGAACTGCGCGAAAAACAGTTTATGCGCATTATTTCCCTGGCCCCTGAGGTGCTCTGAAAGACGTGTGACCCGCGTCTTGTACCGCCGCTCCAAGCGGCAAGGTGCTGCGCAGTTCCTACGGTAACTGGGCCACCTAACCAGGAGAATGTCTTATGCATGTCAAGACCGGAGATGAAGTCCTGATCATCACGGGCAAAGATAAGGGCCGCAGCGGTAAAATTAAACGGATGTTTCCGTCTGAGGGCCGTGTGGTGGTTGAGGGGCTCAATATCGTGAAACGGCATACCAAAGCTCGTGGCCCCGGTAAGCCCGCTGGCATTATTGATATTGAGGCGTCCCTCGATATGTCGAATGTGATGCTCATTTGCCCTAGCTGCAAGCGTGCTTCACGCACTGGGTACCGCTTTCTCGAAGAGACTGACCATAAAGGTCGGCCCCGTAAGGTTCGTTTCTGTAAGGCGTGTGACGCGACCATTGATTAGGACGTTTATCAGGGCCGGAGTCGTCTCGTGGTTCGATGCCTCCAAGCCCCTGGAGATGTAGTATGACCGTTCGTTTGCGCGAGAAGTATCAGCAAGAGGTTGTCCCCGCGCTGATGCAAGAATTTAAGTTTACGTCAGTGATGCAGGCACCCCGGCTCACCAAGATTGTGATCAATATTGGTGTCGGTGAGGCGGTGCAAAATTCTAAGGCGCTTGATGCCGCCGTGAATGATCTGACGATCATTACCGCTCAGAAACCCGTGATTACCCGGGCGCGTAAGTCCGTTGCTTCGTTTAAGCTCCGTGAAGGAATGCCCATTGGGGTGATGGTGACGATTCGCGGGAATCGGATGTATGACTTCTATGATCGTTTGGTTAATCTGGCCCTGCCCCGCATTCGTGATTTTCGTGGGGTGAGCCGCCGTTCCTTTGATGGCCGTGGTAACTATAGCCTCGGCCTCCGTGAGCAAATCGTGTTCCCTGATATCGACTACGATAAGATTGATAAGCTCCGTGGCATGGAGGTAGTCATTGTGACGACTGCCCCTGATGATGCTCAGGCCTATGCCTTGCTCAAGCGCCTCGGAATGCCATTTCGTGATTAGTCTGGACCAGGAGCAAAGGCTTACCAGTCCAACGGTTTAGGAGGAAATACCTTGGCGAAGACGTCCTGGATCGTTCGTTCAGAACGCCCACAAAAATACAAGGTGCGTGAGTATAACCGCTGTAAGGTATGTGGTCGCTCGCGCGGCTATATGCGTAAGTTCGGCATGTGTCGCATCTGCTTCCGTGAACATGCGCTCAAGGGCATGATTCCGGGTGTGGTCAAGTCGAGCTGGTAATAGCATCTGTGAGGAGGCTCGCTGTGAGCGTGAACGATCCCATTGGTGATATGCTGACTCGTATCCGTAATGCCTGTATGGCTCGTAAGACGGTCGTTGATGTTCCGGCATCAAAGATGAAAATTGCGATTGCGGATATTCTCAAGCATGAGGGTTTTATCAAAGATTACACCGTGATCGAGGGGACTCCGTATCATACGATCTCGATTACGCTGAAGTATATGCCGGATCGGCGCCCGGCTATAACTGGCCTGCGCCGGGTGAGTAAGCCGGGTTTGCGGATCTATACCGGTCGTGATGAAATTCCGCGTGTCCGTGGTGGCCTGGGTCTCAGTATTCTCTCGACACCCAAGGGGGTGCTCGCTGGTCACGACGCCTGGCGCGAGCGCGTGGGCGGTGAGGTGCTCTGCTATATCTGGTAGAGCCTACAGGGAGGCTACAATGTCGCGAATTGGAAAAAAACCAGTTACCCTTCCCAAGGGTGTGGACGTGCAGATTGCTGAGGGGAATTTGGTGACGGTGAAGGGTTCGAAAGGAACCCTCACCCAGCAATTGCATCCCGATATGATTATTGTGCAGGAAAATGGTGAGTTGACGGTGCAACGGCCCTCTGATACTAAGTTGCACAAGTCGCTCCACGGTCTGACGCGTACGCTGATCGCGAATATGGTGGTCGGTGTAACTGATGGCTGGCAGCGTGCCCTCGAGATTAATGGCGTTGGCTATCGGGCGGTGCTCGAGGGCCAGACGCTGGTGCTCAGCCTGGGCTTTTCACACCAGGTGCGTCGTGAGCCGCCACCAAATGTGCAGTATGTCGTTGGTGAGCGTAAGAGCGCGAATGAGCCGCTCGGGTTGATCGTTCGAGGGATCGATAAGCAGGTTGTTGGGGAAGAGGCATCCCGCATTCGAGCGCTCCGTCCACCTGAACCCTATAAGGGTAAGGGTGTGAAGTATGCCGAAGAGAAGGTGCGTCGTAAGGCTGGTAAGGCTGGTAAAGCACGGTAGTGCAAGGAAGATAGACGTATGGCAAGGCGATCTCCCCGTGAGTTGCGTGTCCGGCGCCACTTTCGCCTGCGAAAGCGGGTCAGTGGTACTCCGGAACGCCCACGGCTCAATGTTTTTCGCAGCAATGCCCATATCTATGCCCAGGTGATTGATGATGTCGTAGGGCAGACCCTGGCTGCTGCATCATCGAATGAAAAGGGTTGGGCGGGCGAAGTAGGAACCAAGACCGATGAGGCCGCTGTGGTGGGCCGGCTTGTCGCCGAGCGCGCTATCGCAGCTGGGGTCTCGAAGGTGGTCTTTGACCGCGGTGGCTATAAATATCACGGTCGTGTGAAGGCGCTCGCTGAGGCGGCGCGTGAAGCTGGCCTGAACTTCTAATGGCCCCCAAGGGCCACACGTGCGGAGGCAATGTGAGACGAGAACGTATTAACGCCGATGCCCTTGAGCTCGAAGAGCGGGTTGTCCAGATCAATCGTGTTTCCAAAGTGGTCAAGGGCGGTCGCCGCTTTAGCTTTAGCACCGTGGTGGTGGTGGGCGATGGCAAGGGCCACGTGGGTGTCGGTATGGGGAAGGCGTCTGAGGTTCCTGAAGCTATCCGCAAGGGAACTGAGGCCGCCAAGAAGAATCTGATCCGTGTCCCACTTGTGGGGAGTACGGTGCCCCACGATGTGCAGACGAAATATGCCGCAACCAAGGTGATGATCCGCCCGGCTGCCCCCGGTACCGGGGTGATCGCCGGACGTGGGGTTCGCCCGGTCGTTGAGGCCGCCGGGATCAAGGATGTGCTCTCCAAGGTCTATGGCAGCAATAATCCGGTGAATGTGGTCAAGGCTGCGTTCCAGGCCCTCAGTGAGCTCAGTTCGCTCAGTGATATGGCCCGACGCCGCGATATGACGCCGCAAGAGTTGATCGCACGCCGTACTCGCCGGGAGTCTGCGCCAGTCAAGGAGGAGACGTCGGCATGAGTAAGCTGCGTATCACGTATCGCAAAAGTATGATTGGTTACGCTAAAGACCAGAAAGAGACGATTCGTTCGCTTGGTCTGCGGCGCCTTGGCCAGTCAACAATTAAACCCGATAATCCGTCGATCCGGGGCATGATCTTTAAGGTCAGGCACCTTGTGGTCGTTGAGGAATTACCTGATGAGGTGACAGCATGAAGCTGCACGATCTGCACCCCGCCGAGGGCTCACACCGCAAAAGCAAACGCATCGGTCGCGGTCATGGCTCGGGCAAAGGCAAGACGAGCGGCAAAGGTATGATGGGTCAGAAAGCCCGCCGTGGCCCTGGTCCCTATCGTACCTTTGAAGGTGGGCAAAATCGCCTCGTGAAGCGAATGCCTTTCCGTCGCGGTTTTACTAATATTTTCGGAATCGAGTACGAAATTGTTAATCTCGATCGCCTGGCGGCATGGCCCCAGGACGTTGAGGTGACTCCTGAAGCGCTGCTCGAACGGCGCGTCGTCCGTAAGAAGAATCTTCCTGTCAAGGTGCTTGGTCAGGGTGAGCTTGCGTTGCCCTTGACGGTCAAGGCACATAAATTTTCGGCCAGTGCCAAAGCGAAGATCGAAGCTGCTGGCGGCACCGTGGTTGAGTTGCCATGGGTCGTTGAACGTCACTCGCGCTCACGAGGGCCAAACCCTTCGATGCGCAATGCCGAGCCGCGTGAGTCCAAACGCATGCGCGAGCAGGCTTGATTTCTTCATACTAAGGGATACATAACCAATGCTCCAGGCTCTTGTTCGCGCCATTCAGTTGCCCGATCTGCGAAGACGTGTTCTCTTTACCCTGGGAATGCTGATCGTCTTTCGCTTCATCGCGCATATCCCGGTGCCGAATATTAATCCTGACTCGCTCCAGCAGTTGCGTGATGCGCTGGCTTCGAACCAGTTGGCGCAGTTGCTCAATATCTTTGCGGGTGGGGCGCTGCAGAATTTCTCGGTCGCGGCTATGGGGGTCTATCCCTATATTACCGCTACGATTATTATGCAGTTGCTCCAACCACTCATTCCTGCGCTTCAGGAGTTGCAAAAAGAGGGTGAGCAGGGTCGCCAGCGTTTGACCCGGTATCAGGTTATTTTGACCATTCCACTCGCGTTTTTGCAGGCCTATGGTCAGACCCTGACCCTCGAACGAACGATTAATCCGACGGGTGATCCTTTTCAGTCGCTCTTTCGCTCGCCTTTTGATCTGGTCAATAACTTTTTTCCTACCTTTACGATCCTGGTTTCGATGGTCGCAGGGACAATGTTGCTGGTCTGGCTCGGTGAGCAGATTAATGAGCGTGGCATCGGGCAGGGCATTTCGGTGATTATCTTCGGTGGCATTGTTTCTGGTTTGCCAGGACTCCTGGTGCAGGGCTGGCAGATTAGCTCCACTGGTGATGTGGGGACGATCCTGGGGCTGATTGGGTTCCTGGTGATTGGGTTGGTGACGATTGTGGGCATTATCTTGATCCAGGAGGGTCAACGCCGCCTGCCTGTCCAGTATGCGAAACGTGTCCGTGGCAATAAAGTTTACGGTGGGCAGAGTAGCCATATTCCGCTGAAGGTCAATATGGCTGGAATGATCCCGCTTATCTTTGCCCAGAGCATTATTATCTTCCCGGGGATCGTTGCTTCCTGGTTCTACCGTGAAGGTGAACCTGGCATTGGCAACGCCATTGCGGGCTTCTTTTATAATACCTTTAACCCGACAGGGGTGGGTGGTGGCTTTGTCTATATCTCGTTGCTTTTCCTGCTGACAGTGGGCTTTACCTACTTTTATACGATGGTGCTTTTTCAACAGCAGGATATTCCCGATAATCTGCAGCGCAACGGAGGGTTCATTCCGGGTATTCGCCCAGGGAAAAATACCGAGATCTATCTCAAGCGGGTGTTGAACCGGATCACCCTTGCCGGTGCGCTCTTCCTTGGTTTGATTGCTGTCTTGCCCTTTATTACACAGTCGGTGACCGGGCTACAACTCGGTCTGGGCAGTACCGCACTTCTCATTGTCGTGGGTGTGGCTGTGGATACAATGCGCCAGCTCGAATCGCAGTTGATAATGCGTGACTATGAGGGTTTCTTGAGCCGGTAGATGTGGAAGGTGGCGCGGGCGCTGCTCGCCTCCACCTTCTGCACCTCATTGTATCGGAGCAGCTTACAATATGGTAGTATCAGGGCTGATGTCTGGCAATGGTGCCCTGAGATCGACCTGCAAAGTAGCCTTCTCAGGCTGAGAATCAACCGTATGGGTTGCGCCGATGGGTGTTGCAATCTACTGAGCGAAAAGAGAGTTGTTATGACTACCAACGTAATCTTGCTAGGGCCTCCAGGAGCAGGGAAAGGCACACAGGCAAAAACGCTTGCGGAACGTACCTCATTGTCTCATGTTGCCAGTGGCGATCTCTTTCGGGCTGCCCTGCGTGAAGGTACCGAGCTCGGCATGCTTGCCAAGTCATATATGGATCGCGGCGAGTTGGTTCCTGATGAGGTGGTCATTAATATGATCCTTGAGCGTATTCAGGCGCCTGATTGTCTGGCCGGGGTCATCTTTGATGGCTTTCCTCGTACGCGTGAACAAGCCGTGGCCCTCGGAGAGTCGCTCGCAGCCCACGATGGCAAAATAGATGCCGTGCTCTACCTTAGTGTGCCCAATGAGGTGCTCCTCCGCCGGATAGCTGGTCGTCAGACTTGCAAAACCTGTGGGGCTACGTATAATATCTACTACTTCCCGTCCCATCGGCCGGGAATTTGTGATGCCTGTGGTGGCAAACTCTATCAGCGGAGCGATGACTCGATGGAGACGGCGCAGCATCGTCTTGATGTCTATTTTGAACAGACGATGCCTTTGATTGAGTATTACCAGCGCCAGGGTATTTTGCACGAAATTGATGGTCAACGTGAAATTACCTGGGTAAATGAAGAAATGCTGAAGGCTTTGAGCCAGTATCTGGTCACATCGCCTCAGCCAGAGGAGTGATATGTCAAAAAAGAAGGATGTGATCGAAATGGAGGGCACTATTACGGAGCCGCTGCCCAATGCGATGTTCCGTGTAGAGCTTGAGAATGGACATGAGGTGCTTGCCCATATTTCGGGCAAAATGCGCATGAACTATATACGTATTCTGAAGGGCGATCGGGTGCTTGTTGAGCTTTCACCATATGATCTAACCCGTGGACGTATTACATATCGTTACAAATAGGGCGTAAGCGATGGTGTGGTTTTCGGGAGTATCCACTGCCGGAAGCCATATCAATATGAAAAAAATCGCTCGGGTGAGATGTGAACAAGGAGGCTATTGTGAAAGTACGCGCTTCAGTAAAGCCTCGCTGTGAATATTGCAAGGTAATCAAGCGTAAGGGTGTGATCCGTGTGATCTGCTCACGTACGCCCAAGCATAAACAGCGTCAGGGCTAAGGTACACACATGGGAAGGATCGGGCTGGTTGATCCAAGCCAGCCACGGCTTCGTACACGAGGATAACACGTGGTTTCTCGTATCCGTGCTTGACTAGAAGCCGGGTAAGGTTCCAGGAGGACGAAAAGTTCATGGCACGAATCGCCGGGGTTGATATCCCCCGCAACAAGAAGGTTGGCATCTCGATTACCTATATCTATGGGATCGGGCGCTCGAATGGCGCCGATGTTTTGCGTAAAGCAAATGTCAATCCTGATGCGCGGGTACGCGATCTGACCGAAGAAGAAGTCGGTCGTATCCGTGAAGTGGTT
Source organism: Candidatus Chloroploca mongolica (assembly GCF_004762035.2). Classification (GTDB taxonomy): domain Bacteria; phylum Chloroflexota; class Chloroflexia; order Chloroflexales; family Chloroflexaceae; genus Chloroploca; species Chloroploca mongolica. The sequence goes on along the minus strand of NZ_SIJK02000037.1, from coordinate 35,779 downwards.
GATCGTGAGTATCGCGTCGAGGGTGACCTGCGCCGTGAGGTGCAACTCAATATCAAGCGTTTGATGGATATCGGCTGCTATCGTGGCCTCCGTCATCGCCGTGGGATGCCTTTGCGCGGTCAGCGTACCCGTACCAATGCCCGTACGCGCCGTGGCCGTAAGGGACAGGCCATTGGGATCAAGAAGAAGGTCAAGAAGTAAACGCGATCCGACAACTTTTGTGGGCACAGGTTGGTGCAATGCACCTGGCCTGTGTTCGTGTGTGTTGAAAAAGCTCAAGGTAGTCAGTCAGTTAGGTAAGGAGAGCGAACATGCCCCCAAAGGGACAGAAGAGTGGAGCAGCAAGTCGGCAGCGCGGCAAGCGTCGTGAACGCAAAAATGTGCCCCGTGGCCAGGCACACGTGCTGAGCACTTTTAATAATACGATTGTCACGATCACTGATCCACAGGGTGCAGTGATTTGTTGGGCTAGCGCCGGGCAGTCAGGCTTCAAGGGTTCACGCAAGAGTACTCCCTATGCAGCCCAGGTGACCGCCGATACCGCAGCCCGCAAGGCGATGGAAAATGGGATGCGTTCACTTGAAGTTTTCGTCAAAGGTCCTGGTTCTGGGCGTGAGGCAGCAATCCGGTCGCTCCAATCGGCTGGTTTGCAGGTCTCATCGATTACTGATGTGACGCCGATTCCGCACAATGGGTGTCGTCCACCCAAGCGGCGGCGTGTGTAGTGATCGTGGACATTGGTGTGATCCGGCGAGATGTTGTGCGGACGGTACCGCAGGGTTGTTGGCCCTGGCGCCCCCCGCGCTGACAGAAAGCGCCCTTCTCGTCGTACTGGTAGGAATAGTTGTTGTTTTTGGGGCAGCGTTTGGCTGTCTACGTCTATGGAGGTTGTAAGCAGGTATGGCGCGTTATCATGGACCGGTCGGCAAGGTTAGCCGACGACTTGGCATTGGTATTACCGAAAAAGGTCAGCGCATTCTGAATAAGCGCCCCTTTCCCCCTGGACAACACGGCCCGTCGGCTCGGCGCCGTCAGGTCTCTGACTATGGGTTGCAGTTGCTTGAAAAGCAAAAGGCAAAATATATTTATGGCGTGCTAGAACGGCAGTTCCGCCGCACGTTTGAACAGGCTTCGCGGCGCAGTGGCGTGACAGGTGAGTACCTGCTCAGCTTACTCGAGCGTCGTCTTGATAATGTGGTCTATCGCCTTGGCTTGGCCACGACTCGTGCTCAGGCCCGCCAACTTGTGTCCCACGGGCATATTATGGTTGATGGCCGGAAGACGAATATTCCCTCGTATACGGTCAAGATTGGGCAGACGATTTCGATTCGCCCCGAGAGTCGCCGTCGAACCTATTTTAAGAATCTGGTTGATAGTGGTGAACTAAATAAGTATCGGGCTCCTGAATGGCTGCGCCTTGATCCTGCTGAAATGACGGGGACGATTGTTTCGTTACCCCGCCGTGAAGATGCAGAGGCTGGCATTAATGAGCAGTTGATCGTTGAGTTCTACAGCCGCTAGACCAGCGCGATGGATGTCGGCTGGCGAGACGGTAGCTGTGGGTGCCTTATGCCAGGATGGTTATTCGTGTTCAGAGGGCGAAGTGTCGCTTGCTGTTGCGGTGATCTTCTGGTTGTGCCTGATGCTGGTAAGCCGTGCCAACCCCGGCTTCTGTCTGCGACTGCTATAAAGGAGGCGTGACGTGCTTGACATCGCCATGCCCAAGATCGAGGTTGTGCAGACGGCCGAGAACTACGGGCAGTTTCGAATCGAGCCCCTTGACCCAGGCTATGGTCATACGCTCGGCAATGCATTGCGACGAGTCTTGCTCTCGTCTATCCCAGGATATGCGATCACCAGAATTAAGCTTGCAGGCGCGTTTCAAGAGTTTGCAGTGCTTGAGGGTGTCAGAGAAGATGTGACCGAGTTTGTCTTGAATGTCAAAGGGGTGCGTCTCCGTGTCCATGGTCATCAGCCGGTCAAGCTTCAGTTGAGTCGCCACGGTGCGGGATATGTGACCGCCGGCGATTTGATTATTCCTGAGAATGTAGAGTTGATCAACCCTGATCACTACCTCTGCACGCTTGAAACAGATGATGCTCGCTTTGAGGTGGAGATGACGGTGGAACAGGGGCGTGGCTATCTTGCTGCTGATCAGCGTGAGATTGTACCGCTCGGTGAAATGCCTGTTGATGCGATCTTTACGCCTGTGCCACGAGTCATCTATACGGTAGAGAATACTCGTATTGGGCAGGCAACCGACTTTGATCGTCTGCTGCTTGAAGTTTGGACCGATGGGACGATCAAACCTGGGGATGCCTTGAGCTATGCGGCCCGCGTTTTGGTACACTATAGCCAGACCGTGGCTGATTTTAATCGGCTGGGGGCTGAACCCGAGCCTCAGTTGGCACCGAGTGGGCTCACTATTCCGGCGGATGTGTATGATAAAACCATTGAGGAACTGGATCTTTCGACCCGTACCTATAATTGTCTGAAACGTGCCGAAATTACACGGGTTGGCCAGGTTCTGCAAATGGATGAAAAAGCGCTGCTTTCGGTACGAAATCTCGGCCAGAAATCAATGGAAGAGATTCGCGATCGCTTGATCGAACGTGGGTATATTCCACGGCTGACGACAGCCCTGGATGGAGTGTAAGTGCAGGGCAATGAGTGGCCGCAAGGTTGCTGATTGCGCTGGTGAGGATATAAGGTATGCGACACCGACACGCTGGTAAGTTGCTCGGCCGTTCGTATGAGCACCGCAAGGCGCTCTATCGCAATTTGATGATTGCACTGATCGAGCATCGCAAGATTACAACCACCCTCGCTAAGGCGAAGGCAGTTCAGCCCGAGATGGAAAAATTGATTACGCTGGCCCGTGAGGATACCCCTCATACGCGGCGGATGGCCTTGTCGAAGCTGTCAAGCAAAGATGCCATGCGTAAGCTTTTTACCTTTGCGCCTCTCGACTATGCGGATCGTAATGGGGGCTATACCCGCATTACCAAGCTCGGCCCCCGCCTTGGTGATGGGGCACCGATGGCAGTTATTGAGTTGATCTGATGCGAAATATTGCGCTACTGCTCGCCTATGATGGCACTGACTTTATTGGCTCGCAGTGGCAAAATCAGGGCCGCTCGGTACAGGGTGCCCTGGAAGAAGCATGGGAGGCTCTGACTCAGGAACAGAAACGGATAACCCTTTCGGGCCGCACTGATGCCGGTGTGCATGCTTATGGTCAGGTGGCAAGTATCCGGAGCACGACCCGTCATCCTCCCTCGACGATTGTCCGTGGCTTGAATGCCAGGCTGCCCGAGGATCTGCGGGTACAGGATGCTTGTGAGGTTACGCCTGATTTTCATGCTCGTCATAGCGCAATCAGGCGCGACTATCGTTATCTGATTGATGCGAGTATCGTGCCTCTGCCCGCCTTGCGTCATATGGTGTTGCATGTGGAAGGACGTCTTGATCTGGCGCACATGGCTGAGGCGCTGCAGATTTTGGAAGGGACGCACGATTTTGCGGCCTTTACCGTTCAGTCACCTGACCAGAAACGTACGGTTCGCACGATGCATTCCGCCAGATTGACCGAGATCGAATTGCTGGGCCGCCGTTTGATTGCGCTTGAGGTAGCCGCAAATGCGTTTTTACAGCATATGGTGCGGGTGATCGTCGGCACAGTGCTGTTGGTGGGGCGGGGACGAATGACGGTGAGTGCGTTTCAGCAGGTGCTCGAACGCGGCGAACGTAAAGCGGCAGGGCCAACCGCTGCGGCCCACGGGCTCACCTTGATGGCGGTACACTATCCGCCCGGCCTGGTGCGCTGGGAGAGTAGACAGGCGTGAGCCTCTCACGAGCAATAAGGATTGGAAACAGTGAAAACATATCATCAGAAAGACTCTGAAATCCAGCGTGATTGGTATGTCGTTGATGCGACCGACCAGGTGCTGGGGCGTTTCGCAACGCAGATTGCGACGTTGTTGCGCGGCAAGCATAAGCCAACCTATACACCCTCCAATGATGGTGGGGATTTTGTCGTGGTTGTCAATTGCGAAAAGATCAAAATCATGGGCCGTAAGGCCGACCAGAAGGTCTATTATCGTCATACCGGCTATCCTGGGGGGCTGAAAGTCACCCCCTACCGGATGATGCTGGCCAAGCATCCGGATCGTATTTTGCGTACTGCTGTGAAGGGTATGCTGCCGAAAAATCGTATGGGTCGCCGCCTGCTTGGCAAGTTACGTATCTATGCTGGCCCGAACCATCCGCACGCCGCTCAGCAACCCAAGATCTGGACGCCCCGTTATAGCTAAGGAGAGCTCGCCCTATGGAGGCTAAACGCTACTATCAAGGAACCGGACGACGTAAGACGTCGGTGGCGCGTGTGCGCCTCTTCCCTGGCAATGGGGAGATCGTAGTCAATAATAAGACACCCGAAGACTATTTTGGCCCTCGTGATCTGTTGCAGCACGAGATTCGTTCGCCACTGCAATTGACTGAGATGCTGTCGAGTTTCAATGTCCTGGTGAAGATTCATGGTGGCGGTGTCCACAGTCAGGCTGGCGCAATGCGCCACGGGATTGCACGGGCCTTGCTTGATCATGATCCTGAATTGCGCCCGGTGTTGAAAAAAGCAGGCTTCCTGACGCGCGATCCGCGCGTGAAAGAGCGCAAGAAGCCTGGTCTCAAGCGTGCCCGTAAGGCTCCGCAGTATACCAAGCGGTAGCAATGTTCCTGTGCTGGCAAATAAGAGCGCACAAGGCTCTTGTTTGCCAGTACCAGGCGAGAAACCTGATGCGAGTAATCACAGGTCGCGCCAAAGGCCATAAACTCAAAGCCCCGAAAGGCATGGGTACGCGCCCGATGCTTGACCGGGTCAAAGAGTCGCTTTTTTCGGTGCTTGAAGGGTATCGTCCGATTCGTGGACGGGTGCTTGACCTGTATGCTGGTACCGGATCGCTCGGGATCGAGCTCCTCTCGCGTGGGGCAAGTTTTGCTGACTTCGTTGAACAGAATCCTCATGTCTGTTCGATTATTCGGAGTAACCTTGCTCATACCCGACTTGATGCTTTTGCCCGAGTGCATCATATGCCAGTCGAACGGTTTCTTCAGGCCCATCGTGGCAATGCAGCCTATGACTATATCGTGATGGATCCACCCTATGCTGACCCGATGATTGAGCAGACAATCGCGACAATTGCGACAGGGGCCTTTGGATGTCCTGATATGCTGCTGGTTGTTGGGCATTCGCCACGGGTGGAACTGGCCGAACAATATGCCGACGTGACACGGATCAAATTTCGTCGCCTCGGTGATTCTTGCTTTTCCATCTATGCGTTTGGCGAAGAGGAAGCACAGGCTGAAGGGTTGACAACCGAAGAGGTAGCGTGCCCCACGGTACTATAGTCGCGAAGCAGTGGGGACGCGTCGCGAAGGAGAGCCAGGCCTGTCATGCGTATTGCAGTCTATCCCGGTAGTTTTGATCCTGTCACGTATGCCCATCTTGAGATTGCCGAGCGTACGTGCCGCATCTTTGACCGCGTTGTGATGGCGGTCTTTGATCAGCCAAAGAAGAACCTGCTCTTTTCAACCGAAGAGCGCCTGGCCCTCTTGCGCGCATCGCTGACTGATTTGCCGCAGGTTGAGGCGACATCCTACACCGGATTGACCGTTGATTTCGCTCGTTCGATTGGGGCGATTGCGCTGGTGCGCGGGCTGCGGACAGTCAGTGACTTCGAGGTTGAATATAATATGGCGCAATTGAACCAGACACTTGATGCAGAGATCGAAGTGGTGGTTTTGATGGCTAGTCGTCAGTTTGCCCATATTAGCTCGAGTGCGGTTCGTGAAATCGCTGGACTCGGGCGAGACCCGGTCGAGTTTGTCCCGCCACATATTATTCCCGTGTTGCGGCAGAAGTTTGCACAAAGGGGGTGACAGCCATCGAGCTTGATGATTTAATCGACGAGCTGGAGGATGCCCTCGCCGAAGGTCGCCGGGTACCGTTTAGCACACGGCTCCTGGTTGATGAAGAGCGTATTCTCGATATCATTGATCGTATGCGTGTGGCGATTCCTGAGGAACAGAAGCGTGCGCGCCGGATTGTGCAAGAACAGGAACGCCTGATTGCCGAGGCTCAGATGCGCGTGCAACAAGTGCTTGAAGAGCGCGGTCTGCTCGAGGCAGTGGAGAATGAGCGGAGCCGGTTGCTTGAGGCAGCCGAGTATGAGGCCACTCTGGTGCGTGCCGGGGCTGATGACTATGCTCGCCAGGTGCTCGAAGAACTTGATGAGCGTCTGACTCGTCTGGTGACAAGTGTGCGCAATGGCCTCTCGACTCTTGGCACGCGGCCCACCGATGCGGATCACGAAGCTTGACAGGCAAGCCTTCTCTCGCCTATAATGCAGTGTTTGTAGCGCTCTGTTGCATTGCTGCGCTTGTGTTGCCATGACTGACCTGAAATTTAATGTTGCGCAACTGCTCCGTGAAGAGATGGGATCGCGCCGGGATTATACCTTTACTGAAGCGGCCTTGGCGCTTGATGAGCAGTTGACCTTGCGTGACATCAGAGGCACCGTTCGTTTTACCCGCACGGCGACAGGTGTGTGGGCGAGGGTGCATGCCGAGGGGGTTGTTCAGCTTCTGTGCGTTCGTTCACTGGAAGAGTTTGAATACCCGGTCACGGTTGAATTTGCCGATCAATTCCATTCGGTGATAGATATCTTCTCTGGGGGGGGCTTGTCGGCCCCGATTGAAGAAGATCCGTTCTTTCTCAATGAGTTGCATATGGCCGATATCGGCGAAGCGCTCCGTGAGTATACCTTGCTTGCGTTGCCGCTCAATCCGGTCAGTCCAGCCTATCGCGATCGACCTATCCAGTATACGGTGCAGTCTGATGGGCTTGAAGCTGATACCGAAGTTGACGTGGGTGAGGGTGAAGAGACTGAAGTTTCGCTTGAGGCTTTGAAGGCCTGGGCTGAACGCCATAATCGTAAGAATAAGTAGGAGAGCAGAGAGATGGGTGCAGTTCCAAAACGAAAAGTGTCGCGCCATCGCCGTGGCAATCGTCGCCAGCATCTGGCCCTGACGCCACCAGTGATCGTGACGTGTCCGACTTGTGGTAAACCAATGCGAGCTCATTACACCTGTAAAGCCTGTGGTACATACAAAGGCCGTCAGGTTGTGGTGATGCCCCAGCCAGAATAGGCTGACTGGTGACACTCTCTATGCCACGTTATGCGGCAATTACTGGCTGGGGCCTGGCCGTCCCGCGTCGGGTTGTGACCAATGCTGAGCTTGCTCGGCAGATGGACACTTCTGATGAGTGGATTCAGAGCAGAACAGGGATTGCTCAGCGCTATGTTGCCAGTAGTGATGAGCCGACCTCAATGTTAGCGGCGGCAGCTGGTCGTCATGCCCTGGCGCAAGCCGGTGTGTTACCTGCGGCCGTTGATACGGTTATTGTCGCGACGTGTACGCCTGATCGTCCCTTTCCCGCTACTGCGTGCAGTGTTCAGCGTCTGCTTGAGATTCCTCGGGCCGGGGCGTTTGATCTTGCCGCTGCGTGTAGCGGGTTTGTGTATGGCTTGAGTGTTGGTTCCAGCCTTGTGCAAAGCGGGATGAGCCGGACGCTCTTGCTCGTCGGGGCCGATATTTTTACCCATCTAATCAACTGGCAGGATCGTAATACAAGTGTCTTGTTTGGTGATGGGGCCGGGGCTGTGGTGCTGCAGGCGACTGAGCAACCCCTGGGGTTGCTTGCCTCAAACGTAGGCTCGTGGGGTGACGGCGAAACCATGATGGCCGTAGATGCTGGTGGGACGCTGCTGCCTGCGACACCCGAATTACTGGCACAGGGACGCCAGTATGTCTATATGAACGGGCGCGAAATCTTCAAGCACGCTGTCCGTGGTATGTGTGAGTCGTCAGAGCGTGCTCTTGCCGATGCTGGTATCACGCTCGATGAGATCGCCCTGGTGGTGCCACATCAGGCCAATGTACGCATTATTGAAGCGGTGGCAAAACGGTTAGGCTTGCCAATGGAACGCTGTTTTGTCAATCTGGATCGTTATGGCAATACATCAGCTGCTTCTGTCCCGATTGCACTCAGCGAGGCGGCCCAGCAGGGGCGCATTGTTCCAGGTGATCTCGTGTTGCTGACTGCTTTTGGCGGCGGGTTAACATGGGGGTCGGCTGTGATACGCTGGGGTAGCCCGACACACCGTGGTTGAGGCGGGATTATTCGCAGGCATTGTTTGACGATCCGAAACGCAATGACGCAAAGTTGTCAGTCCAGTGTGCTTACGCCCACGGTCTGAACCTTTGCGTTTTTGTGTGTGGGTCACCAAAACCTATGAAAGGTGCAGTGGCATCTCTATGACACAGGCATGGATTTTTCCGGGGCAGGGCTCACAAATAGTGGGAATGGGGCGGGATCTCTATGATCAATCGCCTGCGGCGCGGGCAGTCTTTGATGAGGCTGATGATGTGCTTGGGTTCGCACTGAGTCGTCTCTGTTTCGAGGGTCCTGAGAATGTATTAATGGCGACCGAGAATGCACAGCCAGCCCTGCTCACGATGAGTACGGCCGTGTTGCGGTCGCTCGAAGAAGCTCGGGGTATGGCGCTACCGCCGCCAGCTGCTGTGGCCGGGCATAGTCTTGGGGAATATTCCGCCCTGGTTGCAGGTGGGGCGCTCGATTTTGCCGATGCAGTTCGCCTGGTGCGGCAGCGTGGTGAACTGATGGCCCAGGCCCGTGATGGGAGCATGGCTGCGGTGATTGGGTTGCCTGAAGACGATCTCGACCAGGTTTGCCGGGAAGTGAGTGCGTCGCTTGCCGATCATCCTGAACCGGTACGGACGATTGTGGTTGCCAACTATAACGCACCTGACCAGTTGGTGATCAGTGGCAGCACCCTCGCCGTTGAGCAGGCCTCGATCCTGGCAAAGATTCGTGGGGCCAAGCGCGTGTTGCCGCTGCGGGTCAGTGCCGCCTTTCATTCGCCCTTGATGCGTCATGCTGCTGATGGCATGGCATGGGCAATTCGTTCGGTGGGTGTACGTGATCTGCGCATCCCATTGATTGCCAATGTTACGGCTGAGCCGCTGCTCAAGGCGGACGAGGTGCGTTACGAAGCCGTTGCTCAGGTGGTGGCCCCGGTACGCTGGATTGCGTCGGTACAGCGCATGGTGCAGGATGGCGTCTCAGCCTTTCTTGAGTTGGGCCCGGGCAAAGCACTTACCGGGCTTGTCCGGCGGATCGCTCCCAACACCCGGTTGATCAACCTCAGCACGAGTGATGATGTCCGTGCCTTTGCCCTTGACCGCGAGTCGGACTGAAAGCGCAGCGCCGTTCTTGTCATAGACGTGTGACGGCAAAAGCCGGAGGGACTTCCTCCGGCTTTGCACTGAATTAACAAGCTTTGTATTTCACGTAACGACCGATACCAAAAGTTCCAACGTGCGTGCAAGATCCGAGAGACTCCAACGTACGTTCAGCTTACCGAGCTTCCGTCATACGTACAAGTTCCCCTAGAAATACACCCTTCGTTCAGTTCCCTTCTGATTGCCGACGTGCAAACCCAACCTTACTTGATGCCTCAAGGGTATGTGATCGACCCGTTGAGTAGCTTAAACTTATCTACTTATCTCTAGCAGACCCTGGGCTGCTCCACCATCTGCAGGAACTAGAAGCATTCCTACTGGCTAGCTTTTGCTTGCGGGTATGGCTCATATCTATGCGTGGGTTTACTTTCTGTACCACACGGCCTGAGCTTTGCCACGAGAGGCAACCATTGCACGCGCAGAGCATCTGATCACTCAGTCAGCGATCCAGCGCTTGTCTGTCAGTCTCCCTATGATAACACCCAGTGCTTATCATATTTCCCCTGACGTACGCAACCCCCTCAAAAAACCTTTTTCTTTACAACGAGAGGATAGCGCTTGTGCATTTGTTGCACGTTTTCGATTGTTTATGTACTCTGGTTTCGAACTGTTCCCTTGAGGCTTCAACCAGATCATAGCATTCTTACGCCAAATATGCAAGACCTTCATCGCCTCTTAACGATAATAAACCTTTTTTTGCGGCATTATACGCCTCTTATGCGCCAAAAGACACAAAGAATGCACACGGGGTTTTCTTGTAACTGTAAAGTGTTTATGCGCGAGGATGTGCGTGATCGGCCAGCACACGTTCGGCCACAGCACGGCCAGAGAGCAGCACCAGGGGAATACCACCGCCAGGGTGGGTGCCACCACCAACAAAATAGAGGTGACGGAGGCCACGCGCACGCAGGGGAGGGCGGAGGAAGGCAGAGAAACGGTTATTCGAGGCGAGGCCATAGATAGCGCCGCCAGCGGCATTGTAGATTGTTGCGATCGTTGCCGGTGTCCAGATCTGCTCGTACACAATCTCGTCCTGCAAGTTTGTCAGCCCCATCCGTTCGAGCTTGCGCACCACCAGATCGCGGTATGGTTCAGCCTCGCGTTGCCAGCAGACCCGGTCGTTGACGACCGGTGCATTGACGAGGACAAAGAGATTCATGTGGCCGGGAGGGGCGTGGCCGGGATCGGTAAGGCATGTGGCCGCCACGTAGATCGTCGGATCAACAGGGGGTACTCCTTTGTCAAATATGGCCGCAAATTCACTAGGATAATCAGTGCTAAAGAAAATGTTGTGATGCGCCAACTGTTCGTAGACTCGTTTGATGCCCAGAAAAAGCACGAAACCGCTGCACGATGGTTCGAGGCGGGCCAGTTGACGGGCTATGCGAGTTTGCCCAGGCAAGAGCGCCTGATACGCATAGCGTGGATCGGCATTGACAACGACCTGCTGCGCCCAGAGCACCTCACCATCGGCGAGGCGCACACCCATTGCTGCACCGTCGTGCTCGAGAATCTCGGCGACTGGACTATTGCAGCGTATTTCGACGCCCAGTTCTTCAGCGAGGCGTTGCAGGGCGACCGCGAGGGCATACATGCCACCGCGTACATACCAACCGCCCTCGGCCATTTCGATATAAGCAATGACATTGAAGGTTGCCGGTGAGAGATAGGGCGAAGAGCCATTGTATGTAGCATAGCGATTGAAGACCTGGCGCAGATACGGGCTACGGAAGAACGAACGCACCGCGGCATCGACACTCCGCAGCGCATCAATGCGTGGGCCATCCCGCACCAGGCGAGGGGTGATCAGTTCACGCAGACCATCGAAGGGTTTGAGCAAAAAATTATCGGCCACCGCATCATATATCTGCGACGTATGGGCCAGAAAGCGAAAGAAACCGGTCACATCAGCGGGGGCGAGGTGCTGGATCTCCTGGATCAACTGAGGCAAGCGTTGCCAGGCGTTGAATGACGTGCCATCGGGCCACTGATAGCGGCAGGTCGGCTCGATCTGTTCAAGGTGCAGATACGCATCAACCTGGCGACCAGCCGCAGCAAAAAGTTCCGTGATGACCCAGGGCATGGTGAGCAATGAAGGCCCCGTATCAAAGGTATAGCCCTGGTCAGTGACGAGATTGAGCTTGCCACCGACGCGAGCATTCTTCTCGAGGATCAGCACGCGGTGGCCTTGTGCAGCGAGGCGAATCGCTGCAGCGAGGCCACCGAGTCCTGCGCCAACAATAATGGTTGGTTTCGTTGCCTGGGAGGTGCGCACCATCAAGCTCAGCGTCGTTTCTGGCCCGGGATCTGGGCTCCAAAAATACTGGGGGGCAACTTAAAGCCGTGGGCTTCGAGACGCGGAGTAAAGCGTGGGCGCACCCCGGTCGGACGCATTTCGGTCTCAATTTTGCCTTCGGGCGACTTGCCGAGCATTTCGAGCTTAAAGATATCCTGGAGGACCACCGTATCGCCTTCCATGCCCTGAACCTCGGTAATATAGGAAATCTTGCGTTGCCCATCATCGAGGCGTGTCTGCTGGACAATAATATCAATCGCCGAGGCAATCTGCTCACGGATGACCCTGAGGGGTAGATCCATACCGGCCATCATCGACATCGTCTCCATACGGGCGAGGGCATCGCGGGGTGCATTGGCGTGGAGCGTTGTCAGCGAGCCATCGTGACCAGTATTCATCGCCTGGAGCATATCGAGCGTCTCGCCGCCACGACACTCACCGATGACAACACGTTCAGGGCGCATACGCAGCGAGTTAATAACCAGGTCGCGGATCTGCACACGACCACTGCCGTCCACTTCAGCGGGTTTGGCCTCGAGGCGCACAACGTGATCCTGGGCAAGTTGCAACTCGGCGCTATCTTCGATGGTCACAATGCGCTCGTCCTCGGGAATGAAATTCGAGAGCACATTCAGCAGGGTTGTTTTACCAGAGCCAGTGCCGCCAGAGACGACAATATTGAGGCGTGACACCACACAGGCACGCAAAAACTCAGCCATCTCGACCGTGAGCGACCCATAGCGGATCAAGTCATCAATTTTGAGTTTATTCTTGGCGAACTTACGGATCGTGACGGTTGATCCATCAATTGAGCAGGGAGGAATAATTGCATTGACACGCGAGCCATCAGGCAGACGGGCATCCACCATCGGCCACTTACGATCCACGCGACGTCCAAGGGGGCGAATAATACGGTCAATCACTTTCAAAACATGCTCTTCGCTCGCAAAGTTCACGCTCGTAAGCTTAACCTTGCCCTTCTGTTCAACGTAGACCCGATGGGGCCCATTGACCATAACCTCACTGATGCTGTCATCATTCAGCAACTGTTGGATTGGCCCAAAGCCCATCAGTTCATCACAAACCATCGTAAAGAGATGCTTGACTTGATCGGGCGGGAGACTCACGCCTGACTGCTGATAGACACGGGCGAACCGTTCTTGCAGCAATTTTTCGGTTTCAGGTGAATTGTTCAACTCGCTCTGATTACCGAGAGAAGCCTGAATGCGGTCGACACACCAGAGCGAGAGTTCGAGCATGCGTTGCTGATCATCAGGTTGAACCGCATCCTGCACCACCGGAGTGGAAATAGCGGTGCCACGAGGCGACTCAACCGGTGCAGCGGGTGGTGGCATGGGGGTTTGCACTGGTGGTGGTGGAGCCACAGTACTCAACGGAGTTGAGCGAGCTGTGACGGGTTCACTTGTTTGTGGAGCGCCACTATTGCCACCGAGCCGTTTCAGCAGAGACATACACCACCTCCGTTTGCTAGGGCCATGCGAGCCAGGGTCAAGAACAAATCAGTTTGCGGAAAGGAAGAGACGCGCAGCGTCAGCGTTTTGGACATAAGATCTACTTAGAGCATAGCATAGCACCATTACCCAAGCTGTACAAAATAGGCCTCGCAGGCGCGATCGATCAATTCACGGCTCATATTAGGAGGAATAGCGCGATACTTGGCTTCATCAAGGATCTGGTCGCAGAGATCGCGGGGATGGCAGGCGCGCAGATCGCGTCCGACCTTCATATAATGTTCTTGCAACAGATGGCGCAACCCCTCATCGCTATACGGGATCTTCTTGGACTTGCAAACGAGTTGAAAGATCGCACGAAACTCAGTTGGCGAGGGATTAGGAACCTCGATTTTATGCCGGATGCGACGGAGGAAGGCATCATCAACGAGTTCTTTCGGATCGAGGTTGGTCGAGAAGATAATCAAGACATCGAAAGGCACCTGGAGTTTCTTACCGGTCTGGAGGGCGAGGTAATCGACCTTCTTCTCGAGGGGCACGATCCAGCGATTGAGCAGATCCTGGGGGCGGCACTTCTGGCGGCCGAAGTCATCGATGAGAAAGAGACCCCCATTGGCTTTAAGTTGAAACGGAGCCTCATAGACCTTGGAGATCGGGTCATAGATCAATTCAAGTTGTTCGAGGATCAATTCGCCACCGACGACCACGCGGGGGCGGCGGCAGACGAGCCAGCGTGCATCGGGGAAACTGGCATTACTACCGGCGGCCTTGTTGCCAAAGGGCGTAGCAACAACTTCGACATGACCGACTTCATGCTGTTGCACAACCTGGTGATTGAGTGGATCAAAGAGCTTGACAATTTGCCCATCAATTTCGATCGCATACGGGATCAAAACATAGCCAGCAAGCATGTTCGAAATCCCTTCAGCGATCGTCGTTTTGCCATTCCCGGGGGGGCCGTAGAGAAAGAGCGAACGAGCCGAATTTGCGGCGGGTCCGATACGATCGAGCATCTTCTCATTGACCACCAGGTGGCTAAAGGCCTGGCGGATCGTCTGCTGATCAATGATCATATCACCGATCTGCTGACGCTGGCACATCTCGAGGTACTCATCAAGCGGAACGGGGGCCGCACCGGCGTACTGGCTCCGTTCAATCGCCTCGTGGGCACGATTACGGCCTTTGGGGGTAATAATATACTGGAAGGAACGTTCGCTAAAGCCGCCTTCAGCCCCAATGATATCGGTAAACTCTTCAAGCTTGAGAAACTCAAGCACCTTATCGAGCACACCAAGAAACGGCAACTTGGTCATCTCCTCAAGGCGTTGTCCAGTAATCGAACCGGTAAAATAGATCACCTTGAGGACGTGATCGGTCAGGAACGCCATCGTGAGACCAGTTTCGGCAATGGACGAAGGCTGGCGCGGCATAGCAGGGAGCGCTGCCGCACCAGACTCACGCGATGTCTGGATAGGAGACTGGGAGCTAGGAATTTCGTGCAGCCTGATTGGCATGAGGCCTCCTTGCACGACATCGAAGCGAGCCGGCATTTAGCCGGCGTGATCATTCTTCAATGCCATCGTCATCATCACCCATATCCTGTTCAATCTCTTCGAGGCCGATTTCTTCTTCTTCATCGGTAGCGAGATATTCTTCATCAACAACATCAATCTCGTCGGTATGTTCTTCATCATCCAGGAGATCTTCATACTCCTCATAACGAAGACTAGAGACATAGGCAGCCGCCTCGCCGAGTTTACCAGGAAACGAGATACGGTTGCGTTGGGCGGGATCCTGATACGTCTCACGAATCAGCAAACGAACACTTCGCGGATCACTTTGGGCAATTGCGGCGAGATAGCGATTACCGCCATTGATCAACTCGGCGAGGCGTTGTCCAAGCTTTGGTTCAAGGCGACCAACCACAGTGCCATCGGCATCGATCACATAGACATTGCGTCCTTCGACGCGAAAAGTCATCTTTTCACCAGTTACGAGCGCATCGACAGCAGGTGAACGGGGCACATCAACGAGGGTTGTGATGGCAGTTCGCCCTGTTTCGGTAATAAACATACGCATATCAACTTGCTGGCGTGGTTTCAGATGCACCTGTCCACTCTCGAAGCCACGGGCAAGGAGGGCATCAAGGCGCGCGACATTTTTGCGAGCAATGCTATTCGTCGGCGTAATACGCAAGGCCTGTTGATAGGCATCGTGGGCATCACTGTAGCGACCGAGCTCCATCAAGGCCTTGCCAAGGCGATTGAAGGTGTCAACATCTTCGCCGAGGCCAAGGATTTGTTGATTTGTTTCCAGGGCCTCTTCCCAGCGATTCATAGCTGCGAGTTCAACGGCCTTCTCTTGCAATTTGCGACGAATGCGCTGTTTTTCATCCTGTCTGGCCAAAGCGGGCTCCTCTACTCTCTATTGATGTTTGTACAAAAGACGGCACATTCTAGCCAACCCGTCGCCCCTGCAGGCTCCAGGGGCCAGTATGGGTAATCTGCACCTGTACCACTTGACCCGTAAGGTCATCGGCATGGGTAAAGAAGACCAGTTTATTTTGAGGGTTACGCCCACGCCACTTGCCCCGATTTTCACCCTCAACAAGCACGTCCACCGTCTGGTGAAGATACTGCGCATTGAGTTCAGTGGCAACTCGTTCGTGGAGTTGTTCGAGGGCGCGACGGCGGGCCTCTTTTTCTGCTTCGGTGACGGCGAGCGTAGGATCTTGCTCTTGTTCAGCGGCGAGGGTTCCTGGGCGTGCCGAGAACGCAGCGATATGGATCTTATCAAAGCGGATCGTCGCGCAGAGAGCGAGCGTCTGCGCAAAATCCTCTGCTGTTTCACCGGGATGGCCAACAATAATGTCGGTTGTCAGGGCGATCTGAGGGATAGTGGCGCGAATTTTAGCAACCAAGGCCTGATAGCGTGCGGTTGTATAGCCGCGTCGCATACGCTTGAGCAGCGCATCAGAGCCTGCCTGCACAGGCAGATTAAGATCGGGCATACAGCGGGGCAAGCGAGCCATTGTCTCGATCAAGCGATCGGTCATCCAGGCGGGATGGGAGGTGAGGAAGCGCAGGCGTTGGAGCCCGGGAAGCGCGTGGAGAGCCTCGAGCAGATCGGCGAGTTCGGGACGGCCAGGGAGATCGTGGCCCCAGGAGTCCACGATCTGACCGAGCAGCGTAATTTCGCGGGCACCACGGTCAACAATGCGCCGGCACTCTTCAACCAATTCAGGGAGGGGGCGTGAGCGCTCACGCCCACGGCGCAGGGGAATGACGCAATACGAACACGTCATATTGCAGCCATACTGAATAGGCACATGCACCGAGACAGGTGGATGCGCCGTATTGGCAACGGGGAGAACCGGCTCATCGAGTGTATAGATCGGATTAGGTGCGAGAGCCACGACCTCATCAACGGCTGAGGGCGAAATGAAATGGTCAACCATGGGCAACTGCTGCTCAAAGACCGAGCGATTTTCGGGGCCGACCATACATCCCCAGAGCACGACACGGGTCTCGGGATGGGCCCGTTTGACCCGCATGAGTTCACCGAGTTTCCCAAAGATCCGCTCTTCGGCACTGGCGCGCACACTACACGAATTGAGCACAATAAACGAGGCCTCATCGGGAGAGCGTGCCGGACTATAGCCAACCCCCTGGAGGGCGGCTTCAAGGCGCTCAGAGTCAGACACATTCATCTGACACCCAACTGTCCAGACATAATAACGCCGCTCGCGAGGTGTTGGGTCGCGATCAGGCTGCTGGCGCAGGGAGAGTTTATCGATAAAGAGAAGATCTTGCATCGGTTACCAGACAATAATAGGCAAACCGGCATTCACGCTAGCTGAGGCTGCTGCCTGGAACAATTCAAGGCAGCGATAGGCCTCGGATTGGGGTGAGACACCGGCTTTGATAAGCAGAGGACTCAGTTCGGCGAGTTCCTGCTGCAAACGATACGATGATGCGAAATAGGCGCTATCTTCGTGTCCATCTTCATCCTCAAAAGCGAGCCAGACGGGTTGCGCAAACTCAACGGGCAAGAAATAGCTGTTGATCCCCTGGAGATTGACGAGATGGGCAAAGCGGGTCTGGGTTAACTCGTCCCAGATATCCGTCACCATCCGGTCGAGATCATCGTCATAGATCACCGGGCCATCTTCGATGACCTCAGCGAGGTCTTCATCGTGTTCAAGATGAACAGCCATCCGCGAAAGCTGATAGAGCGCCCCCATGTGCGGTAACCCGCCCTCCCAGAGCTGAACCCCAGGCATTGCGAGTAGGTCAACATCGATCCCCTGTTCACGGAGTTGATCCTGAACAACAGAGACGGTTTCATATTCTTCGTTATATGCTTCGCGATCCTCATCGGGTCGCACGGTAATCATTGAACCAACGGCAAGGTCAAGTTCAGCAGGCTGGTCATTCGGAACCATAGTTTCTCCTCGATGTGAGCATGATATGCAGCGTATAGTATACCATAGACATCTCTAAGAATGGAGCTTTGCGGATTTGAGGTTGCCGCTGGTACACCTTTCTGCTACACTATAGACTCTAAGAACCATCGGTGAAACAGGTGTTGTGCAGCGCCGCACCCCTGTTGTATAGCAATCCTAAACGACTTGTGTCTCAGAAGGATCGGCTTATGGATTTTAAGAATTATATCAGGTAGTGCCGACGTCAGTCGGCTGAGCCAGAAGCCGACTGACGTTGGCACTACGGTAGCCCGATGTAATGCTTCATCTTCATTAGTAAAGTCGGCACTCCTGGATAGAACCCAAGCAGGACTGCTCTATGAGCGAATGAACGGGCGTCACATCTGTGAAGGGAAGCAGAGTGAAGCGATTAGCCGGTCAATGGCAGAGCCACCTGAGCGACCATATCGTTTTCTTTAGCTATCGCTGGTTAGCGTGGATTTTTGCTGCCCTGACACTCACGCTGCCGGGGCGTCCAACCGAGACCTTACCACGTGATGCGGGCCTCTTATTGCTGATTGGCGTGCTCAATGTTGTTGCGACCGCTCTTGCGCAAGGATATATCCAGTTTGCGCGTCAGCGTCCCACCTTGCTTGTGCTTGATCTCATTGTCGGCATCGCGATCCTCTGGTTAAGTGGGAGCACCATGTTGCCGTTCCTCCCCTTTGCCCTCGGGGCGCTGGTCTTGCCCGCACTGTTGTATGGCTCGCGTGGGAGCATTGTTGGCGGTTCGGTCTTCATTATCCTGGATCTCTTTGGGCTTGCGGTCATCAACCGTGGAAGCGAGGTGACGCTTGCCGAAGGCACCATTGTGTTACGGGTCGTGCTGCCACTGCTCTTCAGTTTATTCTGGTGGTGGGTGGCCGCGGTCGTGATGAAGGGCCAGGCGCAGCAGACGAGTGGGGCGGAAGGTGCTCATGGCCCATTCGCGAGTCCGTTGCTTGGCAGCGCTGATCCCGAGACGGCGCAACGGACGGCCGTACGAACCCGGGTGTTGGAGCGTCCAGCCAGCGAGGAAGCAGTGCGGCGACCTGTTCATCCGGGGGTAACTTCATCGCTTGTGGCGACGCGCTCAACCGAGCAGCGAGCCGATCCTGCGCGTAAAGTTTTTTATGAACTGATGGCTATCCAGGGCCGTGATCATGATTTGATGGCGATGCTTGATCAATTAGGAGCAGCCATTGCCGATCAGGCTGGGATCGAGGTACGGGTCAGCGTCATTGGTGAGCCGCGGCCTCTGCATCGGGCGATTGAGATGCTCTTGTTGCGGATTGCGCATGAGGCGCTGCTCAATGTGCAGCATCACGCACAGGCACACATAGCGTTGGTGGTAGTGCGGTTTGCACCCAATCAAGTCATCCTGATGATCCAGGATGACGGGGTTGGCCTGCTTGACGGTACGTATGAGCGCCCGGGCGTGCATGCGTTACGGGTTGTGCGTTACCGTCTGGCCGAATTCGAGGGTGAACTTCACGTCGTTGAGCGTGAGAGCGGTGGCTTGACGGTTGAAGCCAGGATGCCCACGACTCACATATAAGCATGTCGCCACCGGGCTCAGTGCTTGAGCCCTTGAGACAGCTTGCAGACAAGGTTTCATGAACATGCGTTCCGGGCTTGCGGTCATCAGCGTGATCGGGGCCATTGGGTTGATCATCTATGGTATTTTCCAGCCAGTTGAAGGCGAAGTGCGCTGGCTGCTCTGTCTCTGGGCATCTGCCCCTCTGTTCGGATTAGCTGCATATCTAGCGACACGAACGGGCGAGACGAGGAGCCTGTCACGTAATCTGACGAATCTGGGACTTGTCTTTCTGGTTGGTTTTGGCTTGATCAGCCTGCAACTCTTGCGCCAGCAATTTGTGCGTGCATCGGCGATTGCGATGCATGTTGTGCAGGATGAAGAAGGTCATGCGATCAGCAATATCCGGCCTGTCCTTGCCTCACAGAAAGTGTTGCGTGGCGAGATCCGTGATCTGCGAGGGATCGTGCTCGTGCAGAGCGAGCCAGTCGGCAATGCTGCGCGGCGAGTCTATCCGCTGGCTGATCGGTATGATCCACGTGCCTTTAGCAATATTGTGGGCTTTTTTAGCACGCGGTATGGGCAGAGCGGTCTGGAAGCGACCTACAATGCCTATCTGAGTGGTGAGCGTGGCAACGAATGGCAGCGTCTGCGTGATAGCCTGCTGAGTGAAACTCCGCGTGGGAATCATCTGACCCTGACGCTGAATGCGGATCTACAAGCCGAAGCTGCGGCGGCGTTGGGAGGGCGAATTGGTTCAGTGGTTGTGCTTGATCCGCGTACCGGTGCAATCCGTGCCCTGGTGAGCAATCCTGGTTTTGATCCACGCGGCTTGAGCTTCAACCCCGGGGTAGCTGATCGAGAAGCAGAGAATAATCGCATCACGCAGTACTGGGAAGAGATCCAGGTGGAAAGCGCGGGCCAGCCGCTGCTGAATCGTGCGACGCAAGGTCTCTATCCCCCCGGTTCAGTTTTTAAGACCGTCACGGCAGTTGGGGTTCTCGAACACAGTGGGGTAGGTCAGCCAGAGACGATCACCTGTCCCGAGACATATCTACCCGAGCCGAATGCCCCAGCGATTGTCAATGCGGTAGGTGGCCTGGCGGCGCGTACTGGTGATCCATCGGATCTCGAGCGGGTCTATGCTTTTTCATGCAATACAGCCTTTGCTCAGTATGCCACACGCTTGGGAGCCGAGCGGATGGTCGAAACGGCAGGCCGCTTTGATATTGGCACCCCGCAGCGCATAACGACGACCTACCGTGGCCTGACCGATCTACTCGCCAATCAGAGCCTGCTCTATCGTGATGCAGGGTTTCTGAATCAGCCACGTGCCCTGGCTGACACAGGCTATGGACAGGGCCAGTTACTGGTGACGCCTTTGCAGATGGCCCTAGTTGCGGCTGCCATTGCCAATGACGGGATCATGATGCAGCCATACCTGGTGCAGACAGTGACCCGGCCTGATGGAGGGCTGATTCTCACCCACACCCCGCAGAGGATTCGGCGCACGATGAGTTCGGCCACGGCGCAGACAATGTTGAACAACATGCATGCAGTGGCACGCTATGGTTTTGGGGAGAGCGTCAGTCGTTTTGTGCCTGGGATCGCGGTGGGTGGCAAATCGGGGACGGCGGAGCACGTGGAGGGTGCTGTGCCACATGCATGGTTTATTGCTGTAGCCCCACTTGATGCCCCACGGTATGCCGTTGCCGTGATGGTAGAGCGTGGAGGCGAGGGGAGTAGCGTGGGGGCGGAATTGGCGGGGCGTGTCCTGGCTGCTGCATTTGCCACTGAATAGGCTGCTACTATTGTGGTTGGTGGAGGCCTGTGGTTGGGCATCAACCAACGTGTGACAGAGCAATCTGGACGTGCGGTATGCTCAACGGGAATTGGTCGTATCAATGGATCGCATACGCAAGGCTAAGGATCTGCCCATAGGATGGATTGCATCATGAAACAGGGCAGGCTGGGTGAAATGCTATGGTTGGTACTCGGACTCGTCATCATCCTGGGTGGATGTTCTGGTGCTGCGCCACCGATGGCCCCCTCTGTACAGGGATTGGCTGTGACGGCAACGGCGATCACGACGCGTGAACCTGACGCACCTACGATCGTTTTGCCCCCACCAACGGTTGTGCCTGTGCCTTCACGGCCACCCGAGCAAGCGGTCGCAGTAGTCGGAACTGCCGTTGCTGAGCTCGCGCCAACGGCGCTATCCCAGGCCACACGGCTCGAAATCTTTACCGAGGTGTGGCGACTTATCCATGAATACTATCTCTACGATGATTTTGGTGGCGTTGAGTGGTATACGGTTCGAGATGAATTTGAGCCTGTAATTCTTGCGGCACCGACTGATGCAGCGTTTTATGAGGCTATCACCCGCATGGTTGCGCGTCTTGGCGATAATCATTCACGTTTTGTGCCTCCACAGGCTGCACGGCGCGAAGACGCGATCACCAGTGGGCGTGAAGAGCAGGTTGGGATCGGGGTTATCGTTTTGCCATTGAGTGATGGGTTGATGATCCAGCACATCTTCCCCGACAGCCCTGCCCTGCAGTCTGGATTACGTCCACGCGACCGCATTGTTGCCATTGACGGTGCTTTTTTTTCGCATGGAGATCTCGAAGGGCCTGACGGAAGCCAGGTACGTCTGGCGGTGGTGCGGCCTGGAGAAGAGAGTCGCGATATTCTTATTACACGGCGACGGGTAGAGGGGGCCATCACGCCGACGGCACGGCTCTTGCCAGGTGGCATTGCCTATCTGGGTATCACCACGCTCTGGGTGAGCAACATGGATCAGCAGGTGACAGCGTTGCTCACCGAAATGGTTGCTGAGCATGACTTGCGTGGGGTTATTCTTGATCTACGGAGCAATCCTGGTGGATGGCGCACGGTTCTGGCGGGGATCCTGAGCAACTTTGTCAGCGGTGAAGTCGGTTACTTTACGAATCGCCAGGGTGACGTCCCTCTGGTGATTGAACCGGGGAGCCTTGACGCCCTGCGAGGGATGCCGCTGATCGTCCTTGTTGATCGTAGTACAGCCTCGTATGCTGAACTGATGGCCACCATCTTGCAGAGTCATGCTGGTGCGGTTATCGTTGGCGTACCGACGTCAGGCAACACCGAAACCATCTATTCGTACGAACTGAGTGACGGCTCACGACTCTGGATTGCGCAGGAGGGGTTTGAATTGCCCGATGGCACTAATCTAGAGGGTGTTGGCGTACAACCGGATGTGATCGTCAACGAGGATTGGACTCGTTTTCGTGAAGAGGATGATCCAGGTATCCTGATCGCGTTACGGTTGTTGAACCCATAGGGGCAGACACAGAGCGGCGTGGAGGGGAACGTGGGGCGTTGTGGTGCTGGCACGCCCCCACGTTCAAGCTGGAGCGCCTACTTGAGCATCCGCATCAATTCGCGAGGGTCAATCCCCCCGGGCCCACCGGGGCCGCCACGACCACCGCGACCGCCGCGGCGCCCGCCCTTGCCGCTACCGCCACCAGTGAGTTGCTTCATCATGCGTTGCATCTGCTGAAACTGCTTGATAAGGGCAGAGACATCCTGTTCAGAGGTACCGCTGCCACGCGCAATGCGGGCGCGGCGACTCTGCTTGATAATCTCGGGATTGCGTCGTTCGAGGGGGGTCATCGAGAAGATCATCGCCTCGACGCGCTTGAGTTGGCTCTCATCGAGCAACTCCTCATTGCGAGCGATCTGGCTCATACCCGGGATCATTGCCAGGATCTGTTGAAGTGGACCGAGCTTCCGCATCTGTTGCATCGCATTGAGGAAATCCTCGAAGTCGAATTTGCCTTTGCGGAGCTTCTTCTCCATCGCCTTGGCCTGGTCGGCATCGTACATCTGCTCGGCTTTTTCGATAAGGGAGAGCATATCACCCATGCCGAGGATGCGTGAAGCGAGGCGATCGGGGAAGAAAGGTTCGAGGGTATTTGTATCAATTTTCTCGCCGGTCGAGAGGAACTTGATCGGAACCCCGGTCACGGCACGCACCGAGAGGGCGGCACCGCCACGAGCATCACCGTCCATCTTGGACATCACGAGGCCGGTAATCTGGACGCGCTGATTGAACGTATCAGCCACACGCACCGCTTCCTGACCTGTCATGGCATCAACCACGAGAAGGCGTTCGATTGGATCGACCCGGGCAATAATCTGGTCAAGCTCGGCCATCAGGGTCTCATCAATCTGGAGGCGTCCAGCGGTATCAACAATCAGCACATTGACCTGATCGCGTTTCGCCTGCTCGAGGGCATTAGCAGCGATATCAGGTGGTTGGCTGCCAGCGGGCTCACTATAGACCGGCACATTCAATTGCTTGCCGAGGGTCTGGAGCTGCGTAATGGCGGCAGGGCGATAGATGTCACAGGCGGCCATCATCACGCGGCGGCCCTTTTTGCGTAAATGAAGGGCGAGTTTGGCGGCGAGGGTCGTTTTACCCGTACCCTGGAGACCAACAAGCATGATCACGGTCGGACCAGGGCGTGACTCCTGGAGGGGAGCCGGATCATTGCCAAGGAGGTTAATCAGTTCTTGATGAACAATTTTGACGACCTGCTGGTGGGGCGTCAAGCTCTTGGTTACTTCTTCGCCAATTGCCTGCTCAGTCACCTTGGCGACAAAGTCTTTGACGACCTTGAAATTGACATCAGCCTCAAGGAGCGCGAGGCGAACTTGCTTCATTGCCTCACGGACATCATCCTCATCGAGGCGGCCTTTGCTCCCGAGTTTTTGAAAGACCGTCTGGAGACGATCAGAAAGACTTTCAAACATAGCATGCGCTCGTTTCTCTGCTGCGCGTATACGAAACTATCATTTATTGTAGCCGCTATCATGGGGTTGCGTCAATTGGCAAGATTCTGCGGCAATTGCCATCGCGTGGGCACGGACGAGGGCAACCGCAGTAGCACGCGAACAGACGAGGCCCTCGATTTCGGTGATCATGGTGAAGAGGCGGCGATAATTGCGGCGTAATTGCTGCTCATCGGCATCATCGAGCATACCGAGACCGGCACGCCAGACATCAAACGTCGCATCGGGATCGCCAAGTGGCCGCAGGCGATCGAGGCTCGCGTAGAGTTGGGCCGCGCTATCAGTTAAGAGACGAATAGTGTCAATTGCCATAAGTGTATCATGAGGCTCATTCCATAGAAGGTATGGTAGCCTATAGGAACGTTTGTGAGATCAGTCGCAAGTTTTATTTCTGGCGGTGAATCTATCCGCCTGTGGGCTGACGCAGGGGGCCTGTTTCTGGTATAATCCAATGGGAAGAAGAAGAATATGCAGGTATGACGCAACAAAATACAATTCGGCCTGAAGCCGATACTCCTTTCACCCCAGATCAGACAGCGGTGCCTCGCCCGAGTGCAGCGCCGGTGTTTCGCCCGCGCCAGCGTTTTTTGCGGGTCTCGCTCTTTTTTTTGAGCGTAGTCATCCATATCTATATCTGGGATATCTTTCTGGCGCGCTTTACGCTGTTACGCTGGTATGTGCGGCGTTCGGCGGCCGTGCGCTGGTCGCGGCTTGCGCGGCGTTTTCGGTTTCTTGCGCTTGAGCTTGGCGGGATGCAGATCAAGCTTGGGCAGTTCCTCTCATCACGGGCTGACATTGTGCCTGATATGGTGCGGCGTGAGCTTGCCGGTCTCCAGGACGAAGTCCCGCCTGCTCCGGCCGGGCATGTGCTCGAAGTAATCATTGAGGAACTGGGCGCGCCACCGAGCGAGATCTTTCAGCGTTTCGACCAAGAAGCTGTGGCTGCTGCTTCGTTTGGGCAGGTTCATTTTGCCACGCTGCACAATGGCCGTGAAGTGGCCGTCAAGGTGCAGCGGCCTTATATTGAGCGCATTATTGAAGTAGATCTTAGCGCCGTTGCCTGGGTCATCCGGCTGATTAAGAATTACCCGCCGATTCGACGGCGGGCCGATCTTGATGCCTTGCTCGCCGAGTTTGCACGAGTGCTTGTCCAGGAACTGGATTATGTTCAGGAAGTGCAGAGTGCGGCGCGTTTCCGCAAGAATTTTGCGGGGGTCTATGGCATTCATGTACCTGAGCCAATTCCCGAGTATTCGACGCGTCGTGTCCTGGTGATGGAGCGGATCAGCGGGGTCAAGATCAATGATTTGCCTACGCTTGAGGCGCTGGGGGTGAGTCGGATTGAGTTGGCGGCGCGGCTCAACAATTGTTATCTGAAACAATTTTTTGTTGATGGCTTCTTTCATGCTGATCCGCATCCAGGTAATCTCTTTGTGCGGATCGATCCAGAGCTGCCTGCGGTTGCCTATACGAATGGGCAAACCGAACCGAAGAAGCACCCTGACGATTTTAGGAACGGGGTTCTACCTGATGGGCATTTGCTTGGTGATGCCGAAGCCCATACGCTTGAACCTGGGCGTCCGTTTACCTTGATCTTTATTGATTTTGGGATGGTTGGTTCCCTGCCTCCACAGACGATGGAGGTGATCCGTGGAGGGGTTGTCGGCCTAGCAACCAATGATGCTGAGCGGATTGTTGATTCGTTTGAGCGCTTGAATATGCTGTTGCCGGGGGCTGATCGACGACTGATCATTCATGGGGTCGAGATTATGTTGCGCCATTCGTTTGATCGCACGATGCGCGAGATGACGAATATTGATGTTGATGCTATTTTTGCTGAGACCAAAGGCATTATCTATGATCTGCCTTTCCAGATTCCGCAGAATCTGCTCTATTTTGGTCGTGCAATGAGCATGGTGGCGGGTCTTTCGACCGAGATTTGCCCTGATATCAATCTGTTCCAGGAGTTACGTCCCTTTGCGCGTATGTTGCTTGATCAAGAGCGGCGGAATGGCAACTGGTCTGAGCAGATCCAGAAGGAATTGCGCGAGCTTGGGCAGATTTTGCTGACCTTGCCGCGTCAGATGGATGCCTACTATCGGGCTGGCAATCGGGGTGAGTTGCAGACGCGCTCGGATATGAGTCGGCTGGAACGTGGTCTCCGTCGCGTTGAACGCTCGAATGACCGGCTTGCCGGGGGCATGGTTGCCACCGGGCTCTTTCTGGGTGGGGTGCAACTACGCACGCGTGGTTTTGAGAAAGAGGCTGATCGCGCCTGGTGGGCTTCGGTTCTCGCGACGATCTGGATACTCTGGCCCCGTGGTGAACGGTGAACATCGGGTGATCTGGGGCGGCGCGATCATTTTGCTGGTGATCGCGCTGGTGATGGTGGTGTGGTGGCCCTGGTCTTCTCCAGATCCACTTACGCAGGCTGATGCGTTGTTCGCTGCCGGACGTTATTACGAGGCACTTGAGGCGTATCAGGGGTTGGCTGGAGATCATCCGGCGGCATTGTTGCGTGTCGGGATGCTCCGTGTCATTCGCGGCGAAGCAGTGCTGGCTGAGCGGACACTCAGGTCGGCGATGGTGCGGGGGCTTGCGCCAGGTGACTATCACCTGGCCTTGCTGTATCTGGGGCAAGCGCTGCTTGACGATGGCCGTCTGGCGCAGGCTGAGCGTACCTGGGCCTTGCTAGAGGATTGTCGGGTTGGCGAGGCATGTGTGTATCGCGGGCCAGGACGGGTGTTGACTGCCGAGGCTTACCTGAGGCAGGGGGCATACGATGCCGCTACCGAGGCGTACCGTGCAGCGCTGCTGGTGCCGATGCCATCCGGTTGGTCTGAACGGGTGCATTATCGACTGGCACTCTTGCTCGCCGGCGACGATCCTGACGGGGCGCTAGCGATCCTGATGGCAACCGATGACGTTGTGACCTCAGGCGCACTGGCGGTTCCACTCTTGCCCATGCTGGAGGGAGATCGTGCGCACTTGATGGCGGTTCTTCAAGTCGCGGAGGGGTTGCGACCACAACTACTTGGGCAGACCTATCTTGAAGCGGGCCTGTATGATCTAGCGATTACCCAGTTTACTCTGGTTGACCCTGACAGCCCTGAAGGATTGAGTGCAGCAGTGTACCTTGCGTATGCGCACTGGCTTGCTGGTCACACGGGCGAAGGGCATGAAGCATTGGAAGCAATGGTGGGGTTGCATCCTGATACCCCACAGGCACGAGCCTTGCTGGCGCTGATTGCGGTGGCGGAAGGAGTGGACGAAGCCGCCTGGTTGGAACTTGATGCGCTTGCGCAGGAGCATCCGCAGGCACCTGATCGTCATCTAGCGCGGGCGAGTTGGTACGCAGCGAAGGGCGACTACGCCCAGGCTAGCCTGGCATATGAGCAGGCGTTGGGAACGGCACCGTTTGAAGAACAGGGCCGGTATGCACTGCTGGCAGCCCGGTTTCATCTGGCAACGACCTACGAACTTTGTTCTATCGGTCTGCCCCTCGCCGAACTCGCGTTAGAGCGGCTTCCAGAGGAGGTTGAAGCCCTCGCGCTTGCGGCAGGAGTGCGGTATCAGTGCAGCGATGGTCGCGGAGCGATTGAAGCGGCACAGGCTGCTGAGGCGCTGGCGGCGCGGGCGGATGCGGCCTTTTACCTGGGGGCAGCCCTGGCGGCAACTGGCGAGTATGAAGCAGCCCGAACGGCGCTTATACGGGCAAGCGATCTGGCTCCCGCCTCGCGTTGGCGTGAACGAGCGGAACTGTTGCTCGCGACGATGCCACAGCGGCATAACTTGACGCCAACAGCAGATCGGGTAAGATAGACGCGCTATGCAAGAAAATTTCTTTGTCTACCAACGGCGTGCGTTACGTCCACTTCTGGTATGGGGCATTGGGAGCAGTGTGCTCGGGGCGCTGATGTTGCCTTTTGCCGGTTTCTGGCGGCATTTTGGCCTTCAGGCCGTGGCCTGGGGCGTCATTGATGTATTGCTGGCGATGATTGGACGGCGGAGTGCGCTGCTCAAGGCTGAGCGGATGGCTACGGGTGAGCTGGAAGCGCGTGATGCCCTGCGTGAGGCTGAGCAATTCCGCAAGATACTCACCGTCAATGCGGGCCTTGATGTTGGGTACATTCTCGTCGGGCTAGCGGTGGCCCTGCGTTATGCCGAGCGCCCTGATCGTCAGGGTCTCGGGTATGGCATTGCGACGCAGGGAGCCTTTTTGCTGGTCTTTGATGCACTGCTGGCACGCCAGGTAGGCCAGCGCATGGATGCCGATGATCACGAATGAACTCTATGGACTATTGCAGTGCCCGACGTGCCACTCACGGGCATTGTATGTGCTTGACGACGGAGTACATTGTGCTTCGTGTGCCACGGTTTATCCGTTGCGCGAAGGCTATCTTGATCTGATGCCACGGGGGATGCACTACGACTATGTGTCGAAGTATGTCACCGATGAAACCGAACTAGCAGAAGAGTTGGACTACCGTGAATTGGCACCGCCGTTGCTCGCTGCCGGGGTACGTGACCGGGCGTTACGGCGTTTGCTACGGTTTCGCCCGACTGATATTGTGCTCGACAACGGATGTGGCACAGCCAAGCACGCAGTCTGGAATGCCGATCAGGTGCATCTCATGGTTGGCAGTGACCCGGCTACGCTCTTTGCCGACCGAGCGGTCGCTGAGGTTGCCCTGGCCCAGGCCGACTCGCGGAGTCTACCTTTCGCCGAGGGGACTTTTGATAAAGCCTTTGCGATTGATATTCTTGAACATTTCCCGCTTGAGGTCATTGATGCCTATCTGGCGGAAACGGCGCGGGTCTTGCGCCCTGGTGGGCGGATGCTCGCCTTCTCGAATACGCGCGAGATGTCGCCGATCCAGCCGATCATCAATCTCAGTCGACGCCTTGGGCGGCTCTTTGTGCGGGCAGGGCTGTATGATTTTTCGCGAGAGGCGCGGCGGAAATCCGACCATATCAAAGCGCTCGAGACCTGGGAAGATGTGGTTGCTGCCTTTGAGCGGGCCGGTCTTCGCCCGGTCAAGGTCGTCTTCTGGAACAGCCTCTTTACCACCTTTGTTGAGCATGTGGTGATGAAACTCGGCGAGGCTGTGCTGGGGCGCACGGCGAAGAAACCGTCGCAGCCACCGCCTCAAGCAGCTAAAGATCCAAGTGCTGACCCTTATCTCGCCTCACTAGCAACGCAGACGACACCCGAAGGAACGGCTCGCGAAATTCGGGCACGCCAGCGAGTGCGTTCACACCTACGCCCTGGCAGTCCGGTCTATCGTGCCTTAATGGTGATCACCCTGGTGATGGAACTCGATCTCTGGTTGTTTGGCTGGATGCGGTGCGGCAGTTACTTTATTGTTGTGGAGAAACCTCGATGATTGAGTACCGGCCATTAACCCCTGACGATCGTGAGCGCTGCCTGGCGCTCGAGAGCTATGCCTTTCAAGTAAACCCGGAACTGGTACCGCTTGATGGCGAGGAATTGGCTCAGTTCCGGGGGTTATTTGTTGAAGGGCAACTCGTCGCGCAGTTGCAACTGCACGATCTGCGGGTTCAGATGGGGGCAGGGGTGCAAGCCGCTGTTGGCGGCATTGGTGCGGTCGCCAGTACACCCGAGTTGCGGCGACGTGGCTATATCGGGGCCTTACTGCGGCACGCGGTTGACGAACTACGCTCCTCTGGGGTGGCATTGGCAATGCTCTACCCCTTCAAGGTCTCATTTTACAGTCGCTACGGCTGGGCGACCTGTATGGAGCAGAAGATCTACAGTGGTGAGCCGGCACTTTTTCACTCGTTTCGTCGGGCACCGGGGCATTGGATTGCCGTCGGCGAAGACGAACTTGACGAGCTTGATGCGATCTACCGTGAGGCGCTGCGTGGACGTTTTGGCCCGGTTGTTCGTACACGAGCGTGGTGGCGCAATCGGATCATGCGGGACTGGCAGCAGCGCCCGTACTACGGCTATATTTGGCGCGATGAGCAGGGCAAGGGGCGTTCGTATACGATCTTTCGTTTTGAGCGTGAAGCCCGGGGTGATCTGATGAATTGCCGTGAAATGGTCGCGATTGATCCGGTTGCCCGCGCCCAACTCTTTGTCTTTCTTGCGGGGCATGAAGGCCAGGTTGTCAGGGTTGAATTTCGAGCGCCTGCGGATGCACCGGTCAATTTGCTCTTTCCTGATCCATTGGAATGCCGCATCCAGCCCTATTTTATGCTGCGCATCCTGGATGTTGTTGGTGCGCTAGAGGCGCATCATTATCCAAAAGATTTGCAGGGCCAGGTGACGATCGCCGTGACCGATGACTGGCTTGTCGAGAACCAACAGATCTTTGCGCTGGAATTTGCGGCAGGCACCTGTCAGGTACGCCAGATGCCGCTTGGAACATTGCCTGATATCCAGTGTGACAGCCGCATTCTGGCGCAGATCTACAGTCGTTACCTGCGCCCACGGACAGCGGCGACCTTTGGCACGCTCGAGGTCTATAATCGGGAAGCGCTGGCCCTCTTTGATCGGGCGTTTATGGGACTGGTGCCGTTTAGCGTAGATATGTTTTGAGCGTGCGTATGGTTTCCCAGTGAAGTCACGGGTGGTCAAGGTGGAGGTTGATGGTGCGACCGCTCTATATTTCACCACTCGGGCGTGGCGGGGTGGATTTTGGCATTCAGAACATTGTGCGCTCGGTGCGTGCGGCAGGGTTACAACCAGAGTTGTTGCGGTTGCCCGAGATCTACAATTTTCTACCTTTTCTGATTCGTCGTGCCTTGCCTGAGGGGTGGTGGCGCGGGTTTGATCTGATGCAGGGGCGGTCGCGGGTCGCCTTTAGCTTCAAAGCAACTGGTTTGCCTGTGGTGACGACGGTGCATCACCTGACCACAGACCCTGATTTGCAGCCCTACAGTTCATTTGCCCAACGTCTCTTTTATCGCCTGGTCGAGTCGCGTTACGACGGCCTTTCGGTCGCGTATGCTGATGCGGTTGTGTGCGTCAGCCGTTTCACGCAGCGCCAGGTCGAGCAGACGTATGGGCGTGCCGATAGCATCATTATTTACGATGGCATTGATACAGATGTCTTTGTGCCAACACCCGATTTCGCACGTCGGGACGATGGCCTGCCACTGGCGGACGGGCGGATCAGGTTGCTCTTTGTGGGCAACCGGACGCGGCGCAAAGGGTTTGATCTGTTGCCAAAGATCATGGAACAACTGCCGTCTGACTATCGACTCTACTATACGGGTGGTTTTCAGGGGAACGAAACGGCACCGCCGCACCCCCAGATGACGCCGATTGGTTCACCTGATCGAGCCGGGCTCGTTGCCGCCTACCAGAGCTGTGATATCCTGCTCTTCCCCTCGCGCTTGGAGGGCTTTGGCATTGCGCCGGCGGAAGCGCTGGCATGTGGGCGTCCGGTGGTAACCACACGGGCGGGCGCTTTGCCTGAAGTTGTTGATGAGGGGCTCAACGGTTTTCTGGTTGCACGGGATGATATTGCCGGTTATGCCGAAAAAGTCCGGATCCTTGGTGAAGACGCCGCGATGCGTCGGAGCTTTGGCGACCATGGGCGTCACAAAGTTGCCAGCAACTTTGGGTACGACCAACTGGGCAACGGCTTTCGGAGGTTGTACGAACGGCTACTGGGGCGTTAATCTTCCCCGTAGCGCGGACAACCGCTGGTGGGCTGAGTCAGCGACAGCCACGAACGAGGCGCAACGGCATCGTAGCGTGAGTGCATAACGCGTCTATGACCCGAGTAATTCTTCAGCCTCGATGATAGCCTGGGCGATATCCTTCATCTTGGCACGCTTATCGCGGGCGCGTTGCCGGAGGCGTTCGTAGGCATCACGTTCATTGAGGCCAAGGCGCTGCATCAAAATACCCTTGGCGCGCTCGATCAACTTTCGTGCCTCAAGCGACTCTTCGAGTTCATCGACCTGGTTACGCAGTGTTTGCATCTCCTTGAAGCGAGCGAGGGCGATATTGATCGCCGGGGGCAACTCGATCTCATTGATCGGCTTGACGAGATAGGCAAGCGCACCGGCAGCCTCAGCTTTGCGCACCGTATCTTTATCAGCATAGGCGGTGAGCATAATGATGGGCACGGGAAACTGGTCACGGATCCGTGCCGCAGCCTCGGTACCTTCCATTTCGGGCATTCTGATATCCATCATAATCAGATCGGGCTTGAGGCGACCAGCCAGGTTCACCGCCTCAACACCTGAGCGTGCGATCCCGATGACATCGTAGCCCAGTCCTTTGAGTTGTTCTTCGAGCGTCAATGAGACAAGGTCATTGTCTTCAGCAATCAGAATGCGGATAGCGCTCACAGCTCTTCCTTTTGCACAACGTGCCTTATGTGCGCAGCTTACAATGAAGCCCCAGGCTTGTACCGACGAAAACGGCCAGCGAAGGTGGCTGTTGGTGCCAGCACAAGCGAAATTTTCGGAGGTCTGGGGATCCTGAATCCAATCGTATGATACCACACCAGCGGCCCGACAAGGGCGAAAAGGTCTATGCTATAATCGAGACAGTGCTTGTGGCAAGGGAGGGATGGCGTGTTGAATTGGAATAATTTCGGATCGGCGTTCAATACACTACGTGAGCTAGATGTCACGGCGATCCGTGAAGAGAGCGAAGTTGTTGTACGGATTGCTGGTCTTGGCTCGCGGCCACTCTTTCAGCGCGTGGTCGAAATCCTGCGCATGAGTGGCAGTCATCATTTTGGACCACATGGATCAGATCCATTTTCGTATCAACCCCTGCCGTATGGTGAACCCGAGCCTGGCTTGCGCGAGGCCGACCTCTTGCTGGTGACGGTTGATGGGCGTGCGCCACTCAGCGCTCGCGAGGCCGAGGCCATCGGGCGTCTGGCGCTGCTCGCCTTGCCAACGGTGATCATCATTGCTGGCGTTGCGGCCCCAGACGAGACAGAGCATGTGCGGCCTGAGTTTGCCCATGCGCGTATTCTTGTGCTACCTGAGCTTGGCGCTCCTGTGGTACCCGAGCAGATCGCGGCGGCCATTCTTGATCGATTGCCGAAAGACCGGCATCTTGCGGCGGCGCGGGCGGTAACCGGGCTGCGTCCGGTGTATGCCCGTACCCTGGTCAACTCAATTTCGAATACCAATGCCACCTATGTTTTGCTCTCATCGATTCCGATGCAAATACCGATCTTATCGGTGCCAATTGCCACGGCAGATATGCTTGTGCTGACGAAAAACCAGGCTTTAATGGTCTATCGGCTGGCGTTGGCGCACGGGGCAGCGCCTGATTTCCAGGCGCGGATGCGCGAGATTCTGCCGGTGGTTGGGGGGGCATTTGCGTGGCGCCAGCTTGCACGAACCCTGATTGGCCTGATTCCCTTCTGGGGGATCTTGCCGAGGGTAGCGGTGTCGTATGCGGGCACATATGCAACGGGGATCGCAGCATCGCGCTGGTTTGCCGAAGGCGAACTGGTCTCGCGTGAACGGATGAAGGCAATTGCTGAGGATGCGTTGCGAATCGGGCGTGAGCAGGGTGCCGTGCTGATTGCCACGATGCGTGCCCAGGGCAACAAACCTGGTTTGAGCCTATTCAGGCGCAGACACAAAGAGTGAGCGCTTCGCCCTCGCCCCCGCGCACTTTTTTGTACGGAGACAACGCCAGCTTAGCTGGCGTTGTCTGCATGGGAAGAGACTACTTATCTTCGGGATCGAGGCGGGTTGTCTCACCGGTGGCGGGCCCACTTGCGGGTGGATCTTGCTCGCTACGAATCCGGGTCACAAAAGCGGCAAGCTGATCATTGAGTTGGGCAATGCCACGAGCGAGGGTTTCCTGGAAATCCTGGGTCACCTTGCTTTGCTGGGCCTGATTCACGGCCTGCTCACTCTTTTCGACCAGTTCCTGGATGTGGGGGTTCTCTTTGAGTGATTCAACAGCTGACTGAAGTTGGGTACCAATCTCGCGCAGGCCTGCGGAGAGATCCTTCTGGATCTGTTTGGCCTTCTCGTTTTCCATTGCATTGCGGACCGCATTTTCGAGTTGTTGGCCCAATTCACGCAATTCATTGGCGAGATCGCCCTGGGGCTGATTTGATGGATCGGACTGATTCGGCTGATCGTCTGGCTGACTCATGTGATGTCTCCTTCTGATGATTTGCACTTAGAAACGACGACGCCAGCGGCGGAGCAACCACCATCCACTGGCAAAAGCAAAGATCCCGGCACGGAGGGCTGCCCGCTGGTGAGCCTGGCCGGGAGGATTGGGGGCAGACGACGGAAAGGATGGGCGAAGCGAGGCCTGAGCTTGTACGGCGAGGCCAGGCAGCGCTACCTGCGTGACAGGCAACCTATGCTGACGGGCTGCCGCATAGATTTCGGCATGGACAAAAAGGTCAGAGCCGGTTGGTCGACAATATTGACGCAGATCACTGCGCAGAAGAGCAAGCCCAAGCGCCGGGTCACGCAAGGTCGCATCGTGGCGACGGCCAAGCAGGGCCAGCAGGCGATCACGCAGCGTGTGTGATAGTGGTTCGCGATAGGGCAGGACTGCGGCGTATCCCGGGGCACTTGCAAGGAGGCGCGGAAGTGAGGAAGGCAGCGCTGGCCTACTGAGATCCAGCGCGATCACGTACGATCCTCGGGCGGCACTCCAGGCATCATAGAGAGCAGACCGGTAACCACGGCGTTGCGGATAGCGCATCAGAACAATTGGAGCGTGGAGGGCCGCAAAACGATCGATTTGCTGGGCCAGATCGCGGGAACAGCCATCATCAACGAGGATAATCTCCGTTTCCATCGTCCGTGCGGCGGCCAGCGCAAGGCACTCGGCCACGGCTGCAGCAAGCCCCGTTGAACGATGACTGACTACCAAGACGATGGAAAGAGGGAACTGTTCCATACGACAGCAACTACTCCGCTTGTGGTACAAACCTTGCGTACCTAGTATAGCATGCCTTGCGGCTGCGTTTTTTGACGCAGAGGCGCAGAGGCGCAGAGGCGT
Source organism: Candidatus Chloroploca mongolica (assembly GCF_004762035.2). Taxonomy (GTDB): domain Bacteria; phylum Chloroflexota; class Chloroflexia; order Chloroflexales; family Chloroflexaceae; genus Chloroploca; species Chloroploca mongolica. The sequence continues at coordinate 808 of NZ_SIJK02000037.1, read as the reverse complement.
AACGTTAGAAGATTGATTTTTTGAAGCAAAGGCGCAACATTTCTGACGTACGCCTACGGTGCTTGCTGGTAGCACTGGCGGCAGCGTGCCTCGTAGAGATCGAGCCCGCCGACAACGAGGGTTTCGGCTTCGCGGGGGGCTGGGTGCCCATTGATAAGCCGTTGCGAGCGGGTGGCATAGGCCCCGCAGCGCACGCAGATAGCATAGAGCTTGTCAACCTGTTCGGCAACTGCCATGAGTTGCATCATCCCCGGGAAGGGCTCGGCCCGATAGTTTTGATCGAGCCCGGCCACAATCACCCTGAGCCCCTGGTCGGCCAGGAACTGACAGGCATCGAGAATCGCCTGTGGCGAGTCTTCGAGGAAATGGATCTCATCAAGGGCGACAACCTGAACATCCTCAGTCGCGGCAAGAACCTGTTTGATCGAGGTGATTGGCACAGCCTCGAGTTGTGAGCCTGTGTGGCTGGCGATATGGGCGGCACTATAGCGCGTATCCATCCGAGGGGTAAAGATACGGCAGGGTTGACGGGCGATCATCACCTGTCGCATGCGCCGAATTAACTCCTCGGTCTTGCCACTATACATACATCCACAAATGACTTCGATTCTTCCACCGGAACCAGGTCGAGTCATATGAATAATCCTTGAAGATAGGCAGATTTCATTCTGGTCAATATACGTACATCTGTACAATGTGTCAAGTTGTTGGGCGGTGCCAGGGGCCGCAGGCCCCTGGCACCGCCCGTGCAGAGCACCCGCCAGGGCACCCGCCAGGGCACCCGCCAGGGCACCCGCCAGGGCACCCG
>NZ_SIJK02000036.1 GCF_004762035.2 Candidatus Chloroploca mongolica | reverse complement strand
ACCACGAGCCTACCAGATTCTCCGAACCCTGTCTAGAAATAAGCGAACGGTAAGTACATGCATAGCATTATTGCCATTATTCCGCATAAAAATATGGGGGTGATGGGGCAGGGGCGATGGGGGCAGGGGCAGGGGGCAGGGGTGATGGGGGCAGGGGCAAGCCCTGCCCCTACGGTTTGGATCGATGACGGTGGTTCCGTAGGGGCAACCCTTGCGGTTGCCCTGCCCCTACGGTTTCGGATGATAATGTAGGGGCAGGGCTTGCCCCTGCCCTTCCCTACCCTGCCCGGCCCGGGACGACGACGCCTGCCCGGCCCGGGGTGATGGGGGCAGGGGCAGGGGCAAGCCCTGCCCCTACGGTTTCGACCAATGATGGTGGTTCCGTAGGGGCAACCCTTGCGGTTGCCCTGCCCCTACGGTTTGGAACGATGACGGTGGTTCCGTAGGGGCAACCCTTGCGGTTGCCCTGCCCCTACGGTTTCGGATGATAATGTAGGGGCAGGGCTTGCCTCTGCCCGGCCCGGCCCGGCCCCTGCCCGGCCCCTGCCCGGCCCTGCCCGGCCCCTGCCCGGCCCTGCCCGGCCCCCGCCCGGCCCCTGCCCGGCCCCGGCCCCGCCCTCCGCCGAGACGGTGCTACCGCCCCGTCTGCGGCGAATAATCGACGCGGGGATGGTAGATTGACTGCAAACTCGTCACGAACGCCTGCTTGATCAGGGTCAGATCGTGCATCGTCAGCGGGGCTAGATCAAGCTCGCCTTCACGCACCCGTGTCTCGATAATGCTCTTGACCAGTTCGTCCAGGGCCATTGCGCCATTCAGTCCACCCGAGACCTGGCCGTCACTGGTTCGCGATGGGGCCAGTTTGCCATTCTGTGCTTTCGAGCGCACGGTCGCCTCAACCGAGTCGGCTAACATCATGATCGCCTGTTCACGGGTGTGTGGGCGCGGTCCTGGATAACGAAAATCAGCTTCGTTGACGCTATCCTGTTGTTGCAGGGCTTGCTGGTAAAAATGGCGAATCACGCCAGTGCCATGGTGGGTCGCAATGAAATCCACGATCTGCGACGGCAACCCCTCGGCCTGCGCCATCTTCACCCCTTCGCGCACATGATCCACAATGATCTGCGCGCTCGTCATCGGGTCGAGATCGTTATGCACATTTTCGCGCCCCATCTGATTGTCGGTAAAGAAATAGGGCCTGATCGTCTTGCCGATGTCGTGATAATAGGCCCCTACGCGCAGCAAGAGCGCATCGGCCCCGACCGCCTCGGCGGCCGCTTCGGCCAGGTTGCCAACCGCAACACTGTGGTAGTAGGTGCCCGGTGCTTCCCGGATCAACTTGCGCAACAATGGCCGCGATGGGTGTGCCAGTTCCATCAATTGAAGAGGCGTAACCTGACCGGCGGCCCGGCTGACCAGGTTGAAGACCCCCAAGGCAAGGATCGTCGAGATCCCGCCATTCATTCCGGCAAAGAGCAACATTGGTATCAGGGCCGTTGAGATTGTTGCGCTCTGGAATGATGGACTGTCCATCAGCCAGAAGGCCAGGGTCATCCCAAAGGCCGTCATCGCGACACTCACACCTGCAATGAAGAAGGTCAAGATGCGATCTGCCGACCGCACCGCCAGCACCGCAACGACGCAGGTGGCAACAAGCGTGATCGCTAGCGGCAACGCATCCTGCTCCATCACCCCGATCACCGCCGCCATCAGCGCCGATGCCGTGATACTGATGCGCCCGCTAAAAACAACCGCGAAGATGATCGCCATGGTTGCCAGGGGAAAATAGTGCGGCCACGCTGGTACCAGGGGCAAGAGCAGGCGTGCGGCGATCAGGGTTGCGTTGATCAAGATGATCAAGACCACCAGCGAGCGTGGACGCATGGCAAGCGGCGCTTCGTAGATCACAGCGTAGGCCATGAATCCGGCCGCAAGCAGGGCCGAAAAGAGCCCTCGCCCTACAATATCGCTCCAACTGAGCGGACGTGGCATCGCGCCGGTGCGCTGCAGTTTCTCGATGATCTCGGGAGTGATAATTTCGCCGGTACTTACAATGCGCTCACCCGCCAGCACACGGACAGACTGCGGCGGTACGTTGTTAGAGACCTCTTCGCGGCGTTGCGCTGTGGCTGCTTCGTCAAGCGTACGGTTGACCCGCAGAAACGACTCGGTAAAGAAGGTCGCCAGATCGCGCTGTGTCGGCGAAAGATTCGTCGTGGCGAGCCAGTAGGTCAACCAGCGTTCACGCAATTGCAACAACGCCCGCTCGTCAATCGCAAAATCGTACCGCTCAATCGCCCGATCATAAAGGGCAAGGGTCTGCGTGCGCAGTTGATCCCACCGCACTTCATCGAGCGTCAGAATCACATCGGCCTGAGCCTCGCTGATCTCCAGGGCCGCATTGGGCATCTCGGCCAGCGTTGTCAGGCGCTGCGCCCGTGTTAGCGATGGGTCTTCACGAACACTCGTGATGGTATCGAGCAATACAACGAGATTCTGGCGCTGTTGCACCGGAATCTGCGGATCATAGACATAGATCAGGTTGTCAGGGCTGTTGGCGGCCTGTGCCTGACGCTCCGCCGTCAATACTTCACTGACATAACTCACTTCGTTGGGTGCCCAGATGCTGATCGGGCTCGGTACGCCAACCTCAAGTTGCCCATATTGTCCAGGTAAACTTACGGTGAGCGCGGCCCAGATGCCAAGCATCAACAGCAACCCTTCAAGCAACAGGGTTATCCGCAGACGTCTTGGCTCAGCCACGGTCTGACGTTGTGGTCGAACATGGGGAAGGCTGGCAAGCCAGCGTGGTCGCGTAGTATTCATATGCACAGAGCGCCGGCTCGGGGCCGCAGCCTCTTTCCGACGTATGTTGACTTCACGGTAGCGAAGTCGCAGGAGTGCGGTGACTTACCCGTTGGCGAGTAATTCACGCGCTACCTGGCTCAAGGCGCGTCCGTCGGCGCGCCCTTTGAAACGCTCCATCAGAGTCGGCATCAGTTTGCCCATTGCCGCCGGGCCACTCAGCCCCAATTCGGCAATCATGGCCGCAACTTCAGGCCGTAACTCTTCAACACTGAGCATACGGGGCAGATACGATTGCAAAATGGCAAGCTCAGCCTCTTCAACGGCTGCTAATTCCATGCGTCCAGCTTTTTGGTACATCTCGGCAGCTTCATAGCGCCGTTTGACCTCTTTGGTGAGCACGGCTTCTTGTTCTTCGGCGGTCAAGCTTGCGCGCCCCTGGGCATCAATTGCGGCCAGCGCCGCTTCACGGGCCACTGGATCGTGGGCGTGTTCTGCTTCAATGGCGCGCGCTGCGGTATCAAAACGCTGCTTCGCTGCCTCAAGTTGGGCACTCTGCAAGGCGGCCCGCGCACTGCGAATGGTCTCCACCCTGGTGCGCTCCCCCGCCTTCATCGCAACTTTCAAATCGGCTTCTAACCGCTCACTAATCATCATTGCTGCTTTCCTTTGCCCCCAGACCCCAGACCCTAGACCCCAGACCCTACAACGCTACCTGACGCGGAAAAACCCGTTGCTTTTCGGCGATCATAATCGAATGAATCTGATTCACGGCTTCATCGAGCTGATCTTCACGGTTGAGCACGACATAATCAAAGAGATCAAGGCGGGCCATTTCGTCTGCGGCAACCTCGAGTCGGTGCTCAAGCGCGGCAGGATCTTCGGTGCGCCGCAGCATCAACCGCCGCCGGAGTTCTTCCGGCGAGCCGGGGGCGAGAAAGATAAAGATCGCCTCGGGCGCAAGCGCTTTGATTGTCGCCGCGCCATCAACATTGATCCGTAACACGACATCACGCCCGCTTGCCATTGCTTCCCGAATCTCAAAACGCGGGATGCCTTTGTACTGCCCATAGACTTCTGCCCATTCGAGCAGTTCTTCGTTGGCGATCATCGCGCGAAAGCGTTCCTCACTCACAAAATGATAATCGTAGCCGTCAAGTTCGCCGGGTCGAATCGCCCGACTTGTGGCCGTAACGACAAAATGAAAGGGTAACCCTAGTTTCCGCATGCGCATTAAGACCGAGTCTTTGCCGACCCCCGATGGCCCCGAGATGACGATCAGCAATGGCTGGGGCGATGCTCCTGCCAGCAGTGGATTATAATGATGCTCGGTCATGGTTCTGTTCTCACGTTTGTGGTATCCTACTTCTGGGCCTCACGAGGGTGCGGCACGATCCAAGAGGAGCCAGGCGTAACGATGTATTTTGATGCGTTGACCCTTGCCGCAGTCGCCGAAGAGTTGCGAGCGACTATTCTGCATGGTCGTGTTCAGCGTGTCTTGCTGACTGGCCCGCTGAGCCTCGGGCTTGAGGTCTATGCCCATGGCCGTCGCTATCAGTTGCTTGCTTCAGCTCACCCGCAATTGGCCCGTGTCCATCTGGTCGAGGGGCGTCTGACCCGTGGTGTTCAGCAAGAGACACCACTCTTGCTCCTCTTGCGCAAGTATGTGCTCGGTGGGCGGATCACGGCCATTGAACAACCACCTCTCGAACGGGTGCTTCTCCTTAGTATAGTCAAAGCTGAGGAGATCCGCAACATTGATTTCTCCCCCGATAGCCCGTCGCCTGGGAGCGAGGGCGTCTCGCCCTCGGGGAACGTTCGAGCGCGGGACGTCCTCGCTCCCAGGGATGTTTCTCACCAGTTACCTGAGTCCTTGGATCTGCAACCTGATGATGACTTTGATGCGCTACCCGACTTTGATGATGAGACGGGTGAGGACGCCGAATTGGCGGCGTCGCCACGCCCGCGCCCTCGGCGCACCGGCAAGTTGCTGACCTGTGAGTTGATTATTGAGCCGCAGGATCGGCGCAGCAATATTCTCCTCGTTGACGATAATAATCTGATCCTCGACAGCATCAAGCGCGTGACGCCGCGGATGAGTAGCCGTGTGGTGATGCCCCGCCGTGTCTACGAGTTGCCACCGCCGCCCGACCGCCGCGATCCGACCCTTGCTACGGCGGCTGGCCTCGCTGCCCTCGCCGAGACCGGCCAATCGGATCTGGTTCGTGCCCTTGTTGCCGGGTATCGCGGTGTTTCGCCTCAGCTTGCACGTGAAGTCGTCTTCCGGGCGCTCGGACGTACCCAGGCGCGGCTTGATGAGCCGTTGCCCCACTATTTGCTCGCCGCTCGTTTACGTGAGATGATGGGGGAGGAAGCCGCCCCCTCGCTCGCCACTGGTCCCGAAGGGCCGGTTGCTTATGCCCCCTACACGTTGACCCACCTCAACCCGGTTGTGTCCATATCGTCGATCAGTGCGGCCCTCGAGCAGTTCTACGCCTCCCGCGAGGTCGTGACCGGGCATACGCAGCGCCGCGAGGCTCTCGTTCAAGCGCTTGGCACGACCCGTGACCGCCTGGCGCGCCGCCACGACCAGCTTGCAACTGAACTCGAACGTGCCCGCGAGCTCGATCAGTTGCGCTGGGAAGGCGAGATGATCTTTGCCTTTCTCCATAGCCTGCGCCCCGGTCAGACCAGCCTTGAGGTCGAAGGGCGGGTGATTAACCTTGATCCGCAGTGTTCGCCGGTTGAACAGGCCCGCGACCGCTTTCGCCAGTATGAGAAGGCCCGGAGCGCGGTCGCGGGCCTGCCTGAACGCCTTGCCGAGGCTGAAACCCAACTCACCGCGCTCGATCAACTGGTGGTGCTGCTCCAACTCAGCGATACCTATGAAGAGGTTGAACAGATCGCCCGCGAAGCCGAAGAGTTCGGTTTTATCCGTGAGCATCCCGATCCCACAACGTCCCGGCGACGCCAACGCCCTGCTACTACCCGCCCCTTGCACCTGGTCTCCAGTGATGGCTTTGATCTCTATATCGGGCGCAGCGCCCGCCAGAATGAGGAGGTGACCTTTCGGATCGGACGAAGCGACGATCTCTGGGTGCATGTGCGTACCCTGCATGGATCCCACGTGCTGGTGCGTTCGGGCGGCCGCGAAGTGCCTGAACCTACGTTGCACGAAGCAGCCTGCCTGGCCGCCTATTTCAGCCAGGCCCGCGATGAAGCCGCCGTTGAGGTTGACCTCTGTCGGCGGGCCCTTGTGCGCAAAATACCGGGTGGCCCGCCGGGTCTCGTGACCTATCGCGCCGAACGTACGCTGCGTGTTGCCCCCTGTAAGCCTAGTTTGGAGGCCTCATAATGGAAGCATCGTCTGGTGCAAATCCGTCGCGTTGGCAAAGAGAGATCAATAATATTCTTGAGGTTCAGATCGCACGGTACCCGTTTCTCGTGCAAATGCGTGCCTTGATGCGGCAACTTCAGGATGAACGGGCCAACTGGCCTGTCTTATTACCCCTCTTGTTCGTCTTCTTTGTGCTGGTTTATCGCAATGAACGCAAGAAGGTCAAGCGTCTTCTGCGTCACCTAGCTGAGTAGGATGTATGCGCTATCTGATCTTCGTCCTGGGCCTCGCCTTGCTGGGTGCCTGTGGTTCGCCAGGGGCACCTGCTGAACCGACTCCTACCCCCGCGCCTGTGAGTGTTGTTGCCAATCAGGGGGCCTATGCTGCCCTGGTTGATGAAGTCTTTAGTATGAACCTGCTGGTTGAGTTTTCGCGGCTCGATGCGTTCGAGCGCGATGCGGTCGAGGCCGTCGAGTTGACCCCTGCTTCGCCGCTGGTCGAGATCGTGAATGCTCAGACCTTCTCTCAGGCGATCGGCGGGTTGCGTTCGCGGCGCAATCTCACCCTCGACGTGCGTGCTCTTGCCCCTGGCGAGCATACCTTCACCGGGATGCTGATCCGCACCTCGACCCGTAGCTACGAGGTGCCTGTGGGCGAGTTGCGGGTCGAGATTCTGACGGGAGCGACGCCCGGCTTCTTCACGGTGTTTCAGACCCGTGGTGTCTTCGAAGAGCCGCAGCCACTTGTGACCACCCTGGTGAATCCGACGCGGACGACCTACCAGTTTCGTGGCATCATTCCGACCAATCCGGCTTTGAGCTACGGCCCCGAGGATCTCACACAGCTTGCCGCTGATGGAACGGCGACGCCCTTGCCGCCCGAAGGTCTGACCCTGGAACCTGGCGCACGCATCGAGATACGGCTTGACTGGACGCTCGACTTGCCCAGCGATGAGGGGCGCAGTGTGGAACTACGCCCCCTGGCTCTGCTCGAAGGCCCTGATGGGCCGGTCTATATTCCGATGGCGAATCTGGTCTTTCGCAACGCCCAGGCGGTGCGGCGTCTATAAGACCATCGAGACATATTTCTCTTCGAGATACTCGTCAATCCCACTCGGCCCGCCCTCGCGCCCAAGCCCGCTCTGCTTGAATCCGCCAAAAGGCGCTTGGGCGGTCGAGGGAATGGCATCGTTGATGCCGACGATGCCATACTCTAGCCCCTCGGCCATCCGCCAGGCCCGGCTGAGATCGCGGGTGTAGCAGTAGGCCGCCAGACCAAAGGGTGTTGCATTGGCATACCCAAGCACCTCGGCCTCGTCATCGAAGCCGATCAGTGGCGCTACCGGGCCAAAGGTCTCTTCACGGGCCACCAACATGGTTGGGGTCGCATGCGCCAGCACCGTTGGTGTCCAGAACTGCGTCTCGGGCGTAGCAGCGCTACCGCCAGTCAAGATCGAAGCGCCACCAGCCAGCGCATCGGCGACGTGGCGTTCGACTTTGGTGCGCGCCTGCTGATCAATGAGCGGCCCAATCACCGTCGCCGGGTCGAGCCCGTTGCCGACCTGCATCGCGGCCACCCTGGCCGTAAAGCGCTCGGCAAACGCCTCATAGATCGAGCGTTGCACAAAGATCCGATTGGCGCAGACACAGGTCTGACCGGCATTGCGAAATTTCGAGGCCAGCGCCCCGCTCACCGCCGCATCAAGATCCGCATCGGCAAAGACAATGAACGGCGCATTGCCCCCAAGCTCCAGCGAGAGGCGTTTGACGGTGGCGGCTGACTGTTGAATCAGCAGTTTGCCAACCTCGGTCGAGCCGGTGAAACTCACCTTGCGCACCCGCTCATCGTCAAAAATCGTCGTGCTGAAGGGCACCGGATCTTGGCACGTCACGATATTGCAGACCCCATCAGGCAACCCGGCCTGGCGCAAGATCCGCCCCAACTCAAGCGCCGAGAGCGGCGTCTGCTCGGCTGGCTTGATCACCGCTGTGCATCCTGCTGCCAGGGCAGGCCCGAGCTTGCGTGTAATCATCGCACTCGGGAAATTCCAGGGTGTAATCATCGCACAGACCCCAACGGGCTGCCGCAAGACAAGCAAGCGCTTGTTCGCGACACTTGCCGGGATCGTCATGCCATAGATACGCTCGGCTTCACCGGCAAACCAGGTCAAAAAACTCGCCGCATACGCAATCTCGCCACGTGCCTCGGCGAGCGGCTTGCCCTGCTCAAGTGTCATGACGGTTGCCAGGCGTTCCTGCTCTTCCAGCATCAGCCCCGCCGCCCGACGGAGGATCGCCGCCCGTGCCGGTGCAGGCACAATGGCCCAAGCGGGCAGGGCCGCCGCCGCTGCCTCAATTGCTGCCTGCACATCAGATGCATCCGCATCAGCCACCTCGGCAAGATGATCGCCCGTTGCCGGATTCGTTACCGTAAACCGACCACCACCGGTAGCCGGACGCCATCCTTCACCAATCAACAACCCATATGGCTCGTTCCCAAGCATGGTCTGGGCAAGCATACGTGCATCTGTCATCACTTTTCCTTATGGTATATTCTTGCTTGTGCTGGTGACAACGGGCAGCTAAGCTGCCCGTTGTCGCCAGCACAAGCGAGCTTGCTGGGGGCCGCCAGGCCCCCAGCAAGCTCACAACGACGCATCAGGATTGATGCGATAGCTATTAATCATCACATTCGTCACCTCAACATACTCGTCAAACCGTTCATCGGGGATCAGGGTTGTCAGAATCGAGATCTTATTGCCCCGTTGCTCAACGAAACTATTGCCCAACAAGAGAAACTTCTCACCCGAAGCCGCCGTCGCAACATAGGCCCAGGCTAACAAGATGCTTCCATCATTCTGTATTTCTGGCGTGTCAGCTTCAAATTCAGGCTGTCCACTAAAATTATTACTGAGAAATGCATCAAGAATACTCAATAATTCCTCTTCGTTATAGGCCGTCTCGTCCTCAAAGAGATTAATAATCACGCCGCCCTTGCGGGTCGTATCAGTCCAGGTCATAAAAAGCTCATCAGGCCTGCTCTGATCAATCAGGACCCAATTCGCGGGCACATCAAGCGAAAAGACGCCCGAGGGATGCTCGTAGGTGACAAGTTCGCCAAACTCAACGAAGAGCGGATCAGCCTCGGTCGTTGCCTCAAGGCTTTCTTGCTCAGAGAGGGTCACGGTCGGCTCTTCAAGCGGGGCGGGTGCCCCGTTCTGCCCAACCGCGCACGCGGCCAGCAGCATCGTTACCAGGAGAGACGCTACAAGCGTGAGCCGTCGTAGGAAGTTCGTCATGATCGTTCTTTCTATGCTTGTCTCTTCATGATCATGCTATTTTACCATTGACGACCCACAATACGCTTCGCTCGCCTGACCAAAAAAGCCAGCGTAGCTGGCTTTTTTGGTCAGGCATGGTTTCAGCATGGCGCGATCAGCTTGACCGTTTGGTAGCACCGGCTTCCAGCCAGTCAGGAAGCCCCACCGGCTGGAAGCCGGTGCTACCTTCGCTGCGAACGGTCAAGCTCGTTTGAAACATGCCTCAGTGAATGAAGCTGTATCTCAACGGGTACAAAGCATCCCGCCATCGACCACCAGCGTGGTGCCGTGGATGTAGCTTGCTTCGTCACTGCAGAGGAAGAGGATTGGCCCGGCAATATCTTCGGGTTGCCCAATGCGGCGTTTCGGAATGCGTTCGACAAAATAGCGTTCGCGCTCTTTGTCACCAAACATGCGCTGGGTCATATTGGTGACCACCATGCCTGGTGCGACCGCGTTGACATTAATATTGCGTCCTGCCACATCAACCGCAATGCCCTGGGTCATCAGCTTGGCTGCCCCTTTGCTTGCATTGTAGATGCTCTGCCCCATCGCGGCAATCTCGCCCATAATTGACGTGACATTGACAATTTTGCCATAGTCGTGCTCGAGCATAATCGGCAGCACCGCCCGGCAGAAGTAGAACGTGCCACGCAGGTTGATATCCATCACGCGGTCATACTCGTCATTCGACATCATCGGAAACGGGCTGAATTGCCCGGTACCGGCATTATTGACGAGAATATCAATCGTGCCAAAGTGCTCGCGGGTCTGCTGCACGCACCCCTCGACGGCAGCCTGGCTCCGTACATCAACCTGGAGTGCCAGACACTCGGCCCCAAGGGCAGCCAGTTCCTGGCGTGTCTCCTCCAGCCCCTCGACATTGCGATCGGCACAGATTGTCACCTTCGCTCCCTCACGGGCCAGACCGACCGCCGTTGCTCGCCCGATCCCCGATGATGCCCCCGTCACAATGGCGACTTTGTCTTGAAAGCGCTGTGTCATGCTTTTTCTCCGCAGCCAACCGGGTGTCCGCACATCCCCTGCAAGCTGGCTGTTTGCTGTACATATGAACAGACATCGTTGCTTATAGATAATAACATAGTCTCACTGATTGTGCTGTGCTGCACTGCACCAGTTGCCATTGCACGCAATCTGCGGTAGACTTCTCGCTGGTGTGATCCCAAGGCGCAGCTTTGCGCCTGTGCGTCAATAAGGGATTGCTTCGAGGGCAAAAGCGGGTGAACTGCCCGCGCTCCTGGGGTGAGGTTCGGGGCCACAGGCCCAGTGGAGAGAAAATATGCTTCATCACCTTCCAATTGCTGTGATCGGGCCTGGTGCGATGGGCGAGGCGGTTATTGGCGGTCTGTTGCGCCAGGAACTGGTCACCCCCGACCAGATTCTGGTCAGCCATCCGCGGGAAGAGCGACGCCGCGAACTGGCCGCGACCTATGGAGTGCATACCAGCCCTGATAATGCCGTGGCGGCACGCTGGGGCCGCATTGTTATTCTTGCGGTCAAACCCCAACAACTTCAGCGCGTGCTGCCACCGCTGCAACATACGTTACGCGACGATGATCTGGCTATTTCGGTCGTGGCTGGGGCGACGATCCAGAGCATCGCCGAGGCGCTCGTCCATCCGGCAGTGGTGCGCAGTATGCCCAATACTCCCGCAGTGATCGGTGAGGGCATGACGGTCTGGACGGCGGCCCACGAGGTGAGCCTTGAGCAGCGTGAGTGGGCCGAGACTGTTCTCGGTGCGCTGGGACGTGCGCTGTTTGTCGATACCGAGGCCTACCTGGATATGGCGACGGCAATCAATGGTACCGGGCCAGCCTACTTCTTCTTGATGATGGAGGCGATGGTTGATGCCGGGGTTCACCTCGGGTTGTCGCGGCGCATTGCCGAAGAACTGGTGCAACAGACGATGCTCGGCTCGGTGCGTTATGCGCAGCAGAGCGGCTTGCATCCGGCGCAACTGCGCAATGCGGTGACATCGCCAGGTGGGACAAGTGCCGCCGCCATTTCCGAACTCGAACGCGGTGGGATGCGTACCGTGCTGTCTGATGCGATCTGGGCGGCCTACCGTCGCTCGGTTGAACTTGGCAAACGGTAGTGATGGTCTGAGGGAGGGCTTGCCCTCCCTCAGACCATCAGTTGCCCTATCGGTATGACGCGATCTCAACTGATCTCGATCAGAAGTTCGTGCAGTTTCACACTCTGACCGGGCTGGATGTTGAGCATGCTGATCGTTCCGCTGCGGGGGGCCGTGATCTCGTTCTGCATCTTCATCGCTTCTAGCACCAGCACTGGCTGCCCTACTTCCACATGCTGGCCTGGTTCAACCAGGATGCGGGCGATCAGGCCGGGGATGGGGGCTTTGATGCGCCCGTCGCCACTCCGCGGCCGGGCAGTCGCCGTGTCACGGTCACGGATCTGCACACTGTGCCGCCCATGCGGGGTCTGGATCCAGTGCAGATCATGATCAAGCTGGATCTCGTGCGGTCGATTGTTGACCATTGCCCATCCGCTCTGGTCAGCGGTTGCTGACCAGGGGAGCAGTACGCGCATTGGCTCGCCATTCACCTGCACTTCGATCCATCCTTCTGCTCGGGCAACCCCCATGACTTCAACCTCAAACTCGGTCTCATCAATGGTGACAACGAAACGACGCATAGTTCCTCCTCCTCACTGTGGCAAACGACGACTATCACGGTGCCAGCCACTCGTGAAGGCTTCGGGGATCGCCGGCTGCGCCGCCTGGGTGCGCCGCAGATAGGCGAGCGCCGCAATCGCGGCCAGATCGCTCGTATCATCGCTGAGCGGTGGCATCTCCATCAAACGTCGTCGGCTGAATTCGGTGGTGTAGGTTCCCGCGATAAAGGCGTTATCATTCAGGATGAGCCGCAGTAGCGCGAGGTTTGTCTGGATACCGGTAATCTGAAATTCTTGCAGTGCCCGCTGCACCCGGTTCAGGCACTCCTCGCGGGTTGGCCCCCACGCAACCAGTTTCGCCAGCAGTGAATCGTAGCGCACAGGGACTTCGGCCCCCGCATAGACATAGGTGTCCACCCGGACATTTGGACCGCCTGGCACGCGAAAACTAGTGATGTGCCCCGGACTGGGCAGATAGCCGTGCCACGGATCTTCGGCATTGATGCGGCAGAAGATCGCATGTCCCCGCAGATGTACTTCTTCTTGCGTAAATTCGAGTGGTAGCCCTGCCGCAATGCGCAACTGTTCACGCACCACATCAATGCGCGTGACCATCTCGCTGACTAGGTGTTCGACCTGGAGGCGCGGCTTGACCTCGGTGAAGAAGTGGCGGCCTTCGCCGTCAAGCACAAACTCGATCGTACATGCACTGCGACACGAAAAGAGCCGTGCTACCTGGAGTGCCGTTGCCCAGATCGCCTCGCGTTGCGCCTGACTCAGGTTTGGCGCCGGGGTCTCCTCGATGACTTTGCGCGTATTCCGCTGGATCGAGCCGTCACGTTCACCCAGATGGATCAGGTTGCCGTGATGATCGCCCAGGATCGGCACCTCGATATACCGTGAAGGCAGCACAGCCTCTTCCAGGTAAACCTGCGGATCGAGGTAGACCGCCTGAGCCGCCGTTGATGAACGCCGCACCACGTCGAGCAGATCATCCGGGCCTCGCGCCACCGAGGTACCTCGCCCCCGTCCGCCCGCACATGCTTTGACAACCAGCGGATACCCAATCAGATCGGCCTCGTTCAACAACGCTGCGGTCTCATCGGGCATAAAGCTCCGGCTTGACGGCCGGGTTGTGGGAATGCCGGCGGCCCTGGCGTGGGCCACTGCCCCAACCTTATCACGCACGTTGGCCAGTACCGTACTCCCCGGTCCGACCACGGCGATTCCAGCCGCTTCGCATGCCTGCGCAAACCCTGGATGCTCGGAAATAAGCCCATACCCTGGATGCACCGCATCAACCTTGCTTACCCGCGCCACCGCGAGCATTGCTTCGGGGTCACGGTAGCCGAGGGGTGAGGTAATAGGATACGCCTCGTCGGCCAGGCGCACATGCAGCGCCCCTTCATCGCCAGGCTCGTAGACTGCGATCGCCGCAAGGCCCATGTCGCGACAGGCGCGCACCATGCGCACGGCAATTTCGCCTCGGTTGGCGATCAATACTCGTTTGAACATACAAGCACCTTCGTGCATACCAATGCAACTTGCATTGTCGTGCGGAACTCTTCCTACATCGGTGAAATGCCATGCTTCTTGGGCAGGTGCCGGTCACGTTTCGAGAGCGTCACGTGCAGCGCCCGCACGAGTACACGGCGGCTGTCGCGTGGCTCGATTACGTCGTCAATGAGACCACGTGCCGCCGCAACATACGGGTTGTTGAACTTCTCTTGATACTCGCTCACCAGTTCTCGACTCCGTGCCTTCGGATCATCAGCCGCCTTGACCTCGTTGCGGAAGAGGATATTGACCGCCCCTGCCGCCCCCATCACCGCCAGTTCGGCGTTGGGCCAGGCATAGAGCAAGTCGCCCCGGAGCCCTTTGCTACTCATGACGCAGTAGGCCCCACCATAGCTCTTGCGCAGAATCAACATGAGTTTGGGCACCGTTGCCTCTGAATAGGCATAAATCAGCCGCGCACCGTTGCGGATGATCCCTCCATATTCCTGACTCGTGCCAGGCAAAAAGCCGGGGACATCTTGCAAAGTGATGATCGGAATATTATAAGCATCACAGATGCGAATAAAGTGCGTCGCTTTGATCGAAGCTTTGATGTCAATCGTGCCTGCGAGATGGATCGGCTGATTCGCTACCAGCCCGACCACATACCCATCCAGGCGCGCAAAGCCCACCACCATATTCTGCGCCCAGAGCTCGTGAACCTCCAGGAAACGCCCGTCATCCACGATGCTGGCAATGACTTCCCGCACATCGTAGGGCTTCTGCGGATCAACCGGTACCAGTTCCTCAAGCTCAGGACAGCGACGCTCGGGGTCATCGTGGGGCGGTACATACGGCGGGTCACTCATATTATTCGAGGGCAGGTAGCTCAGCAATTCCCGCACCTTCAACAGACACTCCTGGTCATCGCGTGAGAGAAAGTGCGCCACCCCACTCTCTGTCGCGTGAATTCGTCCGCCGCCCAGTTCTTCCTGGCTGACCTGCTCTTGCATCACCGAGCGCACGACTTCCGGGCCAGTGATGAACATATAGCTGTTTTCGGTCATGAAAATAAAATCAGTGAGCCCAGGCGAATAGACGGCGCCGCCAGCACATGGCCCGAGGATCACCGAGAGTTGCGGAATCACCCCCGAGGCTTCGCAGTTGGCATCGAAGATCCGGGCATACCCCCCCAGACTATCAACGCCCTCTTGAATGCGTGCCCCACCCGAGTCATTTAGCGCCACAAAAGGACAGCCATAACTCAGGGCCATCCGCATCGCTTTGACGATTTTGTTCGCATGCATCTCGCCGAGTGAGCCGCCCATCACGCTGGCATCCTGCGCCGCCGCAAAGACCTGGCGCCCATTGATCAAGCCAAACCCAGTCACGACGCCATCACCAAACCGCGACCCCTTGCCACCCATATAGCTCTCGTAGCGCGGAGTCACCAGCGTATCAATCTCATTGAAACTATTGGGGTCGAACAATACCTCGATCCGCTCACGTGCCGTCAGGCGACCCTTCTGATGCTGCGCAGCGGCATCTTTTTCTGTGCCAGCCGCAATGGCTTTGCGTTCACGGAGCTTACGAACAAAATCTTCCATCATAAGTCTCGACTCTCATACTCCATACAGCGGTGACTGGATAACCGGTTTGTTGCCTACCTGTTCGGTGACGAGACGTGGGGTAATGGCGGCAATCGTCAGGACAACATGGTGATCCTGGCGCCACCAGCAGCGTACGCCAGCCGGTGGTGCGCCAAGCGACGGATCGCAGTGGGCGAGAAATGGTCGCCAGTCAGCATCCTGGTCTGCTGCGTCGGGCAGTGGTACCAGGCATTCGACAAGACGTGTATCAACCCGTAAGCCGTGTCGTAAGGCTTTTAGTACAGCCTCTTTCGTGCTCCAGATCGCATTGAGCAAGACGTTGTAGTGGGAGGGGTCAGTTGCTGCGAGCAGCGCGATCTCGCCAGGCGTGTAGTAGGTTTCGGCAAAGTTGCTATGGCGTGGTGCAATCTGCTCGATGTCGGCACCCACCGGTGCTCCCGCAGGGGCCAGCGCACAAAAGGCCTGCCCCGCACTATGGCTGATCGTGAGGCGTACCGTCCCGAGGGCCATCCGCAAGGCGGGATCAAGCGCATGAATTTCGGGTGCGCCATCAGGGGCGGGCAGAATCATCAGCTCAGTCGGGTGGGGCGCGAAGCCAAGCTCGCGTTGTGCCCAGGCCTGGATGAGCCGCCGTGCTGTCCAACGTCCGAGCAACCACTCTTCACGCCGTTTCTCCATGCGGAGTGTCCGCATCTGATCGCGTTCGGGTACACTTAGCCATAGCTCGGGTGCTACGGCCGGTAGATCGGATCGTTGTTGGATCAGCCAGTCAATCATGTCTTTCCTATGCGCCTGGTTGGGCGTTGGGCAGGCAGGAGGATCCTGCTTGCCCAACGCTATTCTTTCCTACAGGTGCGCCGTCCCCGGCAAGCGTGCTGTCCGATAGCCGTGCAGATCAAGATAGACGTTCCCCAGGTCGTCAACAACCCGGGCGTCAAAGCTCGTGCCGTTCTCGACCGGGGTGACGATGGCGTAGATCTGCGCGTCGCCAGCCTCTTCCAGATGCCGATAGACCTCAAGCGTGTCGAGTGAGGATGGCAATGCCATTGCCTCGGTCTGGACGATCTCCCACACGCCCGCCGTCTGGAAGCACAACTCCAGCAAACGTGGGTCAACCATGTGCTCGGCGTTGGCGGGAGTGCTATCGGGTGGCAGATCGCCCGCCAGCATGCCAATCGCCATCTCGTCGCTCAGCATAACCTTCTCAAGCACCTGATACGCCGGGCCGTGGAAGTAGACTTTGTAGATCTCACTTCGCTCGATCACCCGGGCATGCTCGTCCGCAATCGGTCGTTCGGTTTGCGCCGGGATCAACTCCCCACGGGTGAGGCGAACCTCGGCCCGGAAGTGTACCGTCTCTTGCGCCGGCGGTGGGGTCTGCCCCGGGGCTACCACTGGTTGGAACGTGGAGCTCAACGTGGTCTGGGCCAGCAGATCACCACCTTCGGTAGGCCGAATGACCGCCCGCAGCGTCAGCGTGCGTGGCTGGCTGCGATGGAATTTGACCGGGCTATCGAGCCGTTCATGCTCGATTCGTGCCAGACGGAAGCCAGGGGCAAACAACCCCGCTACCTCCGCAAAGCCTTCGGTGCCCATCACCCCCGGCAACACCGGTGTCCCTTCGATCTGATGATCGTACAGAAACGGTTGCTCGTGCGGGTCAAGTGAGGTCTCTGCAATGATGCCACCATACAGCCTGGCCGCTTCGACTGTGCCGACCATCAGGTATGGCCGCTCACGCGCAGCCAGCGTTGTCGCGACTTTCGCCGGGTCGAGCCCGCCTGTCGGGTCAAACTCTTCGGTGAGTACACCCAGGCGCAGCCCGACGACGATTTCGTCGCGGGTGTCGCCCGCCGTCAATTCGCGCCTGATCGTTGGGATACCAACCTCGGGGGGGAGCATATCAATCCCCGCCATCTCCATAATCCGTGGAATCGACCCACGGGTCGCCATCCCGATCCCGCCCCAGGCTGTCCAGTCAATTACGATGGCGCGTGTGTCGGGGCGCCAGCGCCGCATGCTGCTGCTGATTTTGCAGAGCAGGTCGTTGGCGGCGCTGTAGTCGGTCTGACCACTGTTGCCAAACCGCCCGGCCACGGAACTGAAGGCGACGGTTGCGCCAATCGGCAGACCCTTGGCCGCCCGCAGCATGTTGAAGAAGCCATCAGCCTTGATGTCAAAGACCCGGCTGAATTCGTCGTGCGCTTTTTCACTCAACGCTCGACTGATTTCGATGCCGCCTGCGTGCAGCAGCACGTCAATGCGGCCCTCGCGTTCGCGAATGGTGTCAATAACCCCGGCAACCGTTGCTGCATCACGCAGGTCGAGGCTGTAGTAGTTGGCTGTGCCGCCCGCTGCTTCGATCACTTCGATCACCCGCAACGCTGCCTCAGAGCGTTCCACCGCCATGATGCCCCGGTCAATCTGCACTGGCGTTGGCCGCTCGCCGCGTGCCTGGGCTTCCGCGATCAGCGCCGCCTTCAGCGCGGCCCGGTCTTGCCGGAAGAGCCGGATATGCTCGTCCGCAGGATCAGGCTCTGGCGTTAGATCGAGCAGGTAGAACGTCCCGCCCATCCCGGCTGCCGCCAGGTCGCCAATGATCGCACTCGTGATGCCCCCCGCTGCCCCCGTCACCAGATAGACCGTCTCGGGCGTCAAGACCATCCCCGAGTTGCCATTGTAGGCGTGGCGCTCTTCCAGGCTTACGCTGAGCCGTAGCCCGTCACAGTAGCCGACTTCAACGATGCCTGGATCGCTCAGTGTTTCGGCGATCAGGCTCTCGGCTGGTTCGACACTCTTGCGCCCGGTCTCGAAGTCAACCGCTTTGACGAGTACCGACGGGTATTCGCGTTTGTAGGCTTTGGCAAACCCTGTCACCGCACCGCCAAGTGGTGCCGCCGCCCCGTCGTCGTCGTAGCCATGCCGCCCGCCCATCCGCGTTCCCACCACGAGGAAAGGAATGCGCTCGGGTTGCGCCCCGACGAGCGTGTGCGTCGCCAGATGCAGATTCTTGACCCGCACACGATTCAGTTCGTACCACTCTGCTAGGTCAAGTTCTTCCAGGTCTGGCTCGACCTCAAGGGCCGGTAGCCAGTAGATGCCGTCAACCGGCCCTTCGGCAAGCATGCCCTGGATCATCGCGACAATGGCACCCTCTTCCGGTGGTGCCTCGATCGGCAGCACGGTTACACCCCGCTTTTCAAGCCGTGTTACCAGCGCTTTGCCGATGCCACTCCGATCAAGCATCACCATGACCCGTGTGCCTTCACCAAGCTCGACGTTCGTCGCTTTGCAGAGATCCAGTGGTGGCCGGAGCACTGGCGTGGCGACGCGCCGCGGCGCTCGGTTCGCTTCGCTCAGGTTGTAGGCCCCCGCAGGCGCCGCTGTGGTCGTCTGAGTTGACGCAGCCGTTGTCATCGTGTCTAGACCTTCGCTTACCACGGCTGTGCCATTTCTGGTTTCGGGGCGCTGCGTATACACAAAGCCGATGACATCACGCAGCGTCGGATAGTCGCGCAGCTTCAGGTCTTCGATGCGGGGGATGTTGAAGGCCTCGCGTACCGCCGCAAAGGTTTCGGCCTGCTTGACCGTGTCTACGCCCAGGTCGGCCTCGAGGTCGAGGTCGAGATCGAGCATTTCAATCGGGTAGCCGGTCTTGTCGGCGACCAGGTTGAGCACCGTTGTCGTGACTTGATCGCTTACTGGTGTGAGCCCTGCCACTGCTAGTTGCGCAGCCGGGGCGACCGGTGTTGCCACGGTTGCCGCTGCTGCTGCCGCCAGATCGGGGCGCTGTGTATGCACAAAGCCAATCACATCACGCAGCGTCGGATAGTCGCGCAGCTTCAGGTCTTCGATGCGGGGAATGTTGAAGGCTTCGCGTACCGCCGCAAAGGTTTCGGCCTGCTTGACCGTGTCTACGCCCAGGTCGGCCTCGAGATCGAGATCAAGATCGAGCATTTCGGTCGGGTAGCCGGTTTTCTCTGCAACCAGACCAAGAACCGTCTCGGTGATTGGATCGAGAGATGGCTGACTCACCGGTGGCGCCGCAGGTGCGACTGCTGCCGCCGGTGTCGGGGCCACCGCTGTCAGTGCTGCCACTGGCGCGGCGAGATCGGGCCGCTGTGTCCGCACAAAGCCGATCACATGCCGCATCGTCGGGTATTCGCGCAGCTTCAGGTCTTCGATGCGGGGGATGTTGAAGGCTTCGCGCACCGCCGCAAAGGTTTCGGCCTGCTTGACCGTGTCGACGCCCAGGTCGGCCTCAAGGTCGAGGTCAAGATCAAGCATCTCAATCGGGTAGCCAGTCTTATCGGCGACCAGATTGAGCACCGTGTCAGCGACGGGATCGCTCACGCTTGCTGGCGCACTGACGGCGACCGGTTGGGGCGCTGCGGCGACGGGCGCTGCCACCGGTGTTGCCACCGGCGCGGCGAGATCGGGCCGCTGTGTCCGCACAAAGCCGATGACGTGTCGCATCGTCGGGTAATCGCGCAGCTTCAGGTCTTCGATGCGGGGAATGTTGAAGGCTTCGCGTACCGCCGCAAAAGTTTCGGCCTGCTTGACCGTGTCGACGCCCAGGTCGGCCTCGAGGTCGAGGTCGAGATCAAGCATCTCAATCGGGTAGCCGGTCTTATCGGCGACCAGATTGAGCACCGTGTCAGCCACGGGATCGCTCACGACGGCTGGCGCACTGACGGCGACCGGTTGGGGCGCTACGGCGACCGGTGCTGCCACCGGTGTTGCCACCGGCGCGGCGAGATCGGGCCGCTGCGTGCGCACAAAGCCGATGACGTGCCGCATCGTCGGGTAGTCGCGCAACTTCAGGTCTTCGATGCGGGGGATGTTGAAGGCTTCGCGCACCGCCGCAAAGGTTTCGGCCTGCTTGACCGTGTCGACGCCCAGGTCGGCCTCGAGGTCGAGGTCGAGATCGAGCATCTCGCTCGGGTAGCCGGTCTTTTCGGCGACCAGCGCAAGTACCGTCTCGGCCACGGGATCGCTCACGGTTGCTGGCGCACTGACGACGACCGATTGTGGTGCTGCGGCGACGGGTGCAGCGGCGGTTGGTGCGGCGAGATCAGGCCGCTGTGTACGCACAAAGCCAATCACGTGCCGCATCGTCGGGTAGTCGCGCAGCTTCAAGTTCTCGATGCGGGGGATGTTGAAAGCCTCGCGCACCGCCGCAAAGGTCTCGGCCTGCTTGACCGTGTCGACGCCCAGGTCGGCCTCAAGGTCGAGGTCGAGATCGAGCATCTCGCTCGGGTAGCCGGTCTTGTCGGCGACAAGGGCCAGCACCGTCTCGGCGACCGGATCGCTCACCGGTGCTGGAGCCACTGGTGCGACTGGTGCCACCGGTGCTGGAGCCACTGGCGCGACTGGTGCCGCCGGTGCTGGGGCAACCGGGGGTGGCGCAACAACCGGTTTGTGCGCAACTGGTGCGGGTGCTACCGCTTCCACTGGCTTGGCTGCAACCGGGACGGGCACTGGTGCGACCGGAGCCGGGGTTGCTGGTCGACTCACCACTGCTGGCGCACTCGAACGCCCATTGCTTGCTGGCGTAACCGCCAGGTGATGTCCGGCTACATCAGGCGCAAACGCCGCCCGCTGCACCGGCCCGGTGCCAGGAACCCAGTCACTTGGCATGGGTACGCGCTTTGGCGCACCCTGGGCCTTGATCCGCAAGACACGTTTCACCACCTCGGTCTCGGCCCGGTCATAGCCACTCACCTGCGCCAGCCAGTAATCATAGCGCTGGCGCTGATCAATGCGCTCGATTGACCCTGGAATGCGTCGCAGCAAGGTCAGCGCGATCTGCGAGCCAAAGCCTGCCGCCAGGTGGATCGCATAGCGCACCGGGTAACGTCCGCCGCGGCTCAGGTTCAACTGGCCGAGTTCGGGGTCGGGCTCGCGGTAGTTGGGTACCGGCGGCACAATGCCATGCTCCAGGATCTTGACTGCGATCACATCTTCGATGCCCACCCCCATCGGGTGACCGGTGAAGCCTTTGGTGTTGGCGATGACAATGTCGCTCGCCGCTGGCCCAAAGGTGTGCCGCAAGGCGGCGATTTCGGCGGAAGCACTGCCGCCCCGGGCCGGCGTAAAGGTCTCGTGCGAGATAAAGACTGTCTGTGCGGCCATGGTGCGCCGATCCAACCCAAAGCGCTGCTCGGCGGCCCGCACCAGATTGTCAACAATCTGGCTGATGTGTTGCACATCCAGGCGCGTTCCGTGGAAGGCGCTGTTATTCGTCTCACTCGAGAGCACCTCGACAATGCCGCGCATGCCACGCTCGCGGACGGCATCCTCGCTCTCGACCAGCAAGGCACACGCGCCCATGCCGAGCAACGTGCCATGCCGACGCCGATCAAACGGCAACGCAGCCTCTTCGACAGCATCATCAGTTGCCGCTGCCCCTGTTGCGAGGAAGCCTGCGCCAACCCATTCGAGCATATGCTCGCTTGTGACATCGTCGCCGCCCACCACCAGCACGCGCCGACAGCGCCCACTGCGGATCCAGTCTTCGGCAATCGCAACAGCCTGTGCGGTCGAGGCACATGCCGCGTTGACATGCGTATTTGGCCCGCGTGCGCCGATATACTCGGCCAACTGGCTGTGACCCATCGCCAGGATGCGGAAGATGAAGCGCCGGTCAAACGTGTACGGCTTGCGTTCGATCTCGTCGCGCACCTCGTTGATCCGCCTGGTCAGGCGCACCAGCGTTGCCTCGTCGCTCGTCTCGTTGCGCAGTGCTTCCAGTTCTTGCAACAGGGCTAGTCGCCCCTCGTGCTCGTAGTAGCGCTGCAATTCGCCACTCAACTGGTCATAGCCAGGGAAGGCGCTTGCAAAGATAACGCCAGTCTCGTCACGCAACGCCTCGGGCAGCATCCAGCGCTCGGGCAAGAAGGTGCCCTTGCTCGTCTTTTTGTAGGTCTGTACCAGCGGAAGGCCGGCCTCACGCAGCGCATCAAGCCCTGCCGCCATCGCCAACTGGCTGGTGATGTCCAGCGCCTCCACGAGATTGGCTGAGACGCCGTATTCCGCCGTGAGGTCAAAGCTCCCTGCACGCCCCGCGAGCCGGATGACATCGTCGGCGTGATCAATTTCCTGGAAACTGCCACCGCCGTCTTCGCCTTTGACCACACGAGTCACATGCTTCTTGACCATCAACCGACGGAAGCGCTCGGGGATCAGATCAATCAGTTGCTCGCCACGCAGGATGCGCTCGGCGTTATCGAGCGCCATCAAGCTCTTCTCGGCCCCCGGCAAGCCAAGGCCGGTGCCGCTAATCACAATCGAGCCGGTTGGCGGCACGTTCCGGTCATAGGCTGCCGGTTGACCTGCCGGGCTTGCGCCCCCTTGCCGAAGCGCCTGTGTCAACAGGGCACTCAAGGCTTCGAGCCCGTGCCCGTTCCCGTTGCCGTGCTGCGCTCCGTGATAGTCACCCTGGCTCATCTCGCGGGTATCCTCAACCGGGCTCGCCTGCCCCATTTCGGCCTCAAGCGCGGGCAAATGCGCAACATTTGTCGTCAGACGATGGGTTACCACCGGCGTCTCGTGGGCATAGGCTGCGGCGACCTGTCGAGGCGCCGCGACTGCGACCGGCTCGGCTGCATCCAGGCCTGCCGCATAGAGCCCGCAGAGCGCCTGGTTAAAGCTGGCAATTTCACCCGTTTTGGGATGGTTGGTAAAGAGCGCAACAGCATCGCCTTTGTCACCAAGCACATCATCAACAAAGCCCTTCAACGCCTTCTTGGGGCCGCATTCGATAAAGATCCGGCATCCCTCGCGATAGAGCGTCTCGAGTCCCTTGACCCACTGCACCGGCGAGGCAATCTGGCGCTCCAGAATATCCTTGATGCCCTCAACCGTCGTCGGATAGAGTTCGCCGGTCACATTGGCAACCAGCGGCAGTTCGGGCTCACGGATGTGCAAGCGGTCGAGCACCTTGCGCAACGGCCCCGACGCCGGGGCGACAATGCTCGTATGGAAGGCATGGCTCACCGGGATGCGCTGGGCCTGGAAGCCACGACTAACAAAGAGGTCGATCGCTTGCTCGACGGCCCGGCTTGCGCCACCGATCACGGCCTGGCTGTAGCTATTGAGGTTGGCTGCAACCACATAGCCATCAACCTCTTTGAGCGTGCTCTCGATCACCTCAAGCGGGGCCATGACGGCGGCCATCCAGCCATTATCTTCCACGCTCACCCTGGTCATCTCGGCTCCACGGGCGGCTGCCGCCTCGAGCGCCTGAGCAAAGGGCATGATGCCCGCCGCCACCAGTGCTCCATACTCCCCAAGCGAATGGCCCATCACCATATCGGGACGAACGCCATACTCCGAGAGCAGCGTGAGCAGCGCGATATCGAGCGTCAGCATCGCCGGCTGGGTAATCGCCGTCTGCATCAGTGCCCGCTCGGCCTGCTTGATCACCGCCGGATCGTTGCTATCCACAAAGAGATAGCTCGTCAACGGTTGCCCAAGGATCGGTGTCATCACCGCATCGGCCTCGGCAAAGACGGCGGCAACAGCGGCTGACTGCTGGGCCAACTCACGCCCCATATTGAGGTACTGGCTACCCTGGCCGGGGAAGAGGAAGGCCACCTTCCCGGAAGCTGTGCCACTGCCCCGGAAGATGCCCTGGGCGGCAAGGGGTCGCCATGCAGCCGGATTATTCAACCCCGCTGCCCGCGCTGCCTTGCCCAGTTTCTCGGCTAGGTCACTTGCCTCGCCAAAATCCACGACGAGCCGCTCGGGTTGACGGAGTTCGGCCCGCTCCGGCGCAGCAAGCGGCGGTGTCCAACCGCCCTTTACGCGCTCAAGGGTCGCCGTGATCCGCGCTGCCAGATCAGCGCTTGTCGCTGCGCCAAGGGCCAGCATGCCCCGCAACGGTGGCTTCTGATCCACTTGAGCGGGGGCAGCATAATGTTTGCTCACACTCTTCGCCTCTCCGCCTCCGGCATCACCAGGAACCGCAGCACTCTGATAGCGGCGTGGGCCAGTGGTGATCATCCCGGGCACATATTCTTCAAGCACCAGGTGAAAATTGGTGCCCCCAAATCCATAGGCACTTACCCCAGCGCGGCGAGGGAAGGCCGCTGGCCGTTCCCACTCACGTCCCTCGTGAAGTAGACTAAACGGCGTTGCCGTGAAATCCACACTCGGGTTCGACGGTGCCGCATTGAGCGTCGGCGGCAAGATCTTCTCGTGAACCGCGAAGGCCGCCTTGAGCAACCCGGCGGCTCCGGCCCCGGCCTTGAGATGGCCAATATTGCTCTTGGCCGACCCGAGGCCGATGCGCCCTCGTTCCGCGCCCGCAAAGACTTTGCTGAGGCTTTCGACTTCCACGACATCGCCAACCCGCGTACTCGTGCCATGTGCTTCAAGCAGCGTACAGGTCGCAGGATCGAGCCCGGCGTGTTTCCACGCACGCTCGATCGCGTAGATCTGCCCGATCGGATTGGGTGCCGTAATGCCCTTGCCTTTGCCATCCGACGAAGCCCCGACCCCACGGATCACGGCGTAGATCGTATCGCCATCGCGTTCCGCATCCGCCAGGCGTTTGAGCAAGAAGGCCGCAGCGCCTTCACCCATCACAAAACCATCGGCCCCATCGCCAAATGGCCGTGTCCCAGTTGCTGAAAGCGCCCCGATCTTGCAGAACTTCACGTAGGTTGAAATGCCCATGTTGCGGTCGACACCACCGGTGATCACCGCATCAACATGGCCTTCACTCAACATCTCGACCGCAGACGCGACGGCGGCAAAGGTCGAAGCACATGCTGCATCGGTGATAAAGTTGGGTCCCCGCAGGTTAAGCACATTCGCTACCCGTCCGGCAACGATATTCGGCAACTCGCCCGGCATCGAGTCTTCGCTGATCGCGGGCAACTTTCGCCCCACTTCAGCATAAAACTGTGCCAGCATCGCCGCCTGCACCTCAGTGGGAAGCGACTTGAAGGCATCGGTACTTGCGAGATAGTTGGCAAAATCGGGGGCCACGATGCGCTGATTGGTCAGATAGTGCAACTCACCGCCCATCGCCGTGCCGAGGATAACCCCGGTATTGTCAGTATTGAGCGCACGATCAGGAAAGCCATAATCAGCCAGTACCTCGGCGGCAACCGTGACCGCCCACTGCTGACCCTCGTCCATCGCATTCGCCACGCGGGGCGGAACGCGAAAACGCTGCCAATCAAACTGAAAATCCCGTACCCACCCACCAATCTTGGTATAGGTCTTGTCGGGGGCCGCAGGATCAGGATCGTAATAATCAGCCAGGCTCCAGCGATTAGCCGGTGTCTCGCTGATACTGTAGCGCCTGGAAAGAATATTCTGCCAGAATGCTCGTGCATTAGGCGCATCAGGCAACATCGCGCCAACGCCTACGATGGCGATGGCGCACGAGGCCGAAGTGTCCATGGAAATAGCTCCTCCGGAGCGCCCCCACGCAGGGGGAAACTACTCTGCCGGGAACGCGGCATTGAGCCGCTCGGCAACGATGTTCATATCTTCAATTTGCCCAGCCTGAGCCTGATAAATCGCCGGTAGCCCGAGGCTCCCCGCCAGGTTGGGGTCGGTCTGGCCTGCACTGATGCACCAGCGGAGCCCATCGGTTGCGATCTTGAGGGCCGCTTCACGGGCGTGAATGCGCGCCATGATTCGCAGGGTTTCGGGGCTAAAGGGCACGGCCTTGCTTGGGTTATTGGCGGCACGCTCGCTAAAGATCGCGGCCGTTTCCGCCCACGCAATCAACTCACCAAGCCGGAAGAGAATATGCTGATTGCGGGTCAACCGATCAAGCCGGCAGCGTTCAAGTACCACCGCCAGTGCGCGCAACGCCAGCGCGGTTGTGGCGGCCCCGGTGTCGGGGTTGGTACGGGCCAGTTGATCGAGTTTCGCTGCCCAATCGTTGTAGTAGGCCCCACGGGTCTTCAGATGCAACTGCCACCGATCACGCGCAATTGTCCACTCCATAATCTCCGAGGTACCCTCGTAGATACAGGTAATGCGCACGTCGCGTTTGATCTTCTCGACCATATACTCTTTGGTATACCCATAGCCGCCGTGGGCCTGGATCGCATCTTCAGCCGCCTTATTGCCGCTCTCGGTGGCAAAATACTTGGCTACTGCTCCCTCGGTCTGCTGCCCAGGGTCGCCCGCATCAATATTTTCCGCAACCCACTCGATATACGCACGTGCGGCTTCCAGGCGTACCGCGTTCGGTACCAGCAGTTTGTGGGTGTAGGCCTGTTTCGTCGAAAGCAGTGCCCCACCTTGAATGCGCGTCTGCCCATACTGAATCGCCCGCTCAAGTGCGCTCCAGCCTCCACCTAACCCAAAGGCCGCGACCATCAGCCGGGTATAGCCAAAGACCGCTTGCGCCTGCGCAAGCCCCTGCCCTTCGACGCCGCCGACTAGGTTTTCGACCGGCACAAAGACCTCATCAAGGAAGAGCGCTGCCGTATTCGAGGCCCGAATACCGTGCTTATCTTCGGGCTTGCCCCAGCTAAAGCCAGGCGCACCCCGCTCGACGACAAACCAGGTTGGCCCGCCCTCGGTATTGGCAAGAATCGTATAGAGCGTTGCCACCCCACCATTCGAGATCCACTGCTTGCGCCCCGAGATCTGGTAGCCAGTGAGTTGCCCATCTTCATACACTGGCGTTGCCCGGGTTGTTAGGCTGCCAAGATCACTGCCTGCCTGCGGCTCAGTCGCCCCATAGGCCACCAGCAAGCCCTCGTCGGCAATGCGCCCCATCCAGAGCGCCTTCTGCTCGTCGGTGCCACCCACTACGATCGGGTCAGTGCCAAGAAATGTTGCCAGTACCCCCGTCGCGACCCCAAGGTCGATGCGCGCCATCTGCTCGGAAACGCGGTAAATATCGTAGGCACCCCCACCGAGTCCTCCGAACTCCTCGGGGATGAAAATAAGGTGCAGGCCAAATTTCTCAGGGTCGTAGAGATCCTTCAGCACCTCGTGCGGAAACTCGTCGCGTTCGTCCAACTCCCTCAGAAACTCGGATTTCAGTTGCCGGTCGGCATAATCACGCAGAGTCGTCAGTACCATCTCCAGCGTATCGGTATCCAGGGTCGTCATTACCTGATCCTCCGAACTAGACCCATACATAACGGAATAAAACAGGCTCTAGTGTACACCATCGCAACACGCTCTCGCCAATAAGTTGCTTAAATAATAGATAAGAGGTATTTATTGTGCGAGAAATTTCGTTCACCGTTATGTTTCTGGAGGCGTCAATTTGCGCACTTGCCTTGTCTGTGAAAACATTCTCAATTGTATCAATTCATGGTATACTAAGCCGGGGTTGCCCAGGTTTCGCTCAGTGAATGGACGTATGTTGCACAGAATAGGGCAGCCCTGCAGCGCACTCAGGAGTTCCAACAGGGAGAGTGTATGATCGTCGGCATTCCGGCTGAATTGGTGTCGGGTGAAGATCGCGTGGCGATCGTCCCCGCAGATGTGCCAGCCCTGATGAAAATGGGGTTGCAAGTCGTCGTTGAGGCAGGTGCTGGGATGCGTGCCGGGTTTCCTGACGCTGCCTATGTCGAACGTGGGGTGCGTACCGTGGCGTCGCGTACCGATGTCTATGCGCAGGCTGATATCGTGCTCAAGGTGCGGGCGGCCGGCGCTGATCCAGGTCACGCCGATAAAGAACGGGCGATGTTGCGTCCTCAGCAGTTGTTGATCGCGTTTCTTGAACCGCTGTGGGAACCAAGGTTGGCGGCGAGCCTGGCTGAGCGAGGCGTGACCGCTATGGCGATGGAGTTGATTCCTCGCATCAGTCGTGCGCAGAGTATGGACGCGCTCTCTTCAATGGCGACGGTGGCCGGCTACAAAGCAGTCCTGATTGCGGCTGCTAGTATGCCGCGGATGTTTCCGATGCTGATGACGGCCGCTGGTACGGTGACGCCCGCTCGGGTCTTTGTCATTGGTGCCGGTGTGGCTGGGCTTCAGGCATGTGCTACCGCCAAACGCCTCGGGGCGCGCGTTGAGGCGTATGATGTCCGTGCTGCGGTGAAAGAACAGGTCGAGAGCGTCGGTGCCAAGTTTGTTGAGCTGCCCCTTGAAACAGGCAGCAGCGAAGACAAAGGTGGCTATGCCAAAGCCCTTGGCGATGATTTCTATGAGCGGCAGCGCAAGTTGATGGCTGAAGTGGTGGCCCGTAATGATCTCGTCATTACAACGGCTGCCATTCCAGGTAAGCCATCACCGGTCTTGATTACGGCTGAGATGGTTGCTGGAATGCAGCCTGGTTCGCTGATTGTCGATCTCGCCGCCGAACGTGGGGGTAATTGTGAATTGACCCGGTCTGATCAGATTATCGTCGCGCATAATGTCACGATCATTGGGCCAGGTAATTTGCCCGCAACGGTGCCTAATCACGCGAGCCAGCTCTATAGCCGTAACCTGATCAATCTGCTCCGCCTCATGGTCAAAGATGGCAAACTGACGGTCAATATGGATGATGAGATTATCCGTGAGTCTACCGTCGTTCACGATGGCAAAGTTGTCAGCGCCCGGATCAATGATCTGATTGGCGCGGGTACACCGGTTGCCTCATCATAGCAGATTGCTCAACGCATCGACGCATCGGTTAGACCAGCAGCGGTCGTTCTGATCGCTTGCCCCTGGATAACAAAGGAATCTTCGCATGGAAATGCTCGTGGTCTCCTTGACCGTCTTTGTTCTGGCGCTGTTTGTTGGTGTCGAGATTATCACCAAAGTGCCCCCAAACTTGCACACGCCCTTGATGTCGGGTTCTAATGCTATTTCAGGTATTACACTTGTGGGCGCGATTCTCTCGGCAGGCTCGCTCGGTCCCCAGGTGGCGACGATCCTCGGTTTTCTGGCGGTGATTTTTGCCACCATCAATGTGGTTGGCGGTTTTATGGTGACCAATCGTATGCTTGGCATGTTTCGCCGGAAGGATTGAGCAATGGGCAGTGCGCTGATTAATCTGGCTTACCTTGCGGCGGCAACCCTCTTTATTCTGGGGATCAAGGGCCTTACCCATCCACGTACCGCCGTGCGTGGCAATCAACTCGGCGCGATCGGGATGCTCATCGCGGTGGTGACCGCTTTGGTCGATCAGCAGGTCGTTAATTATGTCTGGATCATCGCTGGTCTGGTCATCGGTTCCGGCATCGGTGCGCTGATGGCGACCCGCGTCCAGATGACCGATATGCCCCAGATGGTTGCGTTGCTCAATGGCTTCGGTGGCATTGCTTCAACGCTGGTCGCCGGGGCGGCTCTTCTGGATGCCCTCCAGATCGATGTGACCTTGGTTACGATCCAGTTTGCCATCGCTACCGCTGCCTCTGGCCTTATTGGTACGGTGACGTTCTGGGGTAGCATGGTCGCCTTTGGCAAGCTTCAGGGTATCATTAAAGATGTTCGCCTCTCGGGGGCGCAAATCATTAATGCGATCTTGCTCGTCATTGCGCTTGCGCTCTCTGTCTGGCTCGTCGTTGATCCGACGGCTACCTGGATCTATTGGGCGATTGTGCTTGTCTCGACGCTGCTCGGGCTCTCGCTCGTTTTCCCGATTGGTGGGGCTGATATGCCCGTGGTGATTTCACTGCTGAATTCCTATTCGGGAATAGCTGCTTCCGCCGCTGGTTTTGTGCTGAATAATAATGCGCTTATTATTACCGGTTCGCTTGTCGGTGCCTCCGGTATTATTCTTACCAGTATTATGTGTCGGGCGATGAATCGCTCGCTCACCAATGTGCTCTTTGGGATCTGGGTCGCCGGCGAGGAGGCCCAGAGCAGTGATGAGGTCTATGGCGGGCGCGTCAAGGCGGCCAATGCCGAAGAACTGGCAATGTTGATGGAGACAGCGCGCCGGGTGGTGATTGTTCCCGGTTATGGTATGGCTGTCTCGCAAGCCCAGCACGCGGTGCGTGACCTCGTCAATCTCCTCGAAGAACGTGGTGCTGAGGTTGAGTTCGCGATCCATCCCGTTGCTGGTCGTATGCCCGGCCATATGAATGTCTTGCTCGCTGAGGCCGATATTCCCTACGATAAGATGAAGGAGATGGATGAGATTAATCCTTCCTTCGAGCAGACCGATGTGGTGATTGTCATTGGGGCCAATGATGTTGTCAATCCGGTTGCACGTACCAATCCGAGTAGCCCCATCGCCGGGATGCCGATCCTTAATGTCGATAAGGCCCGCAGCATTATTGTGATTAAGCGCAGCCTGAGCCCCGGCTTTGCTGGCATCCCCAACCCGCTCTTTGCAGCCGATAATACGCTGATGCTCTTCGCCGACGCCAAGAAGGGTGCCCTCGATATTATGAATGCCCTCAAAGCGGTATGAACATGTAGTCTTTCAACCCGTGCTTGTGCCGATGGAAAAAGCCAGCTTTGCTGGCTTTTTCCATCGGCACAAGCATAACCTGCATCCTGCGGCCTTGACATCCTAGCCGAGATGATGCGGTTCTGGTATGATACCCAGAACCGCATTTTCGTCTCTGGCTGTTGTGCTGCCTCCGTCCAATGTTGTATGTCAGGAGCCTCCATGATTGCCCGTGAGCTTGCCCTTACTGCGCTGACAAGTCTGTTGCCGCCTGGTCGTGTTGTGACTGATCCGGTTGCGTTGCTCACCTATGAAGGCGATGCGAGCCTCGATCGCGGTCTTCCCGATGCGGTGGTCTTGCCCCAGACGACCGAAGAGGTCGCTCGCCTGGTTGCCTGGGCTTCACGCTATCGGATTCCGCTGGTGGCGCGCGGCGCTGGCACCGGCCTCTCTGGTGGCGCTGTCGCTGAACACGGTGGTGTCATTGTTGCCTTTGCCCGCATGGAACGCCTCGTTGACCTCGATCCGGTGGGCCGGAGTGCTGTCGTTGAACCTGGGTTGACCAATCTGTTGCTCGATACCGTTACCCGTGAGCACGGGCTCTATTTTCCTCCTGATCCTTCCAGTGGCCGTGCTTCAACGCTCGGCGGTAATCTTGCTGAGAATGCCGGTGGCCCCCACTGTTTCAAGTATGGCGTCACGTCCAATTATGTGACGGGTCTCGAGGTTGTGTTGCCTGATGGCCGTCCTCTGCGCCTCGGTGGCGCGGCCCTCGATTATCCCGAGTATGATCTCGCTGGTTTGCTCGTTGGCAGTGAGGGTACCCTCGGCTTGATTACCAGCGCGACGGTGCGTTTGATGCGCTATCCACCTGCCGTCAAGACGATGATGGCTGCCTTTGATTCGGTTGAGACCGCTGGTGAAGCCGTTTCCGCCGTCATCGCCCGTGGCCTTGTTCCAGCCACGATGGAGATGATGAACCAGGCGATGATGCAAATTATCGAGGCTTTTGTGCCCGCTGGTTTGCCTATTACTGCCGGCGCTGCGCTGATTATCGAGGCTGATGGCTATCCCGAAAGTGTTGGCCTCCAGATTGATGAGATCGCGACGATTCTGCGCGAGTATGGCGGCTTCAATCTCCGCATTGCGCAGAGTGCCGAGGAGCGTGACCGGATCTGGTATGGGCGCAAGAGTGCCGCCGGAGCGATGGCTCGCCTCGCCCCGGCCTTCTATCTCGTGGATGGCACGGTACCTCGCAGCAAGCTCGCAGCAACGCTCGGTGGCGTCAATGCGATCTGCGCCCGCGCTGGTCTCCAGGTCGCCTATGTCTTCCACGCCGGCGATGGCAATCTTCACCCCTTTATTCCGCTCAAAAATCCCAATGATCCGGCCCTGGTACGCCAGGTTATTGAAGTTGGCCGTGAAATCCTTGAACTCTGCGTTGGCTATGGTGGCAGTATCACCGGTGAACACGGCGTCGGCATCGAGAAACGTGATTTTATGCCGATGATGTATACCGCCGATGAGTTGGCCGTCATGCGCGAGATCCGCGATCTCTTTGATCCACAGGCAATCTATAACCCAGGCAAGATTTTTCCGCCTGCTTCGCCCACGCCAGCCCCGGTGGTTCCGGTTGACCATCCGGCCCTCACCGCAGCCCCTGAAGATCTTCTTGCCCCCACCACTGCCGCCGATGCCGCCGCAAGCCTGCATGCGTTGACGGCGACTGGGCGTTCGGTGCGCCTGGTCGGTGGTGGCTCGAAAGCGTCTTCGCCTGGTTCGGCTGATGTGACGGTGAGTAGCCGTGGCCTTGCCGGCATTATTACCTATGCCCGTGACGATCTCTATGTTGTTGCCGGTGCCGGGACTCCCCTTGCGACCTTGCAGGCCGAGTTGGTACAGGATGGGATGTGGGTGCCGCTCGTGTCGCCCTGGCCGGAGGCAACGCTTGGGGGCATTGT
The DNA here is from genome assembly GCF_004762035.2 of Candidatus Chloroploca mongolica. Classification (GTDB taxonomy): domain Bacteria; phylum Chloroflexota; class Chloroflexia; order Chloroflexales; family Chloroflexaceae; genus Chloroploca; species Chloroploca mongolica. The sequence continues at coordinate 21,895 of NZ_SIJK02000036.1, read as the reverse complement.
TGCTGCCAATTTCAATGCGCCTTTGCGCATGCGTTATGGGGGCGTCCGTGATCTCTTGCTCGCCACGACCGTCGCGTTGCCCGATGGTCGCGTGATCGGCGCCGGTCGTCCGGTGGTCAAAAATGTCGCTGGCTACGATCTTCCCAAGCTCTATGTTGGCTCGCACGGTACGCTCGGCATGCTCACCGATGTGACCCTCAAGCTCTCGCCCCTCCCACGTGCCTCGGTGACCCTGCGCGCCAGCTTTGCTAGCCTCGAGGCCGCCCTTGTAGCTGGAGCATGTCTGCTGCCGTTCTGCCTGGTCGCGTCGTCACTGCTCATCCTCAGTGAACCTGGCTCGAACACGCTCATCTATACTGCCGAAGGATATCCCGAAGATGTGCAGGCTGAACGTGCACAGGTTCAGGTGTTGCTCGCCGGGGCAACCGCGCTTGAAACCCTGACCGAGACGACCGGGTCGGCGCAGTGGGCGGCCTGGCTTGCCTCTAGCCAGTCAGCCTTGACCCTGCGTCTGGGCCTTCCTTCCCAGCGCTTGCCCGAGGTGACCCGCCTTGCCGCCCCGGCGTCTGTTGGTCTGCTCGCCGATCTCGCCAATGGGTTGCTCTATGTTCGCGATCCGGCGCACCCCTTCGCGCTTGCTCAGGCTGCACGGCAGGCCGGTGGCTATGCTGTCAGCGTCCCAGGTTGTTTGCCACCTCCCGCTGATCTCGATATCCAGGGCTATGTGTCCGAAGCTCGGGCGATCCAGCAGGCGCTGCGGAACCATTTCGGTGCTGGGGGACTTCTGAACCCCGGCGTATGGTCATAAATACTACATTTTGAGTGATGCTATTGGTATCTGCTACCGACTATACTAGCCATACACTTGATTTTGCCAACAGTGCATTGCTGTATGCCATTTGTGCATGACAAACGACGAGGCGGTACTCTCAGTAGTACCGCTTTTGGTGGGTAGATAACATGTCTTTTGTGCAGACACTATGACAATTAAACACCAGATTCGTATAGTGACTGTTGATCCACAGTCAATCTATCGTGCTGGAATACGCCATATCCTTTCCGCTCTGCCGAACATTGCTGTTGTGGGTGAGACGGGCTTTGCTGCCGATGCTTTTATGCTCTGCGAGCGTCACCGTCCTACCCTGTTGCTTCTTGATCTGACGATGCCAGGGGCACTGGATTTGCTGCGTGAGCTTCAGCAGCAGCAGCTGCCTGTGCGTGTGGTCGTCTTGACTGAGCGAGTTGAAGCAATGTTGCTGCCTGCGGCATTGCAGTATGGCATCACCGCGTATCTGCTCAAGCATGTTGATGCCTTTGAACTGGCCCAGGCTCTTCGCAATGCAGCGAATGGGGTGCTGACCCTGGCTCCCGAAGTTGCTGCCTTGCTCGCTGACGATGATCAGCAACAGGTTGCTGATCCGGATCGCCTCTCTGAACGCGAACAAGCCGTCTTTGCTCTCTTGTTGTACGGCCTCTCGAATGATGCGATTGCTGAACGCCTGTATATTAGCCGTACAACGGTCAAGTTTCATCTGCGGAATATCTATGGTAAACTTGGTGTACGCACGCGTGTGGAAGCAATCAGCAAATCCTACCGCCAGTATCATGCTACTGGGACGTCGCTGCATGATCGGTTGCCTCCTTTGTCCCGGCAGCCGTTAAAGCTCTTGATGAAAGGAATTTGATCTATGCCATCGGTGATTGACACAATTTCTAATCTGATCAGTCCGACGGTGATTGAACGTGTCGGCAAGCAAGTTGGGCTCAGTGACGAAATGACTCGCCAGGGGATCGCTTTGACAACAGCCGTGCTGGCTGGCGGTCTCGCCCGTATGGGCAATACGCCTGAGGGTGTCGAGGCCCTTGATAAGATCATTCAGGGCGCCGATACCGGTGTGCTTGGCAATCTCCAGGGTGTGCTCGGCAATGTTACCGGTGGCACACCAGCGGTCGTACAGCAGATGTTTGGCAGCAATCTTGAATTGGTTACGGGCGGCATCAAGAAGGCGACGAGCATTGATATTACGCCGTTCCTTGGCCTTGTGACTCCGGTGCTGATGGGTGTGATCAAGAATATGACGACCCAGCAGGGCATGGATGCAGCCGCCCTCTCCAAGACGTTGCAGACGGAACTGCGTGGCCTGAGCCGCCGCGATAGTACCACGAATCAGGTGATTAAAGAGGTCTTCAAGCCGCTTGAGATCCAGGATAAGCTGCGAGCCAAGTTTAGTGATGAAGACTGGGCTACGTTGCGCCAGGGCCCGATCTATGCCGCGACGCTCATTATTCTTGCCGATCTTTCAGGCAAGGGTGGCCGTGATAAAGAACTCGATGCGATGTATGCCGCCATTGATGAGGCTGTCACCAAGGCTGGCCCCACCGAATTGCTCAATATCCTCTTCAATGACGATGTGACCGCTGATGAGGTCGAGGCGATGGTCAAGACCCATAAGAAGTCTGAGCAGGCCGAGATCCAGGCGACCTTGCTCCCCCTCGTGCTCGAGTCAGTTGGTGTCGCTCGGGCCAAGGCGCCTCGCTCTGATGCGGTTGCCTATCAGGGTTTGATGCTCGCCGTTGCCCAGCACGTTGCCGCTGCGGTCAAAGAGGGTGGCTTCCTCGGGATGGGCGGTACGCCGGTGAGCGCTGAAGAGAAGGCTGCCATCGATGCCCTCGCCGCCGCGCTGGCAGCGAGTTAAGTTGTCCTTATTCCTAAGTTTTTTTCTCGTTTGTGCGATCGTGTCGTTTGCAACCTAAGGAGGTTCTTGTATGTCCGCTTTGACTGTGCTGAAGTTCCCGACCGTGGACGGTGCCGAGAAGATGCTCGATACGCTGGATAGTCTGCAGAAGCAGCAGTTGATTACCATTATTGATGCGGCTACTGTTGTCTGGGCTGCCGATAAGAAGAAACCCAAAACTCGCCAGCTCCATAACCTCGCCGGTATGGGTGCGCTCAATGGTATGTTCTGGGGCATGCTCTTTGGCCTGCTCTTCTTCATTCCGTTTGTTGGTGCCGCGATCGGTGCCGCAACCGGCGCTCTCACCGGTAGCTTCGCTGATGTTGGTATTGATGATCGCTTCATCAAGGAAGTTCAGGCCAAAGTCACCCCCGGTACCTCTGCCCTCTTCTTGATGAGCACCGGCGCGGTTCTCGACCGGATCAGTGAGGCCGTCAAGGGCCAGGAATTTGAGTTGATCGCCAGCAATCTCTCGACTGAGCAGGAAGCGAAGCTCAAAGAGTACTTCAGCGAGGAGTAGGCTCGCACATGTCGTGGATCGTATGATACGAATGATGCAATACGCAGGCATAAGCCTGCGTATTGCATCATTCGCGTCCTGACCCTGATCGTACACATGCCCAGTTCAGATACATAGAGAAAAAGGCAGTGCCGTGTTTGAATTTCTTGGCTATGTGCTCCAGGGTATCGGTGGGGCGCTTCGCCTTAATCCCCGCGTCTTTGAAGTGGTCGAAAGCTATCCTAATACCAACTGGATCATTCTGGTGATTGCGGTTCTCGGTGGGGCCTCAATGCTCGTTGGGCAGAGTGTCATTCTCTTTGTCAATCGGGTGCGGCCCGGTCGCTTTGTCCTGAGCCTGGTGGTCAATGGCATTATTTTTGCGACCTCGCTGCTTATCTGGGCGATCGCGATCTGGGTCACTGGCCAGGTGCTCTTTCCGAATGATATTCCGTTTCGTACCGTGATTCGTCTCGTTGGCCTCGGTGCTACGCCCTATCTCTTTGGCTTTCTGGTGCTGATCCCGTACCTCGGTACGTTCATTGGCCGTGTGCTCTCGGTCTGGAGCTTTCTGGTCGTACTTGCGGGCATTACCTTCCTCGCTAATGGCGCCCTCTGGCCCGCGCTTGTCTGTGTTGGCCTCGGCTATCTCCTTGTAACGGTCGGCAGTGCGACCATTGGACGCCCTATTCTTGCGGTTCGTAATTGGCTCTTCAAGACCGCTGCGGGGACGACCTTTGATCTGGCGCTTGATGATGTCCTGGATCGTTTTGCCAATGAGAAATCACCCCCCAAAGGAGGCCGCTGATGCTCTCATTCCTCTGGTTGCTCTTCATTGGTGCCGTTGTCCTGCTCTTTCTGTCGGCTGCAGTTGCTCCCTTCGAGAGCCTCGGTTGGTGGGCCGGTTGGTTTGGTGAGAGCAAAGCGCCCCCTGTGCCCGGTCACGTCACGCCTCAGTTGGCCGATATTCCTGAGAGCAAAGAGGCCCATTTTCTGGTCTATCTCTCGGGGATCGGGGCGATTGATGCGGCCGGTATTCCCCAGGAAGAGATCGATTGGGGCAAGATGGCGCTCAAGCGCCTCTCGAATACGACCGTGGTGCCTGATGTCTATCCCTATTCCGTCACCAATGCCGGTCTCACCAACGAACGCGCCTTTGCTCGTATGTGGGGATATCTCGAAAAGCGTCGTTTAAAAAATCCTTACGATTTGCTTCAATTTCTGATTAATATTCGTAATATGTTTCAAGTGGCGATCTCGGCTGATCGACGCTACGGGCCGATCTATAACCTGGGGGTGGCCAATGAGATTGTTGAGGCGCTGCAGTTGCGTGGCTATCGAATTGGCAGTGGCAAGCCCGTGACGATTATTGGTTTCTCGGGTGGGGCGCAGATTGCGATTGGTGCCGCGACGTTTCTCAAGCCGTTGCTCCGCCAGGCTCCCATCCGTGTTATCTCGATCGGCGGCGTGATGAGTGATGACATCGGCATTAAAAATCTGGCCAAACTCTACCATCTCTGGGGTGACGATGATCCCCTCCACGGTCTCGGTGAGAAACTCTATGCCGGGCGCTGGAAGTGGTTTCCGCAGAGCATCTGGAACCAGGCGCTCTACAATGGGGTCATCGAGTTTGTCCCGATGGGCAAGATGCATCACAATGGTTCGACTAACTATTTTTCCTGGGTCGCGTTTACCCCTGATGGTCACTCGCATGCTATCGCGACAATCGATACGATTGGCGATTTGCTTGTGCGTGATAATTTAATCGATGCGACCGATCTCCAGGCCGCACGCGTTGCGACTGAAGCCGAAGCTAAGGCGTATGCCGATGCCCGCGTCGCTGAGGTTGCCGAAGCCAGGGCTGAACGCGAGGCGAAAAAGAAGAAGCAAAAGGTGGCCTAAATGACGACCGTCAGCAATTATCAGCGCTATCAAGCGGCTACCTTCAATCAACCCGCTTTCTATCCGCTTCAGCAGGTACCCGATCCTATCCGCTACCAACCACTTGGGGCCTGGCTCGGACGCTTGATCTTGCCTTCGCTCGCTGAACGTGAATTGGTGCTTGGTTGTTGGATCGAGCTCGAACACGTACCCGCTGCCTATCAGGATCTCCTGGCGGCCAGGGTGCGCCTCCGCTGGCTCCCGAACCTGACGCTCAATGCGCGTTTCTGGGGGGCCACCCGCAGTGTCCATATGAGCGAAGATTCGCTTAAGGCGATCGAGGCGGGTACGGTGCTTGCCGAACGGGTCAATGGCTGGGAGTATGTCAATCCACTTGAGTCGCTCGCTGGGGCGCATCCACTCGATGATCTCACGGTGCGCCTTGAAGGCCAGGTGACGGTCGACCGTCAGCCTGCTGATGGTGGCCCCCCAATCATCTTTGTGACGACCGAACCAGTTCAGGTCACCGGTCGTTTCTATGCGCTGGTACAGTTTCTCGGGCCTTCAGGCGACGGTGATGCCTATCGTGTGCGCCACTATGATCAGGCATCCAGTTCGTTCACTGGCCCCGAAGAATTGGTGCGCATGCCCGAGGTTGTGCCCGATAGCTTCGGTGTGACCAATAGCACCGCCTCTGGCATCGAGCACTCGCCCCTCAATGCGCAAGGCTGGTATATCTATGGTGCCCAGGATGCCGAGGGTGCTTTTGTCGTACGAGCGCTGGCCCCACGCTTGATGCTGCGCCTCGAACCCCAGAGTTACGCCGATCGTACGTCGGAGTGCATGGAGTATTTGAAGCCTAAACAGTGGAAGCAGGCTGCCGTCAAGGGCCAGGCCACAACGGTGTTGCTTGCCGGGGATGGCATTACCCCTCACGCGGCTCGTGCTGCCTGGCAAGCCGGGGATCGTGCGCTGGTGATCCATCTCTTTGGCGGCATCGGGGGCGAAAAACGCGAACCCGCCGCCCGCACGCCGCTCTACTGGGGCCATGTTGCCTTTGGCCGTGCGACGGTGATCCTTGAGCCACTCGCGAATGAATTGAGCTTTGATCTGGTCTATAATCAGGTCTATGCCCACAATGTTGATGGCCTGACCGCAGGTTCGATCCACTATAGTCGTTATAGCGGCGATCGCCAGTTAGGTTGGGCCGGGGTGCGCCCGATCCAGGATGTGCTGATCAAGCACCCTGCCGTGACTGATCCGTTTGAACTCGGTGGTCAACCTCTCGCCGCACTCGATCTGATCCTGCGTCAACTAGAGGTGATGACGGCCCGGTATCGCATTGCCGATGGCCGCGGCGGTACCAGTGTCGGGGCGGCCAATAATTGTGCCCAGGACTCGGCCCAGGCGCTCTATGCGGCGATCCGCAATACCGGCCGTCTTTTGCGTGATCGGCCTGATCTCCAGGCGGCCCTTGCCAATACACCCGAAAATGCCCGCCGCCTCGAGACCCTCCTCTCGCTCGGCAGCGATGTGCGCGAAGTCCTCACGCCCTGGGGCGCACGCGAAGATTGGGAATATGATCTGCCCATCCTCGGCAGCGGTGGCACGCCACTTAAAACCCTTGGCAAAGCTGTACGGAGCTGGCGCACTGTCCTGCCGCCCGTCATTGCCCGTGCCCTGATCGAGGTTTTTCTCAAACGGGGTGCCTCGGCCTGGGTCTTGCGCAGCAGCCAGATTGGTGGTCACGACCCCAGCATCGAGCCAATTGTCCCGAACGTGTAATATATGTTAGGCACAAAAAAAGCCAGCTACGCTGGCTTTTTTTGTGCCTAAAACAATTGATCTCACGTTACTGGTTGGGCTGGGGCAACGGGTTTGCCCCGGCGCTTCACATCATAGTACTGCCAGAACCAGACCGAAGCAAAAATCGCAATCCCGATCAGATCAGTCGCCAGATTGGGCCAGAAACAGAGGAAAGCCCCGATGGCGGCAATGGTCCATTCCCACCAGGTTGTTTGCCGTACCAGATAGAACATCGAAACCGCCGAGAAGGCAATCGTGCCCATAAACCCTGAGAAGAAGGCGAGCGCTACCTCACCCCACATCATCTCTTGCAGCGGCTGACCGCCATGCCCAATCAGCAGAATCGCCGGGCTGAAGGCAAAGAGGAAGGGCATAACATAGAGTAACTTGGCAAACTTAAAGGCCGTCCAGCCTGTCTTCCAGGGATCAGCCCCGGCAATTGCGGCCCCGGCATAGGCAGCCACACAGACCGGCGGGGTAATGTTGCTATCCTGGCTAAACCAGTAAACAATCATATGCGCCGCGATCAAAGCTACCCCCAGGTCGGTCAGCGCAGGCACCATAATCACCGCCGTGATCAGATAGGCTGCTGTCACCGGGACACCCATGCCAAGCACGAGTGACGCCAGGCCAATCAGCAGGATGGCCAGCACTACGTTGCCGCCCGCAAGGTCGGTAATGATCTTGGCAAAACGCCCACCGATACCGGTGGCATAAATGGTGCCGACAATCATCCCGATCACACCCACCGTGGCCCCGATCACCAGCGTATCACGCACACCCTCTTCCATCGCCTCAATTACACTGCGTACGACGCGTACGGTACTTCGCCCAATCGCCTGCAGCATACTCCCGCCCAGCGCTGCGGGATTCTTGAAGTCAGCGGCATTGTTGGGCATCGTATACATCAGCGCCACACACGAGAGGATCGACCAGAAGGCCGAATATCCTGGCGAGAACCCCGACATCATCATAATGACCAGCACCAGCAGCGGCACCGACATATACCACTCTTTACGAATGATATCGATAGCCCTGACCCCGGTCTCAATCCCGCGCAGGTTGTACTTCTTGGCCTCAAAGTGAACCATGGTCAGCACCGAGAGGAAGTAGAGAATCGCGGGAAAGATCGAAATAAGCACAATCGTCGGATAGGGGATCGCGGTCAATTCGGCCATCAGGAAGGCACCCGCCCCCATCACCGGGGGCATAAAAGCACCACCGATGGAAGCTGAGGGCTCAATGGCCCCCGCAACGTGCGGGCGAAAGCCCGAGCGCTTCATCAACGGAATTGTAAAAGCTCCGGTACTGACGGTATTGGCAATCGCACTCCCTGAAATTGAACCAAAAAGCGCTGATGAAATGACCGCGACCTTGGCTGGCCCGCCGACCGATCGTCCCGCCAGGGCAAGGGGGAGATCAATAAAAAAGCGGCTTGCGCCTGATTTGCGGAGGAAAGCTCCAAAGAAGATGAAGAGAATAACATACGAGACCAGGACATTGGCCATGATGCCAAAGACACCCTCTTGATCAAAGAAGAGCGTGGTTGCTGTTCGCTCAGCCGAGCGTCCGCGGTGGGCAAAGGTGCTCAAAATGGGGATATCATAGAGCACACTGCCAAAACGCAGATAGAGAATGAACATACCGCCGATAATGGTCATTGACCAGCCAAGCACACGGCGGGCAATCTCAAGTGAAATCAAGAGCCCAACTGAGGCAACAATATAATCGTTGTAGTTGTAAGCCCCGGCACGAAATTGAAGTTCCTTGAAATTGAGAATGTAATAACCAACGACACCAACAGTCAAGGCCATCAAGATGAGATCAATCAAGCTTGGCCCCGAAGTTGGCGCAAGCACCATCCGCAGCCAACCTGGCAGCCGCTCAAGGATGTTCTCCATCCATGGACGTACTTTGCTTTTGCGTGGAATCGCCGGATAAAGCAGCAGAATCAAGATGAAGGTTAACATCACATACAAGCCGCGCTGCCACTGTACCGGGGCCGGTAGCGTTCCCGCAGTATAAATATAAAAACCAGCCATGCCAACCGAGATTACCGAGACAACCATTGCCCAGAACCGATTGAGTTGACGGGTGGAGGGCTCCTCTTTCTCGACAATTGCACGTAGCTTTTCGTCTTGAATCACATCCTCAGTACTCGGAGTGCTCAAGGCAGCCAGGATTGCCTGCGGATCTTCTTCGGGTTTTTTCTTTTCCGGTTCGGGGGCGGACTGTCCTGCCATCACTCCTCCTCATCGAGTTGGCCGTTAGATTGCGCAATGGTGTTACCCACCAAGCCTTGTGGATAACACCATTGCTGCGTTTAAGCGAATATACCTGTTAACCTGTTACTTCAACTCATCCGGGATCGTCACGCCCTGCTCTTCCCAGAAGCGCACAGCCCCGGGATGCAACCGACTCCCGATGCCGGTAATGCCATTTTCGAGGGCGACCTCGCTTGCCGACGGGTGGGCGGCCCGCAAGCGGCTCATCCCATCATCACCAAAGACCGTTGTCAACGCATTGTAGACAACATCCTCAGACACATCGGCATTGGCAACCCATAGCGCCGTGTCCTGGAAGCTCGGCACATCCTCATCAACACCGGTGTATGCCCCGCCAAGCAGATTGCGTGCCGAGTAGAAGGGGTAGGCCTCAAAGAAGCCACCCTCAACGCCAGGATTGTAGACGTCGATCAGTCGAATGTCGGTAACCGTGGTTGCTTCGGTCACTGAAGCATTGGGGAAGCCAGCCAGGATCCAGAAGCCATCAAGCTGACCATCGCCCATCGCCGAAGCAGCCTGCGAATAGCCGAGGTATTCAACCTGCACCTGATCAATCAGACCCATATGGGTAAAGTAGCGCTCGGCAGAGAGCGCCGCACCCGAACCCGCGTTGCCCAGCGCAATGCGCTTGCCAGGCAGATCGGCCACACTCTGAATGCCACTGCGCTCAGAGACGACCAGGTGGATCACACCACCATAGAGGGGGGCCACCGCCAGCACACTGGTGTACTGGGTCGGATCCTGGGGCAATTCGCCAGCCGCGCCAAGGGCAACGTCGCCCGCGTACACGATGCCAAACTGGAAGTCACCCGAGTTGGTGCTCCGCAGGTTCTCGGCTGAACCACCCGTACCTTCAGCCGTGATCTCTAGGTTCGGATCCGCATCAGCGACAATGATCGCTAGCGTATCGGCATACACCTGAAAGACCCCACCGACTGGCCCACCACCAAACGAAAGCCGCAACCGCTCTGTTGAAACTGGTGGCGGTTCAGGTGTGGCAGCGGGGGCTTCGGTTGGTGCTTCAGCCACGGGAGCATCTGTTGCTGCTGGAGCCGGTGCCTCAGTTGGCGTTGCAGCTGGTGTTGAACCACAGGCCGCGAGGATTAAGGCCATGACCATCATCAAGACAACGACCATCAACCCACGTGTCGAACGAAAGCTTCTCATCTAACCTACCTCCTTGTCAAATTCCTACGACCGCGTCACTGCGATAACTAGTTGGGCCGGTCTGATCTTGAATGAATCGATCAGACCCGATGAGAAAGATCTATGCTGGGGGAGGCTTGTGCATCATTATGTAAGAGAGTCTGTGTGTGTGCGGAGTATAACCCGCATCAAGTTCGCTTGTCAAGCGATGACATAACGTTGGGTGCTCGCTGGAGGCGTCAGCCCTCCCAAGAACCTTGCTTGTGCTGGCGAAAACGGCTCGCAAAGCGGGCCGTTTTCGCCAGCACAAGCAAGAATTGCCAGGCGTCAGCCCAAGCCATATAATTCCTCTCATTGACAGTTGTTATGCCGGTGTGCTATAACATGTATAACGCATTGCGTTAAATGTGTTGTCGACGCGTGATCGGCGCCTCCCAACTTATGGCGGAGCGACGATGATCCGCCGACCGACGACAGTGTTGTCGCCGGCGGCACGCTACTTATCGGAGGAGATCTATGGCTCCCGTCACGCTACCCTTTGCTGGTCTCTCACGTCTGTTTCAACAAGTGAAATTCCCTGGTGGAGTCAGTCCGCAGGAGATCGGCCTGCTGCTCAAGAGCATTACGAGCAAACGTCGTCCAAAACATTTGCCGCCGGTCAATGGTGACTTCTACGATATTCTTGATGTGTTGTCCGATGAAGAACGTGCGATCCAGATGGCAATCCGTACGTATATGGAGGAGCGCGTTCGCCCGGTGATTGGTTCTTATTGGGAACGTGGTGACTTTCCGCACGAACTCGTGCCTTCGTTTGCCGCGATGATCCAGAATACCTTTGGCTCGCGCCCCTATTCGCTTGATGCCCTTGGCCCGGTCTTGACTGGCATTGCTGCGATGGAACTCGCACGGGTCGATCCTTCGATGTACACCTTCTGGGGGGTTCATTGGGGCCTCTCAATGGGCTCGATCTGGATGTTTGGCTCGGATGAGCAAAAACAGCGCTGGCTGCCCGCGATGGAACGCTTTGAAAAGATTGGCACCTGGTCGCTCACCGAGCCTGAGGTTGGCTCGGCGACGGCTGCCGGTCTGCTGACGACGGCCCGTCGCGAAGATGATGTCTGGATTATCAATGGTGCCAAAAAGTGGTGCGGCAATGCGCCAATCGCTGATCTGAATGTGGTCTTTGCCCGTGATGTGGCTGATAATCAGGTCAAGGGCTTTGTGGTCGAACGTGGCACGCCCGGCTACCATGTCGAGAAGCTTGAAGGCAAAATCGCGCTCCGGGTGGTGCAGAATGCCAATATTCAACTCCAGAATGTGCGCGTTCCCGAGGCCAACCGGCTCCCCGGGGTCACTGCGTTCCGCGATGTCGCCCGTCAGTTGGCGATGGCTCGCGCTATTGTCGCCTGGGCAATGACTGGTACGGCTATGGGTGCGTATGAACGTACCCTCGCCTATGCCAATGAGCGCATTCAGTTTGGCCGCCCGATCACCGGTTTCCAACTCGTGCAGAGTGGCCTCGTTTCGATGCTCGGCAACCTTACCGCGATGCAGTCGCTCTGTCTGCGCCTCAGTCAGATCGCTGCCCGCGATGGCAAGCTTAGCCACGAACGGGCCTCGCTCGCCAAGGCCTTCTGTGGCGAAAAGATGCGCGAAGTTGTCGCTACTGGTCGTGGCTTGCTCGGTGGCAATGGCATTTTGCTTGAACACGATGTCGCCCGCTATTTCGCCGACGCCGAGGCACTCTATTCCTACGAGGGTACCCACGAAATGAATACCCTTATCGTTGGTCGGGCCATTACCGGCATGAGCGCCTTTATTTAGGCGCATAGCTCTTCACGCCTTGCTTTAGGGAGGGTGACGGTCATTTGACCGTCACCCTCCCTAAAATTCCCTCTTGACAATCTCGCGTCAAACTGTTATATTTGAACCCAGCACACGAACAACTAGACGCGCGGCTCATCCAGAGCGGTGGAGGGAACGGCCCTATGAAACCGCGGCAACCACCTGGAAGTCTGATGCTTTGTATACGCTCGCTTGCATATAGCGGGTAGCATATAATCTGCAAAGCGTTCTGCCCAGGCTCGGTGCCAATTCCGACAGAAAACATCTGGAAGATGAGCGGCACGCTGCGCCGATCTTCTACCTGAATCGCGAGTGTCTGCCCTCATCGAATACCGATGAGGGTTTTTTGTGTGTTGTTTTGTTCGCAATCTATGCTATAAGGGGGCTTCCTATGGCCGATGATCAGCAGTTTACCGGTTTTGAGACGCTAGCTTTGCATGGTGGGCAGGTTCCTGATCCGACAACGGGCGCACGCGCAGTGCCGATTTATCAGACGACATCGTATCAGTTCCAGGATACCGATCACGCTGCTCGCCTTTTTGGTCTGCAAGAGTTTGGTAATATCTATACCCGGATTATGAACCCAACGACCGATGTCTTCGAGAAGCGGCTCGCGCTGCTCGAGGGTGGCGTCGGTGCCCTTGCCCTCGCTTCCGGTCAGGCTGCTGAAACCCTCGCGATCCTCAATCTCGCCGGGACTGGTGATAATCTTGTTGCATCAACCGATCTTTATGGTGGTACCTATAATCTCTTCCGCCATACTTTGCCCAAACTTGGCATTACAACCCGTTTTGTTGATGGTCGTGATTATGAGGGTTTCCGTCGGGCGATTGATGGTCGTACCAAAGCCTTCTTCCTCGAACTCGTCGGCAATCCGAAGCTCGATGTGCTCGATCTCGAGCGCATTGCCGCCATTGCCCACGAGGCTGGCGTCGCGGTCATTGTTGATGCGACTACTGTAACCCCTTATCTCTGGAAGCCCATCGAACACGGGGCCGATATTGTGATCCATTCGGCTACCAAGTTTATTGGCGGCCACGGCACCAGCATTGGCGGGGTGATTGTTGATAGCGGTAAGTTCGATTGGGCCAATGGCCGCTATCCCGAGTTTACCGAACCCGATCCTAGCTACCACGGGCTTGTGTATACCCAGGCCCTCGGCAATCTCGCCTATATTATCAAGGCTCGCGTCCAGGGGCTCCGTGATCTCGGTGCGGCGATCAGTCCCTTCAATTCCTTCCTCTTGCTCCAGGGCCTCGAGACGCTGCCCCTCCGCATGGAACGCCATTGCCAGAATGCGCTCGGCGTTGCTCGCTGGCTCAGTGAGCACCAGAAGGTTGCCTGGGTCAACTACCCTGGCCTCCCCACCCATCCGAGCTATGAACTGACCCGCAAGTATCTACCGAAAGGTCAGAGTGGCATTCTTGGCTTTGGTATCAAAGGCGGGCGCGAGGCAGGCCGGACCTTTATCAATAACCTGCGCCTCTTCTCGCATCTGGCGAATATCGGTGATGCCCGTAGCCTCGCCATTCATCCCGCCAGTACAACCCATAGCCAGCTTACCGCTGAAGAGCAACAACTGACCGGGGTGTCTGATGACTATATTCGTCTTTCGATTGGCATCGAGACCCTGGATGATATCCTCGCCGATCTCGACCAGGCGCTCGCCAAGGTGTAGGTGTGATCGATGGGAACCAGTGGCGACCGAAGGGCCACTGGTTCACCCTCCAAGCAAGTAGTGTAAGTCAGTATCGTTGAGGTGTCTCTATGACTGCTGTGGCAACCGAGCGTGTTTTTGATGGTGTTGGTCTTGTCCAACGGCAATATTTTACCTGGACTGAGCCGCTCGCGCTCGAGAGTGGCAAGATGCTTGGACCTGTAACGCTTGCCTATGAGACCTATGGACAGCTCAATGCTGAGCGCAGCAATGCGATTCTCTTGCTCCATGCCCTTTCGGGCGATGCGCATGCCGCTGGTTTTCATGGCTCTGCTGAACGCAAGCCGGGTTGGTGGGACATGATGGTCGGCCCGGGCCGCCCCTTTGATACTGATCGTTACTATATTATTTGCTCGAATGTTATTGGTGGGTGCATGGGGTCGACAGGCCCTTCCAGCCGTGATCCGCGTACGGGTCGTCCCTATGCGACTCGTTTTCCTGTGCTCACGATTGGCGATATGGTGCGTGCCCAGGCCCGCCTGATCGATGCGCTCGGCATCGATCAGTTGATGGCCGTCGCCGGTGGCTCGATGGGTGGCTTTCAGGCGCTCGAGTGGATGACCAGTAACCCTGAGCGCGTTCGTAGCGCGATCTTGATTGCCACCGCTGCGCGCTCAGGTACCCAGACCATCGCCTGGAATAGCATTGCCCGCCGGGCCATTATGAGCGATCCGCGCTGGCGCAATGGCGACTATTACGGCTACGAGCCTCCCGTGGATGGTCTCGCCCTTGCCCGTATGCTCGGCCATGTCACCTATCTGAGTGAACCCGCGCTTGAGCAGAAGTTTGGGCGCCGCCTGCAGCATAATGACGATCTCGCTTTTAGTCTCGAACGCGAATTTGCCGTCGAAAGCTATCTCGATTACCAGGGCGATGCCTTTAATCAGCGTTTTGATGCGAATTCATACCTCTATATCACGAAAGCGATGGATTACTGGGACTTGCCGGGACGCTATGGCAACCTCGATGTCGCTTTCAATCGGGTAACTGGCAGCACGCTGCTCATCTCGTTCAGCAGTGACTGGCTCTATCCTACCGCTGAGTCACAGGCGATTGCCGATGCCCTCACCCGCCGTGGCCGTTTCGTCGAACACGTTGACCTCCCCGGTATTGCTGGTCACGATGCCTTTTTGCTTGATGCTGAAGCGCAGGAGCCGATCATCAACGCTTTTCTTGATGATGTTGGTTGTTAGAGATACATAGCATGCACAAACGGCGAGCTTCGCTCGCCGTTTGTGCATGTTGGGGGATCCTGGTTAGTAGAGTTCACGGAGCATCGCGTGCCGCCGCAGCCGGTTCAGGACGATCCGCTTGATTGCGTAGATCTCGTGAACATCACTGAAAAGGGTTTGCCAGCGTTCGTAGATCTCACCCGGTTTCATCCCGAGTTGGTACGAACAACGTACGACTAGACGCTCGATTTCACTGGTGAGTTGAGCTTCGATCAGTTGCCAGAATTCTTCCCGCCCCACGCGTTCCGTCGCCTCTTCATCGGCGTGCGCCATGCGCTGATCGTTCCAGTTCACCGCTTCTTCGGGCAGCAAATCGGCATAGGCCTGGCTTCGCGCTGCATCAATCACCACACACGAGGCACACCGGCGGAGATAGTTGAGCAGCGCCGCAAGATTTGGAAAGGCATCAAACCGCTCGGCTGGAATGGCCCTCCAGAAACGGGTAAAAGCTTCGCTGACAAAAAAATCACTCGTCTCGCCACTGACCGTGAAGGCTCCGGTACGACGCACCCAGTGCTCGACCAGGGGGGCATAATGTTCAAAAAGAAACGTCCATGCCAGTTCATCACGCTCAACTAGGGCGCGCCGGAAGAGTTCATAGGCAAAGCGTGCATCATACTCTTCGTGGTTGTAAAAACGACGCCCTTCCGTCTGGGCGCGACGGGCGAGACTCGTCAGATCCATCTGCCGTGGGTCATATGCCACGGTTGAAGGCGGGCTATACGTTGCGTTTGTGGTTGGTATCAGCTGCGCGTTCATTCCTGGCCTCCTCTTCGGCATTCCTGCGTGTGAGTTCTAAGACCAGTGTAGTTTGTCGGCGCAGCGATGTAGAGGCCGAAATCCTCCTGATTACCTGACGAAAAAAGGGGGAAGCCTACGTTTATTCCCCCTCGTACTATTGAACTCCTAGCGCTTGAGCCTTCGCTTCTTCAGGCGCCCTACCGGGTAGCCCGCCATTTTGGCGCTGTCGCCAACCACTCGGATCACTGGTACGAGCGCCAGGGCGGCCAATTGTTCCAATCCCGGGCGCCCCTTCAGGCGCTTGAGCAGTCGCCGGTACGGGCCATACGTGTACGCACCGAGCCCCAGGGCCAACAGTGCTGCACTCGGCCCGCGGAGCCTGGGCACGTAGCGGGCCGCCGTGAGCATCAGGGCGGTGCTGCTATAGACCAGGTAGCGGATGGCGTGGCGTTTGGGCCACAGCCCTGCCATGCCGTCGCCGCGCGCATAGAAATAGTATTGGCGGGCAAAGGCACCGAGCGAACTGCGTGGGCGAAAATAGACCAGCGCCGAAGGTGCAAAGGTACGTTTGAACCCTGCCTGCTCGGCGGCCTGGGCAAAGACCAGGTCTTCGCAGTGACTCAGCCACTCCGGAAAGCCGCCGACATGCTCCCACAGGCTCCGTCGAAAGGCCATTGATTTGCCAAAGGGCATAAAACGGGCTGGATCGATCTCGTCCAGATCACGATAATTGACCGCCCCCAGGGTCAACTCAAAGAGCGATTGAGGATCGGCCTGAAAGAATCCGCCGACAAGATCTGCTTCATCGCGCTCGATTGGTGCTACAATCGCCTCAAGCCAGCCCGGATCGAGGCGCAGGCCAGCATCCGTGCAGGCAATGATGGTGCCGCTGGCCTCGCGGATGGCATGATTGCGTCCTGATGAAATCGAATTTCCGCCTGCCACCAGGCGGATGCGTGGCTCGCGGGCGGCATACGCACGGACAATCTCTGGCGTTGGATCACGACTGAGGCAATCATTGATCACAATCTCGTCGGGAAGGCGATGTTGCGCCAGCATCGAGTCGATCAAGGCACCGATCGTTTCCGCTTCGTCACGTACGGTACAAATAAGTGAAATAGACATAACGTATTGCTCCGTGCGAGGGTGACAGCCCTCAAGTTTCTTTCTTTGGCTGGTATCAACCAGCTATGCTGGTTGGTACCAGCGCAAAAGGAGATGGTATGAGCAACCAACCAAAGCGCAAAGCCCCCAAACTTGGCCGCAATGATCCGTGTCATTGTGGCAGTGGCAAGAAGTACAAAGATTGTCACTTGCCCCTGGAACAGGCCGAACGGACTGAGCAGATGCGTTTGCATCAGGCGCAGGATACCCTCTTGCCACGCATTATCGAGGCGGCGCAGGCGTTGCCGATGCAGTTTCCCCTGGCGCTTGAGCGTTTCTGGCAGGGCAAATATCAGGTCGAGCAACTCGATGAGCTTGATACGCTGGAAGATCGAGGCGCCGAGCGCTTTCTCACCTGGTTTGCTTTTGATCTGCGCCAGGAAGATGGCCGTACCCTGGTTGAACAACTCGCGGACGATGAAGCGTTTGAGCTTGACCCCTACGAGCGCCGTCTCTTGCAGACCTGGACAACCGTCCGCTTACGCCCGTATCTTGTCGAGATGATCAAAAAGGGCAAGGGTGTTATCGCACGCGATCTGTTGAGCGACGCGACCTACGAACTCGCTGATCACAAAGCCTCGCGTCGCCTGGAGAGTGGCGAAGTTCTCGTCGGCCACCTGATCCCCGTGGAAACCCCCGTTGGCGCCGAAGCGCCCAACTATTACCTAGCAGGTGCTGCGGCGCAACTCACCGACGACACAGCTGAAACCCTGGTGGCCTTTGCCGAATTGCACCTGGCCGACCTCCGCCGGACGCTCCCTGATGCTGCCTGGGCCGACCTGATCAAGGAACGGAGTGAAATCTTCAACCATTTTGTCACCGCCTTGCCGACCGAAGAACGCGATCCGACGATCTTCGACCGCATCATCAGCGACGGTCAGATTGCCCTCAAACTCACCGCAGCTAATCTCGCCGAACTCCTCGGCCGCAAACCACCCGACGAAGAAGAAGAAGCTGACTCCTCACCCTCCTCCTAATGCTTGTGCTTGCGTTGAAAAAAGCCAGCTACGCTGGCTTTTTTCAACGCAAGCAATTACCCACCTATCCCGCCGGAGGCAATAAAGAGAATCACCCCCAGGCAAAGATA
The DNA here is from genome assembly GCF_004762035.2 of Candidatus Chloroploca mongolica. Lineage (GTDB taxonomy): Bacteria > Chloroflexota > Chloroflexia > Chloroflexales > Chloroflexaceae > Chloroploca > Chloroploca mongolica. The sequence continues at coordinate 3,757 of NZ_SIJK02000036.1, read as the reverse complement.
ACTCCCATAGGCAATGTAGGTTGGCGTTGGCCGCCCAGTCGCCCGCACAATGAGAATTCCCGCCGAGACGATGCCCGCCAGGATCATCCCCGTAAACAGCGCTGCCCCAAGGTGCAAGAAGCCGACGGCAGTGCCAATAAAGATCGCCAGATAGACATCACCAAGGCCAAAGGGCACGCCTGCTGAAGGAAAGAGCATCCGGGCAAGGAGATAAAAGAGGAGGAAGACGAAGCCGCCCGCCAGCGCACCAAGGATCATCAGACGCCAATCGATCATGCCCGTCACCAGGCTGAAAAGAAACGCGACGATGACCCCGCCAAAGATCACCGCAGTATAAATATACCGGTAGAGCCAATCAATTGCCCCGGTGATAACTAGTACGGCGCATACAAAGGTCAGATAATAAAACGCTGGCCCCAACCCGTAGAGTTGATAGAGCCGCAGCAGCGTGAGGCCACAGACGACCTCAACAAATGGGTAGATCCAGTGCAGTGGTTGCCCGTTGCGCGCGCGACCACGTTGCAGCACCCAGCCCACAACCGGGATGAACTGCCACCATGTCAGCGCTTCACCGGTGCGTGTACAACGCGGCCATCCGAGCAGCCTGCCTTCGCGTGGAATGCGCACAATCAGCACATTCAGCAGGCCACCCAGAATCAGCCCACTCAGTATGACCAGGAGTGGGGTACCCATGCCTAACGCAACGCCCCCCACATAACCTCCAACGGCGCCTCACGTCCCGTCCAGAGCGTAAAGCCGATCGTGCCCTGATGTACCAGCATGCCCAACCCATCACGGGTCTGGGCTCCACGCGCTGCGGCTTCTTGCAGCAAACGTGTCGGGCGGTAGACCATATCATAGACAAGGGTGTGCGTCCCAACAGGCGGATCGGGCAGCGGCGTTTCGTCGCCATGCCAGCCCTGTGAAGTGGCATTGAGTAGCAGATCGCAGGTAGTCAGGTACTCGGTCAACTCAGGATCATCCAGCCCCAGGGCAATCAAGGCAGGTGGCGGTTCACCGGTTGCCGTCAGGCCATCATCATCGGTGATCGTCAGCAACAGATCTGCCAGCAACTCTTCGGCGCGTTCGGGCGTACGGTTCGCAACCACGAGCGTATCAACTTTGGCCTCGGCGAGACCGAAGGCTGCGGCGCGGGCGGCCCCGCTGGCCCCCAGGATCACCGCCAGGCGCCTCTCGGGTGCAAACCCGGACGCGGCGAGATCGGCCATCAGCCCGGGGGCGTCGGTATTTGTACCGATCAACTCACCAGCTGGACTCTTATAAATCGTATTGACTGCCCCGATCTGCGCAGCGAGCTCATCAATCCCGTCTAGGAAAGGTATCACCGCCTGTTTGTGGGGCAGCGTAATATTCGCCCCAAGGTACTCAGCGCCACGGAGGGCGGCAATCCGGGCGGCAAGCTCGGCGGCAGGTGTATGCACCGCCTCATAGCGCATCGCGAGGCCTAGGTGCGTCAGCGCCGCATTGTGCATCAGATGGGAGCGGCTGTGGGCGACCGGGTCGCCAATTAAGATAATTTTTTGCATCCTCGATCCTTTGACCTGACCAGAAGCCCGACAGGTCTACTGACAGGCCAACCACTCGGCCTCGTACTGCAAGAAGTCAGCGAATGAGGCCGCAAAATTGTGTGAACCATCAAGTTCGCAACTGGCGACAAAAAAGAGATAACCATTTGCATCATCGGGTTGAGCGGCTGCTCGTAGCGCATCAAGCCCCGGTGAGGCAATCGGACCTGGAGGGAGACCGGGGCGCAACCGTGTATTGTACGGGCTTTCAATCTGCAGGTCGGTCATCGTCAGATTTTTGCGCCACCACGTTTGTTCAACGGTACTATAGCCTACTGCATATTGTATCGTTGCATCAGCCCCAAGTAATCCGCCACCGACAATTGGTGCATTCTCGGGCTTGAGCCGGTTCCAGAAGACCCCGGCGATCAACGGCATCTCATCAACCAGGGCCGACTCGCGCTGCACAATCGAAGCCATCGTAACCAGTTGATGCACATTCACATTAGGCACCTGGACACTGCGCTCGATCGTTGCATACTGCTCGACAAAACGATTGAGCATGCGGCGGATCACGTCATTGGGATTTGCCTGTTGCGGAAAACGGTAGGTATCAGGGAAAAGATACCCTTCAAGGCTCGCCCCATCAGGCAAGCTACTCAGCAAGAAGAACTCGTTACGAAAGCGAGCGCCATCGCGGGCTGCTTGCAAAAAAACGGTCGCCTCAACAATTTCTGCCGCTTCGAGCGTGTCGGCAATCTCTTCGAGGCGCATCCCTTCGATGAACCTTACCTGCACATCCTCGATACGTGCGGTCTGCAAGGCAATAATAATCTGACTCATCGTCATCGTCGGACTCAGCACATAACGCCCGGCCTGCAGGCGCCCATCGAGATCCTGGCTACGACTGAGCCATGTAAACAGTATCGGCTGACGAATCAGCCCCTGACTCCGCAACTGGGTAGCTATTTCAGATGTACTTGCTCCTGGCCTGATCACAAATTCAACCGGCTCACCACGCGGGTCAGCCGGGGCACGTAGTTCATTCAACGCGGCATAGCCAACGCCAGCCACTACGAGCGCGATCAGGGCGACGCCCAGCATAAGGGCGCGCACGTGTCGCATCACAATAGATCCTCCTGGTACCTGTCTTGTTCTCGTTCACCACGTCATTATACCACTGACATTCAGGCCTGGGCCTGATACCTGTGACAACGAGGGTTCGCCCGCACAAGCGAGTTTCTTGGAGGCCGCAGGTCCCCTGCGCAAGCCCTGCACACAGGCCAGGGCGATTGCATCTTCCGTGCATGCACCCCACCAGGGCACCCCTTGCGGGTGCCCGTACACCGGGTCCGGCCCCCGGACCGGTAGGCTTTTGGGGGTAGGGTTTTTTATCCAAGCGCCGAGGGAGCGACATGACGTTCGTTTTTTTCGCACGAAGGTGGCGGTGTCGTTGGCCAAGGTTCGGGGCACAAGCGTCGCGGCATGGGGATGGGTTGCTGGTTCAGTGCCCGCACCAAGGGGTGCCAACGCCAGCCATGTCATTCCGAACGGCGTGAGGAATCTTCGCTGATGCCCATGGAAGACCCCTCGCTGCGCTCCTAAGCAACAAACCGTGTTGTCGGCTCCAGCGTGTCCTCTGTCATTCCGAACGGAGCCGTAGGCGCAGTGAGGAATCTGCACGGATCGTCATGGAAGACCCCTCACGTTCGTTCGGGGTGACATGGGCGGGCCGGTGCAACACACTGGTTTCTCTCGGCACCACTGGCCCGCGGGCCATTTGATACTCGGGGTGCCACGGCGAGCGCGGCGGGGGTGCCAACGCCAGCCATGTCATTCCGAACGGAGTGAGGAATCTTCGTTGCGGCGCATGGAAGACCCCTCGCTGCGCAGCGGGGTGACACGGCGGGCGCAGCGGGGTGACACGGCGGGCGCGGCGGGGGTGCCAACGCCAGCCATGTCATTCCGAACGGCGTGAGGAATCTTCACTGCGGCGCATGGAAGACCCCTCGCTGCGCAGCGGGGTGACAGGGCGGGCGCAGCGGGGTGACAGGGCGGGCGCGGCGGGGTGACACGGCGGGCGCAGCGGGGTGACACGGCGGATGCCTTGGGGTGGTTCAATGCCCGCACCAGGAGGACGCTCCACCCCAGACGAACGAGCCGGAGGCAGCGGGGACGTCCGGTCGGCGTGCTTCCCAACAGGGCGTGCCGATCCGGCCGATCGCCGCGGT
>NZ_SIJK02000035.1:30245-55994 GCF_004762035.2 Candidatus Chloroploca mongolica | reverse complement strand
GCCTTGCTCAAGCCCCTTCTCGATGCCTTGCTCAAGCCCCTTCTCGATGCCTTGCTCAAGCCCCTTCTCAAGCCCCTCGGCAAAGGCAAGTTCTTCGATACTGGTCACAAAGGTGTCCATCTGGGTCTCCTCCTGTTCAATCAGGCGCATTGTAGCACGAACCGTCGCGTGCATGCGCGGGTCGAGGCGCAGCATCTGATCGAGCACGCGATAGAGTCGGCGCATGTCGGTGGCTGCGTAGCCGTTGCGGAAGAAGGTGCGAAAGCGGGCCAATTTGCGCCGGAGGCGTTCCTCGGGTTGCCCCCGGGTCGCCTGCGCGTCGCGGTGGATCAGGATGACCATCGCGATGGGGTTGCGGCTTGCTTCGAGCATCGTCAGGTCAAGATCCAAGAGTTTGACTGTGGGGAAGTCGAGCCGCACCACGCATCCGGCCTCGGCATAGCCAAAGGAGCGCGGGTGCCACCCCGGTTGGTCATCGCTCAAGACGGCGAGGCTGATCACCGGGTGGCGTTCGCGCACAAAGATCTGGACGTGGTAACAGAACATGCGCTCGGCGAAGTGCGGGTCGCGCTGGGCCTGGACTTCCAGGTGCATGAAGATCGTGCGTGGCGAGCCATCGTGGGCCTGGACCTGCACGAGCTTGTCGATGCGGTGCTTGCCGCGGGAGAGATCCGGGTCAAGCTGGTGGAGTTCGGTATCCCGGAAGATCACGGGGTGCTGCCAATCCACGGTGCGCCAGACCTCCGGGAAGAGCAGTTCGAGCAACGGGGCGACGTAGTGGTCGAGCGCATATTTCCACGCGCCATCAAAATCAGCCGGCGGGAGTTCCATGGGCATTCCTCGGGCAAAACGGATGTTGCTGGTTCTACCGCACGAGGGGGGCAAACGATACGGGGGCACAGTAACGCCGTGCCCGTACGGAGATGGTGCCGCCGTGCCTGCCCAATGGCAGCATTGCCGGATGTAGGGGCGCAGCAGCCGATGGCCCGCCCGTTGCCCGAACGCCCCTGCCATTGCTGCTGCGCCCACCGGCCCCCCGGTGACACAACCCGCACCCGATGGCACCATGGCCCCCCATTGCGCACGCGGGGATGGGTGGAGGGGCACGGCGGCACCGTGCCCCCACGGGTGGATCACGACGATGGGGCGCGTATGCACATGCGCCGGGATGGAGGCGTATGTGCGGGAATGGTACCATGCCCACGGCAGGGCGCAGCAGCGAACAGAGATCGTTGTGGTTGACGGGTGGCGCATGGGCTGCTGCGCCCCTACATGGGCACGCACCAACGGAGGGTGCAACCGCCCTGGCGTTGCGCACGGCAATGGTTGCGCCAAATGGCGAGCGGCTTTATACTGACACCGTGCGTACAACTGGAGAGGCTAGCATGAATTATGCGTTAGAACGCTTTACAACTGAGGTTCGCGAGGCGATTGCGGCAACCGGTCAGGCCGAAGTAGGCCAGATCGAGTTGACGACGCCTAGGCCCAATATTCCGGCGGATCTGGCCTTTCCGACCTTTCGCTTGGCGAAAGAACGGGGCTTGGTCGCCCCACAACTCGCAGCCGATCTTGCGGCAGCGATCCGGGTGGGCGACAATAGTCTGATTGGCAAGGTGGAGGCTGTCGGGCCATTTTTGAACTTTACCATGCACCCTGAACGCCTGGCTGTTGCGGTGGTAAGCGAGATCTTCGCTACAGGAACGTGTTATGGCACCCATCGCGATGGGCACGCTCAGCGCGTTGTGGTTGATTATTCGGCACCGAATATTGCGAAACGGATGCATGTCGGTCATATCCGCTCGACGATCATTGGGCAGGCGATTGTCAATCTTTATCGTGCCCTGGGGTACGAGGTCATTGGTGATAATCATCTGGGGGATTGGGGTAAGCAGTTTGGGGTTGTGTTGGCATCGGTTGAGCATGAAGGCAAGCCCGAGGGTGTTGGCGAAGCCGCGCTGGAGGCGCTCGAGGCCCAGTACGCCCGTTTTGCCGCTGCCGCTAAAGATGATCCAGCCCTCGACGAGCTCGCACGCCAATGGTCACTGCGCCTTGAACAGGGCGACCCGCAGGCCCGTGAGCTCTGGCAGTGGAGTGTTGATCTCACCATGGAGGCAGCCCAGCGCAACTATGATCGACTTGGTGTTACGATCGATCATGCCTATGGCGAGAGTTTCTATGAGCCAATGCTGGCCGGGGTGATCCAGGAAGCCCTTGACTGCGGGGTAGCCTACCGTGATGCGGGTGGGGCGGTGGTGATCGAGAACCTGCAGAACCTGCCCACCTTTTTGCTGCAGCGCAGTGATAGTGGCACCCTCTATATGACGCGCGATGTGGCGACCATCGTCTTTCGCATGCGCGAGTTTAGCCCCCAGAAGATCGTCTATGTCATCGGTGAACCGCAAGCGCTGCATTTGCGTCAACTCTTTGCGTTGATGCGGGCGATGGGGTATGCGCAAGAGGTGGAGTTGACCCACGTTGCCTTTGGCACTGTCTTTGATGCCCAGGGGCAGCCGCTCTCGACGCGCCGGGGCAATATGGTCTACCTCGAAGCGCTGCTTGATGATGCGGTGAGTCGGGCACGGGCAGTGGTTGAGCACAAGAGCCCCGATCTGCCTGAGGCTGAAAAGAATGCTGTTGCCGAAGCGGTCGGCGTCGGGGCCGTGGTCTATAACGATCTCTATCAAGACCCCAAGCGCAATATTACGCTCGATTGGGAGCGAATGCTGGCAACCGAGGGCAATAGCGCCACGTATTTGCAGTATAGTTATGCCCGTTGTCGTTCGCTCTTGCGGCGAGCACGTGAGGATGGCGGTGAAGGGCCGGGCGGCGAGCTTTCCTTGCTTGTGCATCCCTCCGAGACACGTCTGATCAAACATCTGGCCCGGTTGCCCGAGGCTGTCCGCGAGGCAGGGGCGCGCTATGCGCCGTTTGTCGTAGCCGATTGGTGTTATACCACGGCGCGTGAGTTCGGCGTCTTTTTTGAACAGTGCCCTGTCCTCAAGGCGGAAACATCGCTGTTGCGGGGCGCCCGTTTGAGTCTCGTCGCCGCCACTGCGCAGGCGTTGCACAATGGTCTGAGCTTGCTTGGCATCCAAGCACCAGAGCGGATGTGATATGGATATCCTACGTTCGATCCGTGCGGTTCTCTTCGATATGGATGGCGTACTCTACCGGGGCAAGCAGGTGCTGCCCGGGGTACACGAACTGCTGAATTGGCTCGATCAGCGCTCGCTTGGCTATGGCTGCATTACCAATAATGCCTCGCTGACCCCGGCGCAGTATGCCGATAAACTTGCGGCCATGGGCATCATCATGCCGCCCGACCGCGTCATTACCTCGGCGGTGGCGACAGGTCGTTATTTGCGCACGACCTATCCTCTGGGGACGCGGGTGTTTGTGGTGGGCATGGAGGGTTTGCGTGAGGCGATCTTTGGGGACGGCTATTTTGTGGAAGATACCGTCTTGCCTGAACTCGTGGTGCAGGGGGCCGATTTCACCCTCACCTATGAGACTCTGCGTCAGGCGACCCTCTTTATTCGGGGCGGGGCGACCTATATCGCAACCAACCCGGATAAGACGTTTCCGGCTGAAGAGGGCTTGATTCCGGGGGCAGGGGCGGTGATGGCAGCGCTTGTTGCGGCGACTGATGTAGTGCCCGTGGTCATCGGTAAACCGCAACCGACGATGTTTGTGATCGGGGCTACCATGCTTGGAAGTACGGTTGAGCAGACGCTGGTCATTGGTGATCGCCTTGATACAGATATTGCCGGTGCGCTCGCCGCAGGCATGCCCTCGGTGCTGGTGTTGACCGGGGTCAGTGGACGCGAAGAAGCCACAACAGGCCCGATCAAGCCTGATGTGATCATCGCCGATCTTCCTACGTTATTGTCAAGTTGGTGTGCATTGTGAGAAGCAGGTTGCGGACACGATCTTCGTTGATGGCGTCAATGTTCCTCGTCGCGTATGATCGTGCGACGGTCTGGACCATGTTGCGCGACTGGACACCCCGACAGTTACGTGATGCGTTGCGGGCGGGGACCTTTGGTAATTCACTCTCGGCCATTGAGGCACGTGAGCTTGATCGGTTGCTGACCGATTGGATGCAACGTGCGCTTGGCGCGATGCCGCTGCGTGATGCATTGATGGTTGATGCGCAACGTAGTCATCGGGTGCATACGCTGATCTGCATTGATCTGACGGTTGCGTATGAACCTGTGCCTGTTGCCTTCGCCTCGGGTTTGCCTGCCACCTCGCTTGAACTGAAGGCCCTGCCAGATGAAGTAGCTGGGCTTCCCGCTATGCAAGCAATTGCGGAAGAGGCTCGCACACAGGGACTAGCCCTCGCCCTGATCAAGGCAACCAATGGATATCCATACCCTGATCACCTCGAACAACTGGTTCCTCCGCCACCTGCCGATCCATATGCGGCACCACTCTTTGAGCAACCAACGGGTTGGCGGCGACGCATTGCCCTCTTGTTGGTTCTGGCTGGTGTTGCGCTTTTGAGCATGCCCCTGCTGCTGGGGCGCATTCCCGAGCATCCAGCGGGCGTGCCACTGGCGCTGTTGACCCTGGGCCTGCTGGTTGGCATTCGTGCGGGCCTCGCGGGCTTTGCCGGTGGCGTCTGCATCTGGCTCGTGGCAAATTTACCCAATTTTCATCATGATGCGCCGATCTTCGAATTGCTCTGGCCGGCCCTTCCTTTGATGTTGTTGGGCTTGTTCTTGCTTGGGCTTGATCGCCGGGTACGGGGGATGTGGCACGTGGTACGGCAGCAATTTGGTGCTTTGCGTTCGTAAATGATGTTGATGCGTAGAACACTTATTGCAGTTATGCTTGGTCTGCTCGTGCTCGCAGGCGGATGTCGTGCGTCTGCACCTGAAACGACCGCACGATTTGGCTGGGCTCTGCCTGCCGATTGGCCGTTGCCCGAGGTACCAGCCGCTAACCCGCTGGAGACGGCGAAGATCGAACTGGGCCGGGCACTCTTTTATGAAGAACGTCTCTCGGGGCCAGCGACGGTTGCCTGTGCAACGTGCCATATCCAGGCGCTGGCGTTTAGTGATGGGCGCGCTCGGGCCGTAAATGCAACCGGCACGCTTCATCCCCGCAATACACAGGGACTTGGTAATGTTGCCTATGCACGCACGCTGACCTGGGCGCAGCCAGAGCTCACGACGCTTGAGCAGCATCTTGCTCGGCTCTTTGCTGGCACGGCCCCCGATGAAATGGGTGTAGCGGGTCAACAGGCAACGATCCTGGCGCGGCTGAGGCAGGATGGTGTCTATCAGCAGCGTTTTGCGCGCGCGTTCCCGCATGACCCCGATGCGATGGGTTGGGAGCAGATCATCAAGGCGCTGGCTGCGTTTGTGCGCACGCTGATCACGGCTGACGCACCATACGATCGGTATCAAGCTGGTGACGCGACCGCCCTTTCACCAGCGGCGTTGCGTGGGGCACAACGCTTCTTTGGGCCTGAACTCGGCTGTGCGCAGTGTCACGGCGGCTTCAACTTTACCGGCTCGACGCGGGTACAGGGCGAGTCATCCGGGTCGGCCCCCTTTCACAACATCGGCCTCTACAACCTTGATGGCACAGGCGCCTACCCGGATGGTCAGCACGGGCTTGCCGAGGTTAGCGGAAACCCGACCGATATGGGCCGCTTTCGGGCACCGAGTCTGCGCAATGTGGCCCTCACCGCTCCGTACATGCACGACGGCAGTGTGGCTACACTGGAAGAGGTCATGCGGCTGTATCAAGCTGGCGGACGGCATCTGACCGAAGGGCCGTATGCAGGCGACGGGCGCCAGAACCCCTACAAGAGCAGCCTGATCACCGGCTTTGCCCTGACCGATCAAGAGCGAGTTGATCTGATCGCCTTCCTCGAAGCGCTGACCGACGAAGGGTTTGTCACCGATCCACGTTTCAGCGATCGTGTTGAGTGAGGGTGCCAGCCCTCAACCTCTGGTGTTGACCAGGTCAGCATCGACTTCCCCTGCTGCCACTTCAGCGCATACTCGGTGCCAGCCCTAGCCTTCTGGTATCAACCAGGCCAGCGCAGCTGGCCTGGTTGATAGTTCTACCCGCCACCAAAGATCAAATAGATCACCGACGGCAACATCACCAGCAATGCCACCGCAATGACCAGAAACCGGCGCAGGCGATCAGAAAGGCCCGGGGTCGCCTCAATTGCAGCGATCACCACCGAAGCCATCAGGAGGGCATAGAGCACATAGAGACGCATACCACTGTATCCTTTATTGCAAACCGAGCGTCATCAACGCATAGAGCGAAATGCCGCCTACAAATAAGACCCCAGCAAAACCTGGTTCGCCCTCTTTATTCGCTTCGGGGATCATCCCCTGGGTAATGGTCGTGATCAAAAACCCGGAAGCGAGGGCCACCAGGATCAGCCGTACCTCGAGGGATTGATTGCGCAAGACCAGATAGCCGATCACGGCCCCGCCAATGATGGCGGCAATAAAGAGGAACGAGAGGAACCGGCGGCGCCGACGGGGAACCCCCTGGTGTTTCGCCGTCGCCGTAATGACAAAGGCAAGCGGTGCCGTACTGATCGCCAGACCGAGGGCGAGCAACAGACCAGTCTTGATGGTCAACGTCGAGCCGATGCCAATGACAATACCATCAATCAGCAGATCAACGAGAATGCCGATATAGAGACCGAGGGACGCCGAATTATCCTGGGCAAGATCGGGTTTGCTAAGCGCCCAGACCGAGACATATTCGAGGATGACATAGAGCAGGCCCCCCACAAAAAACGCCCCGAGCACCCAGGTCAGTGGACCGAGACGAATTGCAGGCGGCATCAGACTAAAGGCGACCAGGGCCATAATCACGCCTGCCGCAAACTGAAGGGCTGCACTAATGACCACATGGGGAACATCGAACGCCTCGGCAAGCGGGGCACCAAGATAGGTGAAGAAAGCGGCAATACTGGCAATGATGAGGACAAGTTGAAATTCAGTCATGATCCTCGTAGGTCTGCGACAGGCCCTGATGCTGATGCGTTGAGCGCGGTGCGAACCAGTCGTGAAACTGACTCGTTCGCACCGCGTAAAAAAGACCTTACACATTGACAGGGTAACCCGGGCCGAGCGGAATGCCAAGCACAAACCAGATCACAAAGAGCAAGATCCAGACAAGGGCAATCGCCAGGGTGTAGGGGATCATCAACGCGATCACTGTGCCAAGGCCAGCATCTTTCTGATACTTCTGAGCCACCGTGACAATGAAGGGCAGATAGACCATCAAAGGGGTGAGCACATTGGTCGGCGAGTCACCAATCCGATAGGCTGCCAGCACGGTCTGAGGGGCAACTTCAAGACGAATGAAGAGTGGAATGAAGATCGGGGCAAAGATAGCCCACTTTGGCACCACACCGGGAATGATAAAGTTGAGCATGATAATGACGAGAATCATGCCTACAAGCAAGGGCAAAGCCCCAATATTGGCCTGTTCAAGGGCATTGGCCAGCACGACCGCAATCACGCGTGGCAGGTTGGTATAGTTGAAGAAGGCGATGAACTGGCTGATCATCAGCAGCATAAAGATCAGCCCCGAAAGACCGGCAAAGGTCTTGGTAACGGCACTAATCACATCGTTGCTGCTCTTGATCGTCTTCGCTCCGAGCCCATAGCCAATGCCTGAAATAAGGAAGATGAGCGAGATAATGAAAATCAGGCTATCCATAAAGGGCGTTGTCCCGATCAGATTGCCGGTCACGGGATGGCGGAGCGGGGCACCTGGGGGCAGCGAGAGCAGCAGCACAACCGCGAACACAATCAGAAACCCATAGAGCGCATATTGCAAGCCCCGCGCCTCAGCTTTGGCGGCCTCGGGATCAAGGTCATCATCGCCGATCAGGCTTTCGCCCTCGTACTTGCCCAGCCGCGGCTCGATGATGCGCTCGGTGACAATGACCGCGACAACGCTCAAGATCAGGGTTGAGGCCACACTGAAGAAGTAGTTGGCCGTCACCGTAATCGGCGTGCCGCCGGCAAGCCCAATGGCCTCATTGGTAATCTCGGTGATCATGCTATCAACGGGCGTAATGAGCAGATTGACCGCGAAGATCGCGCTGACGCCAGCGAAAGCTGCCGCCATCCCGGCTAGCGGGTGACGCCCCAGGGTGAGGAAGGCCGTTGCCGCAAGCGGGATGAGGATCAGGTAACCAGCATCAGAAGCAACACTCGAGAGCACGCCGACGAGGATCAGAATGAAGGCGATGAGATTGCGTGGGGCCACCTTGACCAGCTTGCGGATCAGGGCCGCCATCATGCCAGCCTGTTCGGCAACACCGACGCCGGCCATCGCGACCAGGGTGACCGCAACGACCCCAAACCCGGCAAAGTTGGCGACAAACGACGAGAAGACAAAACGTAACCCAGGAACCGTCAGAAGGCTCTGGATAGGAATCGTCTGCTCTTCAATAATGAATTCGGGAATGTAGGCAGGTTGCCCCGTATACACATCATAGGCAACGATCGAACCACCGAGCGCATCACGCACATCGCGCAAGACCTCAATTGGCACCGGTACCGCAATCTCTTCGGTCACGCTGACCCCGAACATGTAGAGGATTTGCGACAACACGGCAATAATCGCGATCAAATAGAGGAACATAATGACTGGATGGGGGACTTTGTTGCCGACCTTTTCAATGCCATCCAGCAATTTCTGCACAAACCCACCCTCACCTGGTTCTTTTGACTTGGCCGTTTCTGCAGCCATTGATGCCTCCTGGCGTTTATCTGATCAGTAAACTTTTGGTGGCAAGCCACCAGGCCGATGTGGATGCGTTGTAGGGCGGCCGCCCTACAACGTATCTCACTTGTGCTGGCGCAAACGTCCAGCTTCGCTGGACGTTTGCGCCAGCACAAGTGAGGCTTTGAGGGTAACACCCTAACGTTCAGGTGCATGAGCCTGCGGCTCCATACAGATGAATGTCAGGGCTTCCGCCTTTAAACCCCGTGGGTATACTGGCGTAAGAACTCGGTGAGCAAGCGTACCCCTACCCCTGTGCCACCTGCGACGTCATAAGGGCGCGCCGGTTTTTCGGCATAGGCGGTGCCAGCAATGTCGAGGTGAACAAAAGGATAGTCACCAACAAAGGCCGCAAGAAAGGCCCCGGCCGTGATCGAGCCAGCCTGCCGACCACCGATATTTTTGAGATCGGCGATCTCGCTCTTGATCATCTCGTGATACTCTTCCCAGAGCGGCAATTGCCAGACGCGTTCGCCGGTTGTTTCCCCTGCTTGCTTGATCGCGTCGGCAAGTTCCTGATTTGTTCCCATCATCCCCGTTGCATGCGAACCAAGGGCAACCACAATCGCCCCGGTGAGCGTCGAAAGTTCGATGATCGCGGCGGGGTTGTAGCGCTGGGCATAGAAGAGCGCGTCGGCCAGCACGATCCGTCCTTCGGCATCGGTATTGAGCACCTCGATCGTTTTGCCGCTCAAGGTGGTAAGCACATCATCAGGTCGGTACGAGGTGCTACTCGGCATATTCTCAGCCGAGGGCACGAGACCCACGACATGCAATGGGAGTTGCAGTTCTGCAATGACCTGCATTGCCCCCAGGACAGCCGCACTGCCACCCATATCAGACTTCATGGTGGTCATAGCATCTGCCGGTTTGAGCGAGAGGCCACCACTGTCAAAGGTGAGGCCTTTGCCAACAAGACAGATTGTTGGCCGCCCTTCGGCTGCTTTGCCATACTCCATCACGATCAACCGTGGCTCATTGGCCGAACCCTGACCAACGGCGAGCAGGCCGCCAAAGCCTTCTTCCGTCAGACGGGCTTTGTCAAAGATGGTGACCGCGACCCCGGTGCGCTCACCGAGGGCTATGGCCTGGTCGGCGAGTGCGGCGGGAGTCAAGACACCTGGTGGTGTATTGACAAGATTTCGGGCCAACATAACGCCACCCGCAATGGTTTGACCGACGGCAACCCCGGCTTGCATCGCATCGGTGGCACCTGGCGTCACCAGCGTCATTGCCTCGACCGCAAAGGTCTGCTCAGGCTTGAGGCCAGTCTTGTAGCGCAGATACCGGTACGCCCCAAGCTCGGCCCCTTCGGCGAGGGCCTGACCGATCAGGGCGGGCGCGAGCTCCAGTTGATCATTGAGCCCAAAGGCCACGCTGGCAACCTGCAAGTCCCGGGCCTGACGCACCGCGTTTGCCGCCGCCCGGCGCAGCGTCTCGGCAGTGAGTTTGTCAGCCGGGCCGAGACCGAGCAAGAGCAGGCGTTTCGGAAGAACGGCACCGCGTGGATAGAGGAGACGGGTCTGACCCGTTTTGCCGCTGAAATCAGCCGCCTCGATCAGACCGGCCACCGCTTCGGCGAGGGGCACATCTTCGAGGCAGGCCAGGATGGCTAGATCAGCCGCCTCGTTGAGCACATTACCAGTTGTAAGCATCATCTTCATGCCGGTTTAGCCTTTGCTCCAGAGTTGGGCGAGTTTGACACACACAGCGGTTGCGTGAACCATATCCTGGACACTGATCCACTCGAGCGGACCGTGGATATTCTGCATCCCGGTAAAGAGATTCGGCGTTGGCACACCCATTTCGGTGAGACGTGAGCCATCGGTACCACCGCGGGTCGGCGGCGAGAAGGGCTCGATGCCAAGTTGCTGGCAGGCTTCAAGGGCAAGCTCTACCGGACGCATATCGTGTTCGAGCCAATAGCGCATGTTGCGATACTGGGGCGTGATGGTACAGGTAATCTGTGCCCGCGGCTCGGTCGCCTGGATCGTCGCGCAGACCTGTTGCAACAGTTCACCGTGGGCCTGCAACCCTTCGCGCTCGAAATCGCGCAGAATGAAATGCAATTCGGCGGCGGCGGCCGTGCCAGTCATCTGATAGACATGGATAAAACCCTGGCGGCCATCAGTCGTCTCGGGCGTCATCGTCACCTGGGGCAGCGTGTCAATAATCTTTGCGGCGAGATGCAACGCATTGACCAGTTCACCTTTGGCGTAGCCAGGGTGAATCGAGACCCCGGTGATTTGAACGGTCGCCTTATCGGCTGAAAAAGTCTCGTAGACCACTTCGCCGAGCGGTCCGCCATCAAGCGTATAGGCCGCGTCAGCCTGAAGATCGCGGGGCAGATCAGGATGTACGCCACGCCCGATCTCTTCATCAGGCGTAAAACAGAGCCGAATTTTCCCATGAGGAACGGTTCGTTCCTGCAACAGATAGTGCGCCATGGTCATAATGATCGCGATGCCGGCCTTATCATCGGCACCGAGCAGCGTTGTCCCACTTGCCGTAATAATATCGTCCCCAATCTTCGTTTCGAGATAGGGGAAATGATCGGTCGTGAGCACCTGATGGGGATCATCAGGCAACACGATTGGGTTACCATCGTAGTTGCGATGGACAAGCGGCTTGACGCCGGTGCCATTGAAGGCAGGTGCTGTATCAACGTGCGCAAGAAAGGCAATTGTTGGTACCGAATGAGCGACCGTTGCAGGGATGGTTGCCAGCACCGCCCCATACGAGGTAAGCGTGACCTCTTCGGCCCCGATCGCGTGCAATTCTTCGACGAGCAGGTTGAGCAGATCGTACTGCTTCGCGGTACTCGGCGTGGTTGACGAGCCTTCGTCAGCCTGTGTATCAAGGCGAGCATAGCGGACAAGACGTTCTTCGAGTTCGGCAGCAAATGCGGTATGCACGGTCTTTCTCCTTTAGAGTGCGGCCAATTCTTCCAGGTAGACAATCGCTGTTTCGATGCCACGCTGGAACATCTCAATACTATAGCTTTCGTTGGGAGCGTGCAAGCCGTCGTCATCAAGACCATAGCCCATCATCACGACCGGGATCTCCATCAGGGTAACGAAATCGGCCACCACGGGAATGCTGCCACCGCCACGGGTAAAGACCGGTGTCGCGCCCCACCCCTTCTCGTAGGCACGAGCGGCCGCCTGCATCGCAGGCAGGTTGAAATCAATCAGGGCCGGTTCGCCCGTGGTCAAGAGTTTGACCGACACCTTGACCGTTGGCGGGGTGATTGACTCGATATAAGTCTTGATCTGTTCATAGATCTTGTGCGGATTCTGATTGGCAACCAGGCGTGAACTGAGCTTGGCCGACGCTTTCGCCGGAATGATCGTCTTGGGGCCAGGGCCGCTCCAGCCACTCCAGAGCCCATTGATATCGAGGGTCGGACGTGCCGAAACACGCTCGCGGATGGTATAGGTGCGATCACCCCAGACCGCCGGAACCCCGGTTGACTGCTTGAACTGCGCTTCCGAGAGATCGGTCTTCGCGATCATCGCCCGTTCTTCGTCGGTGAGGGACACCACATCATCATAGAAGCCAGGCACCGCAATCGTATTGTCGGGATGGTAAAGCTTGCCGAGGATCTCGATGAGGGCGAGCGCCGGATTATGGGTTGCGCCGCCCCAGAAGCCACTATGCAAATCGTCGGTCGGCCCAGAGACCTCGATCTCCAGATAGGTCATGCCGCGGAGGCTATGGGTAATCGCTGGCTCATCAATGGTGCGCATCGATGAGTCACTAATCACACAGACATCAGCCTTGAGCAGATCGAGATGCGCCTCGATAAAGGGTCGCAAATTCGGTGACGAGACCTCTTCTTCGCCTTCGATCAAAAATTTCACATTGATGGGGGCGGCCCCGCTCGTCTTCAGATACGCCTCGAGTGCTTTGACGTGAATGAAGAGCTGGCCCTTATCATCGGTTGCGCCACGGGCATAGATCCGGCCAGCGCGCTCGACGGGCTCGAAAGGCGGCGTTTGCCAGCCATCACTCATCTCGGCAGGCACCACATCATAGTGACCATAGACCAGCACCGTCGGCTTATCGGGGCCAGCCCCGAGCCATTCACCATAGACCACCGGATGTCCGGCTGTCTCCATCACTTGCACCTGAGCGAGCCCTAGGCCCTGCATATGCTCGGCCAGCCACTCGGCAGCGCGGCGGACATCAGGGGCATAGGCCGGATCGCCACTAAGGCTAGGGATGCGCAAAAATGCAAACAACTCCTCGACAAACCTGGCACCTTGTGTGCGTGAAAAAGCACGTGCCTCTTGACTTGAAATGGTCATAATCCTTATCCTCTTCTAGGCAGCGGCACCAGACTTCTTCTTCTTCCGGCCCGCGGCACCTTTCTGCGGCTGATCAACCGGAATTTCACCAGGCAAGACATTCGGCAACCCTCCCGCAGGCACAATGGCGAGCATTGCAACCCCTGCCAGGGCCAAGAAGGACGCTTTGAGCGCACGGAGACGGGCATCCTCATTGATCGCAACGGCTGCAGCAACCTCTTCGGGGGTCGCACTGGTTGCGGCCAGAAGCTCTTCAAGTTGATCGTTGCTGACAAAATCAACATTGTCGAGATTCACCTGATCGAGCAACTCAGGTGGAATGGAGGGATGATTCGCCGCGAGGCCGGCGATGAGCACCCCGAGAATGCCAACGGCAAGCGCACCAACCATCGCCGTACCCAGGGCCGTCGAGAGATTATTGACGGTACCGCGCAAGGCCCCAACATCACCAGCCAGTTCTTTGGGCGAAGCGGAAACGAGCACATTGAAGACCAGGGTGAGCAGCGAACCTTCGGCCACACCAACAATGACGAGGCTGAGAATGACCATTGGCGTGCCCCAGTCATTCGAGACCGTAAAGGCAAGCATCACCAGGCCTACCACAATCGTGACGAAGGCATAGCGAGCGATCATGCGCGGGGTCAGGCGATCAAAGAGACGGACGATCATTGCGGTTCCAAAGAAGATTGCCAGTGAATAAGGAATCACCGCGACTGCTGTTTGCAAGCTACTTCGCCCCTGCACAATCTGGATGTAGAGAGGAATGAGGAAGTTGATCGCCGGCCCGAGCGCTCCAATGATCAAGAGGACATAGGTAGTATACCGTTCTTCGGAGGTGTCGAGTACTTCCAGGGCAATCAGGGTTGGCTTGCCCTTTTTGCCACGCAGATACGACCAGGAAAAGAAGAGTTGCCCGAGGATAATGCCAAACACAATCATGATCGGGGCGGGCGAAAGACCGAGGATATTGAAAGGCGCATTAGAAGTAGCCACAAGGATGCCCCAGGCATTGAGGTAATTGAAACCGAGGCTGAGCAGCGTAACTGCCGAGGCAATCAAGATCACGCCATTCCAATCAATCTTCATGCCTGTTTGCCGTGGCACCTGCTTGAGGCGAAAACTGAGGAAAAAGATCGCCACGGCCACAAAGACAAGCAACCCGAAGGCATACCTCCAGCTAAGGAATGTGCCGAGCGCACCGGCAATCAGAAAGGCGAGCACACCTGCCGAAGCCTGAGCGGCCCCGAGCAACCCGAGCGCCTGCGCCTGCTGTTTGCCTTGATAGTGGGTCGCGATCAATACGACGAGCGACGGCACCATCAGTGCCGCCACCAGTCCGGCTAGGCCCTGGATCTGGATCATCCGATCCGGCGTCGTACTCAGTGCCATCATGCCCATCGCCACGCCATGCACCAGGATGCCACCCTGGAACATCAACCGCGAACCAATCATCTTGTCGAGCTTGGCCCCAAGCATCACAAAGGCAGCTACGGCGAGTGAGTAGACCACCAGGGCGGTACTGACACTGCTAGGCGAGGTATTGAAATCCTCAACAATACCACCAATTGAAACCTGGAGGGCACTCACGTTGAAGGCCAGTTGGATCTGGGCCAGACTGATGATCAACATCGGAAACCACGAGGCTTTTGCTGTTGCCTCGGCACCTGATGTGGTTGCGCCTAAAGAACTAGTCATACACGTTTGTTTCTCTCTTGAACAGGTCTACGGCACGCACGGCAAAAAACGATGAGCCATGAAGTTACATGCAAATCGCTTGTTACCTAACATCAACATACAGCATTCTTAGAGACGATACCTATTATAGTACCTCAGATCCTCAGTTGCATCACTCAAAGTGCAGTATTTTCTCGGCATCTCACCTGTTAACGGATAGGTTGTTCTAGCATAAACTCAGGTATAATAGACTAGAGTAGAATAGATTGTAGGCTGTGATGCTCTGCCAGAGGAGCGAAAATGCTGGCTGTCAATCCATTCGGGCTACTCGTGCCCACAAAACTGCGCCCTCCGCAGAAACTCGAGGCGTGGGTCGAGCGTACACGATTGTTTCCATCTGTGGAAGCCCTGCCTGATGCAAAACTGGTGCTGGTCGTGGCTCCGGCGGGTTTTGGCAAGTCAACCCTGGTGGCCCAGTGGCTTGCCCACCAGGAAGCGCAGGCAAAGCAAGTGCCACATACTTGCTCACGGTTTGCCTGGGTGACGCTCGATGAACATGATCAAGAGAGTGAGCGTTTCCTGGCTTTTGTTGCCGGTGCGCTTGAGGAAGCCCTCGCGCAACCGCTTCCAAACATCCGCGATCTCTTTACCGCCCCCAAACTCCCGCCGCCCTATGTGCTCCTACAGGCACTGCTTGTTGATCTGAATGCGCTCACCGACCAGGTAACCCTGGTGCTCGATGATTACCACATGCTCACGTCCGAGCCAATCCATCAGGCCGTAACATATTTTGTGCGCCAGTTGCCCCCGTCGTGCCGCATGGTGCTGATCTCCCGCACTGATCCGCCGCTGTCCCTAGCCCGTCTGCGCGCTGAGCAGCAACTTGTTGAGCTCCGCGCCGATGCGTTGCGCTTTACCCCTGCCGAGACGACGGCATTGCTGACCAATCTGCAGGGTGTGCCACCGCCGTCAACCTACGTTGATGCGTTACAAGAACAGACCGAAGGCTGGGCGCTTGCGGTGCAACTGGCGGCCCTGGCCCGGCGCGACTCGATGGCACCGGCACAGTCTTTTGCCATTGCAACACGCCAGATCGCTGAATATCTGGCCGATGAGGTGCTGGCCCGTCAGTCTGTCGAGATCCAGCAGACCTTGCTGGCCCTGGCTGTTCCTGAGCGGTTCTGCGCCGGGTTGTGTGCGGCGTTGCTTGGGACACCTGAGGCAATCTATGCTGCCGAAAGTCGTCTTCAGACGCTGCTGCACACCAATCTCTTTGTGATCCCGCTTGATGAGGCCCACCAGTGGTACCGGTTTCATCATCTCTTTCGCGATCTTCTTGTGCGCCATGCGCAGTCTCAGTATGGTGAAACCCAGTGTGCGCTGCTGCACCAGCGCGCTGCTGACTGGTTTCAGGCCCAGGGATTTGATGAAGAGGCTCTCCGTCACTTGCTTGCTGCTGGCAATGAGGATGGCGCCGCCAGGCTGATTGAACAGTTGTTGATGCTGACGATGGGCCAGGATGTGCTGCCAACTTCACCAGACTACTGGCTGCAACGCCTGCCATTACACGTAATCGAACGCCGCCCAGGCTTGACTCTGATCGTGGCTCGCCTCGCGGTCTTTAGCCGCGATATGGGGCAACTCCAGCGGTGTCTGGCGCATATTGATCAATTGCTTGCCACACCTGGCACGCACGATCTGTTGCCCTCGAGGGAGCGGTTTCAGGCTGATTTTGCTGCGTTACAGGGGGTGCTTGCCTTGTGGAAAGGTGACGCTACCGAGGCAATTCGTTCGTTCGAGGTAGCGCTCAAGCTTGGCCCGACACCTGCCCTTGGTACACAGGTGCTGCTCGCACTCGGTCTTGCCTATGCAGGGGCCAACCGCTTTGCTGAGGGGGTCGCGTTGCTGGAAGCCGATCTGCCCGCTACGCTCGCCGCCTTGCGCCCGCAGCAGCCTCTCTGTCGTGCGACCGGGCTCTGCTGGATGGCCCATCTGATTGGCGATCTATCGGCGCAGCAGGACTATGCGCAACAGTTATATGATTTTGTAGTTAGCAACCAGTCAAGTGATTTCTGGCTCGGCTATGCGGCGTATAGCCTGGGCATGGTGGCCTACGAACGGAACGATCTTGCTGCGGCAGAGGCTCAGTTTCAGATGCTCGCCAGGCGCAAATACAAAGTGTCTTACCCTGGGTATAGCAATGGGGTGATCGGGTTGGCCCTGATTGCGCTGGCCCGTGGCTCGCTCGCCGAAGCTGAAGTTTTTGCGCAGGAAGCTCTCGTCTTTGCCAATGAAGTCGGTGGGGTCTTTTTGCGGTATCAGGCGCTGAGTTGTGCGGTTCAGGTGGCACTGGCGCGGGGTGATGTGCCTTCTGCGCTGTGCAGTGCCGCAGGGATCGATGTCGATCATTTGCATCCCGGGTTTACGCTCTCGATCAGCATTCCTTGCCTGAGCAAGGTTCAGGCACTGGTGGCTGCGGGTGATCTGGTGAGCCTGAGGCAGGCCGATCTGCTCTTGGCGTCATGGTTGGCTCAGGTTGCCCAGGTGCCCCAGACGCGCTTACAGATCAGTGGTCTTGCGATGCAAGCCATCGTGCGCCAGGCCCAGGGCCAGACCGAACAGGCCCTGACCCTGCTCGAACAGGCTCTACAGCGTGCCTCCGCCGCAGGTTTTGTCCGCACGCTGCTCGATCTTGGCTCAGGCCTCAGGCCACTCCTCGTTGCCCCGCTCGCGCAGGGCAACGAGGAGTGGCCCTATCTACAGAAACTCCTTACCACCAATCGCTCCTATCCAGACGAAACGAGACTTGCAACCCAGGTGCTGGCCCGGGGCAGTCTCCCCGAGTTGCTCACAACCCGCGAAGCCGAAATTCTCGGTCTGCTCGCCTTGCGCTGGTCCGATAAAGAAATTGCCCGGCACCTTGTGATTGCCCCCAATACCGTACGTAAGCATACCACGACCATCTACGATAAACTTGGCGTGCATAGTCGCCGTGAAGCGGTGATGACGGCCCGCGCACTGGGCCTGCTTGCGCCGGATGCGCTTGCCACGCGCTAGCCTCCTTCACCCTGCGCTGGTAATAGCGTGGTAATCCGTTGTTGTTATCTTATTTTTAACTAGAGAACAACAAATAGGTTCACTCAAACCCGGCTTCATGCGCTGGAAAAGCCAGCTTAGCTGGCTTTTCCAGCGCATGAAAGATTCCTGAGGTCGCAGGGCCGCCAACGCGCCTCCCCGCGTACGCAGGGACAGAGCCATACGTTCACGCACACACGGAGCAGAGCTATGACAAGCAAAGCCAGACCGTACATCATTGCCGGAGTCATCGGGTGGCTCGTTCTGATCAGCCTTTCGGCGGCCTGGAATATTGTCCAGGTACGCCAGAAGCAGCACGACATTTATCTGCAAAATGGCCGGGTTATCTTCGACCTGATTGTCACCACCCGTGCGTGGAATTCACAGCACGGCGGGGTCTATATGCCGGTCTCAGACGAGGTGGAACCGAACCCTTACCTTGAGGTTGCCCATCGTGATCTGACGACGACTGATGGCACGATGTTGACCCTGATCAATCCAGCCTATATGACCCGCTTGATTGCCGAACTTGCGAATCAACAAGACAATATCAATCTGCATATTACCAGTTTGAACCCGATTCGTCCGGCGAATGCTCCTGAAGATTGGGAAGCCGAAGCGCTGCGTATCTTTGAAGAGCGTGTCAAGACCGAGTATACAGGCTATACCCAGAACGGCCACACGGCGATCTTTCAATATATGGCCCCCCTGATCACTCAGCAGAGTTGTTTGCAGTGCCACGAAAAGCAGGGCTATCAGGTTGGTGATATCCGCGGCGGGATCAGTATCTCGTTTCCGGTTGCCTTTTCGATGCCGTGGGCATTGCTCTTCAGTCACCTCTTTTTTGGTGTCGTAGGGAGTAGCCTGATTGTGGTCTTTGGCTCAAAATTAGGCCATACGATCAAGATCCTGGAAGATCTCTCGGATCTCGATGGGTTGACGCGTATCCATAACCGTCGTTATTTCGATGAGCAGGTCAAACGCGAATATTTGCATAGCAAACGCAATAAGGTACCTCTCTCGATTGCGATCTGCGATATCGACAATTTTAAGGCGTATAATGATAGCTATGGTCATCCCGCAGGCGATGAGTGTCTCAAGCAGGTGGCCCAGGTGCTCAAGCAGGTCTTGAAACGCCCTGGTGATCTGGTGGCCCGGTATGGCGGTGAGGAGTTTGGCATTCTCTTGCCCTACACTGGCGTCGAAGGTGCCCTCGAAATCGGTGCCTTGCTCTGCGCAAATGTCGAGGCCCTGCGCATTCCCCATAAAGCGAGCGAGGCCAGTGCGTATGTGACGATTAGCATCGGTATTGCAACCTATACTGGCGATGAAAAGTCTTTGGCGAATGTGATCAAACTGGCCGATCTCGCGCTCTACAAGGCTAAAGCAGGTGGGAAGAACCATGTCGAACATATGCTAGTCACAAGGACAGTTGCCCATGGCAATTGAGGATATGTTTGTCCGTGTGCAACGCCATCCCGATGGTGTGCCGCAACGCTACACCGTTGACCTCTGGCTCGCCAGTGGTCGGCGTGAGCGTACGACGCTGACGTTTGACTCCGACACGGTGCCTGATGCATCCGATCCGCAAACCCTCGTTGCGACCGGTCTCCGACTCTTTCATCAACTCTTTAGTGGGCCGCTGGCGCTGATGTTTCAACAGACCTGGGCGGCCATCAATGCGCGGAACGACCAGCTTCGGCTCCGCCTGGCCCTCGATCCGGCAGCCCCCGCGTTGCACGCACTCCCCTGGGAGTTGATGCATTTTGATGATAGCAGCGGCCTGGAACCTCCACGGCCGTTGGCGGTCGATCCACGCATTCTCTTTTCACGGTATGTCGAGAGTGCAGAACTGGACGAAGGCCGCCCCCTGGCCCGTCGCCCTATCCGCATGCTGATGGTGCTAGCGTCACCCGTCGATCTTGCCCGCTGGCACCTCGCCGAGCTTGATCGTGAGGCCGAGCAGCGTGATTTTGAGACGCGCTTTAGTGCCGCGATAGCTGCTGGTCAGTTGCGTTGTGATGTCTTGCCCCTGGCCTCACCTGAAGCGCTGCGTACGGCATTGCTCCGTGGCACCCTCGATGCAGAGGCCCCCGCTGCTGAGACGGGGTACGATGGGTTGCTCTATTATGGGCACGGTCTGTTTCACCCTGAACTGGGTACCCGGCTCGTGCTTGAAGATCCTCAGACACGCCGTGCCTTGCTCTATGATAGCAATACGCTGGTGAGCCTGCTCCGCACCTTGCCCGTGAGTCACCGGCTCTCACTAGTCTTGCTGGTCGCCTGCAATAGTGCCGTCACGGGAGCGTTGCATAGCCTGGCAACCCGTCTGTTGATTGAGAGCGGGGTTCCTGCTGTGCTTGCGATGCAACGCTTGATCGAGGTGGTGCTGGCACGGAGTTTTACCCATCACCTGAGTGACGTCTTGCTGCGTGATGGCACCATTGATTTTGCTGTCAATAGTGCCCGCCGACGTATCTTCAACCCCGAGGCAACCGGGTGGGGTACGCCGGTGCTCTATATGCGCTATGCGAACGGACGGATCTTTCTGCCCAATGCTCAGTTGGAGTATGTGGCGGCCATTTTGCGTGAGCCTGAGTTTGCGCGTTGGCGTGGTGAAGCCTATATTGATGTTGCGGTGATGCAGGTTGCCGCTGGGCAGGATTGGCATTTGTTGCGTGTGCGACCCGAAGATGCGCCAGCAGCAATTGGGGCGATCGAGACGCTTGACCAGACCCTTGGCTTGCATCTGCAGCCAGAACGACGCCGCCCTGAGCCGCGCCGACCACAGAAGACGAATCTCGTCGCGTTGATTGGTCCGCCTCACTCTGGGCAAACAACGATCTTGCGCCGCCTGGCATACCAACTGGCCGAGGCGGTGACCCAGGATGTTACGCGTCCCCCTGGCATCTTCATTTCGCTGATTGGCTATGATCAGCAGCGCGGTCAGCAGCGGCTGGAACGACAGATTGTCGAGCAGGCGAGTGCGATCACGCCTGCCCTCGGCGAGTTCCTCGGTACAACGATGCGTCACGCTCACACTGCCCGCGAACCTGACGGCCCTCCACGGTTTGTCCTGCTCTTCGACGACCTTGATACGCTCCCCGAACGTGCGCGTAGTGAAGCCGCCCGTGAACTGATGCGCCTGGCACAGCGGCTTCCCAACGAACGATTTATTGTCACCTCGGCGCAAGACAGCTATCCTGGCTCCCATCTCAGCAGGGCGTCTGTGCTGGTGATCCAGCCACTTGGCGAGCGTCAGATCCTTGGCTATCTACAGCAACGTGATGCGTCAAACGCCGCCCTCCTCTACCGACAGATCCGCGACAAACGGCTCCTCAATCTCGCAAGCGACCCGAGTCTCTTGACCTTGCTGATCGAGCAACTGACGAGTGCCACACCCGATGGCTTTACCCGCAATCAACTGGTACAGAGCTACCTCGATCGCATGCTTGGCACCCTTGATCGGCGTTTTAGCCTGGGGGCCGCCGCCCGCACGAGCCTGATCGCCTTGGCCTGGCAGAGTTGCTGGGAGCATCGCGAGCACCTGAGTCTGGCAACAATCTTTCGCACGCTGGCACGGGTGCGCCATCAGCGCGACTATAGCCTCGAAGAGTTGTACGACCTGTTGCGGGCGGCGCGTCTGTTGACCGGCGTCGGCACTAGTGCCGCTCGCTTTGTCAATAGTCACCTGCAAGCCTACTGTGCCGCCGTCGCCCTGGCGAACCGTGCGGATCGCCAGGAACGCCTGGCTGATATCATCGCGATGTGTGCCAACCAGGAGCTTATGCTCTGGTGGGAAGAGGTCATCTACGCCCTGGTCGGGATGCTCAACGATCTCACGCCACTCTTCAGATTGCTTGCCTCGGCCATTCGCGCTGGCAGTGACGGCCATGCGCTCATGGCGGCACGTTGCCTCGAAGCGCTCGCGCCGCGGCAAGAGGCGCGGCTTGATCCGGTCTTGCGCTCTGAGTTGCTAGATGCGTGTGTGCTCAGGTTACGCAGTACGCGTGAGCCATCAGCCGAGCGGCGCGAGCAACTGGTGGTGGCGCTGGGACGATTGCAGTACCCCCAGGTGCGTCACGAATTGCATCGTCTCGTGATTGAACGGGTACGCCCGAGCGCCTCGGGGCCGCGCTACGAGTACACCAATGTTCGCATTGCCGCCGCGCGCGCCCTGCGTACCATCTACCTTGCTGCGGTCGCTGATGAAGCCGAGGCGCCGCCCGACGTGGCCGGCGAACTGGCTGCGCCACGTTCAGCCGGTTTGCCAACCGCAGCAGGAGCGCTCACCAATGCCTTGCCTGGGGCAGGCGTCAGCCCTCCGACGTTGCGCGAGTTGCGTGACGACCAGACCTTGCTCCGTTTTATGGCGATCTGGCGGCGGGGAAGTGCCGGTCGCAACGAGTTACATACCTTGCTGCATACGTCGCCCTCGGCCCCAGAACGGGCGCTGGCGGCCTTTGCGCTGGGCGACATGATTGATACACGCCTGCATCGGATGCTTGATGCGAGACATTTGCTGCGGGTTATTCTGAGCCCTGACGACACCGCCGAGCAGGTCATCAGCGAGGATTGGCAAGATACGATGTGGGCTGCGGCTGATGCCCTGACCCTCTTTCACCCCCAGGATGTCATCAGGCTGCTCAGGGTCTTGATCCGGTACAACCCGACGGTTGCCGACAGTGCCGCACAGCAACTGGCCTATCTTGCGGGGCGTCTACGGGCGACCGACAGTGAGGTTGTCGACTGGTTGATCCGGTTGCTTATCACCAATCCGGGGCAGGTGATCAAAGCGAAAGCGTTGCAATCACTCGCCTGGATCGGTGTTGGCATTGCCGAACGCCACGTGCCGCTAGTTGATGGTAACCAGGGGCCTACGCTCAAACAGCTGATCCAGATCCTTGCTGCGGCCGAGTCAGTTCCGCCGCTGGCGCTGGGCAACTTTACGGTAGCACCGCATCGACCAGATCGTGCCGACCATGACCTCTACTTACGACGCAAAGCCATCGAGGCACTTGCGTGGATCGGTGATGCGACAACCATTCGTGACCTGGGCCATCGCGTACCTGGCTGGCCGCCCGAACTACGCGAACATTGGTATCAGACCGTTGCCACGATCCAACAGCGCCAGTATGTTATACTTGGGTCAGGCTCACATCTATAGGGCTCAGGTTGTGCTATGAAGGTTTTGCTCATTGGTTCGGGGGGGCGCGAACATGCCCTGGCCTGGAAGATTGCCCAGTCACCACATCTGCGCGGGATGCTGTGTGTTCCTGGCAATGCTGGCACAGGCGTCTATGGCAAAAATGTCCCCTTTCCACTGACCGACATTGGGGCACTCGTTGATCTTGCCGAACGCGAAGGCATTGATCTGCTCGTCGTCGGTCCAGATAATCCGCTTGCCGATGGTATTGTTGATCGTTTCCTTGCTGCGGGCATTCCGGCCTTTGGGCCAACAGCCGCTGCGGCGCGCATCGAGAGTAGCAAGGCGTTTGCTAAAGAGATTATGGCCGCAGCCGGTGTGCCAACAGCGGCGTCGCACGTCTTTACCAACCCTGCCGATGCCGAGGCTTTTGTCTTCGCGAGCGGGCGAAGCTGGGTCGTCAAGGCTGATGGGCTTGCCCTGGGCAAGGGTGTCATCGTGCCTGAAACGATTGGCGAAACAATTGACGCGATCCATCACCTTGCCGCAACACCGGCGGGGAGCCATTTGTTACTCGAAGAGCGCCTGTTTGGGCGGGAAGTATCGGTGATGGCCCTCTGTGATGGGCGCCGACTCTTGCCTCTGCCGTCAGCCCGTGACCACAAGCGTTTTGGTGAGGGCGACACAGGCCCGAATACCGGGGGGATGGGTGTGGTGGCCCCCGTTGATGATGTGTCACCAGCGCTGCTCGATCAGATCGTGCAGCAATGCTTGCAGCCGGTCGTGAACGAACTGGCTGCCCGTGAAACCCCCTTCCGCGGTGTCCTCTATGGTGGCCTGATCCTGACCGATGCCGGCCCAAAGGTGCTCGAGTTCAACGCACGTTTTGGTGACCCCGAAGCTCAGGCGATCCTGCCGCTGCTTGAAGGCGATTTTCTTGAGGTGCTCTACGATTGTGCGGTGGGCGGGCTCAACCCCGAGAAACTGCGGCGCCGCCGTGGCTACGCCGTCTGTGTTGTGCTCTGTGCCGAGGGCTACCCTGGCAAACCACGCAAGGGCGACCAGATCAGCGGGGTCGAAGCAATTGATGACGACCAGGTCATCATCTTTCACGGCGGCACGACCCTGGGTGGGCGCGGGCTTTGCACCAATGGCGGTCGCGTGCTTGGCGTCACCGGTGTAGGCACGACCCTGGCCCGAGCGCGCAAGCGTGCGTATGAATATGCCGAACGAATCAAGTTTGACGGCAAATACTATCGCACTGATATTGGTGCAGAGTGAAAACCCTCTTGCCAGACGTGCGTGCGCATGCTACTGTATGGGTGGACATCACACCTATTCTGTGAACTGGTCGCCGTGATGTGTCAACTGATGTGCGGAAGGGAGTGCGACCCTCACCCGCTTGCCGGTTGGCGCGCCCAGTCAAAGCAAGAAAGGCCTTATATGTTACCTGGCTTGACCATCCGGCGTGCAACGATGACCCCTGCCGACTATGAAGCGTTTGCCGATCTCTATCGGCTGGCAGGTGTTGAACAGCCCTTTGACAACGAGGCCCCGAGCCTTGATGATCTGCACGCCTTCGACCGCGCCTGCGAGCGCAGCGGTGCCCATTCGTGGCGCTACCTCGCCCAGGATGCAAGCGGCGCCACCATCGGCGTCGGCCACTTCTTCCCCGTGACCTGGCTTCAAAACCCTGGGACCTACTGGATTGTGATTCGGGTACACCACGCCCTGCGTCGCCGTGGGATCGGTACCGCCCTCCTTCGTCAGATGGAGGCGGATCTGACGGAACTTGGTGGGCGTGCACTCTGGATTTTTGTACCTGAACAAGCCCCTGAATTGAGCGAAGCTTTTGAGCGGCATGGCTTCAGCGAGCAGATGCGTAGCAATCCCTTTGTGCTTGAGGTTGCGCACACCGCTCCGGTCGAGCTCGCCCCGCGTCTTGAACGCCTGCAGGCCGACCATGGTTTGCGGATTATGACCCTGGACGAGTGTCGTGCTGAGGATGCCGACTGGCTCGAGAAGATCTATACGCTCCACGCTGCCTTAACCCGTGAGGTGCCAATCCCTGAAAAAATCTTTACGACGCGTGAGGAGTTCGCGGCCTTTGCGATTGAATCACCCCAGGCACTCTTTGATGCCTTCTTTGTGATTCGCGATGGCGACCAGTATGTTGGCCTCAGTTTTCTCCAAGGTCGCGCCGATACCCCCGATACGCTCTATCAGGAATTGACCGGGACATTGCCCGCGTATCGTGGCAAGGGTCTGGCCCGCGTGATGAAGTTGTTGACTATTGACTACGCCCAGCGGCATGGCTTCCGTCGCATTGTCACCTGGGTAGAAAATACAAATGATGGGATGCTCGCGATCAATCTCAGCCAGGGCTTCGAACGACAGCCGGGCCTTGTCCTGCTTGAGCGTTCCGTCATGCCCGCCATTCCGTTGACGCCAGCCACCTTTGGCGCACCGCTTGACCAGACCGTGCAGGCGTACATTCTCAATCCAGTGGTGTAATATCGCACTCCTATCTGGATAGGCCATAGGAGTGTCTATTCCACCACTAGGGCGATTGCATCATACGAAATCGGATACAACGGGGCATCCGCAAGGGGTGCCCGTACCGGGGCGGGTGCCCTTGCGGGTGCCCGTACCGGGGCGGGGCACCCGCAAGGGGTGCCCGTACCGGGGCGATGGTGTACGGGCACCCCTTGCGGGTGCCCTTGCGGGTGCCCTGGTGGGATGCATACACGGAAGATGCAA
>NZ_SIJK02000035.1:0-30145 GCF_004762035.2 Candidatus Chloroploca mongolica | reverse complement strand
CCCTTGCGGGTGCCCTTGCGGGTGCCCTGGTGGGATGCATACACGGAAGATGCAATCGCCCTAATTCCACCACCGACATCAGGATCGCGCCCATGTCTGCAATTTATGGCAGAGGCACCACTACCCCTGGTGCCTTTGCTGTGACGAAGGATTTTCTATGTATTGGCAACTTACGATAGGAGCATCACCCGATCCAGAAGGTACCCTGTTTCGCGTCTGGGCACCCCAGGCTCGCGAGGTTGCGGTGATGATCGATGCCTTCCCCGAGGGCGCTCAGACCTTCAGGCTCACCCGTGAGGCTGACGGCTATTTTGCGGCCCATGTCGCCGACGTCCGTCCGGGGATGCGTTATGCCTATCGGGTTGATGGCGGTGATCCACGGCCTGATCCGGCCTCGCGCTTTCAGCCCGAGGGGGTTCATGGTTGGTCAGAGGTGGTTGATCCCGCTGCGTTTGTTTGGAATGATGCGGATTGGCGCGGCTTGCCGCTCGAAGATCTGGTGATCTATGAGTTGCACGTTGGCACGGCTACGCCCCAGGGAACCTTTGACGCCTTGATTGATAAACTCGATGTGCTCAAAGCCCTCGGGGTCACGGCCATTGAGTTGATGCCCGTCGCCGATTTCCCTGGCACCCACAACTGGGGCTACGATGGCGTCAATCTCTATGCGCCGTCACGTGCGTATGGCGGCCCCGAGGGGCTGCGACGGCTTGTTGATGCGGCACACCGTCGGGGGTTGGCTGTCTTGCTTGATGTGGTCTATAACCATTTTGGGCCAGATGGCAACTATCTGCGTGACTTTAGCCGTGACTATTTCACTGATCGCCACCAGACCCCGTGGGGAGATGCAGTGAATGTTGATGGCCCGGGAACGCAACCGGTGCGTGATTTTTTTGTGAACAACGTGCTCTACTGGGCGCACGAGTTCCATCTTGATGGTCTGCGTCTTGATGCGACCCACGCGATCATTGATGATAGCCCGACCCATTTGATGGCCGAGATGTCGGCGCGGGTACGGGCGTCGTTGCTTGCCGACCGCCATTTCTTCTTGATTGCCGAACACGAGGGCAATGATCCTGCGTTGATCCGGGCGAGTGGCTGGAACCTTGATGCCGTCTGGTCGGATGATTTTCATCATCAGGTGCGGGTGGCGTTGACTGGCGAACAGGATGGCTATTACGGCGATTATACGGGGAACGCGACCGATCTGGCCGCCACGATGGCGCAGGGTTGGTTTTATCAGGGCCAGGTCTCGCCCCATCTGGGGCATCCACGCGGGGCACCGGCTCGTGATGTGAACCCACCGAGCTTTGTCTACTGCATCCAGAATCACGACCAAGTGGGCAACCGCGCCCTCGGCGAGCGGCTCAACCATACGGTGAGTCTGGCCGCCTATCGGGCTGCTTCGACGCTGCTGCTGGTGGCCCCCCAAACGCCGCTGCTCTGGATGGGCCAGGAGTGGGCCGCCTCGACGCCGTTCCTCTTTTTTACCGACCATCATCCCGAATTGGGGCGCATGGTGACAGAAGGACGCCGGAAGGAGTTTGCCGCTTTTACCGCCTTCAGTGGCACAACGATTCCCGATCCGCAAGATCCGGCAACCTTTGCGGCCTCGCAGCTCCGCTGGCATGAACGTGCAGGGTCGCCTCATGCTGAAGTCCTGACCCTCTATCAGGATCTGCTGGCGCTCCGCCACAGCCATCCGGCGCTCCGCTTGCGTCGGCGCGATGCCTATAGCGTTACGCCTTTTGGCTTAACAACGCTGATTATGCATCGCTGGGCTCCCAACGGGAATGATCTCTTGATCATTGTTTGCCTCGGTGACAAGCCCCAGACGCTGGAAGCCTTGCCGCGAGGTAACTGGGAACTCTTGTTGGACAGCGAAGATCCCCGTTATGGAGGCGGTGGCGTCACCATCACCACTGGCGCGAGCCTTACCCTCAACGGGCCGCGGGCGATGATCCTGCATACACCTCAGCGTTAGAGGTCTGGAACGAAGTTTCCTGCTGATTTGACGCAAAGACGCAAAGGCGCAAAGATGGAAATACATCCAACCTTTGCGCCTTTGCGTCACCTCTGATCAGCCTATTCCACAAAGTCCGTGCCGAGGATCAGCACAATGTCAGTCTGGAAGGGCGGCGCGGGCGCACTGGCAGGGGGTGTTGCATAGACCTGATCAGGCCCAAGCCCGAGGGTTTCAGCAAGCCGTCGCAGCGACTCGGGGCGCCCGGTGTAATCGATCAGCATTGTCTGCGCACTTGGGGCAGGCGCATCAGTCGGCTGGTTGAGATCAAAACCCTGGCTTGTCAGACGCGCCGTGACTCGTCCAGCTAGCCCGCGAACGCCTGCCCCATTGAGCACCTGGATACGGGCGAGTTCACCGCCACCAGTTGGCCCGGCGAGTAAACGCGCCACCTGGGTGGCAACGCCCGCCGGATCCCAGTAGATATTCGAGCCATCCTCGGCGACGACCGTAACATCGCTCGGGTTGATACTCAAACTGATGATCCGCCCGCCGTCGAGCCCCTGTGCGAACGCGGCCAGGCCGCGGATTGTTGCAGGATCACTGATCGGCAGCGTCGTCGTGACACTCGCTTCGAGGTCACGGACGAGATCGGGCAACAGGGCGGCTTGAGCAAGCAGATTGCGACTACGCAACTCGGCGAGGAACGCACGCAAGACCTGCTGCTGGCGGGCCGAACGGTCGAAATCGCTCGAACTATGGCGTGAGCGCGCATACTTGAGCGCCGTTGGCCCATCCATTATCTGTAAACCGGCAGGAATGAAGAGCCGTTCGTAGCCATAATCTTCAGTTGGATAAGATGGATCAAGGAGCGGGCGCTCGACATCAATCGTCACGCCACCAAGCGTCTTGACCAGATACTCAAAGCCCTGAAAATCGACCTGCGCGATATAATCAACGCTCAGATTGAGAAACGCCTCCACCGTTTCCGCCGCGAGCGCCCCCCCACCATCTTCAGGCCGGGTGCCTTCACCATAGAGAGTTGCGGCATTATTGAAGCCATAGGTATAGGCGGTATTGACCTTTTGCACCCCAAGATTTGGGATCGTCACCATCGAATCGCGGGGGATGGCAAGCATGCCGGCCCATCCATCAACCGGGTTGACGTGAGTCAGGATCAGCGTATCCGAGCGCACTCCATCTTCGGGTTCATCACGGCGATCAACGCCAATGAGCAGCACATTGAATGGTTGGCGCAGGTCAGCGGGTAACTGAAGCACATCGCCAGCCATGGCAGTCTGGGCACGCCGTGGATCATCGCCTTCGAGCCCGCCCAACGCCCCCGTAACCCAGCGGCCAAGCCCAAGTACCAGCAGGCCACTGACAACCACGAGCATGGCGATCACCAGAACTGGCAACGAGAGGCAGCCGCGTTGCTCTCGGCGTGGAGGGCGCTGGGTCACCCCACGGCGGGCGGCAACACGTTCACGTGCCGTTTGATAGGATCGTTGTGGTGGAACAGGAGGACGCATACCTTACAACTCATCGCTGTCGAGGCCCCGCGGATCGGGGGTCGGCCACGTTGGAGCCTCAAAGGGAACGACCGTGCGGAGGCGCCGCACACTATGGGTTGTGGCAGCAGGCAACACCGCAAGCGTGACAATGCTCATATCATCACTCGGCTCACCGACATCGAGCTCAAGCGCCCGGCGCAGCAGCGTATCCGTCAGTTCTTGCGCACTCCGCCCGAGTTCAGCCGGCCACCCCGAGAGGAAATTGCCAATCTCGACATCTTCGCCCGTGCGTTCGCCTGCCCGCAGCAAGCCATCGGTAAAGACAACGACGTAGGTATATGCTGCAACGGGCAACTCAGAGATAATCGGCTTGGTCATTGGTTGCAGCCCAATCGGCGTTGAAGGTTCACTATACGAATGCAAGCCATGTCGGTCGATCACAAAGAAAGGAGCAGGATTATTGCGGGACATCAAAATCTTGCCACTTTGAAAATCGACCGAAAGAATATTCAAAGTTGCGGCGACCTGCCCCATCCGGTAGGTATAGAGGTAATCGTGGACAGCACGGGCCGCGGCCCCATCACGGGCACCATCTTTTAAGAGCGAGATTGCCCGTGTCGCGAGCAAATTGCTCAGCGTTTTGGCCCCTCGGCCCGTCCCTTGACCATCAACCAGCACAAACGAGAACCCCCCGCCAGGGCGCTCGATCATCTCTAGTGTATCGCCACTTTCACCACTGCCGTGATGCGCAACTTTGGCAACCGCAACTTCAATCTCAAACATAACCATCCTCAACTCATAGCCTGTGGTTATCAACACACAGATATGTATCATAGTATACCGCATCTTGCGTTGTGCTGATGCGTAGACGGGCTTCCAGGCAGGGCTGTTGCAAAGTCTTTGGG
Organism: Candidatus Chloroploca mongolica; assembly: GCF_004762035.2. Classification (GTDB taxonomy): domain Bacteria; phylum Chloroflexota; class Chloroflexia; order Chloroflexales; family Chloroflexaceae; genus Chloroploca; species Chloroploca mongolica. The sequence goes on along the minus strand of NZ_SIJK02000035.1, from coordinate 25,763 downwards.
GTTGCGCCCCACCCTCCAGTTTTTGGTTCGTGGTGGCGGCGAAGCCGCCACCACGAACCAAAAAAATCTCATGGAGCGGCGAAGCCGCTCCATACCCCACCGCCGGAGGCGGTCGTTGCATCAGCCCTCGCATCACAGGCATACCATATTGCGGAAGTGTCCGCGATCATGTTATGATGCTTCCAGTGACGAAAGTCTGGTTGTTCTTGCATCAGGCAGTGGAACATAGCGTACCCTGCGCGTAGCCGTCGGCGAAGCGAAGGGTTTTATGTTGCACGTATACTCAGTACACAGGTGCCGGAAAATGAATCAACATAGCCCACAACCTGATGCCCATGAACGCGTCATTGAGTTGCGCTTGCCTAGTAAACTGGGTTATGAGCGCGTCGCGATGGACATGGCCTCTTCCGTAGCCCGACGGATGGGCTTTGCACCCGAACGCATTGACTCACTCAAGACGGCTATTAGCGAGGCGGTCACGAACGCAATTGAGCACGGTAATGAGTATGATGCCGCAGTCAAGGTGGTGGTGCTGTTGACGGCTCGTGATGACGAGTTGATCGTCAGCGTGGCCGACCAGGGCCGTAAACCTCTCGACCAGAAGTGTATGGTGACGACGCCATCGATCGAAGAGGCGTTGCAACGTGATGATAAAGGCGGATGGGGCATTTGGCTGATCCGTGAGTTGATGGACGAAGTTGAGTTTACGACGGCACCGAGCGGGGGCAATCAGATCCGCATGGTGATCCATCTCGAATGAGCGCGAAACGCTCAGGTGTGACGATAGTTGAGCTAACTGACCTGTCTGGGAGGAACTGGCATGATGCTTGAAGACGAGTTGACGGTGAGCACCCGTGAACGTGACGGGGTCGCCATCATCGATCTCGTTGGTGATGTGACAACTTTCGCCGAAGAGAAGATCAATAGTGCGTATCGTGAGGTCACTAGGCGCAATGCGCGGCATATCTTGCTCAATTTTCGCCAGAATGACTATATCAATAGTGCCGGAATCGCGATTTTGATTGGCATCGTGACTGAGGTGAATCGCCACCAGCAAAAGCTGGCGGTGAGTGGGCTCTCTCCTCACTTCCAGAAAATCTTTCGGATGGTTGGCCTCGCGCAGTATGCCGAGATCTATTCTGATGAAGAGAAGGCGCTTGAGAGCTTTCGCCAGTAGCAAGTACGGTGATGTTCACGGAAGAGGCCAGCAAAGCTGGCCTCTTCCGTGAACATCAGGATCATGCGGCGCTGCCAAGCGCATTGCGTAGCTCGTCAGGCGTGACCACGGCATTGCCATACCGGCGCACGACGAGCGCTGCGGCGGTATTCGCAAGCTGGGCCATCGCCAGAGCAGGATAGCCTGCGCTCAAGGCGAGCGTCGCTACAGCAATAAACGTGTCGCCCGCACCGGTTGTGTCGTAGACTTCGCTGACCCGTGCGGCGGGGATGTGGTGGTACGCCAGCCCTGCCCCTTCCAGCGCGAGGCCGTCGGGTCCACGCGTGACAATGACGAGCTTGGCCCCTAGGCTGATGCGAAGCTGGTGGAGCCCACGCGCAAAGTCGCTTTCGGTGCCCAGGGAATAGCCAAGGGCCGCTTCAGCTTCGCGGTTGTTGCAGCGAAAGAGATCGGCCCCTTCGTAGTAGTGCGAGTTGCCCTGCGCATCAACACAAAACGTGGTGCCGTGCGCCGCACAGAGGCTGCGCACACGCCCAACGATCTTTGGAGTCAACAGACCGAGTTGGTAGTCCGAGCAGATCACTGCATCATGGTGCGGGATCGCTTGTTCGAGCAGGGCCAGGATTTGCGCTTCTTCTTCGGCGTGCAAGGGCATGCGATCAAGCCGATCAAGACGGGCAACCTGTTGCGGCAGGCGTGGTGCTTCATCGGCGAGAATGCGGGTCTTGCGGGTTGTTGGCCGTGTCGCACTCGTCAGCAAACCCGTTCCGTCAATCGCGTGTGCCTCGACCAGTTCGTGCAACTGCGCACCCTCGGGATCGGCCCCAATGATGCCAACGAGCATTGCATGGCTGCCCAGGGCAACAATGTTGCGCGCCGGATTCGCGGCCCCACCGAGGATAACCTCGCGCCGGCGCAACTCGAGCACCGGAATCGGTGCCTCCCGCGAGAGCCGTGTGGCCTTGCCATAGAGATATTCGTCGAGGGTGAGGTCACCAAGCACGAGGATGCGCCGTCCGGCAAGCCCTGGTACCAGAGCGGCAAGATCAGTGATAGCGTCTCTGGTCATTGGGTTCGTGCTTTCACGTCTCACTCACGCGGCTTGAGGCGAACAAGGTCAGCTTCGCTGGGTTGGTGTGCCTCAAACCACGGTCGCTCCCTAATACTACAGTTGTACATCACAATGTTCCGTACATATGTTTGCCACAAAAGAACACAAAGAGCGCAAAAGGTATGCACAGTGGACGGATTGCGGCGGTCTTTTGTGCGTTTTGTGTTCTTTTGTGGCCCATCTGAGGATAGCTAAGCACAACCTACAACTGTAGTACTAAGAGGCTGTCTGAAAAGCCGACCGTTTGCTTCGGAGTGCCGGCTTTAGCCGACACTCCAATCACCGCAAACGGTCAAGTTTAGCCGGCTAAAGCCGGCACTCCAATCACCGCAAACGGTCAAGCTCATTTGAAATATGCCTAACTCACCGACTCACGGAAACGACGCATCCCTTCGACGATTTCGTCTTCGGACGTCGCATACGAAAGGCGGATATAGCCAGGGGCACCAAATGACTCGCCGCTCACACAGGCAATATAGGCCTGATCAAGCAGATAGTTGTTCAGGTCGTCACTCGTTGCACAGACAACCCCGTTTTTCAGGGGTTTGTTGAGCAACCCGGTCACATTGGGGAAGACATAGAAGGCCCCATCAGGGACGTTGCAACTGACGCCGGGGATCTCGGCGAGCAAGCCGAGAACCAGGTCACGGCGTTTGTGGAAGGCGGCAACCATCGTCTGCACCGCCTCGTCAAGCTCGGCGCTGGGCGTATAGGCTTTGACCGCGGCATCCTGGGTGATCGAGGCCGTATGCGTGCTTGTGTGACTCTGAATATCCTTGATCGCCGTGATGATCGGTTGCGGACCGGCGACATACCCAAAACGCCACCCCGTCATCGCATAGGCCTTGGCGGCCCCATTGACAATCAAGGTGCGGTCGGCCATATCGGGTGCCACCCGCAGCCAGCGGGCATAGGGCACATAGCTGATCGCATCATAGATCTCGTCAGCAATAATGATCGCGTCGCTTTCACGCAAGACATCGGCTAGCGCAGCCAGTTCATCAGCACTATAGACAGCGCCGGTCGGATTCGAGGGCGAATTGAGCATCACCACCCGTGTGCGTGGCGAGAGAGCCGCCCGCAATTGCTCGGGGGTTACTTTGAAGCCCGTTGCCTCGGTCGTCTGCGGTGTAATTGGCGTAGCCCCTGCCAGGCGGGCCTGCTCCACATAACTGACCCAGTACGGGGCCGGAATGATCGCCTCATCACCCTCGTCACACAGCGCCTGAAAAGCGAGATAGAGACCCTCTTTTGCCCCGGCGGTCGTCGTAATCTGGCCAAGCGCATAAGGAATTTCTTGATCAGCCGACACCCGTGCGGCAATGACCTTGCGCACCTCAAGCGTGCCGCCCGCAGGCGTATAGTGGGTGCGATTCTTATTGATCGCCTCAATCGCCGCAACCTTGATCGGCTCAGGCGTATTGAAATCAGGCTCACCGACACTGAACGAAATCACCTTGATCCCCTCGGCGCGCAACTGTTGTACCCGCGCATTCATCGCGGCCGTTGCGGAAGGCTCAAGTTGGGCCAGACGGCGGGCTAACCGATATTCGGTTTTGACACTCATCTTGTCTACTCCTGCTTGGAACACTACGTGCCCAATTTTACCATGCTTCGTGGGGCTTGCCCCACGAAGAGATTCTTTTGGTTCGTGTTGGCGGCTTTGCCGCCAACACGAACCAAAATAGCCCCAACTCTTACCTTGAAGGTGCTATATACTTAGGTTATGCAAACCCTCGAAGGCACACTTGAGCGCATTACGTATCAGAGTGAAGAAGACGGGTATACCGTCGCTCGTCTGACGCCCACGGGGCGTTCGTATCTGGTGACGATTGTTGGCAAACTCGCCGGGGTGCGTCCCGGCGAGACGTTGCTGCTTGAGGGTGAGTGGCAGGCTCATCGTGACCATGGCCGCCAGTTTGCCGTGGTTACCTGTCGGACGCTGATGCCAGCAACGATTGATGGGATCAGGCGCTATCTGGGCAGTGGTCTCATCAAGGGCATCGGCCCCGCAACGGCACGCCGCATCACCGAGACGTTTGGGCGCTATACGCTCGAGGTGCTTGACCGTGAGCCGGAACGCCTCGCCGAGGTGCCCGGCCTTGGGCGCAAGAAGGCTGAGTTGATCAAAATGGCCTGGCGTGAGCAGCAACGCATTAAAGAGGTGATGCTCTTTCTGCAAGAGATCGGCTTGCCTACGGGAATGGCTGTCCGTATCTATAAGCAGTACGGTGATGAGGCAATTCAGGTGGTACGCAATGAGCCCTATCGCCTCGCCGATGAGGTCTATGGGATCGGGTTTTTGACCGCCGATACGATTGCGGCCTCGCTCGGCGTTGCCCACGATGATCCCCGCCGTATCGCCGCAGGGCTTCGCCATACGCTGAGTACGGCGACTGACGATGGACACACGTTTCTCGCCGCCGACGATCTGATCCGGCGGGCGACGGCGATGCTCGGTGCCGAGCAAATATTGGTTCACGAGGTGCTGACAACCCCGGCGCTCGCCCGCGATCTCGAGGTGGTTGACCCCGCCGAGCCGACAACGCCCGTCTATCTCAAGCCGCTCGCGATGGCCGAGACCGGGGTGGCCGCCGCACTCTTGCGCCAGCAACGCGCCCCTTCACGGATGGCCGCTTTCTATCGCCAGGCGCGTTGGGATAACGTCTTTGCTCATCTCGCCGAACGCCATGATGTCGTGCTGACCCCGCGGCAGCAAGAGGCAGTGCAGATGGCCCTGACCACCAAGGTGAGCATTCTGACGGGCGGGCCGGGTACGGGCAAGACGACGACGCTGCGTACGGTTGTCCGTCTCGCACAGGCCCGTGGCTATCGCGTGCTGCTTGCTTCACCAACTGGCCGTGCCGCCCGCCGCCTCAGCGAGACGACAGGTGCCGAGGCAAAGACGATCCATCGGCTGCTTGAGTATGCGCCCGGTGGGGGCGGTCCCTTCCGCCGTTGCGCCGATTGGCCGCTCGAGTGTGACCTGCTCGTGGTTGATGAGGTGAGCATGCTCGATATTTTGCTGACCAACCACCTGCTCAAGGCGCTCCCTGCCCATGCCCACCTGTTGCTTGTTGGCGATGCGGATCAACTCCCGAGCGTCGGACCGGGGCGGGTGTTACGCGATCTGCTCGCAAGCCAGGCGGTTGCGAGCGTCCATCTCGATACAATCTTTCGTCAAGCCGCAGGCAGCGGGATCGCCTTCAATGCCCAGCGCATCAATCACGGCGAAATCCCGCAACTCAAGGGGCTTGACGATTTCTTCTTCTTCGCCGTACCTTCCCCTGAAGCCTGTGCCACACGGGTGGTGGAACTGGTGACCGAGCGCATCCCGGCCCGCTTTGGCCTCGATCCGCGCCGCGATATCCAGGTACTCGCACCAACCCACAAAGGTGCTGCTGGTGTCACCGAACTCAACCGGCGGCTCCAGGCGGCCCTCAACCCACCCGCGCCCGACCGCCCTGAAAAAAGCTTTGGGGCCACAATCTTTCGGCTCGGTGACCGAGTGATTCAGCAGCGCAACAACTACGAACTCGATGTCTACAATGGCGACATTGGCACAATTGTTGCCTTCGACCAGGCTGAACAACTGATCCGCGTGCAGTTTGAAGATGGCCGTGTCGTCGCCTACGACGGCAGCCTGCTCGATGAACTAGCGCTCGCGTATGCGCTCAGCGTCCACAAGAGCCAAGGTGGCGAATATCCGGTGGTTGTGCTGCCGTTCCTGATGCAGCACCGCAGCATGCTCCAACGCAACCTACTCTACACTGGCGTGACCAGGGCGCGTCAACTTGCCATCATCGTCGGCGACCAGCGTGCCATCATCACTGCCGTCACCGACGAACGTACCCAGGAACGCAACAGCGGCCTGAGAGACAGACTCATCGCGTTGCCATAAGACCAATAACGTGCCATATCCACGGGGGCAGCGTTGCGGCGATCATGTCGATAGCGGCGAACGTGCCAAACCCACGGCAGGGCGCAGCAGCGAACAGAGGTCGTCGTGATTGACAGGGGCGCAGGGGCTGCTGCGCCCCTACATGTGCGTAACACGGCGATGGGATGGGCATCCAGGGATGGACGCGTACGCGGGGATGCTGCCCTGCCCAGAGGCAGCATTGCCGCGTGTAGGGGCGCAGCAGCCCATGGCCCGCCCGTTGCACAAAACGCCCATGCCATTGCTGCTGCGCCCCCCGGCCTTTTGGGGGTAGGTTTTTTATCCAAGCGCCGAGGGAGCGACATGACGTTCGTTTTTTTCGCACGAAGGTGGCGGTGTCGTTGGCCAAGGTTCGGGGCACAAGCGTCGTGGCATGGGGATGGGTTGCTGGTTCAGGGCCCGCACCAAGGGGTGCCAACGCCAGCCATGTCATTCCGAACGGAGTGAGGAATCTTCACTGCAGCGCATGGAAGACCCCTCGCTCCGCTCGGGGTGACAGGGCGGGCGCAGCGGAGTGACAGGGCGAGCGCAGCGGGGTGACAGGGCGAGCGCAGCGGGGTGACAGGGCGGAGGCCTTGGGGTGGTTCCATGCCCGCACCAGGAGGACGGTCCACCCCAGACGAACGAGCCGGAGGCAGCGGGGGCGTCCGGTCGGCGTGCTTCCCAACAGGGCGTGCCGATCCGGCCGATCGCCGCGGTCGGTGGCCGCGTCGCCTGCGGCTGGCACCGCTCCACGATCGGTGTTTGTTCTCATAATCGGAGCAGCACTGGTCATGACCCGCACGTCATATGAAAAACCTACCCCCAAGAGCCCGGCCCCCCCGGTGACGCCACCCGCACCCCGATAGCACCATGCCCATGAGGGCGCATGCGCAGACGCGAAGGGGGATTGACGCAAAGGCGCGAAGGCGCAAAGTAGGGGCACGGCTCGCCCGTGCCCCGCCCGTTGCACAAACGCCCCTGCCATCGCTGCTGCGCCCACCGGCCCCCCGGTGACACGGCCCGCATCCCGAGGGCACCATGCCCACCGATGTGTACGCGGGGATTGGGTGTAGGGGCACGGCGGTGCCGTGCCCCCACGGGCGGATCGCGGCGCCGGGATGGATGCGTACGCGGGGATGGTGCCAAACCCACGGCAGGGCGCAGCAGCGAACGGGGGGCGATGCACTTGACGGGTGGCGCAGGGGATGCTGCGCCCCTACATATGCGTAACACGGGGATAGCTCACGGCGATGGGATGGGCATCCAGGGATGGAGGCGTACGCGGGGCAGGTGCCATGCCCAGGGGCAGCATTGCCGCGTGTAGGGGCGCAGCAGCCCATGGCCCGCCCGTTGAAGGAACGCCCCTGCCATCGCTGTTGCGCCCACTGGCCTTTCAGGTGTGCGCCGTGGTGATCCACGGGCTACCCGCCGCTGCGCCCACTGGCCTTATGCCGATGGTCAGGTGCGAGTCAACCAGGCCTGGAGATCATCCAGACTCGTGAAATCGAGCAAGGTCTCGCTCAAGTCCAGGAGGTGTTCGGGGCTCAGAGCGAGTACGTGATGATGCACCGGCTCCGGCAATGGGCCGCACCGTCGCGAGAGGAGGCGCAGCACGACTTCCTGGAGCGTCTGGTGACGTCCTTGCTCGACCCCCTTCTCGACCCCCTCGGCGAACGCAAGCTCCTCAATACTGGTCACAAACGTGTCCATCTGGGTCTCCTCCTGTTCAATCAGGCGCATTGTAGCACGAACCGTCGTGTGCATGCTGGGGTTAAGGCGCAACAGTTGATCAAGCACGCGATAGAGCCGGCGCATGTCGGCGGCTGTGTAGCCGTTGCGGAAGAAGGCCCGAAAGCGGGCCAATTTGCGCCGCAGCCGTTCCGCAGGTTGCCCACGGGTCGCCTGCGCGTCGCGGTGGATCAGGATGACCATCGCGATAGGATTGCGGCTGGCTTCGAGCATCGCCAGATCAAGCTCAAGCAGTTTGACCGTGGGAAAGTCGAGCCGCACCACGCACCCGGCCTCGGCATAGCCAAACGAGCGCGGGTGCCACCCGGGTTGGTCATCGCTCAAGACGGCGAGGCTAATCACGGGGCGGCGTTCGCGCACGAAGATCTGGGCGTTCCTCGGGCAAAACAGATTCTGGTTGTTCTACCGCACGAGGGGGGCGAACGATACGGCGGCATGGTGACGCCGTGCCCCCGCACATATGCAGAGCTGGGGTGACTCAGCGAGGGGCAGGGCTATGTTGCATAACCCTGCCCCTCACTCACATGCCCCATCCCGACGTTCGACCGATTGAGGTCTACTTGCAGGGCGAAGGGCGGTTTATCTTTGGCTGTATCGCGGTGCCATACAGCCAGGGACTGACCTGTCATTCTCCTGCCGAGGCCATACCGCCACCCGTAAGCACCGGAATCTGCTAGGCCCCGACAACTGGCAGAATGATTGGCGACCCGCAACCCGTTGTTGTTGTTGCGGTTGCGCGGGTTGTTGTTGTTGCGGTACGAAGCCCGGACGTTCCACGGCAGAAGACCCTCCTGCCGCGCCACCTGGTGGTGGGTCGGTCAGCCCCCCTATCTCAAGACCCGGAGGTCGGAGACAGCTCTTCACCACGACGGAGCCAGCCGCCTAAGAGGCGGCCAAGTTCGCTGCTGCGTCGCGCACCTTCTTCATACTGTTTGAATGAGAGCATGTGCAAATCACGGGCGAGCCGCAGCAAGAGCCGCAACTCGGCCAGGGTGATATCCGCTTCCCGTAACCATGGCGTCGGGTTGTGGCTCTGCTTGGCTGCCGCAATGAGCTGCCGTTGCAAGAGAAAGGCAGCTTCTGGCAGGCGTCGGCCCAGGCCTGTGCGGTGCTCGCGTGGCATTGCGGCGGCCAAAGGAAGCAGCCAGCGCAAGAGGTCATAGGTCTGGCTAAAGATCGGCGACTGACTGGAATGGCTTGTCATCGACGCTGCTCCTTGCCAAACGGATGCGTGCGTAACAAGCGCGAACGGAGGCGATACGTGTCAGCGTGTTTAGCGTGGGCAATCCAGCTTCGTAACGATGCCTGGATGGAAGCAGCCGCGAGATGTCCCGCCCGATACCCACGCTGTTGTCGGCGCAAGCGGCGCACAAAGCGTTGCACACCGCTGCGGCGCAAGCGCCGATGATCACGGAACAACCGATAGCCAACAAACTCGACCCCTTCGTCGGCGGCATAGAGACGCGTCTTGACCGGGTGGAGGGTCAGCCGCAACCGGGCGCTGCGCTCGTGAAGGAGGGCATGGGCCTGGTGCAAGGTGGGCTTGTCATCGGCAAAGACGAGCAGGTCGTCACAGTAGCGGACATGCGGCAGCCGCAATTCGCGTTGCAACAGCGTATCGATCGGATTGAGGTAAACATTGGCCCAGAACTGACTGGTCAGGTTGCCGATGGGCAAGCCGCGTGGACGTAGGGCCGCCAGCAGATCATCACCTGGAAAGAGCCGGAGCGTATACTCATTGGCGAGGATGCCATCGCCACTTGCCATAAGGCGCTGACACAGCGCGAGGGTGGGCTTGCAGGCAAGATGGCGTTCGAGCAAGCTATAGAGGATTGCGTGGTCAATCGACGGAAAAAACTGGGCAATATCAGCTTTCAGCTGCGCCCCCCGGTGATGCCACCCGTGCCCGATGACACGCGATCGCGGTGCGATGGTCGCATGTAGGGGCGCAGCAGCCCATGGCCCGCCCATTGAAGGAACGCCCCTGCCATCGCTGCTGCGCCCCCGGCCCCCCGGTGCCGTCACCCGCGCCTGATGGCAGGCCGATCGCGGCGATGGGGCCGATCCCGCACCCACGGTAGGGCGCAGCAGCGAACAGAGGTCGTTGTGGTTGACGGGGGGCGCATGGGCTGCTGCGCCCCTACATGTGCGTAACGCGGGGGTGGATCACGACGCTGGGATGGATGCGTTGCCGGGCGTAGGGGCGCAGCAGCCCATGGCCCGTCCGTTGTCCGAATGCCCCTGTGATGGCTGCTGCGCCCCCGGCCCCCCCGGTGAGGCGACCCGCGCCGATGACACGATCTGCGCCCCCGGCCCCCCGGTGCCGTCACCCGCGCCAATGACAGGCCGATCGCCCTGCCCTTTCAAAAAAATCGCGGATGTGCGCTGCGCGCGGGTGGGGAAGGAACCCTTCCCCACACCCCATCCCTTGGGTGCAACATGCCCCTGATTGTACCAGACAAGCACGCTTGATGTTACAGCAAACAGCAATCAGGATTCAGAACCGGACAGAGGAGAATGACTGGCGACCCGCAACCCGAAGTTGACGTTGCGGAGGCGCGGGTTGCCGTCGATGCGGTCCGAAGCCCGGACGTTTTGGGCCTCGGTCCAAAAGGCACCGCCGCGTAATCTACGTGGTTCATCTTGCTCCAGGTAAGCGTCGTGCCACTCGTCTTCGACCGCATATGGATAGCCGCGACCATAGATGGTTGCGCACCATTCCCAAACGTTGCCAGCCATGTCGTGAACCTTGTAGACGCTTGTGCCAGCAGGGAAGCTGCCAACTGGTGATCGTCGGCCAAGCTCTAGCTCTTTGCTATTGCAGCGCCCGGCTTCCCAGGTGCTGCCCCAGGGCCAGATGCGTCCGTCGGGGCCGCGGGCGGCCTTTTCCCATTCGGCCTCGGTGGGCAGGCGGAACGCGATGCCCGTTTTGGCGGTCAACCAGCGGCAGTAGGCCACGGCTTCGAACCAGTTGACTTCGACGACAGGCAAATTGTCATCACCGGTTGCCGGCCCTTTCCATAGGTTGGTTGTGCTTGTGCGACGGTTGTTGCGCCATGGCAGCACGCGAGCAAGTCGCCCAGGCATGGTCGTGCTGCCATGCAACCACTGCCAGCCTGCGGTCGTCCAGTAGGCCCGGTTGGTGTAGCCATCGTCGTTGGCAAAAACACGCCACTGCGCGACGGTGACTGGATAGGTGCCGATCCAGTAGTCAGGCAGATCCAGGTGGTGTTGGGGCTTCTCATCACTGTAAGCCATCGTATCCGCATCGCTACTGCCCATCAGGAAGGGGCCAGCGGGGATGTGGGTCATCTGCGGGCGCCAGTGTTTACCACTGAAACGCGGATCGCCACCAGCAAGCGCGTAGCCAGCCGCGAGGCGTGGCCGATAGTCTAGATCGTCTGTGGCAATCGCGCCGAGCAGTGCTCGCAGGGCGGCGTCGGTTACCGCAGGCATGCGTTCTGCCTCCCGCGAAGACCGAGGCTGCGCAGGTGGTCTGATGAGCTTGCGTTCGAGCATGAGTTCGATGCTCCGGGCGCGTACCGGGCCGTGGATGGCGGTACGCACGAGGTGGCGTAGTTCCGCCTGCGCAGGGATCATCTGCAGTTCTTCAAGGTGGGCTAATGCAGCAGTCGCTTCGGCTTCACTTGCATCTGGTTCGGAAAAAGCGAGGGCTTGCAAGCGTGATCGCGTGGCTTCGCGTAGCTCCTCCAGGCTGCTTTTGTTCGGGCGTTCCAGGAGCACGGCACCGGCAAGCAGGGTACGGTCGTGACCCGGCGCGGCGAGCACCTGGCGAAGCACCGGATTGGGATCATGGCTCGCCGCATAGAGCAGCAACACCTCGCGCCAGGCTGGACGATCCCAACGGTTGAGAATGATCGGCTGGCGTGCTTCGGTCGCTTCGGTAGCAGCAGCGCGGGCCGCCAGATATTCCTGAAACGTCAGGTGGGCAAACTCCATCCAGACATCAGTACGACTCCCTTTCACGAAACCTTTTTCGAGCAGCACCCCTCCCCGTTGACTAAGGTATCTTCGCCACGTATCAGCGGAACGCACCGCAGCAGCCTGCCGTTCTTCTTCTTTCCGGTTCGGTTCAAACCCTCCCAGATTTGGCAGCAGCAGCGCAAGCTTGGCGTTGACCTCACTGCTGCGCACCATCAGATGTGCCCGCGCATCACTGCCTGTGGCACCTTGTTCAAACATCATCCACGCCAACTCACGCAGCAGATAGAGCCGATCCTGGAGACTCAGCTCCGCCAGGCCATCCGGGGTCTCATGCACCCGACGTTTGCGCTGCTCCCAGGCACCTGCCATCAAGCCAATCGCCGCTTCGTAGAGCGTATGACGCTCTTCGGGCAACTTCAGGCGTTGGCCCTGATAGTCATAATGGAGCGCAACGGTCAACGAAAGCAGGAGCGGATTGCGACTCAGGCGGCGCAAACCAGGATTGCCGGGCAAGCGCCGAATGAGATCCTGGGCTTCGCTTTCAGGTTGCCAATCGAGGTTATCGAGGTCATCGCCACTGCCGCCGAGCTTGCGGCTTGCACTGGCAGCAATAGCCGCATAGCGTGCATGGATAAAGCGGGTCGTCTGATCATCATCAAGCTCATCGAGCTGGCGTTGAACAAAGCCCTCGCCATCCAATTGGCCTTCATAGCCGACAAAGCGTGACGTCACCACCACTCGATTAGGCCGTTGGCGCGGGCCAGCGGGTAACGCCGCAATCAACTGGCTGAGCCAGGTGCGCATATCAATATCTCGTTGCCCATCATCATGATGTGATCCGCCAGCCGCCCGCACCTCATCGAAGGCATCAACCAAGATGAGGCACCCACCCTGTTTGAGCCGTTCGGCAAAGAAGGGGCCATCGCACCCTGGTAACGGTTTCGCGAATAAGTCGGCAAGCTTCTGCGCATAGACCTGCAACAGATCCTTGTCACTGGTTTTCAGATCCAGATCACGCATTGGAATATAGAGTGGAAATGGGCACGCTGGCCAACCGTAGAGGGTACGAACCCGCAGGGTCTGTGACCTAGTTCCCAGGCGTTCCAGGGCACAAATGACCGCAAGATGGCGCATCAAGGTTGTCTTGCCACTGCCGGGATCGCCCAGCAGCAGCAGCCGCGGATGCGCCCAGATCTCGGCACCGGGCGTACCAGGATCGGCAATGCACATACTACGCCGTCGCCACCAGGTCAGCAAATCTTCCAGCACATCGTCTTTACCCACAAGCCAATTGTGAAGCCAGCGGGCGGCCACGAACCAGCCCGCCGCGCCAAAGATCGCCCCCGTGATTCGCCACCAATCGAGCCGCCAACCGCCCGCAGGCTCGCGCAGCAACCAGGCGGACAGGGCAAGCAAAACAGCCAGCAACAGCCCCTGGGCAAGCGCCCAGAGGCCCCAATAGACAACGCGCTCGAGCACCTGGCGCACCCTACCTGGAGCCTCACCCGACCGAGGCCCCCGTACACGACGCCCATCGCGCAAACGCACCTCGCGCAGAGCTGCTTCTTCCGCATCTACCGCAAGCTCTTCATACGCAACTGAACTGCCTCCTGTCTGCTCTAATCCATTGGGACGATAGGGACTCAGGGTCAACGGACTAAACGCCTCAATGAGCTTCATATCGCTCCGCTGACCGGCTGCCAACAAATCAGGCGTCTTGCCATAGACTTGCTGAAGTGTCTTCAGATAATCTGCCTCTACCCGCCGCCGAGGGAAGAGCAAGCGCACTTTTGCCACCAACCAGTTGCGCACGAGAAAGAGCACAACGGCAAGCATCAGCAAAAGCAGCCCGACGGCGATCACAAAAGGCAGAAAGAGTGGATTAGCAAGTTGCTCATTCAACCAGGGCTGCACCTGAGGCACTGCCATCCATGTACCAATGGCACCAACGATGGCAACAAGCAAGCCGAGCAGAATGTAGATCTCTTCTTTGCGTGTCATATGATGTATCGTGAGAATAAACAGCAGCTTTCTGCCGCATACTATACCACGCCGACACAACCAGCAACACACAAGTACGTGTTCACATGTGGGCTAAAGAACCACCCTGGGAGCGAGGGCGTCTCGCCCTCGGAATGCCTTCGAGGGCGGGACGCCCTCGCTCCCAGGAAAAGGGTGAATAGCCGATAGGGATAGGTACCTGGGCGAAATGGCCCGGCGTAGGGGCACGGCTCGCCCATGGCCCGCCCGTTGCACAAAACGCCCCTGTCATCGCTGCTGCGCCCACCGGCCCCCCGGTGACGCCACCCGCACCCGATAGGCTGATCGCTGCTGCGCCCCCCGGCCTTTCAGGTGTGCGCCATGGCGATCCACGGGCTACCCACTGCTACGCCCGCAGGCCTTATCCTGACGGACACGTGCGAGTCAACCAGGCCTGGAGATCATCCAGACTCGTGAAATCGAGTAACGTCTCGCTCAAATCCAGAAGGTGTTCGGGGCTCAGGGCGAGCACGTGATGATGCACCGACTTCGGCAATGGGCCGCAACGTCGCGGGAGGAGGCGCAGCACGACTTCCTGGAGCGTCTGGTGACGTCCTTGCTCGATGCCCTTCTCGACTCCCTTCTCGACCCCCTCGGCGAACGCAAGCTCCTCAATACTGGTCACAAACGTGTCCATCTGGGTCTCCTCCTGTTCAATCAGGCGCATTGTAGCACGAACCGTCGCGTGCATGCCGGGGTTGAGGCGCAACAGTTGATCGAGCACGCGATAGAGCCGGCGCATGTCGGCGGCACTATATCCCTTGTCGAAGAAGGCACGAAAGCGGGCCAACTTGCGCCGCAGCCGTTCCGCAGGTTGCCCACGGGTTGCCTGCGGGTCGCGGTGGATCAAAATGACCATCGCGATCGGATTGCGGCTGGCTTCGAGCATCGCTAGGTCGAGGTCGAGCAGTTTGACCGTGGGAAAGTCGAGCCGCACCACGCACCCGGCCTCGGCATAGCCAAACGAGCGCGGGTGCCACCCCGGTTGGTCATCGCTCAAGACGGCGAGGCTGATCACGGGGCGGCGTTCGCGCACGAAGATCTGGGCGTGGTAACAGAACATGCGCTCGGCGAAGGTGGCATCGCGCTGGGCCTGGACTTCGAGGTGGATGAAGATCGTGCGTGGGCTGCCATCGAGGGCCTGCACCTGCACGAGCTTGTCGATACGGTGCTTGCCGCGAGTGACATCCGGGTCAAGCTGGTGCAGTTCGGTATCCCGGAAGATGACCGGTTGCTGCCAATCCACGGTGCGCCAGACCTCCGGGAAGAGCAGTTCGAGCAACGGGGCGACGTAGTGGTCGAGCGCATATTTCCACGCGCCATCAAAATCAGCCGGCGGAAGTTCCATGGGCGTTCCTCGGGCAAAACAGATTCTGGTTGGTGTACCGCACGAGGGGGGGCGAAAGATACGGGGGCACGCGCAGACGCGAAGACGCGAAGGGGGATTGACGCAAAGGCGCAAAGGCGCAAAGGTTTTGATCGTGCATGTAGGGACACGGCGGTGCCGTGTCCCGCCCGTTGCCCGAACGCCCCTGTCTGCTGCGCCCCTGGCCCCCCCGGTGATGTTACCCGCGCGTAATGGCAGGCCGATCGCGGCGATGGGGCCGATCCCGCACCCACGGCAGGGCGGGCACGGGCGGATCATCGCGATGGGGCCGATCCCGCACCCACGGCAGGGCGGGCACGGGTGAATCATCGCGATGGGGCCGATCCCGCACCCACGGCAGGGCGCAGCAGCGAACAGAGGTCGTCGTGGTTGACGAGGGGCGCATGGGCTGCTGCGCCCCTACGGGTGCGTAACGCGGGCGTGGATCACGGCGATGGGACGGATGCGTACGCGGGGTGGGGATCATGTCCGGGGGCACGGCGGCGGGGCAGGGCACGGCGCCGCCGTGCCCCTACATTGCGCTCTCGTATGCCTTGCAATTGCTCTGATTCTGGGTATACTCTTTGATCAGGATTACGCTTATTTTCAACCCTCGGTTTTCCTTATGGCACAACTCTCGCCTCATGCTTTTGTCGCCAAGTGGCGTTCGGTAACGGTTAAGGAGCGTAGTGGTTACCAGGAGCATTTCATTGACCTCTGTCATCTGGTCGGCCATCCCACGCCTTTGGAGGATGATCCGGTAGGGACGCGCTATGCCTTTGAGGCTGGTGCTGGCAAGCAGCAGGGCGGTCAGGGCTGGGCTGATGTCTGGAAGCGGGGCTTCTTTGCCTGGGAGTATAAGGGCAAGCATGCCAATCTGGATCGTGCGTATCAGCAATTGTTGCAGTACCGCGAGAGTTTGCAGAATCCGCCGTTGCTTGTTGTCTCTGATATGGCGACGATCCAGATCCATACGAATTTCACCAATACGGTGAAGCAGATGACGGTGCTGACGCTGGATGATCTGCTGACGCCTGATGGGTTGCAGCGGCTGCGCGATCTCTTCTGGCATCCGGATGCATTTCGCGCTACGCAAACAACTGAATTGGTGACCCAGCAGGCGGCTCGTGAGTTTGCGCAATTGGCGACGTTGCAACGCCGCTATGGACACGATCCTCAGCGTACGGCCCATTTCTTGATCCGGCTGCTCTTCTGCCTGTTTGCTGAAGATAGCGGTCTTTTGCCGAATCAGGTCTTTGCCAAGCTGATCAAGGCGACGCGCAGCCGTGCGCCGCTCTTTACCGAGCAATTGGGGCAACTCTTCGCGGCGATGAACTGCGGGGGCTTTTTTGCGATGGAGGATATCCCGCATTTCGATGGTCGCCTCTTTGATAATGCCGAGGTGCTTCCGCTCGATAGCGAGAGTATGGCGATCCTCCAGCGCGTGAGCGAGCTCGACTGGTCGAGCATTGAGCCTTCGATCCTCGGCACGCTCTTTGAGCGTTCGCTTGACCCTGCCAAGCGTAGTCAGTTAGGGGCGCACTATACCAGTTGTGATGACATCCTGCTGATCATCGAGCCGGTGCTGATGGCGCCGCTGCGCCGTCGCTGGGCAGCGGTGGCGCAGCAGGCCCGCGATCTGGCCGTGCAGCGCGATGCCGCCAGGGGCAATCAGGCCAAACGTTTGCAGAATGAATTGCAGGGCTTGCTGCAAGGCTTCGCTGACGAGATCGCGGCCACGCGGGTGCTTGACCCGGCCTGTGGCTCAGGCAACTTTCTCTTCGTCGCGCTCAAACAGATGCTCGACCTGGAAAAAGAGGTCATCAGCCTCGCCCAGGATCTTGCCGCTGGCGGCTTTTTCCCGCGTGTCTCGCCAGAGCAACTCTATGGCATCGAAATCAACGAATATGCCCACGAACTCGCTCAGGTCACCGTCTGGATCGGCTATATCCAGTGGCTGCGCGACAACGGCTTTGGGCAACCCGCCGAGCCGATCCTGAAACCGCTGGATACGATCCAACGCATGGATGCCATTCTTGCCTATGACGAGACCGGCCAACCCGTTGAACCCGCATGGCCCGCTGCCGACGTAATTGTCGGCAATCCGCCTTTTTTGGGGGGCAATAAGGTTCGCAAAGAACTCGGAGATGTGCAGATTGAGGCTATCTTCAAGCTCTACGAGGGACGAGTGCCAGCTTTTGCCGATTTAGTCTGTTACTGGTTTGAGCGAGCGCGGGCATTGATTGAGCAGGACAAGTTTCAACGGGCAGGTTTGCTTGCGACGCAGGGAATTCGCGGTGGAGTTAATCGAAAGGTATTAGAACGAATTAAGGATAGCGGCGACATCTTTATGGCCTGGAGTGATCGCAAGTGGTATCAGGAAGGTGCGGCTGTCCAAGTTTCGATGATTGGTTTTGATGATGGCAAAGAGACCGAGCGTTCGCTGGATGGAATGAAGGTCAGTGCCATCAACGCCGATCTTACCTCATCGGTAAACCTTACCACAATCAAACATCTTCGTGAAAATCACGGCATATGCTTCATGGGGCCATCGGCAAAAGCCCCCTTTGATATTGACGCTGGTACGGCTGTTCACATGCTCAGCGCACCACTCAACCCAAACAGACGCCCCAATACTGATGTCATCCGCCCTGTCGCCAGTGCAATCGATCTGGTGCAACGTCATCGCGGCAAGTGGACGATTGATTTTGGTCTGCTATCGGAAGATGAAGCGGCGCTCTATGAAGCACCTTTTGAGTATGTGCGAACGCACGTCTATCCAGTGCGTTCGCAGAATCGACGTGCAGCATATGCTGCGAAATGGTGGCAGTATGCCGAGGCTCGCCCCGGAATGCGCACAGCACTGGCGGGTCAAGCACGTTACATCGCCACCCCAGGCGTAGCCAAGCATCGGCTTTTCGTATGGGTTCAGCCCGAGGTGCTGTGCAACCAGGGCACACTTGTTTTTGCGCGCTCGGACGACTACTTTTTTGGTGTGGTACACTCCAGGGTACATGAATTGTGGGCCAGGCGAACTGGTACACAGCTCCGCGAAGCAGAAAGCGGCTTTCGCTACACGCCCACCACCTGCTTCGAAACCTTCCCCTTGCCGTGGCCGCCAGGCCAAGAGCCCGAGGGGGATGCGCACGTCGAAGCCATCGCCCGTGCCGCGCGGCGGCTCGTCGAACTCCGCGACAACTGGCTCAACCCCGAGGGGGCGAGCGAAGCGGAATTAAAGCAGCGCACGCTGACGAACCTCTATAACCAGCGTCCGACGTGGCTCGCCAATGCGCACCGAACGCTGGACGAAGCGGTACTGGCAGCCTATGGCTGGCCGGTGGATCTGAGCGATGAAGCGATCCTGGCCCGGTTGCTAGCGCTGAACCTGGAACGCGCCAGCGATCAGAGCGACGGGTAAATGCTTGCAAGCCGCACTTGCTGCATTGTTGAGCAGGGGTAACTTCCTGGGAGCGAGGGCGTCTCGCCCTCGAAATGCCTTCGAGGGCGGGACGCCCTCGCTCCCAGGCTTTGCCTGTTACCCCACATGTGAACACTTACGAGCAGGGAAGGATTGGTTTTTTCAGGGAGGGCTTGCCCTCCCTGAGACCCTCCCTAGTCAGGGCCGTGGGGCACGGCGCCGCCGTGGGGGCACGGCGCCGCCGTGCCCGTACGTTGCTGTGTCCGCAGGAGGCCGGCTTATGCCGATGGGCCGGTGCGGGCCAACCAGGCCTGGAGATCGTCCAGACTCGTGAAATCGAGCAGGGTTTCACTCAAGTCCAGGAGTTGTTCGGGACTCAGGGCGAGCACGTGATGCTGCACCGACTCCGGCAATGAACCGCAACGCCGCGTAAGGAGGCGCAGCACGACTTCCTGGAGCGTCTGGTGACGTCCTTGCTCGATGCCCTTCTCGATGCCCTTCTCGATGCCCTTCTCGATGCCCTTCTCGACCCCCTTCTCGACCCCCTCGGCGAACGCAAGCTCCTCAATACTGGTCACAAACGTGTCCATCTGGGTCTCCTCCTGTTCAATCAGGCGCATTGTAGCACGAACCGTCGCGTGCATGCTGGGGTTGAGGCGCAACAGTTGATCGAGCACGCGATAGAGCCGGCGCATATCGGCGGCACTATATCCGTTGCGGAAGAAGGCGCGAAAGCGGGCCAATTTGCGCCGCAGCCGTTCCGCAGGTTGCCCGCGGGTCGCCTGCGCGTCGCGGTGGATCAGGATGACCATCGCGATGGGATTGCGGCTCGCTTCGAGCAGCGCCAGGTCAAGGTCGAGCAGTTTGACCGTGGGGAAGTCGAGCCGCACCACGCACCCGGCCTCGGCATAGCCAAAGGAGCGCGGGTGCCAGCCTGGTTGGTCATCGCTCAAGACGGCGAGGCTGATGACCGGATGGCGTTCACGGACGAAGATTTGGGCGTGGTAACAAAACATGCGCTCGGCGAACGAAGCATCGCGCTGGGACTGGACTTCCAGGTGCATGAAGATCGTGCGCGGCGTGCCATCGAGGGCCTGTACCTGCACGAGTTTGTCGATGCGATGCTTGCCGCGGGTGACATCCGGGTCAAGCTGGTGCAGTTCGGTATCTCGGAAAATGACCGGTTGCTGCCAATCCACGGTGCGCCAGACCTCCGGGAAGAGCAGTTCGAGCAACGGGGCAACATAGTGATCGAGCGCATATTTCCAGGCCCCATCAAAATCAGCCGGCGGGAGTTCCATGGGCATTCCTCGGGCAAAACAGATTCTGGTTGTTCTACCGCACGAGGTGGGCGAAAGATACGGGGGCACGCGCAGACGCGAAGGGGGATTGACGCAAAGGCGCAAAGGCGCAAAGTAGGGGCACGGCTTGCCCGTGCCCCTCGCCCGTTGCCCAAACGCCCCTGCCATCGCTGCTGCGCCCCCGGTGATGCCACACGCGCCCGATGACACGCGATCGCGGTGTGATGGCCGGATGTAGGGACACGGCGGTGCCGTGTCCCGCCCGTTGCCCAAACGCCCCTGTCTGCTGCTGCGCCCCCCGGTGCCGTCACCCGCGCCTAATGGCAGGCCGATCGCGGCAATGGGGCCGATCCCACACCCACGGCGGGGCGGGCACGGGCGGATCATCGCGATGGGGTCGATCCCGCACCCACGGCGGGGCGGGCACGGGCGGATCATCGCGATGGGGTCGATCCCGCACCCACGGCGGGGCGCAGCAGCAAATAGAGGTCGTTGTGGTTGACGCAGGGCGCATGGGCTGCTGCGCCCCTACATGTGCGTAACGCGGGGGTGGATCACGACGCTGGGATGGATGCGTTGCCGGGCGTAGGGGCGCAGCAGCCCATGGCCCGTCCGTTGTCCGAATGCCCCTGTGATGGCTGCTGCGCCCCCGGCCCCCCCGGTGAGGCGACCCGCGCCGATGACACGATCTGCGCCCCCGAACCCCCGGTGCCGTCACCCGCGCCGATGACAGGCCGATCGCCCTCCCCTTGCAAAAAAATCGCGGATGCGCGCTGCGCGCGGGTGGGCAAGGAACCCTTGCCCACACCCCATCCCTGGGTGCAACATCCCCCTGATTGTGCCAGACAAACACGCCTGATGTTACAGCAAACAGCAATCAGGATTCAGAACCGGGCAGAGGAGAATGACTGGCGACCCGCAACCCGTTGAAGCTGCCGCGGGAGCGCGGGAGGTAGTAGCTGAAGCGGTACGACGCCCGGACGTTTTGGGCATTGTTCCAATAAGCCCCGCCGCGTACAACAAATGCGTTTGCCCACCACGCAATCAGGTCAAGAAGGCGATCATTTAGATCAGGTTTGCGCCCAGGATAGGTGCTCTTCCAACGGGTTGCACACCATTGCCAGACATTGCCAGCCATGTCGTGGGCGACGTAGACGCTTGTGCCTTGCGGATAACTGCCAACGGGCGAAGGTTTGTTCAGGCGAGCCTCGCTATTGTTGCAGAGACCGTCGGCCCACGCATTGCCCCAGGGATAACGGCGGCCATCAGGCCCACGGGCCGCTTTTTCCCACTCAGCCTCGGTAGGGAGGCGGAATGGGTGGCCGGTGGTTTCCTGTAGCCAGCGGCAGTAGGCTTCGGCTTCATAGAATGAGATCCCGGTTACGGGTTGGTTGGCCCCATTCCAGTTTGGGTCATTCCAGCTTTCCGGGTGAGGCTGGCTGAATGGTTGCCGACGCAGCAGTAGACCAACAAGAGGATCAAAAAATGGCCCGAGAAGAAGTACAGCAATAGCTTGCGGGTTGGAATAATCTTCTGCTGGTTCCCAGCCACAGCGTAACCACCGCCAGCCGGCCCTACTCCAGTAGCGACGGGTGCGATAGCCACTGGCGTCTATGAAGCATTGCCATTGCGCGTTGCTCACCGGGTGCTGAGCAATCCAATAGCCGGGGAGTTCGATCTGGTGCTGCGGTTGCTCAAAACTTTCTGCTTCTCGATCCTCATTGCTGCTGCCCATCAGGAAGGGGCCAGCAGGGATGTGGATCAGTTTGGGGCGCAAGCCATCGCCTGCATAGCGTGGATCTTGACGTGCCAGCGCGAAGCCAGCCGCAAGGCGTAGGTCTGGGGCGTGCTCGGTTTGCAGCAGTTCCAGCATCAGGTCTTGCAGATCAGAAGGCAATGGTGCGCGTGCCGGATGATTGTGTTCCATCCGTGCCAGGCGTTCAATCGCGCGTACCCGCACATTCTGGTGTGGCGCTTTACGGACGGCGTCCTTGAGCAGATCGACACTTGCATCTATGCCAGCCTCGGCCAGCGTATTCAGAGCCTCGAGCTGGACTGGCAATGATCCAGCAGATGCCGTCATAAAGAGGTGATGCAGGCGGTTCAAGATCTCGACACGAGCTTCTGGGTCTAACCGCTGCGTCTGTTCCGCCAGAACGGCACCAGCAAGAAGATCGGCCTCTTGCTTGCCCTGCGCAAGCAGATGGCGCACGATGGGGGTGGCATCGGGCATGGTTGCACTGTAGAGCAGCAACACTTCACGCCAGCGGTCATCGTTCCAGCGTTCACGGATGCGCGTATCACGCAGGCCCTGCATCTCTGGGGAACCATCACGCACTGCCTGTGAGGCCAGATATTCCTGGAAGGTCTGGTGGGCAAACTGGAGTTGAACTTCGCTGGTACCGTGGACATTGCCCAACTCTTGCAGCACCCCACCGCGTTGACCCAGGTTGCGCAACCAGCGTTTTGCTTCTGAGCGACAGAACGATTCAAGCGCCGCCCCCGTACGCCCGGCAGTTGCAGGTGAAATATCGCGCAACGCCAGGGCCAGCACCTCCTCGGCGTCAGCACTGGTGATCACAGTATGCGAACCGTCATCGGGTGCAGTGAGCGTACGCTCATACATCACCCAGGCCAACTGATAGAGCAGGCGTAACTTTTGTTGCAACTCAAGGTCAGCATCTTGAGTCGTCGGTTCCAGATCCATCTCGCTATCTTTCAAGCGTTCCCATTCCTCAACGAGCATCTGCAGGGCTTTTTCGTAGAGCGTATGACGTTGGCGCGGCAATTCACGGGGACTCTTGAGGTGGATAGAGATGATCAAGGAGAGAAGGAACGGATTACGGACAAGCTTTTGGATCCCACCATCTTCGGTCAGCCGCTCGATAAGTCGCCTGGATCGAACCTCAGGGTCCCAGGTGGCTAGGGTTGCTTCACCTGAGGCACTGATCCCCAATTGGGCGAACGCACGATAACGTGTACGAATAAACTGCTGTTGTTGTGGTGGTGTCAACTGATCAACCAACCGATGAATAAATTTGCGATGGCGTAACTGGCCTTCATAGCCAAAAATCCGTGAGGTAACCACAATCCGGTTCCGACGATGATCGGGGCCTGGCGGCAATGTTGCAACCAGTTGACCAAGGCGTTGCCGTGCATCAGCATCACGTAGCTCATCAAAAGCATCAAGCAGGATAATGCAGCCACCGCGCTGGGCCTTGCGTTGAAAGAAATCGGTAGGCAGATCGCGGACAACATCGCCTAACAACGCCACATCGCGCAACGTCTCGGCATACTGTTCAAGCAAGGGGCGCTGTAAAGCCACCGCATCACGCAACACCCTGAGTGGAATGTAGATTGGAAACGGACGGCTGGGCCACCCATATACATCACGCAAGCGCTGACGCCCTGGCGAGCGCAGGATCTCCTGGGCACAAACCACCGCAATATGGCGAAGCAAGGTTGTCTTGCCACTTCCTGGATCGCCCCTGATCAACAGGCATGGATATTGCCAGATCTCGGCGCCCGGCGTAGCAGGAGGGGCTGAGCACGCACCGCGTTGGGCCAGATATGTTGCTACCCGGCGCAAAATCACGCGATGCAACAGCATCGCCACACCCAGCCAGGCGAGCGTGCTCACCAGGGCAAGCAACAGACTCGCCCAGGTAAACTGCCACTCACCCGTGGGGGCAACCATAATCCCGCGGACTGACGCTATCGCAAGGGCAAGCACACTGCCTTGCACCACCAACCAGGCAAGCGTCTCAAAGCCTCGTTGCTTCAAAGATCGCGGTCGGGACGTCGCGCGCTCTTTTATCCCTTCCATTGCAAAGCGTCGCGTTGGCTGTTGGTCACTCACCTGGGCAAGATCAGGTGGATCAGGCTGATCGGGATCAGGGCTGAGGGTCAACTGACTATACGCCATCAACAGATCCAGTTCAGTATGTGTCTCCTGCTGCCGACTAATCACCAGCAAAGCGGGTGTCCGTCGCAGATAGGTCTCAACCGCCTGGAGATAGCGTCTTTCCAGGCGATACCTGGGTGACAACGAGCGTACAGCTGACGCAATCCAATCACGTAAAAGCACATATGCCAGGAGCAACGCTAACCCACCCATCCCGATGAAGGGAAGGAACAGCGGATTGTCCAACCAGCCATTGAATTGCTGCTGCACCTGAGGCAACGCCAGCCATCCAGCAACGGCTGCAACGAAGGCAAGCAGCAAGCCGATCAGAATGTAGATCTCTTCTTTGCGGTTCATATGATGCATCGCGAGAATAAACAGCAGCTTTCTGCCCCATACTATACCACGCCGACACAACCAGCAACACACAAGTACGTGTTCAAATTTGGGGTAAAGAATCACCCTGGGAGCGAGGGCGTCCCGCCCTCGGAATGCCTTCGAGGGCGAGCCGCCCTCGCTCCCAGGAAAAGGGTGAATAGCCGATAGGGATAGGTACCTGGGCGAAATGGCCCGGCGTAGGGGCACGGCTCGCCCGTGCCCCGCCCGTTGCCCAAACGCCCCTGCCATCGCTGCTGCGCCCCCCGGCCCCCCGGTGACACGGCCCGCACCCCGAGGGCACCATGCCCACCGATGTGTCCGCGGGGATTGGGTGTAGGGGCACGGCGGTGCCGTGCCCCCACGGGCGGATCGCGGCGCCGGGATGGATGCGTACGCGGGGATGGTGCCAAACCCACGGCAGGGCGCAGCAGCAATGGGGATGACGTTGCGATCAACCGATGCGCAGGGGCTGCTGCGCCCCTACATATGCGTAACACGGCGATGGGATGGGCATCCAGGGATGGACGCGTACGCGGGGATGGTGCCGTGCCCAGAGGCAGCATTGCCGCGTGTAGGGGCACGGCTTGCCCGTGCCCCTCGCCCGTTGCCCAAACGCCCCTGCCATCGCTGCTGCGCCCACCGGCCCCCCGGTGACACAACCCGCACCCGATAGGCTGATCGCTACTGCGCCCCCCGGCCTTTCAGGTGTGCGCCGTGGCGATCCACGGGCTACTCGCTGCTGCGCTCACCGGCCTTATCCCGACGGGCACGTATGATCCAACCAGGCCTGGAGATCATCCAGACTCGTGAAATCGAGCAAGGTCTCGCTCAAGTCCAGGAGGTGTTCGGGGCTCAGAGCGAGTACGTGATGATGCACCGGCTCCGGCAATGGGCCGCACCGCCGCGGGAGGAGGCGCAGCACGACTTCCTGGAGCGTCTGGTGACGCCCTTGCTCGATGCCCTTCTCGATGCCCTTCTCGACCCCCTTCTCGACCCCCTCGGCGAACGCAAGCTCCTCAATACTGGTCACAAAGGTGTCCATCTGGGTCTCCTCCTGTTCAATCAGGCGCATTGTAGCACGAACCGTCGCGTGCATGCTGGGGTTGAGGCGCAACAGTTGATCGAGCACGCGATAGAGCCGGCGCATATCGGCGGCACTATATCCGTTGCGGAAGAAGGCGCGAAAGCGGGCCAATTTGCGCCGCAGCCGCTCCTCGGGTTGCCCACGGGTGGCCTGCGCGTCGCGGTGGATCAGGATGACCATCGCGATGGGGTTGCGGCTTGTTTCGAGCATCGCCAGGTCAAGCTCCAAGAGTTTGACCGTGGGGAAGTCGAGCCGTATTACGCACCCGGCTTCGGCGTAGCCAAAGGAGCGCGGGTGCCACCCCGGTTGGTCGTCGCTCAAGACGGCGAGGCTGATCACGGGGCGGCGTTCGCGCACGAAGATCTGGG
>NZ_SIJK02000034.1 GCF_004762035.2 Candidatus Chloroploca mongolica | reverse complement strand
ACCGCACAGGTGTGATTCCCACCCGCGCTGACCTGGCTGACGGTGCCAAGGTCGTTCGGCACCGTCGCCTGGCCGGCCTCGTTCTGCCCCCAGCAGCGTAGCGCCCCCTCCACCGTTAGGGCACAGGTGTGACTTTCACCTGTGCTGACCTGACGCACCGTACCGAGCTCACCTGGCACCGTCGCCTGGCCCCAGCCGTTCTGCCCCCAGCAGCGCAGCACCCCCTCCACCGTTAGGGCACAGGTGTAATACCAACCGGAGCTGACCTGACTGACGGCACCGAGGTCACTTGGCGGCACGGTTGCCTTGCCGTAGCAATGCAGCACCCCCTCCGCCGTCACTGCGCATGTGTGATAATAACCCGCGCTGACCTGATACACGGTGCCGAGGTCTTCCGGGACAGAAAGTGCGCCCCAACAAGTGACCTGGCCAGCGCGGTTGATCACACACGTGTGAGAGCCACCAGCACTCACTTGGAGCAGGTCGGTGCGGCTAAGATCATTCATCGTGGGCGAGCCATCCATCAGCGCACGCGTCGACCCCGCTGCCGACGGTTCTTCCACCGGTGGCACGGCCATAGAGATGGGGCTGGTCAGCAACAGCGGAACCCCGAGGCCGACGATCATGAGCAGGAGCATGACTATGCGACGCATCACGGGTCTCCCTTCGTATTCGTACATCCCCATCTCCCGTGCCTAGCCACACGATGGCTTCACAGCGAAGCCGCAGGCAGCACGGGCGCGCCACGGGCGCAGGGTGGGCAAAGACGGTCTCCTGCGCATCGCGACGCTTCATCGCCGTTGTACGGAAAGGATCAGGTGGGCACGACCCACCGCTGGAACAATACAACGCACGGTCAGCGTGGGTATGATGCGGGGAGGATACTGCGCTGAGCATACCATAGCCGTGAACCCGCGATAGTGAAGGTTGATGAAGCCCTGCGTGAAGATCTTTTTTTGTATGGTTATGCACAATTAACTTTTTCCGTGGCGTTGAGTGCAACAGTCACCGCTACCGGAACGCCCGGGACAGCTTCCGAGAAGCGTGCAGAGCTTCCCGGAAGCTGTCCCGCACCTTTGCCCTTGTTTGACAGTTTTCCAGGCCCCATGCTATACTTATAGGCGTTCTTGTGGTGCTTGTAGCTCAATGGCAGAGCGCCTGACTGTGGATCAGGAGGTTGCGGGTTCGAAACCCGTCAGGCACCCCACTTCCGTCACTTCCTCTCAAGACGGCACAAAAGACAACCGGAAGGGTGTAACCCTTCCGGTTGTCTTTTGTGCCGTGTGCGTGATGATTTCTCACCTCTTCAGTTCCGTTGAGAAGCGTAGCATGACGCTATGGAGGAAGCCTTGGTGGTTGCTTGCTACTGCGGGGTCTTTTATGCATATCGTTGTCTTAAGTACCCAGGATAACTATACGGTCGGTTTGCGTCGGGCTGCGGCTACGATCAGTCGTGAGCATAGCCTCGATGTGACGGTGGCGGTCTATATGGCTGCGGATCTCGCTGAACCTGAGCGCCGCGCCAGGATCGAGGCCGATCTCGAAAGGGCTGATTTTGTCCTTGGGGCGATGCTCTTTGGCGAGAGTTATGTGCGCCCACTCGTGACGATGATTGAGCCCTTGACTTGCCCCGTGGCGATCATTATGAGCAATCCCGCGCTCACAAAACTCACGCACCTCGGCAAGTTTAACCTCGGCAACAAGGGTGACGCCAACGACGGCCACGGCGGAATGATGCAGGCCCTCAAGCCCAAACACGGCCACGGTGAGGCCTCGCGTCAACTAAAACTGGTCAAAAATCTTACCCGTATTCTGAAGTATTTACCAGGTCGCTTTCGCGATCTCCACAGCTATATTGTGTTGCACCAATTCTGGGTACACAATAGTCCCGAAAATTTGCAGCGCATGCTCTGTCTCCTGATCGAACGCTATGTGCCCGGTATGAAGGGGCGCCTGCCCGTCGAGGAACCCTACCTCTATCCGGATGTCGCCCTGTGGCATCCCGATGCGCCGGCTCCTTTCCCTGATCTCAAAAGTTACCAGAAGTGGCGCAAACAGCGTCGTCAGAAACTCGACAAAGGCATCGTTGGCCTGCTCTCGCTGCGGGTCATTGCGCTCTGTGATAACGTTGCGCATCTGAGTGCGCTGATCCGTGCGCTTGAGGCCCGGGGCATCGAGGCGCGCCTCGCCTATACCGCAACCCTCGATAATCGGCCCGCCCTCGAGGCTTTTTTTTACGAGCGTGCCCCGGCAGGCAAAAAGGGTGGTTTTTTTAGCGCGGGAGATCACGCTGCCCCCACCCCGACGAAACCGGCGACCGTCGATCTCCTTGTGACCACTTCGGGCTTTTCGCTCGCCGGTGGCATGGCCCAGAGCCGCCCCGCCGAGGCGCGGGCCGCGCTTGAGGCGCTTGATGTGCCCTTTTTGCAGACGATCCCGCTCGTCTTTCAGCGCGTCGAGGGGTGGGAACAGGACGAGCGCGGCCTGAGTCCGATGCACCTGGCAATGAATGTTGCCCTCGCTGAACTCGAAGGCGCCGCCGAGCCGCTGGTCTACGGTGGGCCGTCGGGTGAGTCGGGGGTGGCCGTGCCCATCCCCGCCCAGATCGAGCGTTTTGCCGACCGGGTGGCGCGACGCATTCGCCTCGCCCATACTCCCAATGCCGCCAAAAAGGTGGCGCTTGTCCTCTTTAACTATCCGCCGAACCTCGGGAGCGTTGGTACCGCCGCCTATCTCGATGTCTTCGCCAGTGTCTTCCGGCTCCTCCAGACGATGAAGGCCGAAGGCTATAGCGTCGATCTGCCGGAAGATGCTGAAGCGCTACGACGGATGGTGGTCGAGGGCAAGGCGCTTGTCCACGGCACTGATGCAAATGTTGGTGCTATGCTGAATGTGGAGGAGTACCGCCGCCTCTTTCCCGAGTATGTTGCGATCGAGCCGCACTGGGGCCAGGCCCCCGGTGAGTTGCTCAGCGATGGCAAACGCCTCTTTATCCAGGGGCGGCAGTTTGGCAATGTCTTCATCGGTATCCAGCCGACTTTTGGCTACGAGCGTGATCCGATGCGGATGTTGATGGCCCGCGATGCTGCCCCCCACCATGGCTTTGCGGCCTTCTATACCTGGCTTGACCGGGTCTTTGGGGCCGATGCGGTGGTGCATATCGGAACGCACGGGGCGCTCGAATTTATGCCCGGCAAACAGGCTGGCCTCGGGCCATCGTGCTGGCCGACCCGCTTGCTCGGCAACCTGCCCAATATCTACTACTACTGCGTCAATAATCCTAGTGAAGGCACGATTGCGAAACGACGCGGGGCTGCCACGCTCGTGAGTTACCTCGTGCCGCCGGTGCAACAGGCTGGTCTCTACAAAGGCTTGCTGCAACTCAAGGATAGCCTGGAGAGCTATCGTACCAAACCCGATCCAAACCTGCTCGCAAGCATTGTCGCGCAGGCCGAGCGCATCGGTCTGCGCACACCAGAAGATGAGATGCTTGCCGACGAGGAGGCCGCAGCCTATCTCGCGGCCCTGAGCCACGAGTTGCTCCAGGTCGAGCAGCGCCTCATCCCGGTGGGGCTGCATGTGCTCGGCAAGCCGCCGGCGGGCGAGGAACTGGTTGATATCCTGAACCTTGTGGCGACCTTTCAACGTCCCGCCGGGGCCGCAACGCTGCCCGAACAGGTGGCGCAGGCGCTGGGGTTGGAGTATGCCGCCCTCCGCGAACGTATCGCGCACGATGTTGAGGCGCAAGCGCAGTGGCGCACGATTGACGATGTGTGCCGCAAGACGATCCAGCACCTGGTCGAGGAAGGCCCGGAAGCAGCCGAGCGGGTGCTGAGCAGCGACGTCAAGCTCGCCTCCACCAATCTCACGGCGCTCTGGGCAATGCTCAACGACCTGCTCGCCCGCCTGCGTACCGAAGGCGAGCTTGCCGGCCTGATGCGAGCACTCGGCAATGGCTATATCCCACCCTCACCCGGCAATGACGTAGTACGCAACCCCGATGTCGTGCCGACAGGCCGCAACATCCACGGGCTCGACCCGTACCGTATGCCGTCGGAAGCGGCCCAGGTCACCGGCACAGCCTGTGTCGAGGAACTGCTCGCCAACGTCGTCCAGAGCGAGGGCAGCCTACCGGAAACCGTAGCCCTCGTGCTCTGGGGCACCGACAACATCAAGACGGGCGGCGAAGGCGTTGCCCAGGCGTTAGCCCTGCTTGGGGCGCGGGCCATCAGCGACGAACTCGGCAAAATTGCCGACGTCACCCTCATTCCCCTCGCAGAACTGGGCCGCCCGCGGATCGACGTGGTCTGCACGGTCAGCGGCATCTTCCGCGACCTGATGGCGCACCAGGCGATGCTCATTGACAAAGCGGCGCGCCTTGCCGCCACCGCCGACGAGCCACTCAACGCCAATTTTGTGCGTAAACACGCCCTGGCGCAGGCCGCTACGCTTGGCATCGAACTGGAAGAAGCCGCCGCGCGCGTCTTCTCGAATGCCCCCGGTAGCTACGGGGCGAACGTCAACCACGTCGTCGAGCAGAGCACCTGGGAAGACGACGGCCAACTCGGCGAAGTCTTCCTCGAACGCAAAGGCTTCGCGATGACGCCGAGTGGCGAATGGCGCGAGGCCCGCCCCTTGCTCGAACAGACCCTCGGCACCGTCCAGGCTACCTTCCAGAACATCGATAGCGTCGAGACCGGCATCTCGGATGTTGATCACTACTACGAATACCTGGGTGGCGTCACCAAAAGTGTCGAGAAACTCACGGGGAGCCGCCCAACCGTGATGGTCGCCGAAGTCGAAGCCTTCAGCGGGCCAGGGAGTGGACGGGTACGCCCACTTGCGCAAATGGTACGGCTCGAAAGCCGGGCCAAACTGCTCAACCCAAAATGGTTCGAGGGCATGCTGGCGCACGGCTACGAAGGTGCGCACGAAATCGAAATCCGCCTGAGCAACACCTACGGCTGGAGTGCCACGGCCGACGCGGTTGATGGCTGGGTCTACCAGGGTTTTGCCGAAACCTATCTGCTCGATGAGGCCATGCGCGAGCGACTTGCCCGGCTCAACCCGCAGGCCACCGCCGGTATGGCGCGTCGGCTACTCGAAGCAAGTGAACGCGGCTTCTGGGAAACCGACGAAGCCACGCTCGATCAACTGCGCGGCATCTACGCCGACCTGGAAGATCGCCTCGAAGGCGTCACTGGATAGCAGAAGGATCGGCCAACACAACCAGCGTCGTTGGTTGTGTTGGTCAATGTTTATGTCAACTTCGGAAGAAATCAACAACCGAACTAC
Organism: Candidatus Chloroploca mongolica; assembly: GCF_004762035.2. Lineage (GTDB taxonomy): Bacteria > Chloroflexota > Chloroflexia > Chloroflexales > Chloroflexaceae > Chloroploca > Chloroploca mongolica. Next base: position 61,379 of record NZ_SIJK02000034.1, on the reverse strand, counting down.
GCTCTTCTTCACTTGGCATCAACTCGATAAAGGTAATGCGATGCCAGGGAAAGATGACCGCCTGCACGCCGGCAGCCAGGTAAGGTACCGGCTTGCCGTCGCGGCGGCGCATATTCGAGACCTTTAGAAAGAGATCGGTTGGTTGAGGTTCATCATCAAGATCGGCAAGAATGGGATCTTCGCCAGTCAAGTGGAGGATGACGGTCTTGGACACTCCCTGCTCCTATTCAAGCGCAAAGCGCACGGTCAATGTTCCAAACAGTAATTCGTCACCGGGATGCAACTTGGTCGGCACCTGAGGAGGAAGCCGTCGGCCATTCACAAACGTCCCATTGGCACTCGCCAGATCCTCAAGGGTATACTCGGCACCCCGGCGCACCAGCAGCGCATGGCTACGCGAAACCCCGGCGTCAAGGCCGCCATCAAGACTAAGATCAACTTCGGGATCAATGCCACGTTCAGGATCTTTGCGCCCAATCAAGAACTGGGTCGCCTGACCTGGCTCGATGCGCCGCCCGCTCGGACCGACGAAGAGCACCAGCGTACGATGATGGTGTGCTGGGCGCACAGGTGCCCGAGTTGAGCCACCCGCAGCCTGGTTGGAGGCAACTGTTCGATTCATCGCTGGCGTTGCCGACCGCAACATCACCCCTTCGAGCAGACTCGCCCCACACTCCGAGCAAAAGATTGTCCCATCAAGTTGTTGCGCCCGGCAGTTTGAGCATTGTTGCATCGATGCCTCCAGTGCATTACTTGGTATCGTCAGGTGATCCCATCAACCCGCGGGTTCCATACTTAATCCGCTTCCGCCCCTCCGCGCTCGCATGCCCAGACTCAGCCAGACGGGTGGCTTCCTCCTGCACTGTACGGGCCAGGTCAAGTTCGCCCGCTTCAAGCAAGCGCGAGCCAGCCATCTGCAAGCGTTGGCTGGCGAGGGTCGCATTGCCCTGTTCAGCCTGTTGCCATGCGTTGGCCTGCAGGCGATAGGCTACCAGCCGTTCCAGCCACTGTTTGACCGTCGCATTCACTTCATAGGGCACAGTCTCGGCCTTGCGTACACTCATACGCAAAACCAATTGGGCATGCTGATCCTTGAGGCTCAAACCAGGCAAATTGTAGGTGATGCGCAGGCGCAATAACGGATGATCGCCCAGCCGCAAAACAGGGACGACAACCTCCAACAAGAACGCCTGCGGTTCAGTATTGGGCCAATCACCAAGCGACGCTGTCCAGATATGCTCGCGGTCTTCACTAATCGGCACCGAGGTAAGATAAGGGCGCACCCGGTCGAGTGAACGCAAGAGAGCCCCCGGACGCAACTCGACTTGAAAGCGGAGATCCTGGGCAAAGATCGAGGACATCCGCTTGACCTCATCGGCAAAGACCTGGCTAATCTGCGTGGCCGACGTAATGTACTGGGTACGGCTATTCTCACGAGCGGCGATCGTCTCGAGCAGATCCTCATTCCACTCGGTGCCAATCCCCATCGCGGTCACCCCAATGCCGCGATCCTGGGCGCGGCGGGCCAGTTCAACACAACGCCCCTCATCGCCATAGGTACGGCCATCGGTCAAAAGCAGAATTCGACTAACGCCCTGCAACATCACGGGCTTCTGAACCTCCTGGAGGGCCATCGCCATGCCCGTCGCCATCTCGGTGCCACCGGCGGCTTCAATCCGATTCACCGCCTGCTTGAGATCCTGCTTGTTGCGAACGCGCTGTGTATTGACGACCACATCGGCGCGATCATTGAAGGTGACGAGGCTAAAATAGTCATCCTCACTCAACAGATCAATAATGCGAGCAACACCCTCTTTCACCTGTTGTAACCGCTCACCACGCATTGAAGAACTACGATCGATAACCAGACAAAGATTCAATGATAATTTCAAGAGTGGAGCCGTGCCACCGAGGGCATGCATATCGAGCAACGCATAGACCAGTTGCGGCTCGGTGCTTTCGGGAAGAACCGCACGACTGAGGGTTGCCTCAAGCTGAATCACATTGCTCATAGTGCATCTACTTTCGGCAAGGTCACCACAACAGCCGAAATATTATCTTCGCCACCAGCCTGATTAGCCTGGTCAATCAACGCCTGACATGCCTGGTGGGGCCACACACTGGCCTGAAGCGTCGCGGCGATCGTTGCATCATCAAGCATCCCCCAGAGCCCATCGGAACAGAGGAGCAGATGAGAGCCTGTTCCAAGCGGTTGATAGAGAAAATCAACCTTGACCTCGGGCTGTTGCCCAATTGTACGATAGAGTTGATTGCGCAACGGATGTTCACGGGCCGCCTCCAACTCAAGTTGGCCCAACTCAATCAGACGTCCAACCGCCGAATGGTCGGTCGTCAACTGCGCCAATCCTTCTGGCCCATAGAGATACGCCCGCGTATCGCCAACGTGAGCCAGATAGAGCCCGGTACCAACGAGCAGCGCAGCGGTACAGGTTGTGCCCATATCCGTCCCGAAGCGACGGGCTTCAGACCAGATCAACTGATTTGCGGCTTCCAGAGCACCAATCAGCAGCGGCTGGATCGCCTCACTCATCTGGTCATCAAGAATCGGCATCACCAACCGGCTGAGCATATGCTCGACAACGGTACGCACTGCAAGGCGACTAGCAATTTCACCACCCTCGTGGCCACCCATCCCATCAGCCACCAGAAAGAGCCCGACCGCGACATCACCTCCTTCGCGGGGCAAGGTCAACAACAGCGCAAACACACTGTCCTGGTTGATCTCACGGATCTGGCCAATATCACGCAACGCCGTTGCCGCAAGGCCCTGTGGGAGAGAAGGAGAGGCATTCATGGGCTACGCCTTCAATGCATACAGATTATAATCAAGTGAACCAATATAGACGATTCCATCGTGGATAAAGGGCGATGAAACAACTGCGGCCTCGGTCTTGTATTTCCAGATCAACGTACCATTGTTGGCATCTACACAATAAACATAGCCATCCACCCCACCCACATAGACACGACCGTTGGCAACGCGTGGTGAAGAGGTAATCTGATTTCCGACTTCAAATTTCCAGGCAACGCGACCAGTTTTCACATCCAACGCATAGAGTAGCCCATCAACACCGCCGACAAAAACACGTGTCCCAGCAACATACGGCGAAGAGTTCACATAGTGGCCGGTACGAAACCGCCAGGCCGGCCACCCACCTGCGGCATCCAGGCCATAGATATTCTGATCAAGCGAGCCAACGATCACCAGGCCCTCGGCAAACACCGGCGAAGAGCGCACTGGTTGCTGGGTACGCTGCTTCCAGCGAACCGCCCCACTCCGGGCATCAAGGGCATAGACACAGCCATCATCACCGCCGATGAAGATGACGTCATCCTGGATACATGCTGATGAACGAATCGGATTCCAGGTACGATATTTCCAGATGATTGAACCACGGAGGCCATCAAGCGCATAGATGTGCTGATCATCCGAGCCAACAAAGATAACGCGATCCTCGACCCGCGGCGAGGAGCGAATGGGCTTGTCGGTACGGCACGTCCAGCGCAACGCACCCCGGCGCACATCAAGGCAATAGACCCCACCATCCTCCGAGCCAATAATGACATTATCGTCCCAGACTGCTGGAGAAGAATTAATCCCGCCTTCGGTGGCATATTTCCAGCGAAACTCACCCCGCCTGGCGTCAACGGCATAAATATTGGTGTCGTAGCAGCCGATAAAAACCGTACCCGCGCTGACGCAGGGCGACGAACGCAACTCATCTTCACAGGTAAATTTCCAGACTAGCTCGGTCTGGGCCGCCGCCTTGATCACGGCTGGCATCGTGGGCACCACAACCCGTTCACCCGCCACAACCCCCGGGATCGCCATCAGCGCCTGCTTCATCTCTTCCGCGCTCTGCCAACGTGCCTCCATCTCATACTCAAGCGCCTTCACGACAATCCGTTCCATCTCGGGGGAGAGCTTTGGATTGAACTGGCGCATGGGCCGATCCTGGAACGTAAATGGCGTCTCAAGGCGCGGATCCGAAGCCGTCAACAGGTGGTGGAGCGTTGCCCCAAGCGCATACAGATCGCCAACTGGCTCGGCAAGACCACGATACTGCTCGGGTGGCGAATAGCCTTCGGTGCCAATCATCGTCCCTTTGCGATCGCTGCGATTCAAATTACGGGCAATCCCAAAGTCGATCAGCACAATGCGCTCATTGCTATCCACCATCACATTCGATGGCTTCATATCCCGAAAGACGATTGTTTCGGGCTGATGATGGTGAATATAGTGCAGCACATCGCAGATCTGGATCGCCCAGCGTGCGACGCGAAGCTCATCAAGCGGGGCACGAGCTTCATCGAGCACGGCTTCAAGGTCTTTGCCATCAACCAGTTCCAGCACCAGATAGACACGATTATGCTCTTCAAAAAAGTCGTAGACTTTGGGAATCGCCGGATGCTGAAGCGTTGCCAGTAGGCCAGCCTCACGCTGAAAATTCTTTAAATTGAGCAAGCGCGTATGCGAGTCGGAGGCTGACTGCGACATCTCTTTGATCGCACAGTAGCGCGCCACATCTTTGAAACGCAGATCGCGACCACGATAGACCACACTCATGCCGCCAACGCCCAGCGGTGCAATGATCTGATAGCGCTCTTGCAGCGTGCTGCCAGGTGACAGCATATGCATCGGTGCTTCAGCTGCATCCCGGCTAGACTGATCGACTGGTGTAGGTTGCGGCTGGCCAAGATTGATGCGCGTATCGCCACCCTGCGCCAGATCCGTCGGCAAGCTATCGATAGCTTCCGCTGGTTGCGTTGTTTGCTCGTGCGATGACGAAGAGGCGAGTCCTCGGGTGCCGACTTTTTTTATCAGTCCCATTCTGTTCCTCGCTGACTGGCAAAAAGCATGTTCGAGCCATCCCTGGTGTGTACTTGTGTCTATTATAGTGACAGGAGGGCAAAGAGGCAATGCATATTGGGTAGTGACTGCATATTTTGGGGGGCTGAACCATGCAAATGGGGGCACCCAAGCGCTCAGCATGCCACGGTTGCGAGCCTGGGAGCGCGGGCGGGCCGCCCGCGCTCCCAGGCCACGCACAGCCATCCGTCGCATATGTGGCGTCTCGATACACTCTGAACACCCTTTGCGCCTTTGCGCCTTTGCGTCAAATCATCGGGAAGCTTCGTTGACAGACTCCTTAGATCGGGTGAAGCCCGGGGAAATCCAGGCCCTCGGTTTCGACAAACCCCGCCATCAGGTTCATGCACTGAACGGCACTGCCTGCCGCCCCTTTCATCAGGTTATCGAGGGCGCAGATGCTGACGATGCGCCCGGTTGTCTCATCAAGGGTAAAGCCGATATCGGCAAAATTGCTCCCCGCCAGGATCTTTGGTTCGGGATAACGATAGATGCCCTGGCGTTCTTTCACGATCCGCACAAACGGCTGCGTCGCCGCAAAGGCCCGGTACGCTTGCCAGAGATCTTTTTCGGTGACGGGACGGTTCGCAAAGACATGCGCCGTGGCGAGCGCACCGCGCACCAGTTCAACCGAGGTAACCGAGAGATGGACATTGGTCAGACCCGTGACCATTTCGACCTCGGCGGTGTGGCGATGGCCCACCGGGGCAAACGAGCGCACCGCTCCGGCGCGCTCAGGATGGTGACTACTCTCACTCGATGTGGCCCCTCCCTCAGACGAGCCAACTTTGATCTCGACGATCACGGGGCGCTGCTCATCAACCAACCCGGCCTGCACCAGTGGTAGCAGGGCCAGGTTGGTCGCGGTCGCATTGCAGCCGACCCCGCTGGCATAGTTCACGCCCCGCAGCGCCTCACGGCTCACTTCGGGCAGGCCATAGACAAAGCGGTCGAGCCAGGCCGGGGCCGGATGTTCTTCGCGATACCAGCGGGCATAGACCGCCGGGTCGCGCAGGCGAAAATCCGCCGAGCAGTCGATCAGCCTGGGGGCCAGCCCCGCGTACCGCTCGATCGCCTGCGCTGCCTCGCCATGAGGCAGCGCAAGAAAGAGGAGATCGCACGGTTCAAGTCGATCAGGATGCACAAACTGCACTTTGCTGCGTCCACGCAAGTTGGGATGCACTTGATGAAGGTAACGGCCCGCGTTACGCCCGCTCGTCGCCTGGATCACCGCCACTTCGGGGTGCCATAAGAGCAAGCGAAGCAGTTCGCCACCGACATAGCCGCTTGCCCCTACGACACTCACGCGCAAGGTCATACGCTTGCTCCTCGCCCGACAGCCACCACATAGTCAATGATGCGCGCCGGGATATCAACCCCGGTCGTCTCAATTGAATTGCGGAATTCCATCGTATAGTTGACTTCATTGACGAGCAGGCGCCCATCACCGGTCTCCAACAGATCGATCGCCACGACCCCACCGCCAACGGCATGCGCCGCACGAACACTCAAGTCGGCAATTTCGGGCGTGACCGGGCAATTGGTCGCAATGCCGCCGCGGGCGGTATTGGTAATCCAGTGCTCGCTGGCCCGATAAATCGCCCCGATGCACTCATCACCCACGACAAACGAGCGAATATCGCGCCCCGGTTTGTCAATATATTCCTGAATATAAAAGATCGAGTGCTGATAATTGCCCAGTACATCCCGATGTTCCAGAACGGCCTCGGCAGCATCACGATCATTAATCTTGCTGACCATGCGCCCCCACGAGCCAACGACTGGCTTGAGCACCACCGGATAGCCCATCGCTTCGATGGCCGCGATAGCGCTCTCGGGGGTAAAGGCGAGACGACAACCCGGCGTCGGCACTTCGGCATGCACCAGCGCCTGGGTGGTCAGCATTTTGTCACCACAGACCGTGGCAACATGAAAGGTATTGACGGTCGGCACACCGGCGTCGTTCAACAACTTGAGCATATAGACAGCCCGGCTATGCTGAATACAGCGCTCGAGCACAACATCATACGGATACTCGCGTTGATGCAGGTCAAAGATCTGCTCGCGATCGTCAATGCGGGTATACGCCAGCCCGCGCCGCTCCAATTCGCCAAAGAGCAACTTCTCTTCGGCCCGAATCCGTGAACATAACACCCCGATACGCATACGAGATTCTCCTTGCAAATGTGCCATACTGGCGGTTATTCGCCCCAGTCTTCTTCGACCTCGGGGGCCAGGGCCAGCGTCGGCGGATCGAGGCTGATCACCTCAAGCTCGGCGCCACACTCGGGACAAACCACAATCTCACTCGTCATCGTATCTGCGGGTAGTTCCACCGTTGCACCACACTCAGGACAGATTGCTTCCATGATCTCCTCATTCATCGCTAGAAAAACTGAGGCCAGACATCCGGCCCCTCAAGAACAATACGACCTACAATAAGCTCATCACCGCTTGCGTCACCAGCTCAGTCCGCGCTGTTCCGCCCAGATCAGGGGTATGCGGGCCATCGTGCTGCACCTGCCGGATGGCGTTGCGCAGCCGCGTTGCTTGCTCACGATAGCCTTGCCGGGTCAACAACAGGGCCACGCAGGTGATGGCCGCCAGAGGATTCGCGATGCCCTGACCAGCAATGTCAGGTGCCGCCCCGTGAACCGGCTCGAAGAGCGCCTGGCGATCACCAAGATTGGACGAGGCGGCCAGACCAAGCCCGCCGCCGTGGATGCAGGCCACATCCGAGAGGATGTCGCCAAAAAGATTGGTTGTAACCACCACATCAAAGCGTTCCGGGCTCTGCGCAAGGCGCATCGCCGCGACATCAACCAGTTGCTCTTCGATGACCAGGTCGGGAAAGGCTCGCGTTACCTCCAGCGCGGTTTCCCGAAAGAGCCCATCACTCACCCGCAAGACATTGGCTTTATGGACGATCGTCACCCGTCCTGGACGACCCCGCTCGCTGGCACGCTGCCGCGCCAGTTCACACGCGATCTGTACAATGCGCTGGCTGGCCCGACGGGTCACCACCCGCTCGGCAATCGCCGTAGCCCCCTCATCCTCCAGCCGCTCACGGCCAGCATAGAGGCCCTCGGTATTTTCGCGCACCACCACCAGATCGACGGGCGTGCGGCCTGGCAAGCCAACCACTGGGCGAATATTAGCATAGAGATCGAGCTCACGGCGCAACTGGACAATCGGGCTCCGATAGCCCGGCACGCTATGACTCGGTGAGGCCACCGCACCAAAAAGGATCGCATCAACCGCACGCGCCGCCGCGAGCGTTGCCGCCGGTAACGCCGCCCCCTGCTGCTCGAAAGTGCTCCAGCCTGCGTCAGCCTCGTGCAACACCACCTCAGGCACCAGGGCTTGCAGCACGCACACGGCAGCCCCAAGCACCTCGGGCCCAATGCCATCACCAGGGATCACACAAATCTGCATAGGATGCTTCCCCTCTCTCACCTGGCCTCACCAGGAAAGCGCCCATACTGACGATAGAACGGCACAATGCCCCCGGCAGCCCAGACGTCGCGCAAAAAGGCCGGTGGCGGGGGCAACTGAATGTGCTGACCCTCATCCGTGACGATCAAACCCTCTTCCAGCCGCAACTCGACCTCTTGCCCATCACGCAGGGTTGACGTCAGATCGGCGGTAAAACAGGGAATGCCAAGGTTGAGCGCATTGCGAAAAAAGATGCGCGCAAAGAGCGGGGCCACAATCGCGCCCACACCAACCAGGCGCAACGCGAGTGGCGCATACTCACGCGAACTGCCACACCCAAAATTATTGCCGGCCACGATCAGATCCCCCGGCTGCACCCCCGGCGCAAAATCGGGCCGGTGCTCAACAAACGGATAGTTGCGCAGATCGGCTTCGTTCTTGAGCATATAGGGCGCATAACGTCCCGGCACAATCTGATCGGTATTGATATCCTGACCAAAGATCCAGACACGAGCCATCACGATCTCCTTTTCTTCTCTGCCTTAGCTGCTGAAATGGCCTTAGGCCCAATACGTTTCAAATAAGCTCACGCGAAGACGCGAAGAGTTAAGCTCACCTACGCAAAAACCTTTGCGCCTTTGCGCCAAAAGAGCCGCCTTATTTGCAAGGTATTGGTCTTAGACCTGCGACGGAAGACTCGCCTCGACCTCCTGAGGATGGGTAAGATAGCCGGTCAAGGCCGTTGCGGCGGCCACTTCGGGCGAGGCCAGGTAAATATTGGCCTGCGGGCTCCCCATCCGTCCGCGGAAATTGCGGTTCCCGGTAAAGAGACACACCTCGCCGGGGGCGAGCACGCCCATGTGCCGACCAATGCATGCGCCGCAGCCAGGGGTGCCAATCGTTGCGCCGGCCTCAAGCAGCGTCATCAGGGTGCCATCGGCGGTAGCGCGCTGCAGCGCCTGCGCACTTGCGGGAACCACGAGCATGCGCATACCAGGGGCCAGCCGACGACCGCGCAGAATTCGTGCGGCGGCAGCCATATCTTCGTAATGCCCATTTGTACACGTGCCAAGGTAGACCACATCAATCGCAACGCGGCCAAGTTCGCTCAAATCGGCGACATTATCAACCGTATGCGGGGCGCTGATCTGCGGCTCGAGGCGATCCAGGTCAACCGTCAACACCTGGCTGTAGCGGGCACCCTCTTGTACCTGCAAAAAGTCAGGCTGCAAGGCGGGACGACGCACCTCGGCGCGGGCCGGGGGCATGATCGCGCCTGGATCAGCAAAGACCGGAGGCACAATGCCCGCCTTGGCCCCGACCTCAATCGAGAGCGTCGCAAGCGTCATTCGCTCCATAATGGACAAAAACTCCACCCCGTGCCACTCGACGGCCGCATAGGTTGCGCCATCGGCCCGCAACAGACGAGTGGCATACAACGCCAGGTCTTTGGCGCCCACACCGGGGCGAAAGCGACCCTCGGCGCGCACAAGGACCGTCTCGGGCACGCGGAACCAGGTGCGCCCAGTCGCCGCCGCAAGCGCAATATCGGTGGTGCCCATGCCCGTGCCAAAAGCGGCGACACAGCCATAGGCGGTACTGTGACTATCACTGCCGACAATCACCATCCCGGGGCGCGCCAGACCCTCTTCGACCAGCACCGGATGCGAAATGCCACGTCCCACATCAAAGAGATGGCGGATACCCTGACTCTTCACCCAGCGACGCACGTCGGCCTGCTTCTCGGCAGTCTGCACACTCGCCGCAGGGGCAACATGGTCAATCACCACCGCCACTCGTTCGGGATCCCACACCCGTTCTGCCCCCAACTCCTCGTGCAACACCCGAATAATGCTCGGCGAGAGGCTATCGTGCATCATCACGAGATCTACATCGACCGTCACCACCTCGCCTGCCATCACCGTGCGTCCCGCTGCCCGGCTCAAGATCTGCTCACTCAACGTCTGCATCAGGCTACTCCGCATATTCATAGAGAATTTCATCAACGGTAGTACTATTCAATTCGTGGTCATCGCCGATAGTCTTGATCCGAGTGGCAGCCTGACGAGCCGCCGACTCGCTGAGATAGATGCCCAACTCACGGGCGCGTTCGGCCACCGCGTGCCAACCAACCAGGCGATGGGCGACCGCAACCGTGCGCGCACGTCCAAAGCGCGCCGGGTCAAGCACCTCGTAGCTCCGCGGATCATTGATCACCGCCTTGGTATGCAGGCCGGCCTTGTGGTGGAACGCGAAGGGGCTCGAAATCGGGGCGTCAAAGGGCACCGTCACCCCAACCATCTCGGCAACCATGCGATCAAGTTCAGGCAACATTGCCACATCGTAATGGGCAACCATCTGCGGATCGAGCGAGGCCATACGGGCAACCATGCCGGCAAGCGACGCAATACCATTGCGTTCACCAATGCCAAGCACCGTCACATCGAGGTGCGTCGCACCGCCTTCGAACGCACAGAAGGCATTGGCAACGGCGCAGCCAGCATCATTGTGACCGTGAAACTCGATATCACAATTCACCGCAGCGCGCACCTCAGCGACCGTCGCATAGACCTGGCGCGGGGTAGCAATGCCGACCGTATCCGCGAGGCCAACCCGGTGTACCCCGAGTTCGGCGACCGCCTGATAGACCCGCAGCAGACTGGGGAGATCGGTGCGGAAGGTATCCTCGGCAGAGAAGCGAATTTCAACAGGAAACTGACGGAGGTACGCAATCACCACACGTGCCTCCTCGACAATCTGGTCGAGGCTCCGGCCATGGCTGGCCTGGCGCAGTGGTTCAGAGGTAGCATAGAGCAGGTGGACAGCCTGGGCGCCATGTTCAATGGCAAGGCGGGCATCATCAAGGTGGCAGCGAACGTGAGTTGCAATGCGAGCGCGCAAACCACGGCGGGCAATCACTTCGAGGTCGCGGGCACTCTGCGGCGAAGCAGCGGGCGAAGTCAGCTCGATATACTCAACCCCAAAGGCATCAAGAGCCTCGGCAATCGCGAGGCGCTGACTGCTACTAAAGTGGGCAGTCGCAAACTGCTCACCCTCGCGCAGCGTCGTATCAACCAGCAACGGCCGATCATGCGACTGCATAGAATGTGCTTCCTTGTCTCACTTGACAGGCTCCAAACAACTCCGGGCGGCGATAGCGTGGCGTATAGGCAACGACAGACGGCTTGAACTGTTTCACAGACTTCTCCTTCAAGAACACACAAAAAACCCGGCGCACCATCGGTCTGGTGCGCCGGGCCTACACTTCCACTCGCGTGCAGGCGGTGCTAACCAGACCGGAAGGCTGGCTTCTTCACCCGCTTGAGCTGCTTTGTGAAGTTGAGGGACATTGGCACAAACATACTTTCTTGAGCGCGACAATCAACCGAGTCAACACACCGCGAGAGCATAGCACAGATATGGAGGATTGTCAACGTACCCAAAACAGCTTCCGGGAAGCTCTGCGCAAAGATGTCATGGCGCACCGACGTGCCGAAACACCACGCTTCCCGGAAGCTTTGCTTGTGGTATAGTATGCTCACTGCGCACTCCTAGGCCAACGACTCGACTACCACTACGGGCATCCTAGCCCCAGCAACACCCTCAAGGAGCCACGTCTATGACCATCTTACGCTCGGCCATGGCCCTGGTGATCACGCTCACGCTCACCCTCGCGCTCGTGGCATGCGGCCAGCCGTCCAGTCCGTCCGCCCCAGCCACGCCAGTGGCATCTGCCGAGCCGACGACTGCCCCCGCCGCGCCAACCGACACCCCAGAGGCAGTGGGCGTGCTGCCGGCAGCCCTGCTGTTCATCAGCGACGAGAATGACATCGCTCGGCTCGAAGTGGACGGGACGACCAGCGTGACGGTGGCCGACGAGCAGGCGCTGATCATCGACTTTGTCGTCGCTCCCACCAGCGATGTGCTGGCCTACCTCACCATCGCCGACGGAATCGACACGACCCTCATCCGCACGAGCGCCGACGGCAGCGGCCGCACAGAACTCGCACGCGGCGTGATCCGCGGGGTGAGCATTGCGGCCGACGGTAGCGTGCAGGCCGGGATGTTGTTCGATACCACGGACGCCACTGGCGGTGCTCTTCGGCCCGGCGTGTGGAGCTTTCCCGCCGCTGGCAGCGACCCGATGCTGCTGGTCGCCGCCAGCGACCCGCTGAGCGACACCACACCGGGCACCCATTACCAGCCGCTGGCCTGGTCACCGGATGCGAGCCAGTTGCTGCTGCGCAGTACGATGAACATGGGAGCCGACGGCCCCAGCGGTGACATTGGCGCGACCGGCCTGGCGCTGTACGATACGGGCAGCGGGCAGACCCGCGACCTGCTGCCCCTGGGCGTAGAGCCGCTCTGCGTCGTGCCAGTCTGGGGACGGGACGGCACCAGCGTCCTGTGCGCCAATGGTGCTGCAATCGGTCCGCCTACCCCGCCGCTCTGGCGGTTGGAGCTAGCACGTGGTGAGCAGCAGCCACTCATCCCGACCGGCGAATCGGTCGATCAGGCCCTGAGCCCACGCGAACTGGCCGACGGTATCTACGTCCTCGTCGCCGAAAGTACTGCTGAGATCGTGCCACAGTTCATGCCGCAGCGGTTGGCCCCGGACAGCACAGTGAGCGCCCTACTGCCACGACCAATCGAGAGTAGCTACGATGGGGCGCTGTGGGCGCCCGACGGCAGCGGGATGATCATTGGGCAGCCAGCGGCCGGGGCCAACCGAACGATCATCTGGCAGCCGCTCGGCATCAATGGGGCGGGCGAGTCAGTTGAGCTCCTAAGCGGCAGTATCGGGAAGTTTGCGTGGGCCAACCCGTAGCTGAGGCGACCTCAGATCCCTGCGCAAGGCCTTGCGCCCGAAGGCAGCCACCCCAGCACCGGCAAGGGCAACCCAACCAAAGAGCAGCAGAGCAGACCCGCTGCTCGCCTCGGGCAGTTGCCCAACAAGCACCAGGTTCAGCGTAACCCCCATCGTTGGGGCACCACGGGTAATCACCGGCACGATCTGATTGGTGGTATAGCGTACCTGACCACCGACCGTAATATTTGACTGAACCGTATACTGTGCATTGGGGTCAATACGTGCCGGATCATAGCCAATCGTGTAGCGGAAAGGCGGCTGGGCATTATTGCTCGTAAAGCGCTGTTCCGCAATAACCTGGGGCATGACGCCAGGGCGCACTTCGGCAATCTGCACCGTCACGACCGCATTGGGCGGCAACGCGCTGCGATCACGATAGGTAAGCGTGCCCGACACGACACCCTGCCCCTGCGCCTGCGCAAGGCCAGGCAGCAGCAGCAAGGTGAGGGCAAAGAAAATTCCAAGTAGAGCAACTCTAAGCTTCATACGACTCTCCCAACTATGAACGCAGCGTTCCCATCAGGCGCGCCAGTTCATCCTCGACCACCTGCTCATCAAGTTTCTTGAAGAGCGGGGCTGGCTCACGAAGTTGCTGCCCCACCGGCAACAGCGACGGCTCCCAGCGCCCAATCCAGGACTCATAGTCACCGGTGAGCACCCGATGGGACGTGCCATGCTCTTCGGTGTACTCGCGGAACTCAAGCGGCCCCGCGATAAAGCCATCATAGCCCAGGTACTCGTGGAGGCGCTGACTGCTAAAGGGCAGAAAAGGCGTAAAGAGCAACTTGAGTTGATCAACACAATGCAGCGCAACATACCAGATCGTGGCGGCTCGCGCCCGATCTTGCTTGATCACTTTCCACGGTTCCTGTTCACTCAAATAGGTGTTAACAAGGGCCGCCAAGCGCATCGCCTCACTAATCGCGCTCTTAAAACGAGCCTGCTCAATCGCCTCACCACAGGTAACAAACCCACCTTCAATGGTCGTGATCAGCGCGTGATCGCCTTCCGTCAACGTCTCGGGGTCAGGGACAACCCCAAAATTCTTATAAACATTGGTCAACGTCCGGTTGACCAGATTGCCCCAGGTTGCGACGAGTTCATCGTTATTCCGGCGCACAAACTCGGACCAGGTAAAATCAGTATCTTGATTTTCGGGGCCAGCGATGGCCAGAAAATAGCGCAGCGCATCGGAATCATAGCGGCTCAAGACATCATTGACATAGATCACGACACCGCGACTACTGCTAAACTTCTTGCCCTCCATCGTCAGAAACTCACTACTGACAATATTGTGGGGCAACTGCAACGGCACCTCGGCAAAGGCCCCGGCCGCACTACCGGCATAAAACCCATCGCTAAAATAGCCCATCAATTGCGAAGGCCAGATCACCGAGTGAAAGACGATATTATCTTTGCCCATGAAATAGTAGTGACGGGCGCGGCGATTCTGCCACCAATCACGCCATGCATCAGGCGTACCACGGTTCTTCGCCCATTCGATACTAGCCGAGAGATAGCCAATCACCGCATCAAACCAGACATAGATCTTTTTGTCGTCGCGGCCAGCATACTCGGGCAACGGGATCGGCACCCCCCAATCGAGATCACGCGTAATTGGCCGGGGCTTCAGCTCTTTGATAAAATTGAGCGAAAAACTCCGTACATTGGGACGCCAGTGGGTCTGGCGGGTGATCCATTTTTGCAAACGATCGGCAAAGACCGGCAGATCGAGGAAAAACTGCTCGGTCTCTTTAAAAACAGGGGGTTGACCATCGATCTTCGAGCGAGGGTTGATCAAATCAATGGGATCAAGCTGATGACCACAGTTATCGCACTGATCGCCACGAGCATCGTGATAGCCACAGATCGGGCAGGTTCCCTCGATGTAGCGATCGGGCAAGGTACGGCCGGTAGAGGCCGAAAAGGCCCCGAGCGTCTCTTGACGGAGAATATAGCCCTTTTCATAGAGGGTCTTGAAGATATCCTGGGTAACCCGATAATGGTTGAGCGTCGTCGTCCGCGTAAAAGTGTCGTAACTCAAACCCAGATGATAGAGGTCATCGCCGATGATCTGGCTATAGCGATCGGCGATGACCTGGGGCGTCACACCTTCTTTATCAGCAGCAAGCGTAATCGGGGTACCGTGTTCATCGGTACCAGAGACCATCAATACATAATTGCCCTTGAGCCGATGATAGCGGGCAAAAATATCGGACGGAACCCCAAACCCTGCAACGTGCCCAATATGGCGGGGGCCGTTGGCATAGGGCCAGGCAACAGCAACCAGAATATGCTCACCCATTCACTACCTCCAAACAACACATTGTGCACTTTTTTGAGCGAGAACTGCGCACAAATGCTCGTTCAATTATACCATGCTTGCAGAAGAGCGCCCGTTGTCATATCATGGTACACAAAAGCCTGAGGTAGGCAGTTTGACGAAGGGACATTAGAACACTCATGCAAAATCTGCTCAGTGGATTGCAGACACCAGTGGTCATTGGCGTGATCGTGGTGGTTGTGCTTGTACTTGTTGCGGTGCTGATACTGATGCGACGCAGGCGTATAGCCGCAGCACCTGATGAGCAAGTAGCCCCTCCCGAGCTCGGGCCGCCGGTTGATTATACGGCTGTGCCGCTTGATGAAGAACCAAAGGGTTGGCGTGATCGGTTTGCGCGTCTCTCACCAGCCGGTAAAATACTCTTGCTACTCGTGCCTCTTCTCGTCATCCTTGGTCTGCTGGCGCTGATTTTGCTGCTCTTACCTGGCGGCTCCCAGACCGCACTGCCGCCCACGCCGGTGCCGGTCACCCTAGTGGTGCGGAGTGCCTCGGTAGTACGCGCCGAGCCGCTGACGGTCGTGGTTGTTGGCGAAACGACGGGGATTGATGATGGCATCCTCATTCAGGCTGAGATGCGTGAAGATGGTGAAGCTTTTGGCTGGTTCAATCCTGAGCAAGCGAGCGGTGCCATCCGGCGCAATCGGGTCGAATTGACGATCCAACGCGCCCCCGAGGCCCCGCAACCGGTCGAGGGACGCAGCTATACCGTCGTTCTGCTCACCGCTGAAGGCCTCGTCAGCGAACCAGGCGAGTTGCTGACCCCTGAGATTAGCGGGATTGCCGACAGTTTCTTTGGGCGCACGGTGGCGACCCCACCGACACCAGTGCCCACCGCGACACCGGCACCAACGGCCACCCCCGAAACTGAGGCAACGCCAGAACCTGAACCTGAACCCGAGGCAACGCCAGAGCCTGAACTACCAACAGGGCTTCCGGTAGGGGTTACGAATGGTGGCAATGTGCGGCGCTTGCCCGCGCTTGCCGATAATGTCATTGGGGGCGTCAACGGAGGTGAGCAGGTGCAACTGCTCGAACGAACGCCCAATGGTGCGTGGTATCGCGTGCGTACCGAACGCGATGAGGTTGGCTGGGTTTCGGCAACCCTGCTCAATGTGCCATCTGGCACCGACGTGCCGGTCGCCAATGTTGTCTCGGTCTTTGTTGATGGTGCGGTCTATGCCGAGGCCATTACGTCGAGCGCCGTGGTGGATCAGGTCACCCGCAACGAAGTGGTAGCACTGACACGGAAAACAGCCGCAGGCGACTGGTACGAGGTGACAACCCTACGTGACGTCTCAGGCTGGGTGGCGGCAAATCTGCTGGGCATTCCCGATGAGGTAGCAGCGGCGGTGCCAGTTGTTGAATAGGATGTATGACCTGAACAGACCACTGCAAGAGGTGCCGCTGCTCTTCCTCGATCTCGAAACGACAGGCCTCAGCCTTGGGGCCGGTCATCGGGTCTGCGAAGTGGCCCTATTGCGCGAAGAGAACGGCCAGGAACAAGAGCGCTTCGCATGCCTGATCGATCCTGGCCGCCCGCTCGATCCTGGATCCGCAGCGGTGAATGGGCTCAATGATGCCGAATTAGCCGAGGCAGCCTCGTTCGCGAGCGTGGCCCCGCAGATCGAAGCTTTTGCCCAAGGGGCGATCCTCGTGGCGCATAACCTCGCCTTTGATCGCGCCTTCCTGAGCTTCGAGATGGCCCAGATCGGGCGGCCAGTCCTCAATGGGCCAGGGATCGACACGCTGCCTCTGGCCCGTCGCCTCTTGCGGCGCCCTTCGTATGGGCTCAAGGCGCTGACAATCGCCTTGCAGCTACCAATGCCGACCCATCGGGCAATGGACGATGTCATTGCCCTGCGTGCGCTCTTTCACCACCTCCGTGGCTTGATGGAGGCCGAGGGTATCACCACCTTGAGTGATACGTTCAGGCTCGAACGCGGCTTGCGGCCCGAAACCCCCGAGCCTGAAGTGCCACCAGTGATCGCGCAAGCCCTCGCCGAACAGCGCCCCCTGCGCATTGTCTATCGCTCGATGAGCACCCCCGAGCCGACGGCACGCACGGTGCGTCCGATCTACCTGAGCCAGGAGCCGAATGGGCTCTATTTGCGCGCCTTCTGTGAATTGCGGCAAAATGTGCGCACGTTTGCTATCACCAAAATTGAAGCGGCTGAACTGCTTGATTGACAGCGCCCAAGGGGTAAGGTATACTTTCACCCGAGTGACCCTGTAGCTTAATTGGATAGAGCGTCAGCCTCCGGAGCTGAAGGTTGTTGGTTCGAGCCCAATCAGGGTCGCCAGTTTTACATCGTTTTCCCCCAACACAACGCAGACCAGACGCACAGATGCACAAAGCGAGGTCATTGATGGCAACGGAAACACCATCGCTCGCTCCATCACCTCCCAGCAATGCCTATACCATCATTGAGCCACCTCATCGTCACACCTGGACAAGCGGTGACCTCCTGGGGGTCTCTCATGACGACCGCTATCAGTACGAACTGATACGAGGGGAGCTGCGACGCATGAGCCCGGCAAGTCATCGTCATGGACGGCTGGAAGTACGGCTCATTGTAGCAATTGGCAAATATCTGGAAGCTCATCCTCTCGGCGAAGTCTTTTCGGGTGACACAGGTTTTGTGCTTGAGGATGCACCATTAACGATTCGCGCCCCCGATGTGGCCTTTGTCGCAGCGGAACGGATTCCCGCAGATGCACCGGCCTTTCTCCCCCTTGCACCGGATCTCGTGATTGAGATCATCTCGCCTTCAGAGACCGCCAGGAGCATTGCCGAAAAAGTGAGTGATTATCTGCGTACTGGCACCCGTCTGCTTTGGCTTGTCTACCCCGAGCAACAGGAAGTCCAAGCGTATGCGCCAGACCAACCCTTCCATATTTATCGCTCAACTGATGCGCTCGATGGGCGTGGCATCTTGCCAGGCTTTCACTATCTGCTACGCGATCTGTTTGCGTGATGAATCCTAACTGGACACAAAAACACGCCAGCGATGCTTGCGTGTTTTTGCGTCCACCTAAAGCTATGGTTTAGCCGAAACGGCCCGAGATATACTGCTCGGTACGTTCGTCTTTGGGGCTCTGGAAGATCTGCTCGGTGGGACCATATTCGACAATCTGGCCGGCCCGGTCTTCTTTATCCATCAGGAAAAAGACCGTATTATCTGAAGCGCGCGCGGCCTGCTGCATGTTATGCGTGACAATGACAATCGAGTAGCGCTGGCGCAACTCGAACATCAACTCCTCGATCTTCAGGGTCGAGATCGGGTCAAGCGCCGAGCAGGGCTCATCCATCAGGATCACCTCGGGCTCGACGGCGAGCGCGCGCGCAATGCAAAGGCGCTGCTGCTGCCCACCCGAAATCGCCAGGCCACTCTTCTTCAGATCATCCTTGACTTCATCCCAAAGGACAGCCCCACGCAGCGCCCGCTCGACCAGTTCGTCCATTTCGGCTTTCGAACCCTTCCAGCCATTGACGCGCGGACCATAGGCGATATTATCGTAGATCGACTTGGGGAACGGATTAGCCTTCTGGAAGACCATGCCAATGCTGCGGCGCACCTGGACAGCGTCAATGTCGGGGTCATAGAGATTCTGCCCACGATAGAGCACCTCACCCTCGGTGCGTGCCCCAGCGATTAGATCGTTCATCCGGTTGAGCGAGCGCAACACGGTGCTCTTGCCGCATCCTGACGGGCCAATGAGCGCCGTAATCTTGTTGCGCTCCATGCCAAAGCTGCAATTTTTCACCGCACGAAAGGCGCTGTAATAGATATCGACATTACGAACCTCAAGCGCGTATTTGGTATCGGCAGTGTACTGTGGGTCAATTGCCTTCATCGCCATAGTTAGGACACCCTCCTAGAGCGCAGATAATTTCTGAGCAGAATTGCCGTGGCATTCAGCGAAAGCAGCAAAATCAACAACGTAATAATCGCTGCCGCCGCAATCGCCCGAAACTCATCCTGAGGTCGCGAGGTCCAGTTATAGATCTGGATTGGCAACACGGTAAACTTCGAAAAGATACTAGTCGGATCGGTAACAATGAAGGTTGAGGCTCCCACGACAATCAGAGGGGCCGTTTCACCAATCGCCCGTGAAATTGCGAGGATCGTGCCGGTCAGAATACCGGGGAGCGCATTGGGCAACACAATCTTCCAGATCGTCTGCCACTTGGTCGCCCCGAGGCCGAGGCTCGCCTGGCGCAGCGTGCTTGGCACGGCCTTGATCGCCTCTTGCGAACTGATGATCACGACCGGAAGCACCAGCAGCGACATCGTCAGGGCTGCCGAAATGATCGTGCGCCCGTTGGCCGTTGTCCCTTCATTGGCCCCAAAAAAACTACCGCTCGTAAAGGCCTCGAGCGCACGGACAAAGATCGCTAACCCGAGCATGCCATAGATAATCGATGGCACCCCAGAAAGATTATAGATATTGGTACTGATAATACTGGTACTACGCTCGATGACGCGGTTGAAGAAGCGACCAACAGGTTTGCGCTCATCAAAGATCTTATCGCTTTGATACTCCTCAAGGTAGATCGCCGCACCGAGACCAAGGGGAAACGAGATCAGAATAGTCAGCACCAGCAACCAGAGTGTCCCGAGCAGGGCTGTGCGCACCCCGGCAAAGATCGGGTTGCTCGACATCGGATTCACGATGAAATCCCAACGCAACCAACTCTTGAACTCCAACTCGGCGCGGGGGAAATCCTGGGCCAGTTGTGCTTCAATCTCAGCCCGGTTGAAGAGGTAGTCATACAGACTAAACGTCGCTACAACCTCGGGCTTGATAATTTCGAACAGGATAACCTCGATCAGGTTTTCGGCATCGCGTTCAGCAAGCGGCTGTTCGCGATTGAGATTGCGTAAGACACGGGAACGCAGATTTTCCTCAAGAATAGCGACCAGTTCAGGTTGCGCCAACTCTTCCAATTCCCGTCCACCGGTCAATGCCTCAACCTCAACAGCCTCTTGCACCGCAATGCCGCCAAAGGCATCATTGACAATATTCCAGGCCAGCAGCAGCAGAACGAGCAGGCCCACAAAGACACTAAAGAGCAGGCTAGCCTGCCAGAGTTTGCCACGTTGCTGACGCGAGGCAACATTTTGCTTGACCTCTTCACCTTGCGGCAGGCGTCCAGTTGACGCAGACAGCGGAGTCAATGGTTCAGCACTCATTATTCGTAAACCTCCCGGAAGCGCCGCACGATCATACGGCTGACAATGTTCAAGGTCAGCGTCATAAAGAAGAGCACCAGGCCAATGGCAAAGATGCTATTGTAGTCAATCGTCTGATAGCTCAGGTCGCCACCTGAAATACGAGCAATATGGCCGGTCATTGTCTCAGCCGGGAGAAAGGGATTGAAGGTAAACTGGGGGCTTGCGCCAGCCGCAAGGGCGACGACCATCGTCTCGCCAATCGCCCGCGACATTGCCACAATGCTCGCCGCGACAATGCCTGAGAAAGCGGCGGGCACAACCACCCGAATGGCCGTCTCCCACTTGGTTGCCCCAAGACCAAGACTCGCCTGACGCAAGCCACTCGGCACGGCACTGAGCGCATCTTCACTCAGCGTCGCGATAATCGGCGTAATGAGAATGCCAACAACTAGACCGGCCGACATGACATTGTAAATCTGGACAACATCACGCCCAAAGATTTCGCGGAGCCAGGGGGTAACAAAAGTGAGCGCAAAGAAGCCATAGACCACGGTAGGAATACCAGCCAGCAACTCGATGACCGGCTTGAGGAAGGCCCGCACACGCTCAGAGGCATATTCGGCCATATAGATCGCCATCGCCAGGCCCAGCGGAATCGCGACCATCAACGCAATAATCGTCACCATCATGGTCGAATTGACGAGGGGTAAAATGCCAAATTCACCAATGACCGGCTGCCAGACCGTGTTGGTAAAAAATTCAACCAGACTCACTTCGTCGCTGGCAAAGAAGCGCAGCGACTCCTGCCCAAGTACGTACACAATGCCGATAGTTGTAAAAATAGATATAAATCCACATGCGTAGAGTATTGTTTGAATAATTGTTTCGCCAATACGCGGACGTTTACGCAGGTCGACCTGTTTGACCGCATCCCCGGCAAGTGCCGCTCGCGGATCTGAGTTGACGCGGAGCTGATCCGCCATGCAATCCTCCTTGGTAAGCCGATTACCGCTGCTGCGAAGCTGTCTGAAAAGCCTTCGTACGAGCTGTATTATAAACCGGGTTGCCTATCTTTTGTTTTATATCAATTCAAACTGATGTATTCTTAAGCCCTGAAATTACATGGAGGGGCGAGTAGCCCCTCCATACCCGTTACGTTTGGTATCCTCGACGAAGGTCACATCTGGACAAACTACTAGTTCGCCTCAAGCCAGTTCGTCTTGGCAGCGTTGATTGCACGGACACTGGCGGGGAAGTAGCCGACATCAACGACCTCATCACCAACGAAGGTAAGGTAGTAGTTGATAAAGGCGGCCACCTGAGGCTTCTCGGCCATGATGTTGGCCGCCGAGAAGATGAAGAGCGGACGGGCCAGCGGATAGCTGCCATCCTCGGTGCTCTCGGCAGTCGGCTCGACCCCATCGATATCGAGAATATTCAGCCGACTCGCATTCTCTTCGTAGTAGGCGTAGCCAAAGAAGCCAATCGCATACGGGCTACCCAGGATGCCCTGCACCAGCACGTTGTCATCCTCGCTCAACTGCGTATTGCTGGCACTCAACATCACGGCCGGGTCTTCCTCAAAGACTTCTTCCACAAAGTAGTCAAAGGTGCCACTATCGGTACCCGGAATGAAGCGCTGGATGGGCTCGTTCGGCCAACTCGGGTTCACGTCTGACCAGTTGGTTGCGGTACCAAAGATCGCGGCCAGTTCCTCGACCGTGGCATTGGTGATGAAATCGTTCTCGGTCGAGACGACCACGGCCAGTGCATCGGTGCCAACGCGGAACTCGAGGGCCGGGCGGCCACTCGTCTCACAGGCAGCCAGTTCAGTGTCACGGATCGGCCGCGAGGCATTGGCAATATCGCTTTCAGCTGCGGTGCAGAAGCGCTCGTAGCCCGCCCCCGAGCCAATGCTGTCAATCGTGATCTGGCCGGTGAAGCCATCTTCGATGAACAACTCGGCCATCCGCTCGGTCAGCGGGAAGACCGTCGACGAACCGGCGATGATAATGTCGCCACTGTAATCGGCCGGATTCACTTCGGGCAGCGCGATTGGCTCAACCTCGCCACCAGTTGCCTGAAGCCAGCGGTTCTTGGCGGCATTAATGGCGTTCACGCTCGCGGGGAAGTAGCCGACATCAATAACCTCATCACCAACGAAGGTGAGGTAGTAGTTGATAAAGGCGGCCACCTGAGGCTTCTCGGCCATGATGTTGGCCGCCGAGAAGATGAAGAGCGGACGGGCCAGCGGATAGCTGCCATCCTCGGTGCTCTCGGCAGTCGGCTCGACCCCATCGATATCGAGAATATTCAGCCGACTCGCATTCTCTTCGTAGTAGGCGTAGCCAAAGAAGCCAATCGCATACGGGCTACCCAGGATGCCCTGCACCAGCACGTTGTCATCCTCGCTCAACTGCGTATTGCTGGCACTCAACATCACGGCCGGGTCTTCCTCAAAGACTTCTTCCACAAAGTAGTCAAAGGTGCCACTATCGGTACCCGGAATGAAGCGCTGGATGGGCTCGTTCGGCCAACTCGGGTTCACGTCTGACCAGTTGGTTGCGGTACCAAAGATCGCGGCCAGTTCCTCGACCGTGGCATTGGTGATGAAATCGTTCTCGGTCGAGACGACCACGGCCAGTGCATCGGTGCCAACGCGGAACTCGAGGGCCGGGCGGCCACTCGTCTCACAGGCAGCCAGTTCAGTGTCACGGATCGGCCGCGAGGCATTGGCAATATCGCTTTCAGCTGCGGTGCAGAAGCGCTCGTAGCCCGCCCCCGAGCCAATGCTGTCAATCGTGATCTGGCCGGTGAAGCCATCTTCGATGAACAACTCGGCCATCCGCTCGGTCAGCGGGAAGACCGTCGACGAACCGGCGATGATAATGTCGCCACTGTAATCGGCCGGATTCACTTCGGGCAACTCAATAACATCGCCCGCTGGTGGGGTCGTCGGCTCGGGGGCAACCGTTGGCTCAGCTGTTGGCTCAGCCGTTGGCGCGGGAACGGCCGTTGGTTCGGGCACCGCTGTCGCGGCGGGGGCATCTGTCGCCTGCGCAACTGGGGCGTCGGTAGGGGTTGCCGCAGGGGCACCACCACAGGCAACCAGAATCGGCAGTAGCAGGGCCAACATCATAAAAAGCGGCATAAGGCGTCTGAAATTCGGGGCCATACTTGTCAATCCTCCTGATTGAACGAGACACACAGGTGGGTCACAAGTTACAAGTCACACCAAAAACCAGGATGAGCGAGATTCATCCTAGTCAACACGTCTTGGTGGGTTCATATAGCTTGATCCTGCAAACTGTGACACCGCAGCCATTCTACGCTGCCTCTGTTAAGGCGCCAGAGAGATTTTATTAAGAGGGTGTTAAGAATCTGGTAAGTGAAGCGCGAGATTCAGTGGATGTCCTTTAACTCTTCATAAACAACAATTGTTGCAGGAACGGTTATAATGCAACCGCGTGCGCGATCGCCACGCATCGATTCCGGCTTTTGAGGAAAGCGTATGCACTCTTCTTCTGCGCGTTCGGCGAGGATGGAGCCAATCGCGATTATCGGTTTGGCTTCGTTCTTCCCCCAGGCGCATGATGTGACCACCTATTGGGATAATATCCTGCGCGAACGTGATAGCATCACGGATGTGCCTCCCTCGCGTTGGAAGTTGGAGGATTATTACGATCCTGACCCGACAGTTCCCGACAAGACCTATTCGCGCCGGGGCGGTTTTTTACCTGACCTTGATTTTAACCCCCTCGAATTTGGCCTGCCACCCAATATTCTCGAAGTGACGGATGTCTCGCAGTTGCTGGCCCTGGTTGCCGCGCGTCAGGCGTTTGACGATGCTGGCTATGGTGAGGGGCGCGGCTACGATTTCGGGCGTACCGGGGTGGTGCTCGGCATTGGCGGTGGGCAAAAATTAATGACGCCACTGATCGCGCGCCTGCAATACCCTGTCTGGGAACGGGCCTTGCGCAGTTGCGGGCTGGGCGATGAGATCATCAACGCGGCGGTTGAGAAGATCAAACTGGCCTATATTCGGTGGGAAGAGAATTCGTTCCCAGGGATGCTCGGCAATGTGATTGCCGGGCGGATCGCTAATCGTTTTGACCTGGGTGGCATCAATTGTGTCACCGATGCGGCCTGTGCGTCGTCACTCAGTGCGTTGCAGATGGCGATCAGTGAACTGAGTGCACATCGTTGCGATATGATGCTGACCGGTGGGGTGGATACCGATAATTCACCTTTTATGTACCTCTGTTTTAGCAAAACCCCGGCTTTTTCACGCAGCAACATGGTACGGCCATTTGATGCTGCGTCCGACGGGATGATGGTTGGCGAGGGCATCGGGATGCTGGTGCTCAAACGGCTCTCAGATGCCGAGCGCGACGGCGACCGCATCTATGCGCTGATCCGTGGCATCGGGTCGTCAAGCGATGGTCGGTACCGGAGCATTTATGCACCCAGGGCTGAAGGTCAGGTACGGGCGTTGCGCCGTGCGTACGAACTGGCCGAGGTTGATCCTGCGACCGTCGGATTGATCGAAGCCCACGGGACTGGCACGGTCGCCGGCGATCTCTGCGAGGTGACGGCCTTGCGTGAAGTCTTTGGGAGCGCCAACGCTGGCCAGGAGCAGATCGCACTCGGCAGCGTCAAGTCGCAGATCGGCCATACGAAAGCGGCCGCTGGGGCGGCGGGGATGATCAAGGCCACGCTCGCGTTGCACCACAAGGTTCTGCCCCCAACAATCAATGTGATCCAACCCAATCCAAAGTTCGGCCTTGATGGCTCGCCGCTTTATGTCAATACACGCCCGCGCCCGTGGCTGCGCAGGCCCGATGGCGCGCCGCGCCGCGCCGGGGTGAGTGCCTTTGGCTTTGGGGGCACCAATTTTCATGTGGTGCTGGAAGAGTACGAAGCCGAGCAGCAGCAACCCTATCGTATCCACCAGACCGCCCGCGAGATCCTGATCAGTGCGGCCACCCCGGTGGAACTGCTGGCCACCTGCACGAACCTCGCCGAAGCCCTCGCTGGATCAGAAGCCACCCAGGTTTTTGCCGAACTCGCCGAGACAAGTCAGACGATCGTTTTGCCCCCGGCGTATGCCCGCCTCGGCTTTGTTGCCGAACATCCTGGCGAAGCGTGCGAGCAACTCCAGCGGATCATGCCACTCCTGCGCGAGCAACCCGACGCCGAGCGCCTGCAGCATCCACGCGGGGTCTGGTATCAACGCGTTGGGATGGCGACCGAGGGGCGGGTTGTGGCGCTCTTTCCGGGGCAAGGTTCGCAGTACCGCGAGATGGGGCGCGAGGTCATGCTCAACTTTCCGCTGTTGCGCACGCTCCTTGGCGAAGCGAATGCAGCGGGAGGCGCGGTACGCCCGTCGCTAGCCGAGGTTCTTTTTCCTTCCCCGGTCTTTACCCCCCAGGAAGAGGCGCGTCAAGATGCCCAGTTGCAGCAGACGGCCTACGCCCAACCAGCCATTGGTGCGGTGAGTGCCGGCTTGTTTCGGCTGCTACGCGAGGCTGGCTTGCGGCCCGCGTTTGCGGCGGGGCATAGCTTTGGCGAACTGACCGCCCTCTGGGCAGCGGGGGCGCTTGACGATGCGGCGTTCTTCAGGCTGATGCATGCCCGTGGACGCGCCATGGCGCCGCCTGATGATCCATCGTTTGATGCCGGCACGATGCTGGCCGTTGCCGCCGATATCGCAGTCGTGCAAGGCTTGATAGCACAGGTGCCCGGGGTGATGATCGCCAATCTCAACGCACGCGACCAGGTTGTGCTCGCTGGCCCTCATGCGGCGATCGCCCAGGTGCATCAACTTGCCCAGGCCGCAGGACACACCGCCACGCTCTTGCCCGTCGCAGCAGCGTTTCACACGCCCCTGGTGAGCCATGCGCATGGGCCATTTAGCCAGGCCATTCGCAAAACCGCGTTCAACCCACCCCAGATCCCGGTCTACGCGAATGCGACAGCGCAACCCTACCCCCATCAACCCGAGGCAATGCAGGCGATGCTCGCCGACCAGTTGCTGCAACCGGTCTACTTCTTACAGCA
Organism: Candidatus Chloroploca mongolica; assembly: GCF_004762035.2. Taxonomy (GTDB): domain Bacteria; phylum Chloroflexota; class Chloroflexia; order Chloroflexales; family Chloroflexaceae; genus Chloroploca; species Chloroploca mongolica. Next base: position 34,602 of record NZ_SIJK02000034.1, on the reverse strand, counting down.
GATCGAACAGATCTACGCGGCTGGAGGCACCATCTTTGTAGAATGTGGCCCGCGCAACATCCTTACCAATCTGGTCAAGACGATCCTGCATGATCGGCCCCATGTCGCAATTGCGCTGAACCCACAGCGGAAACAGGACAGCGACCGTCAACTCCGCGAGGCCGCCGTGCAACTGCGCGTCCTCGGGGTGCCAATGCGCGGGATTGACGGGTACCAACGGCCACCAGCGCCAACGCCTGTGGGCAAACGCAAAGGGCTACGGGTGCGCCTGAGTGGCGCGAGCTATGTCAGTGAGGCGACGCGCACCGCGTTTGAGAACGCCGTTGCCCACGTGACGCCTGTCGCAGCGGAAAAGGCAACCGCAACGAAGCCCCTGCTCCAGACAGAACAACCGGTATCAGCTTATCCTAACGGTATAGGAATGCAAACAGATATACAGATGAACCCTCAGTCGCTTTCACAGAACGGTTCGCACGAACAAAACACGCTTGCCCCTGGCGATCTTGTGGCACGTTTGTTGAACCATCAACGCGATCTGCTTCAGGTTCACCAGCAATTTCTCAACTATCAATTGGATTACACCCGGCTCTTGCTCCAGGCACCTGAGCAGAAGACCCCACAGACCCAGGAAGATCTCGCGGCGATCCACGCCATGCAACGTGAAACCTTGCGCATCCACGAGCAATTCCTCGCCCAACAGTCGGCCTATGCGAACGGATTGCTCGGGCTGATTGAGCACGTAAGCGGCAATGCGCCGCCCCCCGCACCGCCCCCCACCCCGGCCCTCCCCCACCAGGGGGGAGGGAGTGGGGTGCCCCCCACCCCGGCCCTCCCCCACGCGGGGACGCCGCCCCCCACCCCGGCCCTCCCCCACGCGGGGGGAGGGAGTGTGGTGCTCCCCGCCCCGGCCCTCGGAGGGAGTGCCCTGCCTGCGCCGGCCTTTGCGCCGCCGGTGCCGCCACCGGCTGCGGTTGCCCCTGCGCCGGCCTTTGCGCCGCCAGTGCCACCACCGACGGCTGTTGCTCCTGCGCCGGCCTTTGCGCCGCCAGTGCCACCACCGACGGCTGTTGCTCCTGCGCCGGCCTTTGCGCCGCCAGTGCCGCCACCGACGGCTGTTGCTCCTGCGCCGGCCTTTACGCCGCCGGTGTCGCCACCAACGGCTGTTGCAGCACCCGAGGCCAAGAAGGCGGCAAGCCCGGCACCGACGCTTAGTCCGGAACTCATTGAGGGGTTGCTGACTGTCGTGAGTGAGAAGACCGGGTATCCTTACGAGACGCTCGAACTCGCGATGGATATGGAGTCCGACCTCGGCATTGATTCGATCAAGCGGGTTGATATTCTTGGCACGATGCAGAGCCGGTTTGCGCTGCCGCGTCTGGCACCTGAGGAACTTGCTGAGTTGCGCACCCTTGGGCAGGTTGTCGAGCACCTGCATCAGACGGCGCGTGGGAGTGTCCCCCCCACCCCGGCCCTCCCCCACGCGGGGGGAGGGAGTGTGGTCCCCCCCACCCCGGCCCTCCCCCACCAGGGGGGAGGGAGTGTGGTGCCCCCCACCCCGGCCCTCCCCCACGCGGGGGGAGGGAGTGCGCTGCCTGCACCGGCCTTTGCGCCGCCGGTGCCACCCCCGGCTGCTGTTGCCCCTGCGCCGGCCTTTGCACCGCCGGTGTCGCCACCAACGGCTGTTGCCCCTGCGCCGGCCTTTGCGCCGCCGGTGTCGCCACCAACGGCTGTTGCACCACCCGAGGCGAAGAAGGGAGCTAGCAACCCGGTACCGACGCTCAGTCCGGAACTCATTGAGGGGTTGCTGACTGTCGTGAGTGAGAAGACCGGGTATCCCTACGAGACGCTCGAACTCGCGATGGATATGGAGTCCGACCTCGGGATCGACTCGATTAAGCGGGTTGATATTCTTGGCACGATGCAGAACCGGTTTGCGCTGCCGCGCCTGGCGCCTGAGGAGCTTGCCGAGTTGCGCACCCTTGGGCAGGTGGTTGAGCACCTGCATCAGACGGTGCGTGGGAGTGTCCCCCCCACCCCGGCCCTCCCCCACGCGGGAGGGAGTGCGCTGCCTGCGCCTGCCTTTGCGCCGCCGGTGCCGCCCCCGGCTGCTGTTGCCCCTGCGCCGGCCTTTGCGCCGCCGGTGTCGCCACCGACGGCTGTTGCCCAGCCCCCCGCCCCGGCCCTCCCTCCACTGGGGGGAGGGAGTGGGACAAGCGGCACCGTTGCGCCGCTTAGTCCGGAACTGATTGAGGGGCTGCTGACTGTCGTGAGTGAGAAGACCGGGTATCCCTACGAGACGCTCGAACTCGCGATGGATATGGAGTCCGACCTCGGGATCGACTCGATTAAGCGGGTTGATATTCTTGGCACGATGCAGAGCCGGTTTGCGCTGCCGCGCCTCGCACCTGAGGAGCTTGCTGAGTTGCGCACCCTTGGGCAGGTGGTTGAGCACCTGCATCAGACGGTGAATGGGAGTACGCCCCCCACCCCGGCCCTCCCCCACGCGGGGGGAGGGAGTGCGCTGCCCGCCCCGGCCCTCAGCGCGGTGCCTGCGCCTGTGCCGACGGTACCCTCTGCGCCGCCACGGTTGGTACAGCTGCCGATGCCTGATATGCTCGAGCTAGCCCCGGTGGATGGCTGGAGTTGTGTGATTACGGATGATGGCAGCAGTGTGCCGGGGATGCTGGCGCAAGCCCTGGCCGAGCGTGGATGGCAACCGGTGGTGCTACGGCTCCCGACGGCAGTTGCAGGTACGCATGCGCCACTGCCGCGTGGCATTGCGCGGGTCGTGCTGCCCGATATGAGTGAAGCGCACCTGAACCAGACCCTGCATGCGCTGGCCGAGAGTTATGGACCGATCTGCGGTCTGATCCACCTGCATCCGCAGGCCGAGCAACCACTGGCCACTGGGCAACTCTTCAGTGCAATTGAGCATCAGCTTGTGCGCCACGTCTTCCTGGCCGCCGGGCAACTCAAAGCCTCGTTGGTCGCAGCAAGTCAGGCAAGCCGGGCCTTCTTTGTGACACTGACGAGACTTGATGGTGAACTGGGCACCAGTATGCGCCAGCCGATCAGTCCGGTCGGTGGTGGTCTCTTTGGGCTGGTCAAGAGCCTGCGGCAAGAGTGGCCGACGGTCTTTTGTCGAGCATTGGACGTGCATCCGGCCTACGAAGCCGAACAGATCGTTGGCCTCGTGCTCGGCGAGATGCATGATCCCGATCAGCGTCTTGTTGAGGTTGGGTATGGGTATCAGGGCCGGGTCACCCTTGGGGCCGATCTTCCCATAGGTGATGTGTGATGATTGACACAGTAACAAGTGTGCCAATTGACTCAACAACAACCTTTCTGGTCAGCGGTGGGGCGCGGGGCATTACGGCGGCATGTGTCATCGGGATGGCACACCGCTTTCGGTGCCAGTTTGTGTTGCTTGGGCGTACGACGCTCACGCCGGTGCCCGCCTGGGTTGAGCCGGGGATGGACGACGCGACGCTCAAGCAACGCATTGCGCATCTGCTGACCAAGCAGGGTGAACGCGCGTTGCCAGCGACGATCCAGCGGATCTGGCGGGAGATCAGGGCGTGCGAAGAGATCGAAGCGACGTTGCAGGCTATCCGTGCGACAGGTGGCACGGCAGTCTATGTGAGCGCCGATGTCACTGATCACGAGGGCCTACGAGCGGCACTGCGTCAGGCGGGCGTCGATCCTGCGAGCATCACCGGGCTCATCCACGGGGCCGGCGCACTCGCCGATAAACGCATCGAGCAAAAGACCGGGGCCGACTTTGACGCCGTCTATGGCCCCAAAATCATGGGGTTGCAGAGTCTGCTCACCGTTCTTCCGCCAGCCCAACTGCGCTACCTTGTGCTCTTCTCTTCGGGGGCTGGCTTCTTTGGCAACCTTGGCCAGACCGATTATGCGCTCGCCAACGAGATCCTCAATAAGGCGGCCTACCAGTTGCAACGCGATCATCCAGCGTGCCGGGTGCTGTCGCTCAACTGGGGGCCGTGGGACGGGGGCATGGTAACACCGGCGATCAAAGCGCTCTTTGCGCAACGGCAGATCGCGGTGATTCCCGTTGATGGCGGCGTCGCGGTACTTGTTGAGCAACTGGCCCGACCCGAGGCGACGGTGCAACTGCTGGTGGGCAGCCCGATGTTGCCGGCACCGGCTCCGCTTGATCAAACGCTGCGGACCTATCGCCTGCACAGGCAGTTGACCGAAACAGCGAATCCCTTCCTGCGCGACCATATGATCGGCCTGCACGCTGTGCTGCCAGCCACTGCTGCAGCAAGTTGGATGAGCGATGGCTGTGCGCAACTCTACCCCGGCTACCATCTGCGCCGGTGCGACGCCTTCCAGGTCTTGAAAGGCATTATCTTTGATGAGCACCTCGCCCCCGCGTATCAACTTGAGTTGCGTGAAACATTCAAGGATGAAACCGAGGGTGTGTTGCGGCTAGATGCCGTGATCGCGAGCAAGACAAGCGCAGGCAAACCACGGTTTCACTATCGTGCGACCATCGAACTTGGGCGAAAACAGCTTGCCCCCCCGGAACCGGGAGTGGTTGGGCCTGGGGAAGATACGTGCATTGACGGCGCACGGCTCTATCGCGATGGCACGCTCTTTCACGGGCCATTGCTGCAGAGCATCCAATGCGTCGTGCCGCAAAACGATGACCGGCTCGTGCTGCGGTGCCAGTTGCCTGCGGTGAGTCTGGCGGCGCAGGGCCAGTTTCGCGCCGAAACCTTCAACGCCTACGTCGCGGACGCGCTCTTGCAGGCCGGGTTGGTCTGGATTCGCCAGCGCCACAATGCGGCCAGCCTGCCGCTCGGCTGGGCCAGGCTTGCACACTACCGGCCGCTTGCGTTTGAGCAGCCGTTCTATCTAACCCTGACACCCTCTGCGAGCAACGAATTGCGCCTGAGTGCCGACATCACCGCCTTTGATGCCGCTGGGCAGGTGCTGCTTGCGATGCACGGGGCCGAATTTGCCGTGAGTCATCAACTCGACCGCCTCTTTGCCTTGCGCAAAGAGTAGGAGTCTTGTTTTGCCAAGGTGCAGTGAGGATCTAACGTGGAACCAGTTGCGATCATTGGTCTGGGCTGCCTCTTTCCAGGGGCACCCGCGCCCGAAGCATTCTGGCGCAAGTTGGCGGCGGGAGTGGATGGAACATCGCTGCTGACCGCAACAGAACTCGGGGTTGACCCGTCCTTTTTCTTTGACCCTACCCGCCACCATGCCGATGGGTTTGCGTATGCGCGGGGGGGCTTCGTGCGTGATTTCAGTTTTGACCCGCACGGCTTTGCGCTGCCCGCAGCGATGCTGGAGGGACTTGATCCGCTCTACACCTGGTCACTCGAGGTGGCTCGGCAAGCGTTACGCGATAGTGGCTACCTGGGTGACGAGGCGGAGCTCGCCCGGTGTGGCGTGATCCTGGGCAACCTGTCGTTCCCGACGCACTCGTCGCACCGGCTGATCGCGCCGCTCTACACCAGTGCGGTTGCCGACGTGCTGCGTGATGCGCTCGGGGGGAGACCGGTGAAACTGGACGAACTGCCGCCGTTGTCCGAGGGCAGCACGTCCAACCCGCTGAACGGGCGCATCTCGGGGCAACCGGCCAGTCTGATCGCCCGGGCCTGTGGGCTTGGCAGCGTTCACTACGCGCTTGATGCCGCGTGCGCATCGTCGCTCTATGCGCTCAAATTTGCCTGCGACTGTCTGGCGTCGGGTCAGGCCGACCTGATGCTGGCCGGGGCAGTGAGTTGCGCCGATCCGCTCTTTGTGCATACGGGCTTCTCGATCTTCCAGGCCTATCCGCCCGAAGGAGGCGCGAGTCGCCCGCTTGACCGCGCCTCGAAGGGCCTGACCTCGGGCGAGGGCGCGGGCATGGTGGTGCTCAAACGGCACGCCGATGCCGTGCGCGACGGCGACCGGATCTACGGCATCATCCAGGGCATCGGGCTTTCGAACGACGGGGCCGGCAAACACCTGCTCGTGCCCAATCCCAAAGGGCAGCACCTCGCCTTTGAGCGAGCCTACGCTTCGGCGGGTGTCTCGCCAGCAACCATTCGTTATGTCGAGTGCCACGCGACGGGAACACCGGTCGGCGACATTGTTGAACTCAACAGCATGGAGCGTTTTTTCGGGGCCTATGGGGCCGCGCCCTGGCTTGGCTCGGTCAAATCAAATTTTGGGCACCTGTTGACCGCCGCAGGCATGGCGGGCTTGCTCAAGGTTGTGTTGAGCATGGCGCACAATCAACTACCGCCGACCATCGGCATCAACGAGCCGCTTGTTTCGCAGGGAGGCACGGTTGGCGGTGCAGGCATTGTGCGCGGCCTGACGCCATGGCCGGAGCAACCCGGGCCGCGGAGGGCGGGCATCAGTGCGTTTGGGTTTGGCGGTACGAATGCCCATCTCATTCTGGAAGGCAACGGCGAGCACGTTACCAACACCGCCTACCTTACCCCCGCCGCTGGGCAAGGGTTGAGGGAAGCGACCGACAAAAGCCAGGCAACGCAGATGCCTCTGGCAATCATTGGCATGGATGTCTGCCTCGGGCCATACGAAGATCTTAGCGCCTTTGATCAGGGCACATATGCGGGCGAAGCAGCGAAATATCCGCTGCCACCAGAGCGCTGGCACGCGCACGAGACGAATCCGGCCCTGGCGAGTCACTTTGGCTTGCCTGGAGGCAGCGCACCAGACGGCGCGTACCTCCAGGGCTTTGCGTTTGACTTTTTGCGGGCCAAGATTCCGCCCGATGCGACGGATCAACCGCTGGCGCAGCAACTCTTGCTGCTGCGCGTCGCCGATGGTGCGTTACGCGATGCCCAGATCGAGCGTGGCGCGCACGTCGCGGTGATCGTCGCAATGGAAGCCGAAGCTGCGATCCATCAATTGCGCGGGCGTCAGGATCTGACCTGGCAATTGCCGCGTCTCTGCGAACGCATGGGCCTGCACCTCTCGCCAGAAGAAGCGCAACACCTCGCGACGAGCCTGAAAGACGCGCTGCATCCACGCGCCCAGGTCAATCAGTATATCAGCTTCATCGGCAACATCATGGCCTGTCGGGTCGCGGCGCTCTGGGATCTCAGCGGGCCGGCCTTCACCCTCTCGGCTGACGAGAGTTCGGCGACACGAGCGCTGGAAACGGCGCAAACCCTGCTTGCCGACGGTGACCTTGCAGCAGTCGTGGTTGCGGCAGTGGATCTGGCGGGAGGAATTGAACGGATCTTGCTTGATCCGCTACGCGCTACCGAGACACTGCATCCGGGCGAAGGCGCAGGTGCCGTGGTGCTCAAACGTGCCGAGGCCGCCGGACACGCGCCTGCCTATGCCACCATCGAGGCGATTGCGCTCAGTTCGTCCGCCGGGCGCACCCGCTCGGTCTTGCCGCACGAGCCAGATCGCCAGGCGCTGGAGACGGCCGCTCGTCTGGCGCTGGAGACCGCCCATGTCACCCCGGCAAGCATTGGGTACCTGGATGGGCATCAGCTTGCGGCGAGTGAACTCGACGGGTTAAACACGGTCTACCAAGGATCAAGGCCGGGCCACGACGCTTTATGTGCGCTTGGCTCGGCCCAGGCGCAGGTAGGGCAGACAGGCGCGGTGAGTGGCATGGTCGCCTTGATCCGCACGGCACTTGTGCTGCACGGACGCTATGTGCCGGCGGTGACGACGGGGGCCAGTCTGCCTTCAGCCGCGCATCTGGCGGCCACAGCCTTCTATCTGCCCGAAGCAACGCGCCCCTGGCTCACCGGGCCTGGAGAACGACGGCGCGCTGCGATCAGCCATCGCGGGAGCGACGGGTGCGCTAGCCATCTGGTGCTCGTCGAGGCGACCGACGGAACGCGTGAGCGCGAGCTTTCAACTATTGCCCGGCGCACCCGCATTTGGCTTGTGCCCCTGGTTGGCGATCATCAGACTGAACTGCACGAAGCCCTGGCGGCGCTGAAACAGACCCTTGAAGCAGGCACGGCGCTGGAGGCGATCGCGGAGCAGGCTTTGCGCACCAGTCAGGCGCGTCCCGAGGCCCGTTACAGTGTGAGCCTGCTGGCGCGCACAACCAACGAGTTGCTGCGCGAAGTGGGCTTTGCCGAACGTGGCCTTGCCGAAGCGTTTGCGACCGGGCAAACCTGGGAAACGCCGCTCGGCAGCTATTTCACCCCGCAGCCGCTCGGCCCGCACGCCGAGGTTGCCTTTGTCTACCCAGGGGCCTTCAGCGCCTACCCAGGGCTCGGGCGCGATCTGTTGCAACTCTTCCCGGGGTTGCACGAACGCCTCGGCGCACTGGTGCGTGATGTGCCCGAGCTGATTGGTGCGACACGCCTCTACCCGCGCTACCGGGGCCTCCCTGGACAAAACGAGCTCGATCAGGCCAAGGCAGTGTTGCGCAGCGATCCCCCCGGAATGGTGCAGACAAGCCTGGCCTTTACGCTGCTCTTTACGACGGTGTTGCGTGAGTATTTCAAGCTCCGCCCTGCCGCAGCCTTTGGTTACAGCATGGGCGAAGCGAGCATGCTCTGGGCGATGGGGGCGTGGCAAGCGAGTGAGGCGGCGCTGGCGAAACTCCGCCAATTGCCACTCTTTACGCGACGACTGGCGGGATGCCACGAGGCCGTACGCGCCTATTTTGGCCTCGATCCGGCGGGTGATGAGCCATGCTGGAGCATCTACACCGCCCGCGTCAACGCAACCCAGGCGGAAGTGCGGCTCCGTGGCGAGCAGCGCGCCTTCTTGACCCACATCAACACACCCGACGAAGTGGTCATTGCTGGCGAGCCAGCAACGGTTCGGGCGATCATTGCCGACCTGGGCTGTGAAGCGTTTCAGGCGCCCTTCAACACGGCGATCCACTGCCCGGCGATACGCTCGGAGTACGACCTGCTGGTCGAACTGAATCACGTCACCACGGTTCATGTGCCGGGGATTCGTTTTTATAGTGCGGCGACGATGCGCCCGACGGTGCTTGAGGCGAATGTGATTGCCCACAACATCGCCCGGGCGACCTGCGAGCCCGTCGATTTCCCACGGCTGGTGCGTCAGGTGTACGCTGATGGGGCCAGGATCTTCATCGAGGCCGGGCCGGCCAATGCATGTAGCCGCTGGATTGGCACGATCCTCGCGGGGCAACCGCACCTCGCCGTCGCGGTGAATCGTCAGGGCAGCGATGATGCAACGAATCTGTTGACCCTGCTTGCGCGTCTGCAGAGCCAGCGGGTTGCGCTTGATCTGACGCCGCTGCTGCCGGTGAGGCGCGATGAAGTGGCTGGGCGTAGTCTGGTGAAGTGGATTGCGCTCGGGGGGAAGGGCGTACGGGGAGTCGTGCCGGAGTTTTTTAACGCAGAGGCGCAGGGGCGCAGGGGCGCGGAGGATGATCCGGAAGTTTTTAACGCAGAGGCGCAGGGGCGCGGAGGCGCGGAGGATGAGCACGTGAATGTAATTGAGCGACATCAGGCGTGGTTGGCCGAGCGGCATGCGTTGCTGCGTGCGTATGGTGAGCGGTTGTCCCGGCAGCCGGATGCGACGCCGCCGCTCAGCGTCACGCCCTCGGAGAATGGGGTTGTTGCCGCAGAGGAAGCAAAACCAGCGGTGCCAGTGATCTGGGACGAGGCGGCCTTGCTGGAATTTGCCGGTGGCTCGATTGCCAAGGTTTTTGGGCCAGCCTATGCCAGTATTGACCAGTATCATCGGAGGGTACGGTTGCCGTTGCCGCCGTATCTGCTCGTCAGTCGCGTAACCCAACTCGAGGCCACGTGCGGATCTTTCCAGCCTTCAAAAATTACCACTGAATATGATATTCCACCCGATGCCTGGTACAGCGTCGATGGGCAAGCGCCGACGGCGGTGGCGGTCGAGTCGGGCCAATGCGACCTGTTGTTGATCAGCTACCTGGGCATTGATTTTGAGTGTCGCGGCGAGCGCGTCTACCGGTTGCTTGACTGCACACTGACCTTCCTTGATGACCTGCCGAAAGAAGGCGAGACGCTGCGCTACGATATTTCGATCAACTCGTTTGCGCGCAGTGGCGATACGCTGCTCTTCTTTTTCAGCTACGAATGTTTCGTCGGCACACGGATGGTGCTCAAGATGGACGGCGGCTGCGCCGGGTTCTTCACTGATAGCGAACTTGACCATGGGCGCGGGGTCGTCGACTCGAAAGAAGATCTCGAACAGCGCCGTCAGGCAGTCAAACAGATCTTTGTGCCACCGTTGCAAAGCAGTCGCCGCTCGTTGAGCGAGGGCGATCTCGATCAGTTGATTGCAGGGAACCTGGAAGCCTGTTTTGGCCCAAGCTATGCCCAGGGTGGGCGCAATGCTTCGTTGCGGCTACCGATACGCCAGATGTTGATGCTGAGTCGCATTGCCTCCATTGACCCGCACGGCGGCGACTGGGGTCTTGGTCTCGTCATTGGCGAACAGGATCTCACCCCCGAAAGCTGGTTCTTCCCGTGCCATTTCTCGGATGATCAGGTGATGGCGGGTTCGCTGATGGCCGAAGGCTGTAGCCAGTTGCTCCAGATCTACATGCTCTTCCTGGGCCTGCAAACCTACACCTTTGACGCACGCTTCCAGCCGGTGCCCGAAGTGGCGCAGGTGGTGCGCTGCCGGGGCCAGGTGACACCAATCACCAGCACGCTGATCTATCGGATGGAGGTCACGGCGCTCGGGGTTGAACCAGAGCCATATGCATATGCGAATATTGATGTGATTTTGGAAGGGCGCATTGTCGTCCGCTTCAAGGATCTAGCGCTGAAGCTTGCCGAAAAGAACCCCCGGCTCACGCCGCCGCGCATCGCGGAACATCCGGCGCACAACGAACCAGTGGCGTACAACGAAACGCACCTGCAGAACTTCACCACCGGCTCGATGGTCGCCTGTTTTGGCCCCGACTACGCCATCTTCGAGGGACGACGCACCCCGCGCAACCCCAATGGCGACTTGCAACTACTCAGCCGTATCGTGCAGCTCGAGGGGCAGCGCGGCGAACTGCGCGACGGCGCGTCCCTGATCGGCGAGTACGACGTGCCGATCAATCCATGGTTCTACCATCGCAACAGCTACCCAACCACCCCCTATTCCGTCTTGATGGAGATCGGACTGCAACCGTGTGGCTTCCTCACGACAGCGCTCGGCTCAACCCTGTCCGACCCCGAGCAAGACTTCTACTTCCGGAACCTGGATGGCAGCGGGCATCTGTTACGCGAGGTGGATCTGCGGGGCAAACGGATCACAAGCCGGGCGACCTTGCGCAAATCGAATGCGATCGCCGGCATTATCATCCAGACCTTCGAGTTTGGCTTGAGTGTGGACGGCAGCGATTTTTATGTTGGTGACGCGGCCTTCGGCTTCTTCAGCAAAAGCGTGCTCGCCAACCAGACCGGACTTGACGGGGGCAAGACAACCCACCCTTGGTATGTCACCAGTGGCAACGAAGCGAGATGCACCGAACTGGATCTGCGCGGCGACCGCCACCCACTCTTTACGGCACCGCCAGGGCGACCGCACGAACGACTGGCAGGCGGTCAACTGAACCTGCTCGACCGGGTGCTCGTGATGCCAGAAGGGGGCACGCACGGGGCGGGCTACATCTATGGTGAAAAACGGGTCGATCCAACGAGTTGGTTCTTCCCGTGTCACTTCTACAGCGACCCGGTGATGCCCGGCTCGCTTGGCGTCGAGGCGATCATCGAAGCCGTGCAAGCATACGCGCTCTTTTATGGCCTGGGGCGCGAATTACCAGCGCCACATTTTGCCCCAGCCATTGATCAGCGCACCGTCTGGAAATACCGCGGCCAGATCATCCCCGCAACCGGCCTGATGAGCCTAGAGGCGCACATCACCCGAATCGAACGGCGAGGCCCAGCGATCGTCATCGTCGCCAACGCGAGTCTCTGGCGGGATGGCCTGCGGATTTACGAGGTGAAGGATCTGGGGATTGCGATCAATGCAGCGACAGGAAGTGAGCAATGACACCAGGAGTCGAAGCCCACGCGCTCAGGATCGAGCGCGATCAACCGTATGCGCGACCGCGTTGGAGTGGCCCGCCTCAGGCAGTGTATGTTGATGTTGCCGGGTGTCGTGCCGTTCTGTCTGAGCTTGCCCAGCCATGTTTTGTGGTGCGCATTGATGGTCAGATCGGACTGACGAACGCAGGTCAGGCTGGACAAGGCGGCGGGCCGGTTGAGGGTGAGTTGCTTGGCTGGCTGCCCCCGTCGCTGCCTGAGCACCTCGGGGCAGCGGCGTTTCGGGCAACCCACGGGTTGCGTTATGCCTATATGGCCGGAGCCATGGCGAACGGGATTGCGTCAGCCGAACTGGTGATTGCGCTCGGCAAGGCCGGCATGCTTGGCTCGTTTGGGGCGGCCGGGCTTGTGCCAAGTGTCATTGAGGCGACCATTGCCCGGATCCAGGCCGAACTGCCGCATGGCCCGTATGCCTTCAACCTTATCCATAGCCCGAGCGAAGAGGCGCTGGAACGGCATGCAGTCGAACTCTACCTGCGGCACGGCGTGCGAACGGTCGAAGCCTCGGCTTTTTTGAGTCTGACCCCACATATTGTCGCCTATCGAGTGGCCGGACTGCGACGCCAACCCGACGGGAGAATACAGGCCGACAATCGCGTGATTGCCAAGATCTCGCGGCGCGAGGTCGCCGAACCCTTTATGCGCCCGGCTCCACCGGCTCTGCTGCAACCGCTCGTCGAAGCCGGAGTGATCACGCCGCTCCAGGCTGAACTGGCCGCATATGTGCCAATGGCCGACGACATCACGGTTGAAGCCGACTCGGGCGGGCACACCGACAATCGCCCGCTGGTCTGTTTGCTGCCGTCGATCCTGGCCCTACGCGACACGATCCAGGCTGAACAGGGCTACCCGGACATAGTACGGGTAGGTGCGGGCGGCGGCATTGGCACCCCCGAGGCAGCCCTGGGCGCATTGATGATGGGCGCAGCCTATCTCGTCACCGGCTCAATCAACCAGGCCTGCGTTGAGGCCGGGGCCTCGGCCCACACCCGCAAGTTGCTGGCCGAGGCAGGCATGGCAGATGTCACGATGGCCCCGGCTGCCGATATGTTTGAACTCGGCGTGAAGCTACAGGTGCTGAAACGCGGCACCTTCTTCCCGATGCGCGCCCAGAAACTCTACGAACTCTACCAGAAATACGACTCGCTCGACGCGATCAGCGCCCCCGAGCGCGAACAACTCGAACGGCAGATCTTTCGCAAGCCACTCGCGGCCATCTGGCAAGAGACCGAACATTTTTTTGCCGCCCGCGACCCGGCGCAACTGCAGCGCGCTGCCGACAACCCACGCCGCAAAATGGCCCTGGTCTTCCGCTGGTACCTGGGCCTCTCGTCGCGCTGGTCAAATAGTGGCGAATCAGGGCGTGAACTCGATTACCAGATCTGGTGTGGGCCGGCGATGGGGGCCTTCAACGACTGGGTGCGCGGCACCTATCTTGAACCTTATACCGCACGGCGCGTCGCCGATGTTGGCGTCCAGATGATGACCGGGGCCGCTTACCTGGCCCGCTTGCAACAACTCCAAGCCTATGGCATCGCGCTCCCCGGAGCATTGACTGGCTATCGTCCTGACCAAAGGGGCTCCTTATGAACACACGTGAATGGTTACGCACCGAGGCGACCCTTTCGCTAGAACGGCTCTTGCCGCGGATATCGGCTGAACTGGAAGCGGCACGCCGCCACGACCCGACCGGATATACCCGGTTCGAGGCCCGACTGAAACGGGAATGGCCTCGTCTCTTCGAACTCCTGCTTGATCTCTATGGGCAGCAGTACGACTTTTTCTATCACCTCGAAGCGATTCTCTTGAGTACAGCCCGCGCCTGGGCGTCACGGCGACCGGCCTTGCGCGTACTTGATGAAGCGCGTGAAGCTGAGCCAACCTGGTTTCAGCAGCAGACCATGGTTGGCGCAGTGCTCTATGTTGATCTCTTTGCCGGGACGCTCACCGGTCTGCGCGAGCGCCTGCCCTATCTGAAACAGCTTGGCATCACCTATCTTCACCTCATGCCCCTCTTTCTGGCCCCGGAAGGCAAGAATGATGGCGGCTATGCCGTGAGCAGCTATCGCACCGTGCAGCCTGAACTGGGCACAATGGAGGAACTGGCCGAACTCGCCGACACGTTACGCGAGCAAGGCATCAGCCTCGTCGTTGATTTTGTCTTTAACCATACCTCTGACGAGCACAAATGGGCCCAACGAGCGCGGGCCGGTGAAGCGCGCTACGAACAGTTTTACTTCATCTTCCCTGATCGCACAATCCCCGACCAGTATGACCTGACGCTCCGCGAGATCTTTCCGACGGTGCGGCGGGGCAATTTCACCTGGGACGAGGCGATGGGCCGCTGGATCTGGACGACCTTTAACAGCTTCCAATGGGATCTCAACTATGCCAATCCCGAAGTCTTTCGGGTTATGGGTGAAGAATTGCTCTTTTTGGCGAATGTCGGGGTCGAAGTGCTGCGTCTTGATGCAGTCGCCTTTGTGTGGAAACGTCTCGGCACCAACTGCGAAAATCAGCCCGAGGCCCACAAGATCATTCAGGCCTACAATGCGTTGACCCGCATCGCTTGTCCAGCGCTGCTCTTCAAATCAGAGGCGATTGTCCACCCCGACGAAGTGGTCAAATACATTGACCAGGGTGAAGCGCAACTCTCGTACAACCCATTGCTGATGGCACTCTGCTGGGAGGCGCTGGCGACGCGGGAGGTGCGGCTGCTGGCGCATTCACTGAGCACCCGCTGGCGCATTGCCGAGGGATGCAGTTGGGTTAATTATCTGCGTGGTCACGATGATATTGGGTGGACATTTGATGATGACGATGCACGTTCATTGCAGATCGATCCGTGGGGGCATCGTCAGTTTCTCAACGCCTTCTACACCGGCAACCACCCGGCATCTTTTGCCCGCGGCGTTCCTTTTCAGGCCAACCCCACCACGGGTGACGCCCGCATCAGTGGAACGCTGGCGTCACTGGCGGGCCTCGAAGCAGCGATGCAGCAACGCGATCTGCGCCTGATCGATCTGGCCGTGCGACGCATCCTGTTGTTGCACAGCATCATCTTGAGTGCAGGCGGCATGCCGCTGATCTACCTGGGTGACGAAGTGGCGACCCTCAACAACTATGACTACCTGTACGATCCAGCCCAGGCCGACGATAGCCGCTGGATCCACCGCGTACAGTTCAACTGGGATGCACACGCCCGCTGGCGCGACCCGGAATTGCCAGAGGGCAAGATCTTCCACGAGTTGCAACGGCTCATAGCCATGCGCAAAACGCAACCCGCCCTGGCCGGCATGCACCTGGAGATCTTTGCCACTGGCAACGCCCATCTGCTCGGCTACGTACGGCGGCACAAAGGGTCACGTCTCGTCATCATTGCCAATATGAGTGAACTTCCGCAGCAACTAGAGGCCAATCTCTTGCGCCTACATGGTTCAGGCTACCGCTTCCGCGACCTCGTGAGTGGCAACGACATCGAGGCGAGCGGGACGCTTAGCGTGGAAGCCTATCAATTTTTCTGGCTCGAACGCGTGTAAGCCACAACCGAGGAGGGTGCGCAAGCCACAGAAAACCAACTTCGCGGCTGTTCGGTCACTTGCGCACCCTCTTCGGGACAAAAAGCCCCCAAAACAGAGGCAAATGTGGTATCCTTCCTGGCTATGCCAGAGCTGATTACCTCCCCGAGCGGCCTCCGTATCCTCATTGAACCGTTGCCGCACACCTATTCTGTATCGATTGGATGCTTTGTGGCCGCCGGTGCGCGCCACGAGCCTCCAGTACATAGTGGTGCGGCCCACTTTATTGAGCATATGCTCTTTAAGGGGACGCGCCGCTATCCGAACGCACGCATGATTTCCCAGGCCGTCGAGGGGGTAGGCGGGATGCTCAATGCTTCAACCGCATACGAGTCAACCGTCTATTATGCCAAAGTCGCGACCCTGCATATGCATCGAGCGCTTGACGTTCTGGGCGAAATGCTTCTTCGCCCACTCTTTGATCTCCAGGAACTGGAAAAAGAACGCCGCGTCATCATCGAAGAGTTACGCGGTCTGCAGGATGCCCCGGGCGACTGGGTTCACGAGTTGCTCCAGCAGACCATGTGGACAGGAAGCGCCCTGGGGCGCGATATTGCCGGCAGCGTCGAGACGGTGAGCATGCTCACCCGGGCTGATCTGACCACCTTCTGGCAACGGCACTACAACCGGGCCAACATGGTCATCTCGGTGGCAGGCAATCTTCAGCGTGATAAGGTCGTAGACGCGATCAATGCAGCCTTTGATAGCTTGCCGCCGGGTTCGCACATCCCTCCTCAGCCACGCCCGATCCCGCTATCCGGCCCCCGTCTGACGCTGCTCAGTCGTGACTGCGAGCAAGGCAACTTCTGTCTCGGCCTCCCCGGTCTCGCCTATAACGATCCCGACCGCCGCGCACTCCAGGTACTCGACTCGATTCTTGGCGGGGGCATGTCTTCCCGTCTCTTTCAGATCCTCCGCGAAGAACACGCCCTCGCCTACCATGTCGGCTCATACCACAACGATCTCTCGGATAGTGGGACATGGGTGATGTATGGCAGCGTTGAGCCGGACGCCTTGCGCGATGCCGTCGTGCTGGTGCTTGACACCCTGCGCGACCTGGTACGCGGAGGCGTCACCCAGCCTGAGTTGGAAATGATCAAAGAGCAGGTGAAAGGCGGTTTACTGCTTTCGCTCGAAGACACCTGGTCGGTAGCCTCGCGCAACGGGGCACATCTACTGCGCTACGGACATGTGATGCCAGTCGAGCAAGTCATTGCCGAGGTTGAACAGGTCACCCTCAATGATGTGCAACGCGTAGCACAGCGGCTCCTCCGCAGCGACGGACTCCACCTGGCCGTCATTGGCCCGTATGCCGATGACGATGCCCTTGATCTCGAAGCAATGATCACCGAAGGAATTTAGCGGGCAAATCTATGGCTGATATCGCAATTGTTGGTGCAGGGGTAGCAGGCTTAGCCGCAGGGCAGGCCTTGCAGCAGGCCGGGCAGAGTGTCACTGTCTTTGAGAAGAGTCGCGGGCCCGGTGGACGTGTCGCTTCATGCACCGTCGGGCTCTTTCGGCTTGACCACGGAGCGCAGGTAGTCAAGGCACCAACGGCTGAACTGTTGAGTCTGGTACAAGCAGTTGGGGGTGCCGAAGATCTGACGGCCCCGGTCTGGACATTCGACGCCCAGGGGCGGGTCACTCCCGGCGATCCCGCAATGAACGCCGAGCCCAAATGGGTCTGGCCGGGCGGCAACAGCACGCTCGCCAAATATCTTGCTCGCGGGCTCCCCTTGCGCACCGAGGTAACCATCGCCTCGTTGCGACGGGTGGGCGCTGGGTACGATCTGGTAGACAGCTCAGGCGGGGCCTTTGGTCCATACCAGACCGTGCTCTTGACGCCGCCAGCACCACAGACAGCCCATATGCTGGCGACAAGCGCCATCGAGCCTGCGGTCAAGCGCGAACTCCTTGATAGCCTGGCCCCCGCCAGTTATCGGATGTGCCTTTCGATCGCGCTGGCCTACCCGCAACGCCCACAAAAACCCTGGTACGCGCTGATCAATACCGATCGACAGCATGCCATAGCCTGGCTTGCCTGCGAGCACTGCAAACCCGGACGCGCCCCGGCACCATACGGGCTGATTCTCGCGCAGATGGGGCCAACCTGGAGTGCAGCCTACTGGGACGCCCTGATGAAAGGGCAGTACGGCGAAGAAGAAGAACTCCCAACCCCACTGGCCCAGGTTCACGCGATGGTCTGCGGCTTAATCGGCACGAACCTGGGTTCTCCCCTGTGGGTCGATGTCCACCGTTGGCGCTACGCGCTTGCCAGCACACCATACCTGGCGGCAGCCAGCGCAGGACGGGCAGGCATCTATGTGGCGGGAGATGGCGAACAAGGGCTGGGGCGGGTTCACCTCGCAATTGAAAGTGGCTGGCGGGCTGCACAACGGATCATGAGCAGGATGTAGGTTGACTGAAAAAACCAGCTACGCTGGTTTTTTCAGTGCAAGAAACCTTCATGAGGGCCGCAGGCCCCACAAAACCTCCCTTCCCCCGTATCCATAAGCTAACCAATGCGGTACATAAACAAGGCGCAAAGCCGTGCGCTCACTGCATCGGAAAGAGACTATGGATCAGTATCGGCTACGCATGAAAGAATTGCCCCAAACGGATCAGCCCCGCGAGCGGCTGGCGCAACTGGGGCCGACGGCGCTGAGTGACGCCGAACTCTTGGCGATATTGTTGCGCGTCGGCATCCCCGGCTTCAACGTCCTGCAACTTGCGCAGCAAACCCTGGTGGAATGCGAAGGCTGGCCGGGTCTGTTGCGCATAGAATATAACGATCTCTGTCAACGGCGCGGGTTTGGTGCCGCGAAAGCCGCCACCGTCAAAGCCTCGCTCGAAATCGGACGACGCCTCTTGCTCACCGGGCCAGACACCCGCTTCCAAATCAAATCACCCGCCGACGCCGCCTCGCTCTTGATGCTCGAAATGAGCCACCTCGACCAGGAGCACCTACGCGCCGTCTTGCTCGACACCAAAAATCGGGTGCAACAGATCACCACGATCTACATTGGCTCGGTGAACAGTGCCATGATCCGCGTCGGCGAAGTCTTCAAAGAAGCCATCCGGCGCAACAGCGCCGCACTCATTCTTGCGCACAATCATCCGTCCGGCGACCCTTCGCCCTCCCCCGAAGACATCCTCGTTACGCGGCAAATCGTCGAAGCCGGCAAACTCCTTGACTGCGAAGTCCTGGACCATCTGGTCATCGGACGCGGGCGTTATGTCAGCATGCGCGAGCGAGGGTTAGGGTTTCCCACGTGAGTGTCGGGACGCGCGTAACGTGAGAAGAGAATCGGATCTCACGTAACGTGAGAAAGCTGAACGCTTACCCACCCACACCCGTGCCAGCTACGCATCCTCGCTTTTGACGCAAAGGCGCAAAGGCGCAAAGGGTAGTGACCCAGAGAGATCGCGACGGCCACGCGCACATCTGGCTGAGAATCGCCACAGCCACGATCGTCGATATCGAGATCGTGATCGATCCATAGCGTGTGGGCCAAAATGTGAGGGGCAGACAAAGTGCTCCTGCGATCAGCGATATGAAGTACGGTCTCACGTCGTATAACCTCCGGGCTTCAGCGGCACCGCTGGCAGCAATTCTTGAACGAGACGCGGATCAAACTGATACGAACGTTCCAAGATCGCGCCCAGGTTGATCCACGCGCCAGCGGCGTCAGGCTGCACAGCGGTGCTCGGGGGCGTTTATGGAAAGAGCGTTTCCACAAGAATTGTATCAATTATCTGATTGTTGAGAATGACAGGAATAGTGTCAGTGGGGGAATATTCTTGTTTTTCTTGGTAATCTGGTTCTTCCGCGTTACTGAGCGGTTTTGTGTACACCTCGATTTTTCGCTCTGGAAGATTAATAATCCAGTAGATTGGAATTCCGGCCCGTGCATATAAGCGTTTCTTACTGGTGCGATCGCGTTGAAGGGTTGTATCAGCAACTTCAACGACAAGCGCTACTTCGTCAGCATAGGGGTGCCTAGCGAGGTAATCTCGACGATCACCTTGAATAATGACAATATCTGGTTCCGGTTCGCTGTCTTTCGTTGTAATTGGTTCCTGATCATCCACATACCAGCCAGAGGGAATGAGATGCGCAAGGGTCTCGCGAGTTATTTGGGTGGTGACACGGTGAGGTGGATTTTTCGGCATTTTTGTCACCAACCATCCTTCTAATAACTCCACAGGATCATCGTCGGTCAAGATACCGCTTCGAATCATCTCTTGATATTGATGCACTTGAAGACGCCAGATCGGTTCTTTGGGTACCGAGATCCTGGTAGTTCCCCGTTGGATCCTCTGTTTTCTTGTTGCCATATATACCCTCGTTAATAAGAAGATGCATCTTGTGGGAAATGAACGACGACGCGATATTTTTCGTTCTATTGCCTCCTTCTATCGTCTCCTTCGCGTTGCTCTCATAGTTTAGGTCTTCTCTAACAAGGTGTCAAGTCTTTCATGATACATATGTTCTGATAGAAACCATCGCTCAACACGCCGCCGAACTACGAAATGGATCGCATCCCCGCAGTCTAGGTGCGCCCGTCGCTGAGCCGCTCGAACCGCTCGTCGCTCAAGGGCAGCCCAAAGAGGGCCAGACTCTCGTCGAAGCTCAGGCCTGGCTGGCCGGGGAGGCTCAAGCCGTGGCTGGTGTAGTAGTCCAGCAGGGCTCGGCAGACGCGGAAGCCGGTTTCGGGGAAGGTGCGGCAGTCGGGGCGGGGGATGGCAGTGCCTGAACCGATGCGCGGGAAGCTCTTCCAGTCGCGCCCCTGCTGGTCGAGGCGTTGCGCACCCAGGCGACCGAGAAGCACGTCGTAAGGATCCGCGTTCTCCGGGTGCAGCTCGAGGCGGTTGCGCTCGAAATCACTGGGCCTCGATGAGCTGACCCTCAATGATCATTGTCTGCTGGGATCCGGTGGGGAATCCGAAGACGGGAAGGCCTCCGTGATAAACCTGGGCGTCTAGATATCCAGCACGTTGCCGAATTTACGATGCCGTCGAAGGACATCGTTTACCTGCGCGACTCGTTCTTCGAGCGTGCCACGGACTCGAAAGAAGGGTACCTGCCGCTCGGCTAGGTCGCCGACGATCTGGTCTTGAAACCACTTTCTCTTCTGATCTCCACTACGATCCCATGTGTCGGCATAGGGAATATCCGTGTCGCAAAGGAAGAATACGTCATACCGTTTCTCCGCTTCCTTTGCCAGGCGGGTCAGAACCGGACCGGCGGTGCCATGGTAGTCCTTCGCGAAGACATATGTTGTCATGGGGTTTGTGTCGCAAAAGAGGTACGTTCGGGACTGTCGCGTCAGCGTATCCTCTCTGCTGTTATGTTCTGGTGCGATCGCTTCAAACTGCTCCAGCGTGATGCGCCGATCAACCTGGTGCTCCCGCCAATAGTCTGCCCCGTACTCCGGCATCCACACGGTCTTGTGCTGTTCAGCCATCGTGCTGGCGAGGGTTGTCTTGCCTGTCGAGGGTGCGCCCAGAAAGCAGACTTTCGTGATCAGGTCAGCATACACGAGAGGGTCGAGGTATTGCCGGCCCGCAAAGTAGTCCTCGCGGAGCGCCGTCCCGCTGATGGGCACGGTCAAGCGTGCCTCGTCGATCCTGCGGTCGATTGCACCAAGAGCCTGGCTGACGTGGTCTCCGTAGAACTCGCTGGAGTAGAAATGGGTAATGCGCAGTCCGTTGAGCTTCTTGAGAATGTAGTTTTCCTGTTCACGAACGATCTCCGGAGTGGTACCGTAGCCGCTTGGACCGTCCCATGCCTCGATGATCCGGAGCGTCGGGTACAACGCGTGGATCCATCCGGCGCGAACCTGGAGCGGCACGTTGATCACGTCGGTGGCGTAAACCATGACGACCAGTTCGTCCACCTCGGACAAAGCGGTCTCGATAAGCATCTGGTGCCCCCGGTGGAAGGGGGCAAACTTGCCGAGCGTTAGACCACGTCGCATGTTCCTACCTCGGTATTCACACCAGCTTTCGCTGGCATTGCGCTCTTTGCCCCCATGTGCCATCGCCAAGACCCAAACAACGCATTCAACAAAAAGAGTGACCACATCATGATCATCAAGTCTCCTGCTGCGCCCCCGGCCATAAAGCGCAGCAACCACATGACGATGGTGACAAGGTTGAGCAGGATGTAGAGCAACCACTGTTCCTTGTAGCGCCACATCATCAGGAATGTCGCCACAATGGACAGCACATTCGTGGAGGCATCAATGAAGGGTGTGTTTTGGCGCGGGTTCAGCCCTAGGAGCAACCCAAGTCCCACGGTACACGCAATGCAGATAGCTCCGATGGTAAACCGCTGCGGCCAGCCAAGTTGCCTCATCTCCACAGTCCTGTCCTGGCTCGTGTGGCGCGACCAGAGCACATAACCAATGACGCCCGTTGGGACGAAGAAAAGCAGATTGAGATAGACTTCGCCAAAGAGGCCGTTGTTGTAGGCCAAAATGGAGTAGGAGAGGCTGTTGTAGAGACCGACGAGGTATCCCTCACGGCGACCAATCGCGATCAGCCCAACGCACAGAATGCCAGAAAGGGAGACGGTCGCGTCGAAGACGCTCGTTGCAAGAAACGCGCTCAAGGCACCCCCTGCAATCATCAGAAACGCCAGCCATACGCGGTCGAGTCGCTTGCTTTGTGATGCTTCGAGCGTCATAGATACTCTCGTGTCATGCGTCATGCCCAGCGCCGGGCTTCAGATGCGCCGCAGGCGGCATCAAACCTGCGCTGCCCATGCAAGCACCGTCGGGTCATCTCCTCCCGACAAACCAGCTATAAGGGTTTCTTTCTCAAGGTGTGTGATGGGGATCCCATAACCGGATAACACCATAGGCATCAAAGACGGCATCTCCACTCACAATCGGAATGTTTTCCGTCAATGATTGTGCAATCAGCATGCGATCAAACGGATCACGATGATGAAAAGGAAGGGATGCCGTGAACCAGAGGAACGTATGTGTATCCAACAGGAGTTTCATGGCTGATACGCACGAAAGTCGTCGAGTGGCGCATCAAAATCTTCAGCGATGGTCATCAACCCGCGTGCACTCCCAAAGGTTGGTCGGTGTTTGAACGGAGGTGCCGCAACAATATGCACCACCGGATGTGCATTTTTTGTGATAATGACCGCTTCTCCCTGCTCAGCAGCGTGGATAATTTCGAGAAAGCGCTTTTGTGCCTCTGTAATATCAACGAGGATGGTCATCACCCGATTCCTTTCATGGGTTTGATCATGTTCATGAGAGAGGCAGTATACCATAACTGACCGCTTCATGTCATGTTCGCGATTTGACTTTTTGGCTTTCTAATGCCAAAAAGTGACGCTTATAGATGGCACAACTCTTTATGTAATGTTTTTGATTCTTCTTGATTTTGAGGGAGCTTTGCCGCCCAACGGCAAGCATAAGCCGTCGGCGAACACCACGTGCTGAATTGGAACCACGCCCGGGCTGAATCTGGTTTTCAAAAAAGCCCCGATTCGCCGGTCGGGCTGCATGCGCTTGTTCGGCGGCAGCCGAGTTATGGTTTATAACGAAAACTATTGCTGAATCTTCTGGATAGGCGATTACCGATCCATGGCGTGTTCCAGTGGAAGATCGATAACCCGATCCACAACGTTTGCTTCGCGCCCGACTGCCGCAATCACTTCCAAATCCTGAACACATTGCGGTCTTTGGAGGCCGTGAGGACATCCACCTGTCGCAGGCGTAAGCCCAGCGTGCACATGATGATCTATGGATAGTTTGAGCGGCATGGGGGTGAGCGCGGTGCTGTGCGGCGTGCGATCACGGGCGCGGGCGGAGTCATGCGGCGCAGTTCCTCAACGCGTTCCCGCCGACGGGCGATAGCCTGATCGCGTTCCTCCTGATGATCCCACTCGTCGGCCAAGGCGGCGTGAATGTGGCCCAACGACCGATAGGGGTGCTGCAAAGTGAGATTGTCGCCTCCTGTTCGCAGCCCGCTCATCAGGTGGCACCATCACAAGGAGAGCACGTGGGTGGAAAGCACGGAACCATGGGACCATGCATGAGCACCATCGATGGACTGAACGTGACAGGAAGGGCAAGGTCGTATACGGCACCATCATTGAGAGTCAGGCATTGATGGGCTGCCGCCGAACGGCTTGCGCTCACCGGCGGGCCGAGCAACGCGAGGCCCGTCCGAGTACAGCGCGTTGTTAGGCGACATGCCCCATCTCCGAGTCAGCGCGCGCGCCGGTAGTGCATGGCGACCGCGCCGCTGCGGAGTGGCTTCGCCGAGATCAACTCGAGCCGTCGCGTGCTGGGCAGCCCACGCTCGTACAGGGTCGGGCCGTGGCCGGCGATCCTGGGGTGGACGAGTACCTGGTACTCGTCGATGAGATCCAGCCGGTCCAGTTCGGTCGCGAGCTTGCTGCTACCGAGGAGCACGCCGTTCGGGGTCGCGTCCTTGAGCGTCTGTACGCCCGTGCGCAGGTTGCCGGCGATGTGGTGGCTGTTAGTCCAGGGGAAGTCCTTTCGCGTCGAGGACACCACGTACTTCGGCTTGGCCTCCAGCTTGACCGCCCACTCGCGCAGCGCCGGCGGTGCCTCCGCGTCGCCGCGGGCGACCGCTGGCCAGTAGCTCTCCATCAGTTCGTAGGTGACACGGCCCCACAGCATCGCCCCGCCCTCGTCCATGAGGCGGGTGAAGAAGGCATGTGTCTCGTCGTCGGCGATTCCTTCCTGGTGGTCGACGCAGCCGTCCAGGGTGACGTTGATACTGAAGGTCAAGAGTCCCATGGTGTCCTCCGTTCGCGATACGCGATGAGCCGCTCGCCGTCTGGCGCCAAGAGCACGAGTCCAATTCGCGAGGTGCTCACACTGTGCCGCCGAACGACCAGCGTTCAGCCGTCGGCTGGGAGTACAACATTCATAGATCAGTATAGCGTTTTCTCCGCTTCTGGCTGCGAAAATCGCCCCGATCCAGCCGGTCGGCTGGAACGCGATGTTAGCCTGCCACGCCCCAGGTTTTACGGGATGAATAATCGCGTTACTCCGGCGTATGCATCCAAATCCAACGCGATTTCCACCAGGCGCGTGGCACAATGTTCGCGATACGCTTGTTCGTCAAGGCGATCCAGACTCCCAATCGTACTCACCGGGAGTGTGGTGGACGTACGCTCCTCATTATGGTCAACCAACACCGTGATCATTGCTGGTTGAGTTTCGCTTTGGCTGCCGCCAACTTGGCCCGTATGGCAGCCTGTTCCGGTTTGGGGGGCAGTGCAGCGATAGCAGCCAGGCGCTCGCGATTCTGTTCCTCCCAATAGTGCCGAACCTCTTCCGCGTCGCGGAGCACCTGCTGGTACTCGGCTTCAACCTCAGATTGATTGGTGGCGATATAGTCCAATGCGTCGGTTATTTGCTGATCAGTGAGGTTCAGCCGGTCACGGATCAATTTGGCTGGCCATCCCGCATGGACATAATCCAGAATACTATATAAGGTAATCCGTGTGCCGGCAATTGAGAGACCACGGCTTGTCCGCACCACGGTTGTGTGATCACGCATCGCTGTATTCGTCATAGCTTTCCTCCGCGACGACGATATCACTACGGCTATTGTACCATAGAGCAATAGTCGTGGCAGCGAACGTCTGTGCGATCGGGACGCTTCTCCAGGTGGCGGCGTTTGATAGGTCACCCAACGATCCCGCTGAGCCACGCCGCTGGTGGGTCGAAGATCACGACGAGCATGGGGACGCTGGCGGCGGCGTGAGTTGCGCCCAGGTTGGAGGCCGCGCCAACGGCGTCAAGTGCATGCGGTGTTGGGCGGCTGGTTGGGGAAAGAGCATCGGCTTTTGGGCGTACTAATGGACGACGGGCCTGCATCTGCGTGCGCCGGCGCGGACGGGCGCGCACGCGAAGACGCTGCGCTTCCCAACGCGGCTGGCGCTTGGGTTGCAGCCTGGGCGTTACCAGTGGAGAGCGTCCGGCTCGTCCTTTATGACAGATTGAGCTGTATCTTGATGACCCGCTCGACCGCGTGCAGATCGGCTTTGGAGAGCTTCCCAAGCTGATTGGTCAGCCGCTGTTTACTCACCGTCGTCAGTTGATCCGCCATCGCTTTCTGCTGCACCCCATTGATGGTCACATACGCTTCGCTGGGATATAAGCGGTCGACTTTCGTCGAGAGCGGCACGACTTGCAGGCGATTGAGAAGCCGATTGGCAATATCGTTGCTCACGATAACCGCAGGTCGCTCTTTTTGGATCTCGCCGCCGACCGAGGGGTCAAAATTGACCCACCATACCTCACCGCGTTTCATGCGCGTGGTCTCCGATCAGCGCCTCACTCCATTCCAGGGCTTCGGTCTCGCGTTCCTCGTCAGCCGCCATCGCGGCATAGCCCGCCTCAAGCTCAGTGATGGTTACATGCGGTCGGACGAGCGCTTCGATAAACTGGCTAATCTTGCGTCGTCCGATGACCTTATGGAGCCCTTCGTACACATCTTCATCAAGGGTAATGGTCAATTTTCTTTGCATGATGCCCTCCGCGCAATGAGTATACGTGTAGTACACGTAGTATACGACGTGCGCATGGTACGCGCAAGTCTGCTGCAGGCATTATTGCTAACCGACCACCGCGAAAATCGCTATCCTCAGCGGCTTTACGCATAGAGAGCCGATTGCCATCCTTGTAGCCAACAGCAAGCATGGAAACAACCGTAGCTTCAAGCATGACATCATAAAAAATGCGATCCTGACCAGCACGTAACTCCCAACGCGCCAGTTGGTTGGGGCGCATGTATGTTCGTTGCTGTGGATGACGGCCGCCAGAAGGTCTCGCATTGCGCCGCCGAACGGCCTGAGCGTCAGATGTCGGTGGGGAGCACAGCTTCCGTAGATTTGTCCTGCCGTTTTGCTGCTTCTTCGCCCCGATCCCGCCGGTCGTGCTGCATGCGCTTGTTAGCCCGCTAGGGGGAGTATGGTTCGAATGCTTGGATATTGCGTTCCCACATGGCAAATCCACTATACTGGATTCTGATTTGATTGGAGAATGATAACCTTTTTAGTTCTTCGATTGGTAATAATTTGCTGTAAGGGTTGTAATCAACAAGGATGATCAGGAAGTAAAAATCATCGATATTTGGTGAAACGGTGAGCGTTCTCATCATTTTCAATCGTTCATCACCTTGTTCATATAAGCCCAAATCAAGCTTTTGGTGAAATAACGTTTCGATTTCTTTGGAAATATGCATGCTTTTATGTTTAATATAGTGGTAATATTGCTGTATTTGCAGGTGTATTTCCTTAATATCCGTGTTGAGTGCAAACTTAACTTCCATCAGGCATGGGTTCACTTGTTGGCCGATCTTTCGGTGCGTTCTACTCCAAAATATTCCGGTCAGATCAAATCGAGCGTCATTGATCGCATACTGCCGATCGACAATAAAGTACTCTACCGTATTTCTTGGCTCACGGTTGTTAGCACGAATGATCAGTTGCTCATATTCAATCTCAAGAGATGATTTACCATGTTGAGAGATGGCCGCTTTGAGACGTGGTATTTGGGTAAGAAAGTGCTGAGTCGTGTCCTCATCAATGAGGTCGGGTATTGGGGACTTCTCAAGAAACTTCGCATGGATTTCTACCTGATACCGTGTTTTTTGCTTTTCAGTCAGTTTGAGGAGTGCATTGCCTTTATAGTAAACATTGATATAGTTGTCACGAATATGGAGATCGAGATCTTTATCCTGCTGCACTGTTGTAGTAAGACCACGGAGAAACCCGTGCTGTAAGGTATTTTTGAACGTGTCAGAGAGTTGACGCATGGTAGTAGTTCCTCCTGGTGCTCATGGATACGAGAATAATTGTCGCACGGCGTTTGAGCGAGCGGGCTAACGCCCGCGCATCAGCCGTCGGCGAAAGTGCCACACTGAAGATTGGGACGCCACTGATCGTGATTCTGACTTTCAAAAAAGCCCCGATTCGCCACAGGAAAGAACCACGTTTTTGCTGGCAAATGTGGAAACACGGGCCGTGTTTGCCACCACTTGGTCAGAATGAAGTGCACCATAGTACAATTCGCCAAGCACAATACTGGCGGTAAAGACATTGCGTGCAACCGCGAGTTGGGCGATGACCGCCGGATTATTGGCGAACAACGCAATGACCACATTGGTATCAGGCAGGTAGCTACCACTCATTAACATTGACCTGTTCGCAATCGGTATCAATCGGGTGCTGCATTTGCGTCAGGTCATGAGCCTGAATGGTGCCTGCAAAGGTGAGCAGACTTTGGCCGGTGACTCCCGCTGGCGTCAGGGGCAGGAAACGTACGAAGTCAAGCACCTGGCGTTGTTGCGCTGGGGCGAGCTTGGCCAGTGTCGTCAAGATTTCGTGCTCAAGCGATATGGGTACCATCATGCCCTCCCTTCGCATCGTCCATGTCGCTCACTATTATATGCGATCCACCGTCCTCCGGCTTGCGGTTGAGAAGCCGATGTCCTTGCGCTGTTGGTATGCCACGATCTCGAAACGCAGCAACCACGGTGTCGAGCGTAACGCGCGTGCCACCGACACGTATCACTCCGTGCTGGTCGGCGGCACGTGGAACCGCGACGTGTTCGATGGTAAGTGTCATCTGTTCATCCTCTGTCTCGCAGCAAGCGCAAGCGCTTCACAGGTAGGCTATCAACCGTTTGGTGATCGTGGGGATGGTGCGAGGAAAATCGTCGCAGGGGTTATGGGTTGCCGCCCAACGCCCGCCTTTACCGGCGCCGCTGGCAGGTTCGAGCAATCGCCACCGGCAGTTGAACGACACCCACGGGCCAAACTCGCGCCCAGGTCATGGCCGCGCCAGCGGCGTCCGTGGACAAGGCGTTGTTGGGCCCTGGATGCCGGAGCGGACGATGCAATATCGATACCGGCCAATTCTGCTTCTGCAAGCAGTTGTCCATTTTTCAGACTCGCCCATCCTTGCTCGTACGCCGTCGTGATCGTATGATCGGGAAGATACCGGCGGAGCGGAACCGGGGTGCCTTGATCAAAAAGAACCTTCATGCGGCTGCCGGTACACTCAAAATCGCAACTTCATAATCGAGCACGGCTTCGACATCTTGTCGGTGGACACCCGGAAACCACTCCAAGAATTGATCAATCGTCGCACCATCGCGCAGATTTTCAAACAACGCGGCCACCGGAACGCGCGTCCCGCGAAAAACCCATGCGCCACTCACAATATCTGGGTGGGACTCCACCGCCGTGAGGTGCTTCCAATTTTTGTCCATGAAGATCCTCCCGTCTACCACATCGTTCACGCGATCCCGCATCCTTCTCCGCCTATTGTAGCATATCAGTTTCGCTCGCTTCCGAAGAACCGAACGTATCTGCGCCCAAAAGGACACCCTGATTGGGCCCAACGTCGGGCTTCAGCGGCGCCGCTGGCGGGCATGTGGATCGCGATGAGACTCGGCACGCGACGACGTGATAGAAACCGCTAGGTTCAAGGACGCGCCAGCGGCGTCTGCTGCGAGCCATGTTGGGCGGCGGGTATGAATAGCGCAGTGATTTTATATGTTCATCAAGATTAATAATATTTGTATTTTTATGCTTTCCGTACATATTCTTTGTTATGATAGTCTATACTCGTATTCTTTTGTAGGAGATAAACTATTCTGGTAATAAACGCTTAAGGATAGTATCCCATCTCTTGAGAATCTCAAAAGCACTTTCGCGAGTTGCGCTTGTGTGTGTAAGTGCAGAAGCCGCATTATATGCATTGACTGCCAACTCAGAAAGCAGCACTTCAAACAAATTCGTATCGTTCTCAATCTCTGCTGCAGTGATTTTGTTGTAGCGTTCCCTTGCCAGATATCTGACTTTCTGCCGTCGTGTAGGACGGGTTTGTCCTGGCTCCGGTTTGAAATCTGTAGCCCCCTTCACCTGCTCATCCGGTGCAAGTGCTTGTAGAACAAGAGTAAAGGTATCTCGTATCTCGCTAACCGCACCTGAATAGTTTGGGAGGCTTGCCTGACAAGTTTTCCAAGCTGTAAGGTATTTCTCTGCAAGATCGTGCTCTGATTGTACTCTTGCAAGCCGTAAGTATACCGCATGATCATGTTCTATTGTGTCTTCAACTGAACCGTATTTCCGGAACCAATTTCGAAACATCTCTCCGGAATATCGGAAGAGCATGCCGTCGTCTTCACTAACAACAATACCGACATGTTGAAGGATTTCAGTTGCTGCATTTGCTTCTGACACGCCAAACTCTCGTACAATATCTCTCAAAGGTATTGCAGTTCCATCTTCGGGCATCATTGAGTATATTCTCCGCGCAGTTGGAGTGCAATACCTATTGAACCATTCTTCAAAGTGCCAGGATCGATTAATACTGAACTTCTGAATAGCCTGATTGAGTACAGAAACAGCTTTATCTGGATCTTTTGTCTGAGAGATTACTTTTTGCATCGCATATTGTAGAAGCATAGGATGTCCACCAGTCTGCTGGTAGGCAAATTGGAGGAATTCATCTGACCAAGTGATTCCCATAGGATCCTGCATCATTAAGCATGAATCCTCGAAATCGAAGGTACGTAGTACCCGCCATTCAAGGATGTCTTTAAGTGGTGAACCTACATCTCGCTGAAGTTCAGTCATTTCACGTGCTCCAGCGAAAACTGCGGTAAAAAACTCGCTCATTCCGGGGGAGTTGCTTAACATGGCTCGCCATTGAGCAAAAAAGCCTCCTGACCAATCATGTATCATTATTGGTTCTACTTCATCAAATAATACAATCACGCGAGGGCGTTCTGATAGTTCTGATAATACTGGCTGCAAATATTGCTTAAAACCAGCAAAGTCAAGTTCACAGGATGCACAAGTGTTATTTGATCTTAATTTTAATGTAATTTCACTTAAGATAAAGTACCATAAATACCCTGGGCTTAATGGTCTGGGCAACACTAACCCATCAATGTATATCGGGATGGTGATCACTCCACCTGATTTCCATTGCTCGTGTCCACTTGACAGATCTTGTTCCAGCCGTCTGAGTAAAGTTGTCTTGCCGATTCTACGGCTTCCAGTAACACCAAAAGAAGATCTTGGACTTCCTGTAAGTCCGTCTATCATGTCTATAAGCAGATCTATACGATCCTGACCGTAGAAAAGTGTTGGGTTCACTGAATTCCACGAATATGGATTGCTCATTCGTCCTTTACTCCTGCGCGTCGCCTTAGCCACCTTCTCAACAGGTTTAAGGTGACTTTGTACGTATTACCTTCTGGCTGGATAAGGTGATAACCCAAAAGGTGCCGGAGCGACTCGTCTTCTAGATTATTAGGTGCTTCATCCAATGCTATCTGAAGCAGAGATTGCTCTTCCTCTGGAAAGTTCCTATGCAGAATTTCTGTAATCTGCTCAAGCTTATCACTGTCAGAACGAATAAATGAGCGTACATGTTCCTGCACCATATCAACGGTCACTAAGAGTGGCCGAGATCGATGGTTCTGGATGATTCGGCTGCAAAAGAGACGAGTCAAGAAAGGATGTCCTCCAGTTTCAAAAAAAACTGCTGCAATAGCACCATCATCCCATCGGACACTCATGCCTCTACCGAGAGTCTTGACCATCTCACTACACTCTTCCATGGTGAATGGGGGCAGAAATACTGTTTTATATAGTGCAAATACAGGGTTCTCACGATCACCCCAGTAACCACGCTCGCTTATGCTTGCATTAGCTGCAACAACAACACTGGACAACAAACCTCGGTATCGTTCAGTTTGCATTAAACCACGAATTAAGCCGAAGAAGTCAATATATCCTTGAATAACTGTCTGACCTGAAACCGGTAAAATTCGCTCAAGCTCATCTAATACAATTACTACTCGCCGAAAACTTGTAATCTTATTCTGGGCTAATCTATCCAATATTAGGCGAATATCCTCTGCAAAGACTAATGACACACTTGTGATATCTTTAGGAATGTCGGTAAATCTTTCATATTGTCCCAGTTTCAAAATACTCGCGGTGCTAAAGTCTTTTGTTAACAATTTACTATACAAATCCCTCTCGATTTCATAGTAAACAGGATCAAGATTACCTGTAAATTGTGAACTGCTCGCCTGAAGATCAACATATGCGACAACTTCACTGCTCAATTTTTCGTCACGAAGTTGATATACTAGAGACGTTTTTCCCATTTTTCGGAGACCATATATACCAATGAATTGCCCTCTGTTTACGTCATCTGCAAGTTGAACCAATAACCTTTCCCTTCCGAAAAAGCGTCGACCCGGGACGCCATATACAGGACCAGTGCTGTTATATAGATCCCTCTGACCAAGATACTGACCCAAAAGGTCTCGAAGCGTACTGAGCGCACTTTCGGGACTCCTGGTACTCAGAACGGCGTCATCTATGGGAACAATCGCCTCGCTACTTTCGCTGAGAATACTCATAATCTGATCTCTGACATTGCTCGTTTCAGGTACAGCAACAAAGGCTAGTGAGCGGTTCAATACCACCTCTCGGCCCTCTCTTAATCCAACTAGTTCATTATTCCTGAGTCTTGAAATGTAGTCTTTAAGGTTCACAATCTCTGCCTGTCGAGCTGGCCTTTGGAAACAGCGTACAAGAATTCCGCCCGATAAACCAAAAGATTCTTCTAATTCTTGATTGTCAGTTTCAACAACGATATCAGTTATGTGATAGGGAAGGTCTTTCTGACCTGCAATACCAACTCTCATACCAGCTACTGTCTGAAAAAAATCGTAAACCTGATTTGCTCTTGGGTTACGTTTGAGGAATTGAAATCTCTGATAAAGTCCGTCACTTTTGTTCATCTTTCTTTCTCGTTCTAATTGAGCAAACAATACTCCAGCCTCATCCAGAGATTTTTCCGATCCTATTTGTACAAGGGTTTGTGCTAATCCCATGCGCAATCCGACATCATGTGGGACATGATGTAAGCCATTTCGAAAGATTTCCTCAGCTCGTTGATTATTTCGGCTGTTACGTTCTATCTGGCCATACATGACATACAAACTGGCTTGATTTGGAAACAAATCAATAGCTTGCCTAAGAATACGAATTGCCTCTAGTCTATGACCTTTTTCACGCTCCAATTTTGCAAACGCCTGATATGCTTGCATTCCTGCACCAACTTCCAGGGCTTTCTTGAAAAGTCTGCGAGCCTCATCATACCTTCCTTCAGTATTGGCCAACGCTGCTTTTTGGTAAAGGGACTGTGCTTCTCTCGTACCGTTAATGTTTCTGAACGAAGGGCGAGGTGTTACTGATAAGATACGAGGGACTCGAGTTTCAATAGGCAGCGAGGTCTCGGAAGTATCAGTGTCAGTTGTTTCAGTATGCTCTATAGAACTATCTTCCACGACTTTCTGTGTGGTCATCGCTTTATCATCAACTTCTTCTTTGGTCAATACTCTGATTGCTCTTGGTTGGGGATGTCCCTTTCTTGAAAGTTGCCACTCAAATTCGACGATTTCCCCTGGAAAAGGAGTGGGGTACTTCGATAATAGATATTTTGCATCAATGAAGATAGTTTTATTATCAATTGTTTTTGCGTATCCAAAACCTTGGTCAATGTTATAGCTGAATACTCTTGCAATGAGCCTGTTAGGGTCAGATGCACTTGGCAATAATTGTTGAACTGAGTTGTCTTGCCTGGGTGAGTATGCTGATTCTGATTCTGATAAACTAATTGTTGAAGTGAGTCTACTTGCAAGGTTTTCGGTACTTGTACTATTTTCTTCACCATCTTCGACGCTAGGAGTACTGGTGTCAAGTGTAGTAGTAGAATCTTGGACAGCCTGTGCGGGCGTGTCTGACGCGTCAACTTCTTGTTTATTTCGTAATTGACTTGACGACTCAAATTGAGACAGGAAATCATCTAGAGTCTCCCGTCTGATACGCCACTGACCTGCAATTTTACGACCCGGAAGGTTTCCTGACTCTAGTTCATGATATAAATCTGCTGAAGGAATTTGAAGATATTCTGCAGCCTGCTCAAGTGTAAGAATTGATATATTATTCATGAATTCACCATAAAATCTTGCATGAGTAAATTACTCTAAAGCAATTTGCAAATCACATAGAGATCACGTTTAATTATATCAAAACAAAAGCCTTTAATCAATACCCTCGCCAAAATCCCCCGATACCGGATAGGCAGATAGCGCAGTACGATCACCCAAACGGCTTGTCCGTGTGCCTACCAAGGTCAAATAATACCCGATCCGGGTTTTCCAGATATATTTTTTATACTTCAATACCCTCGCCAAAATGACCACCTCGCTGGCCCTTTAACAACCAAACATCCGTGCGGTACTATCGTCGCCGGGTGAGCCGTGCCGCCTGAAGAGTCGCGCACAACGGGCTTTTGTCGTATCGTTGGGGTGATAAACCAAAACCAACGACGAAACAACAAAAGCCCATGCGCAATCCTATCACACTCTTGGTCTGTCTGGCACCGTTCGTGCGGCTGACGACCATTCGGCAGTTGAGCCGGATCAGCCAGGCCATCCTCGCGATGACGGGTCGGGTGACGATGCAGGGCATGGCGCGCTGGTCGAGCACCGGCGGCAGCTACCGCACCATCCAACGCTTTTTTGCCACCGTGCTGCCCTGGGAGCTGCTGTTTTGGGTCTTTTTTCGCACGCACCTGCATGACCCGGACGACGTGTACCTCGTCGGCGGCGATGAGACGGTCGTGAGCAAAGCGGGGAAACAGACCCACGGCCTCGACCGTTTCTTTTCCAGTCTGGCGGGCAAACCGGTGCCGGGCCTGGCCTTCTTCACGCTGTCGCTGATCAGTGTGAAGCAGCGGCGTTCGTTTCCCATCCAGGTGGCCCAACTGTTTCGTGCTCGTGGTGAACCGGCCAGCGTGCCGGACGCCACCCCGCCGCCGGTCGAACCAGCCCCCAAGCGGAAACCCGGACGCCCGCGCAAAGACGCCACCCCGCCGCCGGTTGAC
>NZ_SIJK02000033.1 GCF_004762035.2 Candidatus Chloroploca mongolica | reverse complement strand
CACCCGCCAGGGCACCCGCCAGGGCACCCGCCAGGGCACCCGCCAGGGCACCCGCAAGGGGTGCCCCTACAGGGCCGGGTGGCGGGCCCGGTGTAGGGGCACCCCTTGCGGGTGCCCCGTTGTATCCGATTTCGTATGATGCAATCGCCCTAACCCAGTTCTTCTGCTGGGGCTTGACATCTAGTATACCGAACGGTATACTGATTGATATGGATAACCGTCAAGCCATTTTAGCGCAAGCCCTCGACCTTTTTGCGGCCCGTGGCTATGATGCGGTTGGGATCCAAGCGATCTGCACGGCTGCGGGGATCACGAAACCAACGCTCTACCATTATTTTGGGAGTAAGCAGGGTCTGCTTGCGGCGCTCGTCGAAGAGCGCATAGCACCTTTATTGGCCCAACTCGATGAAGCGACGACCTACACGGGCGATCTTCCGCACACATTGACGCAGCTTGTACGCAGCTATTTTGGCTTTGCACGCACAGAACCAGTCGTCTATCGGTTGATGTTGAGCCTCTGGTTTGGGCCTACGACGGGGGAGGCGTTCCAGATCATTATGGCATGTATCCAGGCGCAACAGCGCATGGTTGAGGAGCTTTTTGCGCGTGCTACCGCTGATCATGGCAACATGCGTGGACGGCAGCGTATTTATGCCGCCACCTTGCTTGGCACAATCAATACCCGGGTAACGATGGCGCTCAACGGGTTTGGTGACCTTGATGACACTGTTGTCTACCAGACAGTTCACCAGTTTTCGCATGGTATCTATTCATAATTTAAGGATCTACATAATGACTCACTGGTCACATGACGCCATCTTTTACCATATCTACCCGTTGGGCCTGTGTGGTGCACCGCATACGAACCCTTTTGATGGGAGTGTTGCGCCACGGTTGCGCGAGCTCCACGACTGGATTGAACCGATGCGCACGCTTGGCGTGAACGCACTCTATCTAGGGCCTTTGTTTGAGTCAACCAGTCACGGATATGACACCGTTGACTACTATACCCTCGATCGGCGCCTTGGTACGAACGCGATGCTGGCAGAGCTTGCCAATGAACTGCATCGCAATGGGATCAGACTGATCCTTGACGGTGTGTTTCACCATGTTGGGCGTGATTTCTGGGCGTTTCGCGATCTCTTGACGCACCAGGAGGCTTCGGCCTACCGGGATTGGTTTGTGGAGATTGATTTTAGTCAACGGAGCCCTTACGGTGATCCTTTCAGTTATGCGAGTTGGGATGGATACTTTAATCTGGTGAAACTTAACCTGCGCAATGCAGAGGTGCGGGCGCATCTATTTGGGGCGGTGCAGAGCTGGATCGAGCAATTTGACCTTGATGGTTTGCGGCTTGATGTGGCCGAACTGCTTGACCTGGAGTTTCTGCGTGAGTTGCGCCAGGTTTGCAAAGCACGCAAACCTGATTTCTGGTTGATGGGTGAGCAGGTCCATGGTGATTATCGGCGTATCGCCAACCCCGACATGCTTGATGCAACAACAAACTACGAAGTCTACAAGGGTCTCTACTCAAGCCACAATGATCACAACTATTTTGAAATTGCCCACTCACTCAAGCGGCAATATGGATCAGAGGGCGTCTATCGTGGTCTGCCCCTCTACAATTTTGTTGACAATCATGATGTACCGCGTGTGGCCTCGATCTTGCACGAGCGTGCCCATCTCGCCCCAATCTATGCGTTGCTTTTTACGATACCGGGGGTACCAGCAATCTATTATGGTAGCGAGTGGGGGTATGGTGGCGTGAAGAGTGATGATGACGCGCTCCTCCGCCCGCGGTTACGTCTGCCTGAAGCGCGTGTGCAGGCCCCGTACCCTCAACTGGCCGATACCCTGGCGCTGCTGGCGGATCGCCGCCATCGGTTGCCCGCCCTTCGTTATGGTGATTACACCCAGGTGCATGTTGCTGCCGAGCAACTTGCTTTTGTCCGCCGCTACCACGAGCAGATTGCCCTGGTTGCGGTCAATGCAGCTGCGTCGCCAGTGGAACTTGTGCTGCCGATTGATCTGCCCAACGGAACACTGCTGATGGACTGGCTCAACCAGGGTAGCGAATTGATCGTCAACCAAGGTCGGGTCACCCTTCACGTGCCCGCTCGGTGGGCAAGTCTCCTCACACGGGCATCAGCAACCTGATTATCTAGCATATAATGCAACAGATAACCGCACACACGCTGCTGAAGGATTGGGTATGTCTGCTTCAAAACCCCGTCGGCGCTCGCAGTCTTCGTCATTCTGGGCTCTGTTGCTTCTGGTCGGACTGGTTACCTTCGGCTACTTCTTGAGCCAGGGTGTTTTCAATCCGCTGCTGCGTCGAGTGGGGCTTGATCCGGCCTGGTTTGGCCTGGAGCAGACGGCAAAGCCAGCGGCCAGCATTGCGACTGATGCTGGCTCGCTCGAGGTCTTTTTTACAACACCCGAACTCATCTATCCTGATGTCCCACGGAACCGGCTCGCCCCGGCGCATGAACGGGCATTGCTGGCTGATCTTCGGTCGGCGACCCGTAGCATTGACTTTGCCAGCTTTGAGTACAATCTGACGAGTCTTGCCGATGCACTGGTAGAGGCCCGGCAACGGGGGGTGAAGGTGCGCCTGGCGCTTGATCGTGGCAACCTCGAAAATCCAGTGATGGCGAAATGGGCCGGAATTGTTGAGGATGCAGGGATTCCAATCAGTTGGGAAGAGAGTAGCAATTTTCTACACAGCAAATTTGTTGTCATTGATGAGCGCATTGTCTGGACTGGTTCGTGGAATCCGACGATCAATGATACTTACCGGAACAACAATAATATTCTGCGTAGCACCATCCCAGTGCTCGTTGCCAACTATCGTGCCGAGTTCGAGCGGATGGCCGACGGAGATTTTGGGAAACGCAAGATGGGCGCTACGCCTTATCCAACGATCCAAATGGGCGATGTGCTGATCGAGAATTACTTTTCACCAACTGAACCGGTGCGTGACCGCATTGTGGCATATCTGGCTGAAGCTGAGCGTAGTGTTGATGTGATGGCCTTTTCGTTCACGGCTGATGAGATCGGTGAGGCGATGGTTGAACGCCATCAGGCAGGTGTCCCCGTACGAGTTGTCTTTGAAAATCGCAACGCCGCTGGAATTGGATCGGAATTTGATCGCTTGTCTGGTGCTGGTATTGATGTGTTCAAAGATGGCAATTGTTATACCATGCACCACAAAGTGATTATTATTGATCAGCGTATTGTCATCACTGGCTCGTACAACTTCACGGCACGGGCCGAGAATGTGAATGACGAGAATCTTTTGATCATCAATGATGCGGTGCTTGCTGCGGGGTATCAAGAAGAATTTGCGCGGGTCTATGCTCAGGCGCAAAATCCGCTGCGTTGCAATTAGGTTGCGGGGCACGGCAGCGCCGTGCCCCAACCGGACGTACGCTTAAAACTGGTATAATCGAGCAGAGCATCATGCTGATAGTGACAGCGCTTCTGATCTGGTGAGCGTGCCATGATCGCAATCCTTGAGCAACTCAATCTGCTCTTCGCGGCAGTCGTTCTTATTGTTACCTTCTCGCTTCTGGCCTATATCGCCATGCAGAACTGGCGCAATGATATTGCCCGTGCGCTCGTGATCCTGCTGGCGGGGGTGGTCATTGTCTATGGCGGCGATCTGTTGCTGGCGCGAGCAACCCGTGCGGCCACAATGGATGTCCTTGGCCGTGCGCAGTGGCTTGGCATTGCGATGGTTCCTGCCGCCTATATCCATCTTGCCAACGGGCTCTTTGCGATCAGCGAGTATCAGGCACTGGCCTTGCGCAGCCGCCGCCTCGTTTATCTGGCCTATCTTGGGAGTCTGATCTTCTTTTTGCTGGTTGCCCTCGGAACCGATCTGGTGGTTCAGGGCGGATTGCCAAGTGGCCCGATTGCGCAGTTTCGCCCGGGGCCGCTCTTCTGGTCATATGCGCTCTTTTTCGTGATCGGTGCCGTCGTTGCGTTTGTTGCGATTGTGCAATCGCAGCGGAGTGCCTTGACCGCCAATCAACGCCGCCGCCTTATGTATCTCGGGGCAAGCTTTGCGGCCCCCGGGATCGGGGTCTTTCCATTTCTCGTCGTTGGTATGCCGGCCGCAGTTCCGATCAGTGTCGTGCTCTTTCTGCAAGCCATTGCCAGTATCATCGTGACGGTGATGATCACGATCATGACCTATAGCATCGCGTTTCAAGGCGTGCTCTTGCCTGATCGCCTGATCAAGCAAGATTTTCTGCGCTGGTGGCTTTATGGGCCATTTATTGGCATTTCGATTGTGCTGTTTATTCAAGTTGTGCCCCTCTTTGAACGCCTGCTCGGCTTTCCGCAGAATACGCTGCTGACCTTCGGGGTAATGTTGATGACGGTATTGATGCCGCTCTTTGTGAGCCGCGTCAAGCCCTACCTGGATACGCTGGTCTATATGCAAGACCAGGATGAGATTGATTATCTGCGTAAATTGCCGCGCAGCACCTTTACCCGCGCTGATCTGCGTGCCTTGCTCGAGAATTCGCTGGTGGCGATCTGTGGCGCGTTACGGGTCGAAACAGGGTTTGTGCTGGTGCCAGATGCCAATGATTATAGTATCCGGGCAGTCTGTGGCTCGCGTCGTGAGGTCAAGCGGTTTCTTGGAGAGTATCCGTTGCCCGATCTTTTGCCGCAGTTGCAACAGTTGCCACCGCGTGGCCGCGGGATGCTGCCGCCGTCTGATGCTTTTGTGGCGTGTGGCGGTTTTTGCCTGCTGCCCCTCCATAGTCCCGATGGGCTCTTTCTTGGTGCCGTTGCGGTCGCGTATCAGCCCGAAACGCTGCAAAGCGAGAACAGCTTGACGACCGAGACGCGCCAGTTGATCAGTGTGCTGACCCATCAGATGGAACTGGCCCTTTCGACCGTGCAGATGCAGCAGCGCATCTTTGATGCCCTGCGCGGCCTTGCGCCCGAGATGGAGTCGTTGCAACATGTGGTGAGTCAACTCGAACAGGGTACAGCCCCCGATCTGGCCGCGACCGATGGCGAGATGGTGCTCAGCCCCGATTTTCCTCAATTGGTGAAAGATGCGTTGACCCAGTTCTGGGGTGGTCCCAAGCTTGCCGATAGCCCTCTGATGGGGCTGCGTACTGTCAAACGGGTGATCCAGGATCAGGGTGGTAGCCCCACACGCGCTTTGCAGGTTGTCCTCCGTCAGGCGATCAGCAACCTGCGCCCCGATGAACAGCTTGCTCCTTCCGGCCAGGAGTGGCTGCTCTATAATTTACTTGAAGGGCGTTTTCTCCAACGCAAAACGGTTCGTGATGTCGCCAATCGCCTGGCGATGAGTGAGTCGGATTTTTATCGCAAGCAACGGATTGCCATCGAAGAGGTTGCCCGCCAACTGGCCTTGATGGAAGAAGATGTCCGTTCATAAGGTGTGTACCAACGGCGGTATGACCTTGACCGAAGAGGAAGCACCATGAAGGTGTTGCTCGCCGAAGATGAACCAGATATTCGCTTGATCACGAGCCTCGCCCTCGAAGATGCTGGCTGTACCGTGGTCGCGGTCGCTGATGGACAGGCTGCCGTAGAGGCTGCCATGAACGAGGGGTTTGATGTTGCGTTGCTTGATGTGATGATGCCCCGTATGGATGGCTTCGCAACCTGTACCGCGCTCCGCAGCCATGCAGAGACAAGTGCGCTGCCCATAATTTTCCTCACGGCGCGTTCGCAAGAGCCTGAAGTGCAACACGGATTGGCGCTGGGTGCCGCTGGCTATATCGTCAAACCATTTGATGTCTTTACCCTGGTTGAGTTGATGACCTCTATTCTTGAGCAGTACCAGCAGTAGATAGAGCTTATGGATGCACCTGCTACCAGTCTGTTGGATTTGACCCCTCAAATGCTGCACGCTCTCTATCAGGTGAGCCGTCAGCTTGCCCGGAGTCAGAGCGTGACCCAGATCGAGCGCACGCTTGTCACAGGTCTTTGCGAGGTGGTGCATTGTACCGGGGTTGTCTGGTATACGCTGGTGGAGACCGAGGAGGGCGGTTATCTGGCCTACGGTGATAGCGTCGGGGTACCTGACGTCCTGATGCGCGATCAGTACATGATGCACGATCAGTTCGTGCGTTGGCGTGTGCCGCTGGCGGAAGATGCGCGGGTGATATCAGTAGCGACCCTGCTCAACCCCCATCACGAGCACCTCGCCGCATTTGAAGGTTGTGGGGCGCTCATCACCGGCGAAAAAAAGGCCTATGCACTTGTTGTTGTGCTCTGGTCAATGCATCTCCAGCGCCCCACAGGTTGGCAGCAGGCGTTAGTAAGTCTGGCCGAAGATTGTGGTTATGGGTTGGATCGCCTCAACGTCAAGCTCGGTCTTGCCACTTTTATGCTTGATCAGATGCATCACTTTACGACGATCCGGGCCGAGCAAGAGCGGACACGCGCCGTGATTGATGCAACGAACGATGCGATCCTGATGATTGACGAATATCGGCGTCCAATCTTGATCAATCGACGGGCGCGCTTCTTTTTCGGGGTCAAAGAACGTGAACTGATTGGCAAGAGTTTTGAACAGTTGAGCCGTTTTCTTGCCCAGATTTTTGAACAGAGTACGACTTTCAATGACTGGTTGCTACAATTACTTGGCTCACAGACAGCCCGCGATGTGCGCGAGTTTGCGCTCCACAGCCCTGAACGACGCCTGCTCCAGTGTTTTGCCGCCCCGGTCACCGATGTGCATGATCGTTACCGTGGACGCATCTTGATCTTCCGCGACATCACACGTGAACGTGAAGTTGAGCGCATGAAGAACGATTTTGTTTCGACGGTGAGCCACGAGTTGCGCACCCCGCTGACAAGCATTCAGGGGGCGCTTCAGCTTGTCCTTGGCAAACCAGGCAGTACACGGTCAGCTTCGGCTGACGAACTCTCGCCAAGGAATCTCGAGTTGCTCACTATTTCCTTGTCGAATACCGAACGCCTGATCCGTCTGATCAATGATATCCTCGATCTTGCCAAAATTGAACAGGGCCGGATTCAACTCAGGCGCGAACCAATCAGGCCTGAAGAACTCTGCCAGAGTGCGGTGCGTGATATGAATGCGCTGGCGGCAACGAAGCAGATCAGGCTTGAAGTCGAGGCCGCGTCAGTGCTGCCGGCGGTGATGGCTGACCGTGATCGCTCGATGCAGGTCTTGATCAACCTGCTCTCGAATGCGATCAAATTTTCACCCGCTGGAGGCAGGGTGCTTGTGCGGGTGCAGCGTCATGAGAACGTCGTGTGTTTTGCCGTGCAGGATTGGGGGCGGGGCATTCCACCCGAACACCACGAGCGTGTCTTTCAGCGTTTTCAACAGCTCGACAGCTCAAGTACGCGTGAATTCAGCGGCACTGGTCTGGGCCTGGCGATTAGCAAAACCCTGGTGGAAGAACAGGGTGGCAATATCTGGCTTGAAAGTGTGGCGGGGCAGGGCGCGACGTTTCATTTTACCTTACCGCTTGTCCCCGGTAGTGAGGGTCTCGCTTTTTCTAGCGGTGAACCGATCCAGGCACGGCGTTCCCACATCCTGGTCGTTGAAGATGATCCGTATGTCCGTCCGGTCTTGATCCGTCTGTTGCAACGCTACGGCTTGCAAGTCACGCATGCCAACGATGGGTTTGAGGCTCTGGCAGCGATCAATTTGTTGCAACCCGATCTTGTGCTGCTTGATATCAAGATGCCAGGCATTGATGGCCTTGAAGTGCTTTATCGTATGCACCAGCATCCCGAAATGGCGCACATTCCCGTTATTATTTTGACAGCCGATGATCTCAACGAGCATACCCGCGCCCGCGGTATGGCACTTGGTGCTCGTGCGTATCTCGAGAAGCCCGTTGGCTCGGAACGGCTGATTAACACGATCAATCGGGTACTCGCAGCAGAGGGACAGGGATGAAGGCTACGCCACCGGAACTTGAGCGTCTGACGCATGCGCTGATGTCGCCCCTTACGACCCTACAAGGGACGGTGCAGTTGCTGCAGCGGCGGCTCAGCAATGCGCCTGATGAGCAGCAAGCGTTGCTGCTCGCCGCGCTTGGGCGCAATGTGCAGCGCCTGCGCACCGTATGCGATCTCCTTTTGCAAAGCGCCTCCTTTGATGGCACGCACCTCCAGATCTGTCTTATCCCGGAGGATCTGACCAATCATAGCGCTGCCAGCACCACAACAACACACCAGGATCAGCCGGTTGCCCCTGCGCAAGCTGGACAACCACTCGTCGAAGCAGTCACGCCCAGGGATCATCAGTGCATTCTCGTGATCGCAGCCGCGACGAGCCGTGCTGCAATGCTTCTTCCGTTGCTTCACGAGCGTGGTTTTACCGTCGAACTGATCGAAGCGTCGACCAGCGGCATTGACCGTGTCCGTGAAGTTCGCCCGTCCCTTGTTCTCGTCGATCCGCATGTCGATCACGAGGCTGAAATAGCGCTCCAGATCCTGAGTGAAGACCCCGAAACCAAAGGGATTGTGCTCGCTGTGCTGAGCAAGGAGTTCCACTGGACAGGTACACGCCATCCTTTCATCATTGACCCGATGCTCTCGCCCGAGCAAGCTGTTTACTCGCTCACCCAGCACCTGAGCCCGAGCGACAACCAGCTTTACTCGCGCCAACGCATTCTGATTGTTGATGACGAACCTGACATTGCCATGATGATCGCTGCCCAGTTTGAACGTGACGGCTTCCAGACGATGCAGGTTCACAGTGGCACCGAGGTGTTGCAGATCGTCCGCGAGCAACGCTTTGATCTTATCTTGCTTGACGTCATGTTGCCTGACATTGATGGATTCACGGCCCTTGGGGGCTTGCGTGCCCAGGCTGAAACGCAATTGATCCCGATTATTCTGCTTTCGGCGATCAACTCACCAATGGAAAAAGTTCGGGGGCTAGAGTTAGGGGCTGATGATTATATCACCAAGCCCTTCAGTGCTGCTGAACTGAGTGCGCGGGTGCAGGCGGCGATGCGGCGTAGTGAACGCGACGGCGGCGCGAATCCTTCGACCCGTCTCCCGGGCAATATTGCCATTGAGCGGGCGATCAGCCAGCGCATCGACCAGGGTCTACCTTTTGCTGTGGGCTATTGCGATCTTGATAACTTCAAAGCCTACAACGACCGTTACGGCTTTCTCAAAGGTGACGCCGTCATTCTGCGCACAGCACAGATCTTGCTCGATGCGATTCGTACGATGGGCAACCCTGATGATTTTGTTGGGCACATTGGTGGGGATGATTTCGTGGTCATCAGCACGCCCGACCGCATCGAGGCTATCTGCAGCACAGCAG
Organism: Candidatus Chloroploca mongolica; assembly: GCF_004762035.2. Lineage (GTDB taxonomy): Bacteria > Chloroflexota > Chloroflexia > Chloroflexales > Chloroflexaceae > Chloroploca > Chloroploca mongolica. Next base: position 62,155 of record NZ_SIJK02000033.1, on the reverse strand, counting down.
TAGCTCGTTTTGATGCAACTGTGCCCTTCTTCTACGATCCAGCGACACGGCAACGAGGTTTTATCAGCGGGTTTGATCGTCAGGGCCAGTCGACCCGATTTCCCCTGGCCAGCATTACGATCACGGTCATTAGTAGCGCACGACATACGTTTCGTCATCCCGGCGAAGTTGCTCAGCGGTCTGCTGAAGGCAAAAAACGGGGCAAACAGATCCCCGGTAGCCTCTACCTGTTGCACGAATAACGCCGTACGAGGTTACTTACGCCACCGAGCGTGCCGGGGCTGGCTCTTCTGAAGGGGGACTACAGACGGCGCAGACCCGGAAGGGTATGCCTGTCCCAGTTACCGTGCGAATATGCTCGCGGCTACCGCAATAGCGGCATACCGAGAGATTCTCGATATCTTCGGCACGCCAGAGCTGAGGGGCCATGGTTATCTCCATTGGCTCATCAATCGAGAGAATGCCAATCTTGACACACACGGCAGCAGGGAAGATATCGGCAACACGGGCGAAGATCTTATGTGGATGCGAGTAGACCTCATCACCAATGAGGATCCCTGTCATCCGGGGATGTGACCGAATTTTCATAGCTCGTCAAGCCGGGCGACAAGTTGTTGGAGATCAGTGTCGTCCAGCGCGAAACCTGGAGAGTCAGCGAACATCAGATCATCAAGGATGATACGAAACAGAGCCTGATCATGTTCGTCAACCGTCAACGCACCTTGTTCAAGAGCGTAAAAGCGATCAACGGCCCAATTGGCCAGTTGCTCAGCACTAATACGTTGCGCAAGACGCGCCTGAAGCTGAGTACGTATGTCACGACGCGTTAGTATCATAGCATAAGATTCTTGTTTTTGCATTCCCCGAAAAGAACAGGGTTTGGTGCCTGCCCCAAAGGCGCTAGGCAAGCGCATCCTCACACAACTCACGAAACCCACAGCCCGCACACCGTCGATCTTCGTCGTGGCTCCGCCTAACATCGGCTTGATCGAGCAGATCACGCATCACGGCAAGCGTGGCAAGCAGTTCGTCGCGCACTGCAGGCGTATACGCAAGGCGAAAGGTCGTCTGTGCATAACGGAGCAGACCATAGGGTGGGGCCTGTCCGGTGGTTGCTTCCACGAGCAAACAATAGGCGGCCAGTTGCATCAGATCAGAGTCATAGGGTGTGCTGGCCTGACGTCCGGGTTTGACCTCAACCGGAATCGTATGTCCACCACGTTCAAGCAAGTAATCGGGCTTGCCCGTCAGACCATATGCTGCCGCAAAGAGGGGGCGTTGCAGGCGACGGCCTTCGCCGACATCATCGGCCACAACCCGCCCCCAGGGCAACCCGGTGCGCCGACGAAGCAGCGCAGCGCTTGCCAGGACGAGCAAGGCCAACCCGATCAAACCAGCAGCGAGGGCCTCTATTGCCACGATAGCACCAGCAGTAACACCCCGCCGATCAGCAGAGCGATCCCAAGCCACCATGCGCCCTGACTGAGGGCGACCGCCCGTCCGTGGCGAGCGTGGCGCACAATGCCAACGGCCCTGCGCTCGTGCCCAGAAGGTTCTTCGCCGGCGACCCGTCGGAGCCACCAGGCACGAGCGCAAAAGACAAACTCACCTACTTCACTCGCACGAATAACCGACATACGTCACCCTATCCCACGGCTACGAACCACCGAGGACCGGATTGCCTCGGATCGCATTCATAACATCGTTGACCGTAATCAACAACATCAGGCCCATCAGCGCGGCAAACCCAATTGCATGGACAAGGGCTTCCTTTTCGGGGGGCACTTTTTTGCCGCCACGGAGCAACTCGATGACCGAGAAGACAATATGGCTGCCATCGAGCGCCGGGATGGGCAACAGATTGAGCAAGAAGAGATTCAGGCTCAACACAGCGGTCAGATTCCAGAACGCAATGAAGCCACCGGGTTGCTGGATCACCTCACCCGTCGCACGTGCGATGCCAACCGGGCCAATTGGCTCACCATCGGGTGATGGTGTTGACGAAATAATGCCAAAGATCGCGCCAGGCAAGCCCGCCAGGGCATTGAGCATCCGTCCGAGCAGATCGAGGCTATGCGTAACTCCCGTCCAAGCCGCCTGGATGGGGCCAGCCTCAACCATCTCGATATCCTGCCCATAACTAAAACCAAAGCCCGACTCAATCTGGGCCCCACTCGGTGATGTCCAGGGGCCAGGGGTAACGACCAGCGTCACCTCGCGGTCATCACGGATGACAACGGCCTCGACCGGTTGGCCGAGATTCGTGCGTCCGACCTCACCGATGACCGTTGCGTCGACGGCTGGGCGACCATCGAGGCTGAGCAGTTCATCACCGGCCTGAAACCCAGCGAGAGCGGCGGGGGTAGCATCAAAGACCTCACCAATCAACTGACGCCCGGTAGGGGTTGGCACCCCCATAAAGAAAAAGAGCACCGCAAAGATGAGCATAGCCAGCAAGAGATTCATCAACGGGCCAGCGACCATCACCGCGATTTTGCGCAGTGGTGGCGCAGCCGCAAGGGTGCCCGACCCACCACTATAGATATTATCTTCGGCGCCTTCGTGGCTAGCAAAGCGCACAAAGCCACCAATAGGCAGCCAGTTCAGCGTATACTTCACGCCATTGCGTTCAAAGAGCACCATGGCTCTGGGGGGGAAGCCGACGCCAAATTCTTCGACTTTAATGCCCATCCAGATAGCCGTCAGAAAATGACCAAGCTCGTGGACAACCACCAGCAAACCAAGCATCAGCAAAAAAGCAACAATCGCCACAATCGGATTGCTGCTTGCTTGCTCGACTGCCTGTTGAAGCGGGGCTGCCGCCGCAGTAAGTAACTCCATCTTCTTGCTCCCTCGGGGTACCTATCACTCCACATAAGATCGATGTACTCAAAGTAGTGTAGCGAGTCTAAGGGGCAGCGTCAAGACGAAGTGAAAGTCATCGCCAACACCACACCATAATAGACCACTGGCCCGGTAAAGAGCAGGCTATCCATCCGGTCAAGGATACCCCCATGACCAGGGATCAAGGTTCCCGAGTCTTTGACCCCAATCTGGCGTTTAATCAAAGATTCACAGAGGTCACCAAGTGGCCCGGCGATACCGGTTGCAAGGCCAATCAAGACAGCCCCGGCATATGAGATCGGCAAACCCATCAAATAGACAGCGACGAGAGCGGTAAGGATCGAAGCGACCATCCCCCCGGCAAAGCCTTCCCATGACTTTTTCGGACTGAGCACGGGGGCCATTTTATGCCGACCTATTGATCGACCGACAAAAAAAGCGGCACTATCTTGAATCCAGGTAATCGCCAGCACGAGAAAGAGCCATGCCGTCCCAGGGGGAATCCCAAGGCCAGCGAGAGGAGCGGGGCGCAACGGGGTCGAGAGTTGGGTCAGGAGAATAAACGCACTGAGCAACCAGCCAATATAGATTGCCCCTGCGAGGGTCAGCGCCCAATTCTGAATGCTATTGGTACGATCACCGGGCAACAGTTCATAGATCAGGGTCAGGCTCACGGCGAGGGCGAGCAGCAAGCCGGTCACATCAAAGGGGGTCAAAGGGCGCACAGCGGCGGCGAAGCAGAAGGCGAGGCCGACAGCGATACCTGGGCCAGAGCGGGGCGCGAAGCCGCCCTGGCGAAAGATCGCAAACAGTTCACGGATCGCGAGCACCACACACACGCCAACGACCAGGATCGTAGCGAGGGGCCACCAGCCTGCTGCCACAATCAGGGGGATGAGAATTGCCACACTGATCAACCGCCGTGTCAGCGAGCCAGCCTTACTCGGAGAGTCCGCCGAAGCGGCGTTCGCGCCGTCCATATTCACTAACTGCCTGATGAAGATGTTCTGGGCGAAAATCGGGCCAGAACACCGGCGTTACCCAGTACTCACTATAAGCGGCCTGCCAGATCAAAAAATTCGAAATCCGGCGTTCACCACTGGTTCGAATAACCAGATCGGGATCAGGCATACCGGCGGTCGAGAGCCGGGCACTGATAGCCTCTTCGGTAATCTGGTCAACCCCGACGCCCTGCGCCACAAGGTCACAGACGGCATCAACAATATCAAGGCGTCCGCCATAATTGAAGGCAATCGCCAGGGTCAACCCCGTATTCTCACGGGTCAGGTCAACGGCCTGTTGCACCTTGCGTGCAAGCAATGGAGTCAAGCCCTGGAGTCGTCCAAGGTGGCGCAAGCGCACATTCTGCCGGTGTAAATTTTGTGTTTCGCGATCAATGAAATCGCTCAAGATCTGCATCAACCCCTGCACCTCAAGCGAGGGCCGATTCCAATTTTCGGTTGAAAACGCATACAGGGTCAAAAAGCGCACCCCGATCTGGTGGGCTTCGTTTACAATCGCACGAATATTCTCAGTTCCGGCACGATGACCGGCAAGGCGCGGCAAACCACGCTGGCGAGCCCATCGCCCATTGCCGTCCATAATCACCGCGATATGGTTCGGGATGCGTCCGCCGTCTGGGGTGGTCATACAGGACGCCTCTTTGTTAGCGAGGGGAACCGGAGATCCAGCCCCGGCGCTCCTGAGAACCTGGGTCATCTTCAGACCGCCAGAACCTCAGCCTCTTTCTCTTTGCCAATGTGTTCCAGTTCAGCGATGCACTTATCGGTCAACTGCTGGATACGCTCCTGGCCGCGGTGCAACTCGTCCTCGCTAATCATCTTCTCGTGTTCAAACTCTTTGAGTTGATCAATCGCATCACGACGCTGATTGCGTACCGAGACCTTCACCTCTTCGACGCGATGGCGCACTCCCTTGACCAGTTCACGGCGACGTTCTTCGGTCAACTGGGGCACGGCGAGTCGAATAACGCGCCCATCATTACTGGGATTAATGCCGAGATCAGAATTTTGAATGGCCTTCTCGATCGTTTTAATCATACCATTATCAAACGGTTGAATCACGATCAAACGGGCTTCGGGGACAACAATCGTGGCAATCTGATTCAGCGGCATCGGTGCGCCATAGGCCTCGACGGGCATATGCTCAACCAGCGCCGACGAAGCCCGACCGGTTCTGACGGTTGCCAATTGATGGCGCAAGGCTTCGAGTGCTTTCTTCAGTTGGCCTTCATACTCACTGGTGACGTCATTGACCATCACACCCTCCTCACACTACCAGAACTCGATACGCACAAATTTCTCAGACCGTCAGCGTTCAGTTGCCTGACTGCTGACCAGGGTGCCTACCCGTTCACCAAGCACAATGCGCTCGATCATACCTGCTTCCAGGGCATTGAACACAATGATCGGAATATTATTATCCATACAGAAGGTCAGAGCCGTCGAGTCCATCACAGCGAGACCACGGTTCAAGGCATCCATATAGGTTACGTGATCAAGTTTGACTGCATCGTGATGGCGGCGCGGATCAGCCGTATAGATCCCGTCCACGCCGTTTTTTGCCATTAAGATGACATCAGCGTGAAGTTCAGCGGCACGCAGGGCTGCGGCCGAGTCAGTGGTAAAGTAAGGATTACCGGTTCCACCGGCGAGGATGACCACCCGGCCTTTCGCCATATGGCGGGTTGCCCGTCGCCTGATATACGGCTCAGCGACCTCATTCATCTGGATGGCCGCCATCGCCCGCGTATCGAGCCCATGCCGTTCAAGGGCATCCTGAAGGGCCAGGGAATTGATAATCGTACCGAGCATACCCATATAATGCGACTGTGCAGCGTCCATCCCACGGGCAATGGACTGATTACCTCGCCAGATATTGCCCCCACCAATAACAACGGCTACATCGACCTTGTACTGATGCAGCACGCCGATTTCACGGGCCAGGTAGTCAAGCATATCATAGCTTACTACCTCATCTGTCCCTTTGATCTGCTCACCGCTGAGCTTGATCAAGACCCGGCGATACTTTGGCTGTTGCATAGAGCCTCTATCCCAACGGGATATGAAACCCAGGTGTGTGACTGGCGGTACCTGTCGCCCACCCGGGTTTCACGGCCCTGACTAGGCACCAATCTCATAACGGACAAACCGGCGCACGACAATATTTTCACCAAGCTTAGCGATTGCTTCGGTCAGCATCTCCTGGATCGTCCGCGACGGATCTTTGACGAAGGGCTGAGCCAGCAGCACCTGCTCTTCAATCAGTTTCTCGCGGGGCAAACCACTCTCATGGACAATCGCATCGGTGATTTCGGCTTCACTCAGATAGAGCGGATTGAGCGCGACGACGTGCTGGGCAAGGCTATTGGCGAGGGTCACAAACGCCTCGGTACGCGCAACAAAATCGGTCTCACAATTCAACTCAATCATTGCGGCAACCCGCGAGCCATAGTGGACATAGACCCCCACAAGACCTTCGAGGGCCTCGCGGCTCGTCTTCTTGGCGGCGGCCTCGATACCACGCTCGCGCAGAATATCGATAGCCTTGTTTATATCGCCGTTGACCTGCTCCAGAATATCTTTGCACTCTTTGATGCCGGCACCGGTGCGCTCACGGAGCTCTTTCACCAGTTCAATCGAAACAGCCACAGATTCGCTCCTTGTATCGCTACGCCTGCGCGGAGCACACCCCTGCGCAGGATACTTGCTGATCAATCGCAACCACCCCAACCTAGCCCTGGTGAGCGGACTCACGCCGATGGATGCCCTCAAGGGCCGCATCAGCGATTTTGCTCGTCAACAAACGAATGCTACGAATGGCATCGTCGTTGCACGGAATCACATACTCAATCGGATCGGGATTGCAGTTCGTATCAACCATTGCTACAACTGGTACGCCTACAACGGCAGCCTCTTTGATCGCCAGATCTTCCTTATGGGGATCGACCACAAAGATCGCAGCTGGCAGACGTTCCATTGTCTTAATGCCACCAAAGACGCGGTTGAGTTTTCCAATCTCTTCTTCGAGTTTCAGCCCTTCGGCTTTGGTCAACTTATTGAAATCACCGCGATCGCGTTGGGCTTCAAGATCGGCGAGCCGTTTGAGGCGACCTTTGATCGTCGCAAAGTTCGTCAGCGTACCACCGAGCCAGCGCTGCGTAATATAGTACTGACCAGAGCGGGTTGCTTCTTCGGCAATTGCTTCCTGGGCCTGCTTTTTGGTGCCAACAAACAGGATCTTTTCGCCCCTGGCTGTCATATCAGCTACAAAACGATACGCCATCGTCAGGCTATGAACCGTCTTTTGCAGGTCAATGATATGAATCCCATTGCGCGCCGTAAAGATATACGGACGCATCTTCGGGTTCCAACGGTTGGTCTGGTGACCAAAGTGTGCACCAGCCTCTAACAAGGCCTTGATCGAGACAACACGTGGGGTTGTCTGGGTCATTTCTCCATCCTCCTTGAACATCCTGGAATTTCCAGCCGCCACCCCAGGCCTCTTGCGATCTGAACCAGCCTGAGCTGGCAGGAGATGATCGCAACGCTGGGATGTGTGTATTGGCGCTTGCACGCGCCGCCGATCAGTATAGCATAAGCATTACAGTGGGGCAAATTTTTCTTGACAACGCTATAAGCCGGTGTTATCCTAGTGGATACTACTACAAAAGCATAGTTTTGATCGCAGACGATCGAAGGAGATAGAGGCGCGGTCAGGCGAAAGTCGCCGACCGCGTTTGTGTTCTACGACACCTGGTCTGCGATCACCTGGCAGTTGCCTATAGTGCCACGCAGCCGTGAGAGGATACGGTGACCAATGGATACTCCTGTTGCTGTTGGTGATCATACGGCTAGTGAGGCCCGTGTAAAACCCGCGCTGCCGGGCAAGGCTGTGGCTCTGAGTCGTAGCCAGCAACCTCCTGCGCTGTACCTCCAACCAGATCACCTCTCTCCCCATCCTATCCTCCAGTTGCCTATGATTCAATCTATCGCTGAACAACTCACGAAAAAAGAGCAGGCCGAGATTACAGCGGAGATGATTCGGGCTCGTTATCTCGATGCCTACCGTAGCCCTACGGTTGAGGCGTTGATTGCCCGCCTGGGGGAGTATCTGCCCGATGCCGACACCGAATTGCTCCGGCGGGCTTATGCGCTGGCCTTAATTGCCCACGCTGGTCAGTATCGCCAGAGCGGTGAGCCATATATTGATCATCCTGTTGCGGTGGCCTCTATCTTGCTCGAATTGCGGCTTGATGCCGAGTCGGTCGCCGCCGCGCTCTTGCACGATGTGGTCGAAGATACCGGGGTTGATCTCGAGGTCATTAAAACCTATTTTAGCTCGACCCTTGCGCATCTTGTTGATGGGGTGACCAAGCTTTCAGGCCTTGAACATAAGACGAAAGAAGAGATGCAGGCTGGCTCGTATCGCAAGATGTTCATTGCGACGGCTGATGATCCACGCGTGATCTTGATCAAGCTCGCTGACCGCCTGCACAATATGCGTACCCTTGGCTCAACCTCGCCTGAAAAACAACGTCGCGTTGCGCGTGAAACTCTCGATATCTATGCCCCGCTCGCCCATCGCCTCGGGATGTGGCAGGTCAAGTCTGAACTCGAGGATCTGGCGTTTAAGGCGATCCACCCCGAACATTATCACGAGATTGAAAATGGCTTGAGTCTCCGTGAAGATGCTCGTCAGCGCATTATTCAGCGCGTGATTAAAAAGATGCGCGAAGCTCTCGATAAAGAGGGGATTCGTGCCCAGGTGAATGGGCGCCCGAAGCATATCTATTCGATCTGGCGCAAGATGGAGCGCAAGGGTGTCCCGCTTGAGCAGATCTACGACCAGCTCGCGATCCGGATTATTGTCCAAGAGAGTGACATGAATCAGTCCAAGGGCCTCTGTTATCGGGTGCTTGGTCTTGTGCATAGTATGTGGACACCGGTGCTCAGCGAGTTTGATGATTATATCGCGGTTCCCAAAGAGAGTAGCTATCAGTCGCTCCATACGACGGTAATTATCGGCGGTGGGCATCCCTGCGAGATCCAGATTCGCACTGAGGGTATGCATACGGTGGCTGAACACGGTATTGCCGCACACTGGCGCTATAAAGAGGGCTTTGCTAATCGGAGCGATCAGAATTACGAGGCGAAGATCAAGTGGCTGCGCGAATTGATTTCGTGGCGGATCGAGTTGACTGATGCTCGTGAATTTGTCGAGAGCCTCAAGCCCGAACTGGAAGAGATGGTCTATGTCTTTACCCCGCGTGGCAAGATCATCGATCTCCCCGAAGGTAGTACGCCGATTGATTTCGCCTATCATATTCACTCAGAGGTTGGCAATCGGTGCATTGGTGCCCGGGTTAATGGGCGCATGGTGCCGCTTGACTATCATCTGCAGAATGGCGAGATTGTTGATATTATGACCGCCAAGGCGAATCGTGGTCCGAGCCGCGATTGGCTTAATTTTGTGAAGACGCCGAGTGCCCGCAACCATATTCGACGTTACTTCCGCCGTGCTGAACGCGAAGAAAATATTTCAGCAGGCCGTGATCTCCTGGAGAAGGAGCTCAAGCGGCTGGGTTTGACCATCAGTTTTGATTCTCTGGTCGATCTGGTTGGCGCTCGGTCAAACGATGATCTTTTCAATCAGGTTGGTTCAGGTGAATTGACGGCCCGTACCGTTGCCCAGAAGGCCCTGGCTCAGCAGGTTGAGCAACAGCAACCGTCTGAAACCCTCCCCATGGTGTTACCCAAAGGCACACCAGCCAATCTGAATCAGTCGGTTGGCGTACAGGTCATTGGTGTTGGTGCCATCCATAATCGCCTGGCTCGTTGTTGCAATCCGGTTGTCGGTGAGCCAGTCGTTGGTTTTGTGACCCGTGGGCGTGGGGTAACGGTTCATCGGGCTGATTGTCGTACGATTCTGAATGAATCCGACCGTGCTCGCTTGATCGAGCTAAGTTGGGTCGGCCAATCTCCTAAGGGCTATTCGGTGCCGATCCGGATCGAGTCGTGGGATCGGGTTGGTCTCTGGCGTGATATTTCGATTGTGGTTGCTGATGCGGGGATCAATATCGAGAAGGTTGAACAAGGGCATACGCGTCATGCCGGGCGTGCCGTGTTGCATCTGCTCGTGACGGTGCAGACAATTACCCAGCTTTCCAGTTTGCTTGATAAGTTGAACCGTATCGCCGATGTGATCGAGGCCCGTCGCGAAAGCGGCACAGGTAAAGGGTGACCACCAGCAATGCAGACGGCTCTGCTTGATTGGTTTGCCCAGCATGCTCGTGATTTGCCCTGGCGGCATACTCGCGATCCGTATCGCATTCTCGTGGCCGAGTTGATGCTCCAGCAGACTCAGGTGGTACGGGTGTTGCCAAAGTACGAGGCGTTTCTGGCGGCCTTCCCCGATCTTGCCACGCTGGCTGCGGCCCCCACTGCCGAGGTGATTCGTCGCTGGGCAGGCCTTGGTTATAATCGTCGTGCGGTGAATCTGCAGCGTGCAGTCCAGATGGTTTTGCAAGAGCACGGCGGGGTCTTTCCCCGTGATGTGGTGCTGCTGCGCCAGTTGCCCGGTGTTGGTCCGTATACGGCGGGGGCTGTGGCCTGTTTTGCCTTTGAGCAGGATGTTGCCTTTATGGATACGAACATCCGCCGGGTGTTGCTGCGAACACACTATGGGGCCGCGCAAGTTGATGTGCCCGGCGAGCGTGCGTTGCTAGCGGTGGCCGAGCGGTTGGTGCCTGCTGGTCAAGGATGGACATGGAACCAGGCCCTGATGGAGCTTGGGGCGCTCATCTGTACTGCTGCGACTCCGGCGTGCCAGCGTTGCCCTGTGCGGCCTATGTGCCGGGCCTATGGTGAGTGGCAGGTGACTGATGCCGCGACCATCTTGGCGATGGGCGCGCCCCTGCGTACGCAGGCTGCACAACCCCGACAGCGGGCCGCCGAGCGGCGAGCGGATTACCGGTCTGAAACATCCTTTGTCGGTTCACGGCGCTGGTATCGTGGACGAATTGTTGACCTCCTGCGCCCCCTGCCCCCCGAGCGCTCGCTTCCGCTTGCCGAACTTGGCTCGCAACTCAAACCAGATTTCACGCCTGATGAGATGGCATGGCTTGATGAACTGGTGCAAGGTCTCATTCGTGATGGGTTGGTGGTGATGGAGGATGGGGCCGTTCGGCTGCCGTGAGCAGCCGAACGGCCCCATCCTCTAGCCTAAAACTTCGTCCGTAGGCAGGAGGCTTGACCTCTCTCTATCGCTCTGCTACACTATGCATCCACAGAGATACGATCAGGACGCTGATGCCAAGCATACTTTTACGTTCAGGGCGCGAGCGCTCGTTACAACAGCGGCACCCATGGGTCTTCTCAGGGGCAATTGCGGCTGTGCGTGGCAACGCGAACAATGGGCAACCCATTGATGTGTATGCCGCCAACGGTGAATGGCTGGCACGCGGGTTCTACAGTGCCAACTCACAGATCCAGGTACGTCTTGCAACCTGGGAGGCCGAGCAACCCCTTGATGAAGCCTGGCTGCGGTCACGCCTAACCAGGGCTCTTGCCGGTCGTGCCCACCTTGCCTCACAGCCCAACCATGCGTGTCGCCTCGTGTTTAGCGAAGCCGACGGATTGCCAGGGCTTATTGTTGATCGTTATGGTCAATATCTGAGCATCCAGTGCTTGATTCCGGCGATGGTCGAGCGCCGTGATGCGCTCATCGCGTTGCTGGTCGAGATGCTGGCACCCGAGGGTATCTATGAGCATAGTGATGCGGATATATGCGCCAGAGAGGGCCTGACACCGCACGAGGGCTTGCTGTGGGGGCGAAGGCCAGAGGGACATGTGCTGGTCGAGCCACTTACTCGGGCGCCAGAGCAGGGTTCGCCCACGGTGCTGCGGGTTGATCTGGCGGGTGGACAGAAGACCGGGCACTATCTCGATCAGGCGTATAACCATGAACGGGTTGCCGTATATTGCCAACAAGCTGAGGTGCTCGACGGTTTCTGTTATAGTGGGGGCTTCAGTGTCGCTGCGGCGCGAGCGGGGGCCAGCCGGATGACCTTGATTGACAGTTCAGCGGCAGCGCTGGAACTGGCGCGTACGAATGTGTGGGCCAATGCTCCCGGAGTTGACGTAGAGCTGGTTGACGGTGATATGTTTCATGTTTTGCGCCAGTATCGCGAGCAGGCGCACCGCTTTGATGTCGTGATCCTTGATCCACCAAAATTCGCCCATAGTCAGCGTCACCTTGAACGGGCAGCCCGTGGCTACAAGGATATTAACTTGCTGGCGATGCAGTTGCTGCGGCCAGGCGGCATCCTGGCAACCTTCAGTTGCTCGGGGCTGGTTGCGCCGGATCTCTTCCAGAAAATAGTTGCCGGAGCGGCGCGTGATGCCCGGCGCGAGGTGCAACTGATCGAACGTCTCACGCAGAGTCCTGATCATCCGGTGTTGCTGACTTTTCCCGAGAGCGAATACCTCAAAGGGTTGATCTGTCGCGTCTGGTAACCTGCGGTCTGCTTATGAGTTACACCATTTTTGAAGATGGACATATTGCCAGTCCACTCGGTTTTCGTGCAACGGGCGTCTCGTGTGGCCTAAAAGAGGGGAGCAAAGCGCGGGATCTGGCGCTTGTCGCTTCGAACCGACCGGCGCGGGTGGCAGCGATGTTCACCACTAGCCTTACCAAAGCGGCCCCGATCTTTTTGAGTCAGGCGATCTTTGCGCGGAATCGCGAAGCGATTCAGGCAATCTTGATCAATTCGGGTCAGGCGAATGCAGGCACAGGGCAACCTGGCTTGAATGATGCCGTCGAGTGCGCCAAAATCCTGGCTGATGAACTGGAAGTTTCGCGGGATGCGGTTTTGCTGCTCTCAACCGGGCTGATCGGGATACCGTTGCCGATGCCGCGCATGCGTGAGGGGATCAAGCGGGCGGTGAGCGAACTGGATAGCGGCGGTGGGCGACGGGCAGCGGTGGCGATGTTGACGACTGATACGCGGCCCAAAGAACGCGTCTATCGGTTGCAGATCCGTGAAGGGCAACGCGGCATTCTGGCTGGGATGGCCAAAGGTACGCGGCAGATCAATCCACGCCTGGCCACGATGCTTGTCGTCATTACGACCGATTTGCCGATAGAGCAGCGTCTGATGCAACAGGCACTGCAACAGAGCGTACGGCACAACTTCCATCGGCTGAATCTTGATGGCGAGATGAGCCCTAACGATGCGGTGATCATGATAGCCAATGGTGCTGCCGAGGGGCCGCCAATTACCAATAGCAACTCGCGAGAATTTGCCACGTTCCAGACGGCCCTCGATGCACTTTGTGGGGATCTGGCCCAGCAGATCGTGCGCGATGCAGCAGGTAGTGGTAAGATCATGCATATACGTGTGCGCGGGGCGTCGAGTGAAGAGACGGCCCGGTCAGTTGCCGAGCGTATCGCGGCTTCCCGTTCGCTCCGTGACGCACTGAGGCGCGGCCTGCCCAACTGGGGGCCAGTCCTTGCCGCTGTTGGCTCCAGTCCTAGCCGACTGCGGCCCGAGTTGCTTGATCTGCGTATTGGCGGCGTGCTCGTTCTGCATGCTGGCATGGTGGCAAGGTATGATCCAGCCGCGTTGATCCAGGCTTTCTCTAGCCCTGAACTTGAGTTGATTATTGATCTCCATATGGGATCGGTTGACGTAACCATGACGTCGTGTACGTGGCATGAAGACTAGACCTCGCGCTCTGCACCTGAAGGCGGGTATCCGCCGCCAGAGACGCACCAGCATGGCAAGGAACTTATGAGTCGTCAGTTACCTCTCTTTCCTCTTGGAACAATACTCTTTCCGGGGATGACAATCAACCTTCATATCTTTGAAGAACGCTATCGTTCGATGATCGGTAAATGCATCGAACAACGAACGCCCTTTGGGATTGTGCTCATTCGTGAGGGTAATGAAGTCGAAGAAGGGCGTCTGGGTGCTGCTCCGGCGGAACCACATCTGGTCGGAACAACGGCCGAGATCAGTGCAAACGTACGGCTTGAGGATGGGCGCTTTCTGTTGACGGCGGTCGGGCGCGAGCGTTTTGCTATCCGTCAGATCACGCAACGGCATCCTTATCTTGTTGCGTCGGTGCAAGTGCTCGAAGAGGATGTTGCCCCCGGAGTGACGAAGGCTGCCGAAGAGCTACGGGCCATGTATCTGCGCTACTGGAAGGCTGTCGAGGTTGCGACGGGTGTACCGGTCGAACCTGACGAATTGCCGAGCGATCCTGCAACGATGGCCTATCAGCTTGCGGATCGTTTGCAGGTTCCCCTCGCTCGCAAACAGCACTGGCTTGAAGCGCCGCTCCTGGCGCGACTGTACGAAATGGCGTCTGATCTTCGTGCTGAGCTTGCTCTGATGCCGGGGAGCCAGGATGGCTCAGGACAAGGGTTTGCTGGTTTTGGTAGCCTGAATTAAGCTATGATTATTGGTGTCTGTACCCTGCAAATTTCAATTCCGATGGCCTTGTCGCTCAAAGAGAAGCGCCAGGTGGTCAAATCGCTCTTGACTCGTGTGCGCAACGAGTTCAATGTCTCGATTGCTGAGGTTGATGATCAGGATATCTGGCAGAGTGCGGTCTTTGGCATTGCGTGTGTGTCGACGTCACAGACGTATGCGCATGGTCAACTCGAAGCGGTGATCCGTTTTCTTGATCGCCAGCGCCCCGATTGTCCGATCGGGGCATACGAGATTGAGATGCTTTGATGGAAGCAATCCTGCCCTTCCCCTTCATTGCGCTGGTTGGTCAGGTCGAATTAAAGACGGCGTTGGTGCTTGGCCTGATCAACCCTGGCATTGGGGGTGTCTTGCTCAGCGGTCCGTATGGTGTGGGCAAAACAACGGCGGTGCGCGGTTTGCTTGATGTGATGCCGATCGTTGCGCACACCTCAGCAGCGGGCGAAGAGCAACCGAGCCCTGAGCGGATGCGACTGGTTGAATTACCGCTCAATGCGCGGATCGAAGATGTCGTCGGGGGCATCAACGAGCGGGTGGCGTTGGAACAGGGCCAGGTTTTGCTTGAGCCGGGCGTGCTTGCGCGAGCGCATGGCAACCTGCTCTATGTTGATGAAATCAACCTACTCGATGCACATGTGGTTGATGCCATCCTTGATGCGGCAGCGCAGGGGCGCACCCTGGTGCGGCGCGGGCCAATGACGCGCCTCTTTCCAACGCGCTTTGTCATGGTTGGTTCGATGAATCCGGAAGAGGGGAGCCTCCGCCCACAGATCCTGGATCGGTTTGGCTTGCGGGTCTGGGTGGGGCCACTCGATGATCGGCAGCAGCGCCTAGAGGTTTACCGACGGGCTCAGGCGTTTCGGCTTGATCCCGAAGCTTTTCGGGTTGCCTATGCCACGCAGACGACGGCGCTTGCTGCGGAGATCGAGGCAGCGAGGGCAATTCTGCCGCATGTGGTGGTGCCACCTCAACTCGAAGAGCAAGCGCTCGCGCTGGTGCAGGCGCTGAAGGTTCCATCGCATCGGGCCGAGATCGCCCTGCTTGAAGGTGCACGGGCACGGGCGGCCGCTGATTTTCGTAGCCTTGTCACAACCGAAGACCTGCGTCGGGTTGCCCCACTTGCCCTGCATCAACGCCAGAGTCTGCAACTCGAAGCGCATGCGCGTTGGCAGCATGCCGAGCGCACCCTGATCGAACAAGCGCTCGACGTAATCATGCCATCGGATGAAGCGCTACCACGTGAGGCAGAAAAGCAGACGACGCTGAGCCAGTTTGAACAAGAGAGCAGCTAACTATGCATCACGGCACACACGGTCTCGGTGGTCACATTGCGCCCGCAGAGCAGCGCGACCACGCGCTGACGCGCTAGTCCGGGAATCATGCCTTCGAGCAGGGCGGCGATGGTCACAGCGGCACTTCCTTCGACGAGCAGGTGATGTTCATCGAGCAGCCAGCGCATCGCAGCAGCGATTTGCGGCTCGCTCACCAACACAATGCGTTCGACCAGTTGCTGGACGAGGGGAAACGTCATCGCGCCAGCTTCGAGATTGCCCGCGAGGCTATCGGCAAGCGTGGGACGATGCTGGATCTGCACAAGTTGTCCCGCTTGCAACGACGCATGCATCGCTGCGGAATGTTCAGCCTGCACCCCGATAATACGTAGCTTGGGATTGATGGCCTTGGCCCAGATCCCGATGCCACTGATCAAGCCACCGCCGCCAACACTGACGACCAGCACCTCGGCATTGGGCAACTGGTCCAGGATCTCGCGACCAAGGGTTCCCTGGCCGGCAATCACATCGGGGTGATTATAGGGTGAAATGAACCGCTGGCCTTCTTCGTGGGCGAGGCGCATCGCTGCGGCCTCGGCCTCATCATAATCTTTGCCAAGGAAGAGCAGGTTTACGGGATATCGTTGCAAGGCCTGGATTTTGGCGGGCGACGCATTTTCAGGCAAGACGAGGGTCGCGTCAATCCCGGCGTGGGCGGCAGCATAGGCGATCCCAAGGGCGTGGTTGCCGGCGGAGCAGGCGACGACGGGCCAGCGGCCTTCCCCTGAAAGGAGGGCGCTAGCGGCCCCCCGGATTTTGAAGCTACCGGTGACCTGCGCACACTCGAGTTTGAGAAAGACCTCGGCCCCGGCCACATTCGCCAACGGTCGACTAAATTCGAGGGGGGTTGGATAGACGATCCCAGCCATCCGGCGGTGCGCCATGAGGATATCAGCAGGCCTAAGCATACGGTTAATCTTTCTGGAAGGGTATCAAAGCGAATACGATGATGACACCCCGTGTCCACTTCTATAATACACGGTGCTGGATACACTTACCAACCTTGCGGTTGGTGGATCTGACTGGTTTGCAACCTGCGAAGGCTTGACACAGGTGACAACCGTCTCATCATAATGTTCAGGTTTTCGTTATGTACGATTGCTGCACATCAGTGTATAATGGAAAATCAAAGATCTTTACGAGCGAGCGAGGCTGAAGAATGAAAGTGTGCCCATATCCCTGCCCCAACATTGCGCGTGATCGCAATGACATTACTGCATTACGGCAACATTTGCTTGAAGGCCATCAATGCCTGGATACCTGGTTGTCGTTGAGTCGCCTCGTGGGTGATCCGCGTCAGCGACGTGACTGCCTGGAACGAGCGGCAGTTCTTGCGCCGGAAGATCAGACGATCCGTGAAGAATGGTTGAAAGCAGTGCTGGTGGTCGAACCAGACAATGCGAGTGCTCAGGCGCTTCTCCGTGAGATCGAAACACTCCGCTTGCTTTCTGATGTAAAAACGAACTACTTTCACGAACAACCCCGTGCCCGACTGCTTGGCGACATTCTGCTTGATATGCAAGCAATCACACCTTCAGAACTGCAAGAAGTGCTGAAGATGCAGAGTGATGGCATGGCTATTATCACGGATCGTCGTCTGGGACAGATCTTGCTGCGGCAGAAACTCATCACGCCGAGCAAACTAGCCCGTGCGCTGATTATTCAGCAGCAAGAGCGCAGTAGTCTGCGGATTGCACCTCAGGTGCTCGGCGAATATTTAGTTGAACAACAACTGATTACCCCTGAACAACTCGAAAAAGCCCTGATCGAGCAGATCCGGCTTGATCAAAAGGGCCAGCGCCTCAGCCTTGGTCAGATCCTTATTCGTCTGCGTATTTTGCCGCCAAAAGTAATCGAGAAGGCTGTAACGGATCATCAACGCGCCTTCTGGGCCAAGCTTGACAAGTGAGAGCAAATAGGCTGGGCGCAGTGACGCAGCGCGGGTGCAGAGTTCTATAGAAGAATGGTTGCAGCCGCGATCAGAAAAAGGATCTGCAAACCTACCGTTGTAAGCTGGAGCAACCTTGCGCCGACGGATGTGCGTCGGTAGAGGGCAAGCCCGAGTCCAAGGTTGAGCAAGCCAAGCAACGCGCCGGCGAGCGGCAAAAAGAGGATCTGGTAACGAGGGGCACTGCCGAGGGCCTGGCCACTGGGATCGGCTTGCATGTCGATCAGAGCGGGTAAGGATGGATAGAGCGCCATCAGCGTCCCGAGCAGCACGAGATGAAGCATCACGGCAAGCATCAGCGCGCGTTGCACCACCGTATCAGCCCAGAAGGCATAGAAAAAGATTGGGCCAGCCTCGATGCCAGGCGTGAGTTGCTGGATCGGGCCAATCCGCCGCCGCTGTTCCAACTCCTGGATAAAGGCAGCACTCTCGCGGGGCGAAATAATATAGATCTCGGTAGCTGTTTGAATGCCAAGGGCGCGCCGTGGGTTCACCGTGCTGAAACGTTGCACAGCCTGACCATTGGCGAGACGTCCACGGCCATAGAAATAGCCAATTTGCTGCAACAGATGGCCATGTGCGCCGCGCTCGGTTACGCCACTATCAACACGTTCAATCATTTGCATTGGCACGACCATACGATGGCCGAGCCAGTAAATATAGAGGCCATCGCGATCGAGGCCATACCAGAGTGTCGTCGTGGCAACGATCTGATAGCCAAAAGATCCAGCCAGGCCCAGCAGCGACAGGCCCAGCAACCCCTGTGCAAAAAGTTCAGCAGTGATCGGCCACGCTTCCGGTGGCAGAGCGAGGGCTCTGCCAACCGGAATGAGCGTATAGATTGCTGCTGCTGCGATGAGCATAAAGAGCGCACTTGCGGCCCAGAGACGCCATGAAGGCTGTGGTTTCCAGCGTCGCATTAGGGTGCTACAGGCGTAAGCGTGGGAAGTGCCCCAGGCGCTTCGCCCGCATCCTCATCTAGCTCTTCGGGTTCCAATGGCACCTCGGTGGGAAGCGCCGTTGGCGGGCCAGGCTGGAAATCGGGCACAACCGTTGGAACCGGGAGTGCTGGTTCAGCGGTCGGCGTTGGCGTTTGAGGTGGCACGCGGGTGGAGCCAAGGGCCTCACGTTGCTCAATCACCCAGGCATCAAGTGCCGCAGTGCGTGCCTCACGCAACTGAGTTTCGGGATCAGGGATCTCGAGGAACGTCACCTCAAGCACATGCCAGCCGAACTCCGTTCGAATCGGATCGCTAATCACCCCAACATCGAGGGCAAAGGCCTGGGCGACCAATTCTGGGGGATAGGTGACCCCAGTATCAGCCAGACCATTGCGATCGAAGCGACCGAGGCTTCCTTCACGCTCACGTGAACCAAGGTCAGTGGAGTATGCAGCGACGAGGGAGGTAAAATCGGCCCCGGCCTGCAACTCGGCAAGCAGCGCATCAACTTCTGGGCGTTTCTCGGCAAAAGCTGCTTCAACCTCAGTTGGCGAAGCCCCATCGGGGACGGTAACGCCGATCAAAATCTGGCGAGCCTCGACGCGGTCAGGTTCTTCCCGAAAAGCAAACGTAGCTTCGGGGACGAGATAGGCCTGCAGTTGCTGATTGAGCACCCGCTCGGTGTACTGTTGATCAAGGGCGGCGCGGAAATCAGCAGGCGACAACTCGGGCGAACGTCCTACGGCTGACAACTCGAGCTCATAGCGACGAAAAATCTCGGCGACAATCTGGTCTTGCTGCTCAGCGGCGACTGCTGGAGGCAACGGAGTAGGACTGAGCGCCGGGTCATCAGTTGGTTGAGGGGCAGGGGCAGACTCATCAGCAGGTTCTTCTTCAGCCGGATCGAGAGGAGGCGAAGCGGGAGGCAAGAAGGCAAAGCCCAGTTCTTGCACCATCGTTTGCTGCACCTCATCAGGATCAACGACGATCCCGAGGGGCGTGGAACCCTGGAGTTTGACCTGACGATCCTGCCATCCAGCCACGACGGCATCATCCACAGGCGCATTCGGAATCGCCGCAATCTGCTGGTCGATCTGCGGGCTCTGACCTTCAAACTGCTGGGTAAACTGAGGATTACCAGCAAAGAGGGCGAGCAACTGAAAATTCTGGATAACCTGCTGCGTATAGCCAAGCCTGAGCTCTTGCCAGTAGTCGCTTCGCGAGAGGGTCACATCACCGACGCGGGCGACGGGGCGACTCGGCAACCAGAGGCGATCATAGAGCAGGCCACCGAGCACCGCCACAAGGGCGAGGCCAAGGGCAATGCTGGTCACAAGAATCACCATGCGTTGCTGGCGTTGCTCACGCAACTTATGTGCGGCAACGCGGCGTGATGGTGGGCGTTCTGGCGATGGTTGGGCGGTTTGTTGGTCAGGCGGTTGCTGCCTGGATACAGGTTTGCCCTGTGCTTGCGGTTTTTTTGGTGTCTCTGCCATGGTAGAGGTGGGGGGCATCTGGCTCATGTGGTTGCTACGCAAGACTACAAGAGCAAGGAACTCGTTTGAGCGAGCAGCCTTCTACGTGCATCTGCCATACGTAGCAACCGGAGTGGACCAGTGCTTAGAAGGGAATATCCTCGTCACCGATATCAGGCGATGGCGGCGGCGGCGGCGGGCCCGAGCGACCGCTTCGCGGGAGATCACGGGGAGGGTGATACTCATCACTTTCGCGATGGGTGCGACCCTCACGGCTATCGAGCATGATCATATCATTGGCAATCAACTCGGTCTTATAACGAGTCTGACCGCTCTGCTGATCTTCCCATGAACGCGTCTGAAGGCGTCCTTCCAGATAGACACGGGCACCTTTATTGAGATACTGGTTACAGGTCTCAGCCAGTTTATTCCAGGCAACAACGCTAAACCACTCAGTCTCTTCGTGGGTCTCGCCATTGCTATCGCGCCACTGACGCCCGACGGCAACCCGAAAGGTTGTCACAGGGCTACCTGACGGAGTAAAACGCATTTCTGGATCGCCGCCCAGCCGACCAATAATCATCACTTTATTGAGGTCACGTGCCATTACTGCTACTCCGCTCGCACGCCATCAAGGTTTATCCAGGGCTCAGGCTTCTGTCTCTTCAACAACCTCATCGCTACCCTCATCGCTCGCATCAGGACTATCAGGCACGGGTTTGACACCCTTCGGCTCAATGACGGTCATGAGATGGCGCAGGATCGCATCGGTGAGCTTGATTGTACGCTCGAGTTCAATCACTTTGGAAGCACTGAGCGTCAGATTGATCAAGACGTAGTAGCCCTCACTAAAATTGCGTCGGCTCGCTTCACCGCTGACATACTCACGAATCGTATAGGCGAGCTTGCGACGGCCCCAGGGGGGCGACTGATTAATGCCAGTGATTTCACCACCGGCGGTTTGAATGGTGTCGCGCAAGCGATCAAGGGTTGCATTCACCCCTTCTTCGTTTGCACTCAGCGGACTAATCACAATCATAAGTTCATATTCACGACGACGTTCGCGCACACCTTCCTCCTCTGGTGATGTCCCACTCGTCTGTTCTCTGGGGTTGCGCGACCCGGAGGTGCGGTGGAACCGAAAGATAGTGAGCAGTAGTAATGCACCATACATTCCAGAAAACTGCTCATACCAACGGTGGATTATAGCATGGCTACCACGACAACGCAATGTGCGTTGTCGTGGTAGCCATGGCTGATGCAAAGTCGGCCTCCGGCGGTGGGGTTTGGGGCGCAACCCCCACGATTCCAATTGGTATTACTAGGGCGACAGGCCTACCTCAATCCTGGTGAGCACGATGCTGAGGGGGCCATTGTAACGGGGATCATCGTCAGCCGGGGCACGCAGATAAAGGTTATGTTCACCTGGGGGGACGACAAGCCTCAATGTAGTCGCAGCATGAGCTGGTTGCGCGGGAACCTGCCATGTGCCAAGAGCTTGTGCATTGAGCAAGAGTTGGACCTGGCGTGCAACCTGATAACTTTCGGCCTGCATCTGCACCTGGATCATGGCAGGTTCGCTGGAGGGATTCACGAGCGCAAGCACCCCTTCCTCGCTCATCCAGCGCCAACTTCGCTCGCCGACCTGTTCTTCGGGGTACCATCCTTCGGCGAAATAACCAAAGGGTTGCTGTTGGGTCACAGGAATATGGTAGAGGCTATACGTGGTTGTGGTTAGCGCGGGTTCCAGGCCAGGCAGGGCTTGGTTCAGGGCGGCTGCAACGGTCGTATGCGCTTGTGGGGGCACTTGATCCCAGTGGACGAGCACCTGACGAATGCCATAGATATCCAGGATCATAGGGCCTTGATCGCCGGACGCAAGCAAGCGATCTGGTTCTGGTTCCATCCGCCAGAGTTGACGGATCGCGGGGCGGCGTTCGGCCCAGCGATTCGGAGGATTGCGTGCGAGATACCCACCGAGAATCGGACGTTGATGGACGAGTTGGGCGCGGAGCGAAAAACTATCCTGGCGGACAGGCAGGACCAACAAGGCTCCTGGTTGCGTGGCGAGATCCTGATAGACAGGCGGCACATCAGAGCGTTGCAGTGGCAGAGGTGGCGTGACATACTCAACGGCCACCAAGGCGGTCACCAGGAAGAGCGACGCATAGGCAGCGCGGGGGCCATGGCGCACCGTCAGCAACGTTGTGAGCCAGGTAAGCCCGTAGGCGGTCAAGGGAATCAGGGCCAGACTAGTGATGATCACAAAATGGCCGGGGCGCTGGGCAATGCCAAGACCAGGGATATTGAGCAAGAGCAGATAGGGCATCGGGAGACCCGTAGCGAACTCGCCCACGGTCAAGACCGGGCCAAAAGCAAACAGGAGGCCCAGCACGGCAAGGCAGAACCAGCGCCAGGCTGTGCGCCAGGCAACGAACGTACCAAGGCTTGCCAGGGCAAGGGTGGTATACCCAAGCGCAACATTCCAGGCGGCAATATCGGGATGCCAGCGTTGCCCGAGTGCCTGTACGGTTGGCCCCCAGATTGGATGGAGATTGCTAGGCAGGAACGGATCAAGCAAGTTTGCCGAGCGGCTCACGAGAAACGCATCACGCTGAATTTGTCCGGCGCTCTCGCGGGGGCCATCGAGCATTGGCGCAAGGACAGGCCAGAGCAGCGGGAAGAGCAAGGCGAGCGCGAGAGCACCAACGAGCAGCATACGACCGGTTAGGATTGCACGCCCGAAAAGTTGGGGATGTTGTACCGGCATCGTTGGCCCACGGCCAGCCCGTGCCGCCGCGAGCTGTGCCCCGTCAAGCATCAAACCACCCGGAGCCACCAATGCAAGCAGGGCAAAAGCAAGGCTATAGATCGCGATAAAAAGCAGATAATAGAGACTCGTATAGCCAATGAGCGCAAGAAAAAGCGCGGCGAGCAGCGGATCGCGATACCCAGGGCGGGTCACGGTGCGCAAGAGAAAGAGGGCATAGAGAGGGAGCCATTGAACAGCGATCAATTCTAGCTGCCCGTCCCAGACCTTGGTCATATGGTATGGTGACCAGGTAAAAATCAGGCCTGCCACAAAAGCCACCCCTGGTTGGGCACCGAGTTGACGGGCAAACCAGAACGCAGCGAGGCCAGCAAGCGTGAGCGCCAGCAGAACGGCCGCATTGAAGCCAGCCAGTGGACCGGCAAGCGCCGTCACAGGCCAGACGAGCAACCCATTGCTCAGGTTCAACGGATGCAGGGCAAGGTCAACCCCCTCAGGATAGTAGAGGAGGGGCGTAAAAAGAGGATGCATGCCCTGGGCGAAGGCATAGTGAACCCACCACACGTGCCAGACATGCTGCCACCCATCGATCGCGGCCACAGCACCGCCTGGGATAGCCTGATCGACATAGGGCAACACAGGAGCCATGAGGATCAAGCCAAAGAGCGAATAGGCAAGAATTACGAGGATATGTTTACGCAAGGCCATGCTTCTTAACCGCGAGCGTTTTATGGTTGTGGAACCCATACGCTGCGCTCGACTACGTCGAACGGATTCATCAGATCCAAGTATACCATTTTGATGATCCTGCGGTTTCTGGTGAAAACGGCCAGCACATAGAGAGGATTAGCGTGACTTTTTTGCCACAGCAGCGAAGATCGTGGTAAAATATGCCATGGCGTGCATTCCATGCACGCCAATCCTTTAACTTCTGACTTTAGCACTCTTGAAAAGAGAGTGCCAGACCTGGGATCAAACAGAGGGTCAGCAGGCGCGGCGGATCTCCACGCGACCCTGATAGGGTAGATGGCTATGTCGTCGGGGCTTACTGAACGTAGACAGACGATCTTAAAGCTCGTCATCCAAGAATTTGTTGAAACGGCGCAGCCAGTTGCCTCAGAGACATTGGTACGCAAATACCGATTAAACGTCTCACCTGCGACCGTGCGGAACGAACTCGCTGCGCTTGAGGAGTTGGGGTATCTGACGCATCTCCACACATCGGCGGGGCGGGTTCCAACCGATATAGGGTACCGGTTTTTTGTCGAGAATCTCATGGATCGCACGAGCCTTTCGCTACCTGAGCAGCGGATGATCCGGCATCAGTTTTACCAGGTACGCGGCGAGCTGGATCAATGGATTCAGCTTGCTGGTTCAGTGCTGGCGCGCACTGCCCAGAATGCCTCGGTGGTAACGCCCCCGCGTTCGGCGGATCGGCTGCGCTTTCGCCAGGTTGAACTCGTAGCAATTCATGATACGATGGCACTTGCGGTGCTCGTCTTTCATGGCGGCGTCGTTAAGCAGCAGACCCTGGCGCTTGATGCGGTGCGTTCACCAGACGATCTGCGGCGTTGTGCGGCGCGGATCAGCAGTGTGCTTGCCGATCTTGAATTGGGTGATGTTGAAGATCTGTTGACACGGGATCAGCAGCAAGAAGGGTCGGCGGAATTTGGTGACTTCGAACGTCAGGTGCTTGATCTGGTTGCCAGGGCGATGGATGCATTTGAAGCGCAGGCTCAGGAGCAGATCTATAGCGACGGCTTGATCGAAATGCTCAGCCAACCCGAATTCATCCCTGCGCTGGCGCGGGAGGATGCCGAACGAGCGGTTGAGCGGATGCGTCGAGCACTTGACATTTTGAAGAGCGGTCGTGGCCTCGGGTTATTGATACCGCAGGCACTTGCCTCTGATGGAGTGCAAGTGATTATTGGTGGCGAAAACAGCGCCGACGAGATGCGAGAGTACAGTGTTATTTTAGCACGGTATGGAGTTGAACGGGCCGTGACAGGCGTGCTGGGGGTCATCGGGCCTACCCGGATGGCCTATCCACGTTCAATTTCGAGCGTGCGGTATATTTCATCACTGATGAGTGATCTCCTGGCCGAACTCTATCAGGCCGATCAACGTTTACCTGAAAGCTAATGGTTTTTACGCATGGTTTCAGAAGGGCCAGATCAGCGTTACACTCGACGGTAGTGCCGACTTCAGTCGGCTTCCGGCTCAGCCGACTGAAGTCGGCACTACGATGAGCGTACACTGGAAAGCTCCCTGAAACCTTGTCTTAGGGATGAAACCAGGTGGCACCGACTTTTGTCGGTTGAGGAAGAAGCCGACGGAAGTCGGCAGGAGCATATGTCCGCGGTCATACTAGATGTTCATCAGCTTGCATACAAGTAGTGGAGATGCAAGAAGTGAGGAGGATCATGAGCGAGAATCAACATATTGTGGAACCAGCGGCTGAAGCGAGTGAAGAGCAGGCGCAGAAATCGCAGGAGGATCTGGAAGCTCGTCTGGCTGATATGCAAGAACAGGCTACCGAATTTCGTGATCAGTGGTTGCGAGCGGCAGCTGATTATAAAAATTTCAAGCGACGAACTGAAATTGAGCGTTCCGAATTGATCCGGAGCGCCAGTTCGGCGTTGTTGCTCAAATTGTTGCCGATAATGGACGACTTTGAGCGAGCGATTGAGAATATTCCGCCTGAGATTGCCGAGACGCCCTGGTGGAGTGGGACTCAGTTGATTGCCCAAAAACTGCGTACGGTACTCGAGAGTGAAGGGGTCAAAGTGATTGACGCCGTTGGTCAGGATTTTGACCCTAATCTGCACGAAGCTGTCATTTATGAGGATGCCGAAGGGCAAGATGGCAAAGTGACTAGTGAGTTGCAAAAAGGGTATAAATTAGGTGACCGTGTCCTTCGTGCTAGTATGGTCAAAGTAGGCCGTGGCTAGGCGAAGTACGAGCTACGATCTTTGTAAGGAGCAACAGACAAGCATATGCCCAAAGTCATCGGCATTGATCTTGGAACAACCAACTCGGTGATCGCCGTCGTGGAAGCAGGCGAAGCCGTCGTGATCCCGAACGCTGAAGGTGCCCGTTTGACCCCTTCAGTTGTTTCAATGAATAAAGTTGGCGAGCGTCTCGTCGGCCAGGTAGCGCGACGCCAGGCGGTCACGAATCCTGAGAATACGATCTTCTCGGTCAAGCGGTTCATCGGGCGTAAATTCAGCGAGCCCGTCGTCCAGAAGGATACGGTGCTCGTGCCCTATAAATTGAGTGCCGCATCCAATGGTGATGTACGGGTGACGATGAATGGCAAAGAGTACGCGCCACCCGAAGTCTCGGCCATGGTTTTACAGAAACTGAAGGCTGATGCTGAAGCGTACCTTGGCGAGTCGGTGACCCAGGCGGTGATTACCGTGCCAGCCTACTTCAACGATAGTCAACGCCAGGCGACGAAAGATGCCGGCAAGATTGCCGGGTTGGAAGTGCTGCGTATCGTCAATGAGCCGACGGCCTCGGCGTTGGCCTATGGCCTCGATAAAAAAGGCCACGACGAGGTCGTGGTGGTCTATGATATGGGTGGTGGAACCTTCGACGTCTCGATCCTTGAATTGAGCGATGGGGTAGTTGAGGTCAAAGCGACCAGTGGTGATACGCACCTGGGGGGCGACGACTTTGACCAGCGCATTATTGACTGGCTTGCCAGCGAGTTCCAGAAAGATCAGGGTGTTGATCTCCGTCAGGATCGAATGGCGTTGCAACGGCTCAAAGAGGCCGCCGAGAAGGCCAAGATGGAACTGTCGAGCGTAGGGCAGTCCGAGATCAATCTGCCGTTCATTACGGCTGATGCGAATGGACCCAAGCATCTGAGTCAGACCATGACGCGGGCGCGCCTCGAGCAATTGACGAGCGATCTCATCGAACGCAGCATGGCCCCGGTACGGCAGTCCCTGAATGATGCCGGATTGAAGCCGGCGCAGATCGACGAGGTCATTCTGGTTGGTGGGCAGACGCGGATGCCTGCGATTCAAGAAGCCGTGCGCAAGTTTTTTGGCAAAGAACCGAACAAGACGGTCAACCCTGATGAGGTCGTTGCCATCGGCGCTGCCATTCAGGCGGGTGTGCTTGGCGGTGAAGTCAAAGATGTCTTGCTGCTTGACGTTACGCCATTGACGCTGGGGATCGAGACGGTAGGGAAGGTCATGACGCCGCTGATCGCGCGCAATACCACCATCCCGACCCGCAAGAGTCAGATCTTCTCAACGGCCAGTGACCATCAAAATAGCGTCGAAATTCATGTTTTGCAGGGCGAGCGAGCCGAGGCGCGGTACAACAAGAGTCTCGGCAAATTTGAACTAGCTGGCATCCCACCGGCACCGCGTGGGGTACCGCAGATCGAAGTCACGTTTGATATTGATGCCAACGGCATTGTCAATGTGACTGCCCGTGATAAAATGACAGGCACCGAACAACGCATCACCATTACGGCGTCGTCGGGGTTGAGCGACAGCGAGATTGATCAGATGGTGCAAGAAGCTGAATTGCACGCTGAAGAAGATCGTCTGCGCCTTTTGTTAATTGAGGCACGCAATGCGGGTGATAGCATGATCTACACCGCCGAGCGTACGCTCCGCGAGGCGGGTGACAAGGTCGATGGCCCGACTCGTACCGAGGTCGAGGACAAGATCCGTGTGTTGCGTGAGACGCTGGCGATGGAAGACGAACAGGCTATTCGCAACCGAACCGCTGAACTTAGCGTCATTATCCAGCGCGTTGGCCAGGCGATGTATGCTGGTGATGCGACAGGCGCAGAGGGCAAACCTGAACGTGACGACGTTGTTGATGGCGAATATAAAGTAGATTGAGCGTACGGATGCGAGGAAGAGAGCGGTTTACTGGTACACTTTTGTTGACAAAGGCGCACCAGTGAACCGCGCTGCCAGGGCAAGCAAAGCATACGCATCAAGTGAGGAAGAGTATGACTACGGGTGCAAAGCGTGACTATTACGAAGTTCTTGGGGTCAGCCGCACCGCTGAACCAGACGAAATAAAAAAAGCCTTTCGTCGCCTGGCACGCCAGTATCACCCTGATGTCAGCAAAGAACCAGATGCCGAGGCTAAATTCAAAGAGATCAACGAAGCCTATGAAGTGCTCTCGGATGAGCAGAAACGGGCCATGTATGATCGCTTTGGGCATAATGTTCAGGGCGGGCCTGGTGGTGGTTATGGTGACCCCTTTGGGAATGGCGACCCATTCAGTACTATTTTTGACGCCTTTTTTGGTGGTGCAGCCGCAGGGCAACGCACGCAGCGAGGGCCACAACGCGGGGCCGATCTACGTTACAGCTTGCGGTTAACTTTTGAAGAAGCCATCTTTGGGGTTGAGAGAGAGATCGAATATCGTCGTCTCGAGACGTGCCCGAGTTGCAAAGGCAATGGCGCGGAACCAGGAACTGATCCTGTGCGTTGTCCGAAATGCAATGGCACCGGTGAGATGCGTCAGCGTGCCCCCTTCATCAACATGGTCACAGTGAGTACATGTGACAACTGCAATGGCACGGGCACAGTGATCCCGATTCCCTGTCGTGAGTGTCGTGGCGAAGGCCGGATGCGTCAGAATCGGCGCCTCACCGTCAAAGTGCCTGCCGGGGTTGATGGTAACCAGCAAATCCGCATCAGCGGCGAAGGTGAAGCAGGGCCGCGGGGCGGTTCATTTGGCAACCTCTATGTCGCCCTGGATGTGCAACCGCACCCCCTCTTTTTGCGCGAAGGCAACGATATCATCCTGGAACTGAAGCTCAATGTTGCTCAGGCCGCCCTGGGTGAAGAGCTGAACGTGCCAACGATTGACGGCACCGAACGCCTGCGTATTCCGGCGGGGACTCAGACTGGTCAGACCTTTCGGATGCGTAGCAAAGGCGTACCCTTCTTGCGTCAGCAAGGGCGAGGGGATCAGATCGTGGTGACTCGGGTGGTCGTCCCCCAGAAACTGAATGACCAGCAACGGCGTCTCTTTCAGGAACTGGCCCGGACGTTTGATCCGGAAGACCAGAGTGATCATGATGAGGGCTTCTTCGGGCGCATTAAAGATGCGTTCCGTCGCTAAAAAAGTATGACAGAACAGCTTTATGGGCGGAATGCGGTACGGGAAGCCTTGCGTGCCCGCCGACGAACGTTGCACCGGCTTTATGTTTCGAGTGGTGTGCAAGAGACCGGCGTCATGGCCGAGATCGTCCGGCTAGCCGGCGAGGCGAAGGTCAACGTTGAACGGGTCGAACGCCAGGTGTTGGATCGTCAACTTCGTGAGGTCAACCACCAGGGCGTCATGCTTCAGGCCGACGCCTACCCATATGTTGAGCTTGAGGCATGTTTCGAGCTTGCGGCGCGACGTCAGGAGCCAGTGATGCTCTTGCTGCTCGATCATCTGCAAGATCCGCAAAATGCGGGTACATTGCTGCGGACCGCCGAGGTTATCGGGGTGCATGGGGTCTGCTTGCCTGGGCGAAGAGCGGTGGAGATTACGCCGGCGGTCGTGAATGCTTCAAGCGGGGCCACCGAGCATCTGAATATTGCCATGATTGGCAATCTGGCTCAGACGATCGTTGAACTGCAGAAGGGCGGGGTGTGGATTGTTGGGTTGGAAGATGATGCGGACGCACAGGATCTCGACCGCGCTGATCTGAACATGCCGCTCGGTCTGGTGGTCGGGGCCGAAGGTGCCGGGCTCGCACGACTGACCCGTGAGCGGTGTGACTTTCTGGTACGGCTGCCCATGCGCGGCCAGATCGCCTCGCTGAATGCAGCGGTAGCAGGGAGCATTGCTTTGTATAGTGCCTGGCGTCAACGAGTTGAACGCTGAAAAGCGCCAGATCCGTGCCATTCAAGTACGATGGATAGGGCTTTGCCCTATCCATCGTACTTGAAGAGTATGCCTTGCTGCGCTAAAATAGGGTAGGACGAGCAAATCGGTTCGTAGTATAGGCTCAAAGAGGTACGCATGAAACTGAACGTCATTCTTTTGATCGCCATTGCCGGTGCGGCGGCATATATTTTCACCTTGCGGCGTCAACTACAAGCTGCGCAGATGCGTGGCGACATGTACCGTGATATTTCGGCACGACTTGATCGTCGTGTTGCGGAGTTGACGACGAAAGCATGACGGCTTCTTCGCACGCGCTTGGTTCATCACGTTTGCAGGCCCCGACAAGGGTTATGCCTGCGCTTGATGGTGTCACCGTGCGGCCTGCCCGGATGCCTGATGCCAGTGCCATTCTTGGGCTGCATCGTGAGGCCTTCGCGGACAAGTTTGGTGGTGCCTTCGGGGTTGATGCAACGGAACGGGGTGTAGCCGCGCTGGCGGCCACCTGGGAGCACCAGGGCGCCGTGGCGATGCGGGGTATGTTTGTTGCGGAGTACCAGGGTCAGATTGTTGGAACCACCACGATCCGTACCTGGGAGATGATCAGCGATCAGAGTGCTTCGATTGAGGTTGTGTTCCACGAGGAACTTGGCTTCTGGCGAACCATTCGGTCGCTGTTTGTTTTATCGCTGCTCGATCATCAAATTGGCCGTCGTGAAGGCTTTATTACCGATGTGGCCGTCTTGCCCACGTATCGGCGCAGCGGGATTGCGCAGATGCTGCTCGCACGCGCCGAGCAAGAGGCCTTGCTGCGTGGCAAGCATCACCTCGGTCTCTATGTCAGCCAGCGCAACGAAGCCGCCCGAGCCCTTTACCAGCGGCTCGGTTTTTATCAGCACCGTTTGCGGCGCTCACTGCTCACCTGGTTCTTCTTTGGGCAGGGGCACTGGCTCTATTTGCGCAAAAATCTTGTGTAAGCCCCTTTGTAATTGAGAAGGTAAAAGACAACGATGTCTGATCAGGCTAATCCCTTTCTGATCGCCCAGCAGCAATTCGACACTGCCGCCGAATTGCTCAACCTCCATCCCGATATTCGGGCTGTCTTGCGCGTGCCCCAGCGTGAACTGACGGTCAATTTCCCGGTGCGGCTTGATGATGGTAGCGTGCAGATGTTTACGGGCTACCGTGTGCAACACAACCTGGGCCGTGGGCCAGTCAAAGGCGGAATTCGTTATCATCCCAGCGTTGATCTGGATGAAGTACGGGCTCTGGCGATGTGGATGACGTGGAAGTGTGCCCTCGTCAATATTCCGTACGGTGGGGCTAAAGGTGGGGTCATTGTTGATCCACGTCAACTTTCGCTGGCCGAACTGGAACGCCTGACGCGTCGATTTGCCTCGGATGTGAGCATTTTGCTTGGCCCTGAGAAGGATATTCCGGCCCCGGATGTGAACACGAATGCACAGATCATGGCGTGGATTATGGATACGATTTCGATGCACCGCGGGTATACGGTACCTGCGGTCATTACGGGCAAACCGATCCAGGTTGGGGGGTCACTAGGGCGGATCGAGGCAACCGGGCGCGGGGTGAGCCTGATGGTCCGTGAGGCGGTGCATAAACAGGGGCGATCGCTTAAAGGGTTGAGGGTGGTCGTGCAGGGTTTTGGCAATGTGGGGAGCACAGCGGCGCTGCTGTTGCACGAAATGGGCTGTCAGGTGATTGGTGTGGCTGATGCTGCCGGGGCCTATTACTGTGCCAGCGGGCTTGATATTCCCGCGATGCGTACCTACAGCGAACGGCATACGTTTCGGTTGCTGCAAGGGTATGAGGCCCCCAATATGGTGCCGATCACCGGATCCGAGTTGCTTGAGTTGGAGTGTGACGTATTGATCCCGGCGGCACTGGAAAATCAGTTAACGGGCGAGAATGCCGCACGGGTACGGGCGGGCATGATTGTCGAAGGGGCGAATGGCCCGACAACGCCCGGTGCCGATGCGATCCTGACGGCACGGGGCATTCCAGTGGTGCCTGATATTCTCGCCAATGCGGGCGGGGTGATTGTCAGCTATTTCGAGTGGGTGCAGGGTCTGCAGGAATTTTTCTGGGATGAGCACGATATCAATAGCAAACTCGAACGCATCCTGGTGAACGCTTTTGAAGAGGTATGGCAACTGGCGGCAAGCCGCGCCTTACCGTTACGCACAGCGGCCTATCTGCTCGCCGTCCAGCGGGTTGCCGAAGCAAATGCGACCCGTGGCGTTTATCCATAGGTGAGTAGGCAAAGATGCCAGCATAAGGTATAATCCAAGTTAAAGAGGGCCTGTTGCGTTGAGACAGCGAGAAAGGGTCGCGGATGCAGATCTTGCTGGTAGATGATAACCCGCTAATGCAGCAGGTGATCAACAGTTTTCTCGTCAGTCACGGCTACAGTGTGGCGATTGCCGCGACCGGTCAGGATGCGCTTGCTGCCGTCAGTGATGAAGTGTGTCGTCTCTTGATGATCGACATGCGCCTACCTGACCAGGATGGGCCAGATCTGCTGGTCATCTTGCGTCAGTTGCCAGGGATGGCTCATTGTCCAGCGATTGCGGTGAGTGGCCTGGGCGAAGAGGATCGCGAACGGACGGTGGCTGCGGGGTTTGATATGTTTCTGGCGAAACCCATTGATCTTGATGAATTGCTTGCGACAGTGCAACGCTATGTAGACCAGCAGGCCAGCCATACGAATGGGACGCAGGATTGCATACGGTAAGAGGATATGGATCGTCTGGTTTTGTGGGATGTTGATGGAACCTTGTTGAGCACCGATGGTATTGCGGCTGAGGCGATGCGGGCCACCATGCGTGAGGTTGTTGGGCCAACGGCACCAATGGCGCGCACGGCTTATGCAGGTAAAACCGACTGGCAGATCATGCGCGAGAGTTTCCCGACGCTTGCGCCCGAGGCGATTGCCGAGCGTTTGCATGCCTTTAC
The DNA here is from genome assembly GCF_004762035.2 of Candidatus Chloroploca mongolica. GTDB lineage: Bacteria > Chloroflexota > Chloroflexia > Chloroflexales > Chloroflexaceae > Chloroploca > Chloroploca mongolica. The sequence continues at coordinate 29,493 of NZ_SIJK02000033.1, read as the reverse complement.
CGTGAGCTATGCGCGTCGGCTAGAGGCGCAGCGTGACGAACTGGCGCGGCGTTCGCGGCTCTTTCCGGGGGTGCAGGCGGCCCTGGAAGCCCTGGCGGGCAGGGTGCGCCAGGCACCGTTGACCGGCAATATTGCTGCGGTGGCACGCATCAAGCTGGCTGCGGTTGGCCTGGTGGCGCACCTTGATCTGGCTGCGGGGGCTTATGGTGATGATCATCACCACAGGCCTGAGCTTGTCCCGATTGCGGCGGCACGGGCGGCGGCTCGGTACGGACGACTTTTTGTTGGGAATGAGATTGTCATTGTCGGCGACACGCCGCATGACATTGCCTGTGGCAAGGCCAATGGGACACGCACGGTGGCGGTTGCTACTGGCCCGTACCCCTTTGATGAACTCGTGCGGTGTGAGCCGGATGTTGCGCTAACCGACCTGCGTGATACTGAGGCTGTCGTACGTGCGGTGTTTGGGTGACAGGGGGCGTGGCCTTCGATGCTCGTGTGAAAACGACCAGCGAAGCTGGTCGTTTTCACACGAGCATGGGTTTTGAGGGTAATAGCTTATTGGGCGAGTGGTTTGGTCAAATCGTTGCCCCATTCGTTCCAGGAGCCATCATAGATCGCGGCGCGGCGCCCGGTGATCAGTTCATAGGCGAGGGCGGTAGGTGTCGCGGAGACACCACCGTTGCAATAGGCAACTACCTCGCGATCCTCGGGTGTTTCAAGGTCGATGCCAGCGGCGGTAAAACGCTCGCGCAGGACTTCAGGCGCGTTATAGGTATGATCCTCGGCACTGAGGAGGCTCTGATAGAAGAGATTGGCGGCTCCGGGGATATGTCCGCCGCGTACAGCGCGTGACTCGTGGCCTTGATACTCGGCGAGGCTACGGGCATCAATGAGCAACGTCGCATCGGAGCCAAGGCTGGCGAGGATCTGGTCAGCGGTTTTACGCAGGGCGGGCTGGGGATGTGGGGTGAAGGTTGCGGGCGGATAGTGTGGTACGACCGTAGTCAGCGGGCGGCCTTCAGCCTGCCACTTGAGCAACCCGCCGTTGAGAATGCGCGCCTGTTCAAAGCCATAGTAGCGCAGCACCCAGAGCATGCGCCCGGCAAACATCGAAAACCAGTCATCGTAGATAACGACGATGCTATCGTCGCCAATGCCACGCTCGCCGAGCACACGAGCAAGCTTGTCGGGCGGGGCAATCTGGGTTGGCACCGGATCATCCAGATCCACAATATCTTCAAGCCAGTTGAGATAGAGCGCGCCGGGGATGTGTCCGGCGGCATAATCGTCGTGGCGGGCAAAATAGTGTGGTTTCGGATCGGTGGGGGGCAACACCTTGCCCCGCGCATCAACAATGCGCAGGGTTGGCTCGTCCAGATGATCGGCCAGCCAGCCAGTGCTGACCAGTGGCCCAGCGGGCAACTCGAACATGACACTTCTCCTCTTGCTCACAGATCAATCACGTAGCTCACGTGGAGGCTGGTTCAAGACCCGCGTCAGATTGCGGAGGTCCATCCACCACTGTTGTTTGGGGCGGGCGTGTTCAGCATCAACACGACGGGGAAACTCTTCGAGATCGATAATCTGGACACGGCCATCCTGATAGCCAATAAAGGCACTATCAGCCGAGCCTTGCAGGGCGCGGTCGATCAGGAAATCGACACATCTGACAGCCAGGCGCGTGGCCTGAATGCGGTCAAAGGGCGAAGGCGAACCGCCCTGTTGAAGGTGCCCAAGGATTGACTGGCGCACCTCAAAGAGATCGGCGCCTTCCTCTTCAAAGAGCGAGCACATAAAGCTCGTAGTATAGATCGGATTAGACTTCTCATTGCGAATCACGAGGCTCAAGCGCTTACCGTGCTGGAACCAATAGATCATCTCATCGATATCTTTTTGCATATCGCCGAGTGTAATGCCTTCTTCGGGCAAATAGACTCGTTCAGCACCAGAGGCGAGGCCACTCATCAAGGCGAGGTAGCCGCAGCCACGGCCCATGACTTCGACCACAAAACAGCGGCGCGAGGCGACGGCTGACTGTTTGATGCGATCGATGGCATCAACAATATTATTGAGCGCCGTATCAGAGCCAATGCTCAACTCTGAGCCAGGGAGATTATTATTAATCGTCGCGGGCAAGCAGATCATCGGAATATTAAAAGCCGGATAATTATAGCGTTCGCTATGGAGTTTATAGCAAATATCATAGCCCGTCCAGCCACCGATCATCAAGATACCATTGATATCAAACTCTTCGAGGCGGCGGGCGAGTTGATAGATCTCGGGGCCACGGGGGATCTTGCGATTGGTACCGAGTTCAGCGCCACCGGTTGTAGCCCAGCCACTGACGCTCATCCAATCCATTTCGTGGACATCGCCATCGATGAGCCCCTGGAACCCGTGGCGAACACCGAGCATCGTATGGCCGTGGTCAATGCCGAGGCGGACGGCCACACGAACAGCGGTATTCATCCCGGGGGCGGGGCCGCCGGCGTGAAGGATCGCAAGGCGCAGGGGGCGCGGGGCACTCCCGGCCTGGGGTGGGCGCGACTGGACGAGGGTACGGAGGGTACGGAAGGCCTCGGTAAAACTACCGCCACGGAGACCCATCGCACGTTCATACTCTTGGGCCTTAATTGCCTCGGCAACGGTGCGTGTTTCGGCGACACACTGCATGAGAGGGGTAATTGTCACGCGGTTCTCACGAATCCCGATCACCTGCGAATCGCGTTCAGGCTTTGCATGGATCAACTCGCGTGCTGCGGTATAGCCCATCAACGTACTCATCCAGCGATCGAAGGCACTGGGGGCACCGCCACGTTGCACATGGCCAAGGATGGTCACACGAGTATCTTCGCCGAGGCGTTCTTCGATCAACTGCTTGATAACATCAGCCGTAATCGCATTGCCTGCGCGGTCACGGGAGCCTTCGGCGAGAACGATAAGGCTATCGCGGCGGCCACTAGCGCGCCCAGCGCGCATGGCCTCACACATACGGGTGGGCCAATCATCGTCCTCGGGCGGATTCTCAGGAATAAAGACCCAGTCAGCACTCCCGGCAATTGCCCCCATCAACGCAAGGTAGCCACAATGACGGCCCATGACCTCGATGACAAACGTTCGCTGATGGCTAGCCGCAGTTGAGGTAATCGCATCAAGGGCCTCGGTAATGCGATGGAGCGCCGTATCGGCTCCGATGGTCATATCGGTGCCCGAGAAATCATTATCAATCGAACCGACGAGGCCCACGATGCCGAGGTAGGGATGGCGTGCAGCGACAGCTTTGCTCAATTGACCAGCCTCAACGAGCTCTTTCAGGAGCCCGGGCCACTCCTCGCGAAACTCTTGTGCGCCACGGAGGCTACCATCGCCACCAATCACGACGAGGCGATCAATGCCGTGGGCGAGCAAATTGGCGACACTCTGGCGGAGGCCTTCGCGGGTACGAAAGCCGGGGCTACGGGCGGTGCCGATGGCCGTGCCACCGCGATGAAGAATGCCCCCGACGCTATCCCAATCCATCTTGCGAATGAAATCGCCACCCCTGATCAGCCCCTCATAGCCTTCATAGATGGCGTAGACGTCACAGCCTTCAGTGATTCCGGTACGAACGATGGCGCGCACAGCAGCATTCATGCCCTGGGCGTCACCGCCGCTTGTCAAGACGCCAATCTTGATCTTTTTGGCGGCAGACATGGTGTTCTCCTTCTCCAGTTTGCCGATCGATCTTTTTTGTGGTGAATTGGTGACTTTGCCGCCAACCCACAACAAAAAAGGACGCGGGTAACGTCTAATCCACACGTGTACACTTTAAAGCACCCCTCTGTGACTATAGTATAGCACGCTACGTTGGGATGGCTGGTTCAGGTTGAGGTGCGATAGTCTAGATCGATGGCGTGTACAGCGGCAATGGCCTCGTGTTCAGATGGAGGGCATGCGGTAGCAAACCAGGCATCTAAGATTTCGCGGGCGAGTTCGGGGGTCGTTGTACGCAGGCTCAAGGCGAGTACATTGGCATCATTCCATGTGCGGGCACCGGCGGCGGTTTGGGCATCGTGGCACAGGGCGGCACGAATACCAGGAACCTTATTGGCCGCAATGCTGACGCCGGTACCGGTGTAACAGCAGACGATGCCCTGGTCGGCGCGGCCTGAGGCGACCGTTTCACCGACGGCCCGACCGACATCAGGCCAGATCGCCTGGGTTCCCGCGAGGGGTCCGACGAGGATCAGGTCGTGACCACGCCGGGTCAATTCTTCCTGCAGGACATCAGTGAGGTAGGTTTGCTCATCGCTTCCGAGCACAATGTTCATGGGTGACCTCCTTAGCGGGAACGTCGCCCGCGCAGCAGTGAGCGACCTGCGCGGGGAAAGCCGAGCAAGCCCGCTCGGCGGCGGGTAGCAGGCATCCCCGATGTTTCATTCACGAGCGTAAGTTGTTCCATCATGATGCGGGCGATCTGGGCGGAACCATCGCGTGGTACGGCCCCAGCGAGGCGTGCGACGGTCGCAGCGTGGCGCGGTGGATCGCGGAGTTCGCTGACGGCGTTGACGATGCGTTCGGTGGTAGGGCAGAAGAGGCCGAGTTCGTAGTTGAGGACAAAATCAATATTGCCCTGCTCTTGCATACCGACGGCTTCGGTAACGATGACCGGCTTTCGCATGACCAGGGCCTCCATGAGAGTGCCGGGGCCGGCTTTCGTCACCACCAGATCACTCGCGGCCATCAGCGCCTCCATGTTATCAACAAAGCCATAGATATGGCTCAAGGGAGGGCGTTGGCGGGCGTGCAATTCCTGATAGACGGCGCGGTTTTTGCCAGTAATGACGAGCAACTGGGTTGAGGGAAAGGCCTGTTCGAGCGCGAACACGAGTTCAGCGAGGCGTCCCGAGCCGACGCCACCGGCGGTAACGAGCAGGGTAAAGGCATCGGGATCGAGGCCGAGGGCCTGGCGCGACTGACGTTCATCGAGCGTATAGGCCACAAATTTGGGATGCACGGGAAAGCCGGTGCGTTTGAGTTGTGACGGGTACATCCCCCGGCGATACATAATCTGGAAGGCTTCGTCGGTCGGTACGACCGCGAGGTCAACCCCTGGATAGGTCCATGAGGCGTGCAAACTGACGAGGTCAGTGACACAGGTAATGACACGAAAGGGCATCCGGCGAGCGCCACGTGCCCAGACGACGAGGCGATTGACGAGGGGATGGGTTGAGACGACGAGGCGGGGTTGGCGTGCTTCGATGGCCCTGATCAGATTGCGGCGCGCACTCAGAAAGACCAGGCGTGAGAGCATATCCACGGTACGGGTTGCATTGGTCAATTGAAAGGTCAGATCGTAGAGGCGCAGCCAGCGGGTCGAGAGCTTATCGTAGTGTTCGGGGGCACCACGCACGCCGGGCAAATCGGTGAGGCGGAGAATATCTTCGATGGCCCAGGTAAGCGACGTATTGCTGATCTGATCGAGGGCAGCGCTAATAGCGACGGCAGCACTGCGATGGCCGCCGCCAGTATCAGAGATTGCAAAGAGGACGTCAACTGGCCCTGAAGTCATAGATGCTACCCTTCATTTATGGCGTCGGTTCAAAAAATCAGCAAGCACCCGTTTCGCAATATCGAGCGCAGCGCGCGGTCGCCCGGCTGATGCGGCGGCCGAGCGCATAAGGGCGAGGGTGTCGGGATGCTGCAACATAGAGATGGCCGTGCGAGCGACTGAAGCGGGAATGCGAAGTTGCACCCCAGCGCCGCAACTCACCACATAATCGGCATTCCACTCTTCGTGACCAGGGATTGGTTCAATCACAATCAGCGGCACCGAGCGAGCGAGCACCTCACTGACGATCAAGCCGCCGGCTTTGGTGATGACCAGATCAGTGGCAGCGATCAGATCATCAACATAGTCAACGAACCCGAGGATGCGCAACTGCACATGCGTTGAAGCCGTGAGATCACTGAGGCTCTCGACGAGGGTCGGATTGCGTCCGGCGACCACAACAAGAGTCATGTCAAGGGAACTTTGCAAGAAATGCTCAACCATCAAGCGGATATGCTCATCGTCTAACCCACCACCAAAGAGCGTTATGAGCGGGCACGTTGTTGACAGGCCATGACGGAGACGGATCGCCTCCACTTCTTTCGGCTCGTTCACCACGGGATCAACCGGAATGCCGCTGACACTAATTTGATTGGCGGCGACACCGCGGGCAATCAACTGATCGCGGGTCTGTTCATCGCCGACAAAATAACCATCAATCTCGGTATAGGTCCAGAAGGTATGGGCGACATAGTCAGTAACCACACAATAGACGGGCTGACTGAGCATCGCATTGCGCTTGTAACGAACGAGCAACTCCATGGGCAGGAAATGGGTACAGATAATAATTTCGGGCTGAAAGGCACGCAGCAGATCTTTGAGCCCGGTTGTGCCGATGCTCTCGACAAGCTTACGGAGGTTATTGGTAAACTCAGAGAGGGTCGGATCGGCATTTGTCTGAGTATAGAAATAGCCCCAGACCATCGGGGCGCGGTCGGTTAATTCGAGATATGAGCGTGCATAGGCAACCCGAAAGAGGCGGGTTGTATGATCGAGCACATCTTCGATCCGAACCTCACCAGGTTGGCGTTGTAAAAAAGCGGTGGCAAGGGCCTCAGCTGCACGTTTATGTCCAGCCCCAACCGAGGCATAGAGCAGCAACACTCGCGGCATGGTTGCTCCCGAGATGAACATGATCATTTGGCAGGCGCAAGATCTGCCTGTTATGGGGTATCCTACCACAAACACAGGTTCCTGGGGGCCTGCGGCGTCAAACCTGTAGGGCTGATGCAAAGTCCCAGTATGGTTTAGATAGTGTCCGCAGATTACGCAGATTACGCAGATTACAGCTTCCGCATCTGCGTAATCTGCGGACATGGTCAAACCTGCCAGGTGTGCGCCGGGCGATGGCTGCGGGTTCCGATGGATCGCGGCGGCGCACACCTGGCAGGTTTCCCGAACCCATCGCCGCGTATGTGAAGATGGGGGGGGTGGATGGATCGGCGCTTTTCTTTTACACTACACTGTGCGACGGAATAACGTGGTTGGGATGGGTAGGACTTGAGATGAAACAACGCAAGATCAACATACTTACGGTGGGTTCGCGGGGGGATGTAGAGCCGTATGTGGCGCTGGGGGTGGGTTTGCAGCAGGCGGGCTATGCGGTGACGCTGGCGACTGAGGCTGGTTTTGAGGGTCTGGTGCGAGCGCATGGGCTTGCTTTTGCGCCGTTGCGGGCCGAATTTATTCGTCTGGCGCAGAGTAGCGAAGGCAAAGCGGCGCTGGCGGGCAAGAATCCTTTTGGGTTGATGCAGCGGATCAAGCCAATGCTGCGCAACATCCTTGATGATGCATGGGCGGCAAGTCAGCAGGCCGAGGCAATTATCTACCATCCCAAGGCACTGGCGGGGTACCATCTCGCCGAGAAACTGCAGGTGCCCGGATTTTTGACGATGATGCTTCCGGCATATTCGCCCACACGGATCTTTTCTAATCCTGCGCTGGGAGGGCAAAATTATGGTGACTGGGTCAACTGGTTTACCTATACGCTCTTCCTGCGAGGCGCAACCTTGCCATACCGCAGCCTGATCAATGGGTGGCGCAAAGAGCGGTTGGGGTTGCCGCCTTTTCGTGATGATACGATCTTGCGTGGCAAACCTGTGCCCAAAATCTACGCCTATAGCCAGCATGTGGTGCCAAATCCACCTGACTGGGACGCCTCTACCTTTGTATCGGGCTACTGGTTTCTCCCGTCTTCACCCTCGTGGCAGCCTCTGCCGGCATTGGAGGCCTTTCTTGCGCAGGGGCCACCGCCGGTCTATGTTGGGTTTGGCAGCATGGCCTCGCAGGATGCGTTGCGCACAACGAAGCTTGTGCTAGAGGCGGCAGCGCAGGCGGGGCAACGGGTGATTCTTGCGAGCGGATGGGGAGGACTGGGCGCGGCAGATCTCCCGGCGACCGCGTTTGCGCTGGAAGCAGCCCCGCATGCGTGGCTCTTTCCGCGCTGTGCGGCGGTGGTGCATCATGGAGGGGCCGGAACGACGGGGGCCGGGCTACGGGCGGGTAAGCCGGCGGTGATCTGTCCGTTTTTTGGGGATCAACCCTTCTGGGGGCAACGGGTTTTTGAGCTTGGGGTAGGGCCGTGGCCGGTGCCGCAGAAGAAACTGACGGCAGAGCGGCTAGCCCGGGCGATCGAGGTAGCGGTGAGCGACCAGGCGATGCGACAGCGAGCCGAGGCACTGGGGGCGAAAATCCGGGCCGAAGACGGAGTTGCCAAGGCGATTGAGTTTATGCGTACAACGCTGTGATGAAGGCAGATAAGGCAGGTTTTTTTGACGCAAAGGCGCGAAGGCGCAAAGGTTTGATGAAGCGGCACCAGGGCACCCGCAAGGGGGGCCCCTACAGGGGCGGGCCCGGTGTAGGGGCACCCCTTGCGGGTGCCCTTGCGGGTGCCCTTGCGGGTGCCTACACGGAAGATGCAATCGCCCTGGACGGCAGAAGATGACGGATTGACAAGAGCCGTCCCGTGTGCTACCTTTAGCCAGCCTTTAACGCAGCCCCGTGAGGTTGTAAAGGAGTGCTTATGAGCGACTATTGCGCGTCATTATGGCGCGAAGCGAGCCTGACCCGTGTACCCTGACCCCAGGGTGGGTCAGGTTTTTTTGTGTTTTCGGGCATCTGATGGGCGGGCGGTACACCGATACTGTGACCGGTCTAAGCGAGGCGAATGATGAGCGAGCAAAAGCAGATCCTGACCCCTGACGACATTCGGCGGGCGCTGGTACGCATTGCGCACGAAATTGATGAGCGGAATGGAGGGTTGCAGGAGGTCATCCTGGTAGGGATTCGGCAACGCGGGGTGCCGCTCGCCGAGCGGATTGCGACATCGATTGCTGATTTTGAGGGTATTCGTGTCCCGGTTGGTCAACTTGACATTACCCTCTATCGTGATGATTTGCGGATGCGCGGGCCAACTCCGCTGGTACGCAAGACCGAGATTCAGCATGATCTGACCGACAAGGTGGTTGTGCTCGTTGATGATGTGCTGTATACGGGGCGAACGGTACGGGCTGCACTTGACGCGATTGCGGATCTTGGGCGACCGGCGTGCATTCAACTGGCCGTCCTGATTGACCGGGGGCATCGTGAATTGCCTATTCGGGCTGATTTTGTCGGCAAGAATGTGCCAACTTCGCGGAGTGAACGAGTAGCGGTGCATTTGCGTGAGACTGATGGGCGGGATGAGGTGGTTATTTCGCGTGCGTAGTGAGGCGCGGAGGGATGTAACGCAGAGGCGCAGAGGCGCAGAGGGAAGTGAAGATGGAGATGGTGAGCAGGCGGCGGCGGCATGTCATTGATCTTGATGAGATGACGGCGGAGGAGATCGAGGAGATCCTTGAGCTTACCGAGAGCATGAAGGAAGTGCTTGCGCGTGAGATCAAGCAAGTACCGACCTTGCGTGGGCGAACGGTCGTCAATATGTTTTTTGAGGATAGTACGCGGACACGGATCAGCTTCGAGCTGGCGGCGAAAGCGCTCTCGGCGAATGTCGTCTCGTTTAGTGCGAGGGGCAGCAGTGTTGAAAAGGGTGAGTCACTGATTGACACCGTGCGCACGTTGCAAGCGCTGGGGGCTGATATGGTGGTCATTCGGCACAGCCAATCGGGGGCACCGTATCTGGTAGCGCAGCATTTCGCGGGGGCGGTCATCAATGCGGGAGACGGACGGCATGCGCACCCGACGCAAGCATTGCTTGACCTCTTTACGATCCGGGAGCGACTGGATCGCATACGCGGGTTGAAGGTCGTGATTGTGGGAGACATCCTGCACAGTCGGGTCGCCCGTTCGGACCTGTGGGGATTGACCCGGCTGGGAGCGCATGTCACGCTCTGTGCGCCGCCAACGTTACTGGGGCCGGCCCACTTCTGGACAGCGACATGGCCGCAGATCAGCATCAGCCATCGGCTGGACGAAGCGCTTGAAGGAGCCGACGTCGTGATGGTGTTGCGTCTGCAGAAAGAGCGGATGCAGGCGGGCTTATTACCTTCGTTGCGCGAGTATAGTCGGGCATATGCGCTAACCCCTGAGCGGCTCGAGCGGCTTGAGCCAACGGCACTGATCATGCATCCAGGGCCGATGAACGAAGGGGTCGAGATCTGGCCCGAGGCGGCGACGGCCCCCAACTCGGTGATTGAAGCCCAGGTAACCAATGGTGTAGCGGTACGGATGGCGTTACTCTACTGGCTGGCAGGATAGATGAGGGAAGCAATGCGCTATATTATCAAACACGGGTCAATTATTGATCCTGCCCGTCGGGTCGCAACGGTGGGCGACGTCGTTATTTGCGATGGTGTGGTCGAGCAAGTGAGCGACCTTGCCGATTTGCATGCCGATACCGAAAGCGTGGGGGATGATATCGAAATCATCAACGCACGCGGAGCGGTCGTCGCCCCAGGTTTTACCGACCTACACACGCATTTGCGGGAGCCTGGAGAAGAGCAGAAAGAGACGATAGCAACGGGCACCCTAGCGGCAGCGCGGGGGGGCTTCACGACCGTTTGTGCCATGCCAACGACCCAGCCAACACCTGATACAGCAGCGGTCGTGCGCCATGTGCAGGCACTGGCGCGACGCGAGGGGCATGTGCGGGTTGACGTGATTGGTGCGTTGACCCAGGGATGTGCAGGCAAAGCGCTGGCCGATATGATCGAACTAAGCGAAGCGGGGTGCATTGCCTTTAGTGATGGTGGACGGCCAGTGGCTGATGCTGGTTTAATGCGCCAGGCAATGACCTATGCCGCAGCGCTTGGCGTTCCGGTGATGACCCATTGTGAAGAGCCGGGTCTGACGCGAGGATGGGCGATGCACGAAGGGGTTGTCAGCACCCGTCTGGGTCTGGCAGGCTTTCCTGCGGCAGCGGAAGAGGCGATGCTCGCGCGTGATATTGCGTTGGCCGAGTTGACCGGGGTACATCTGCATGTCTGCAATGTGAGCACCGCGGGTGCGGTTGCGCTGCTGCGTGCGGCACGGGCACGAGGGGCACGGATCACTGCTGAAGTCACGCCACATCATCTGACCCTCACTGATCGCTGGGTTCTGGGCAAACTTGTCCCCCACGAAACAGTGGCGGTTCCTAATGGACCACCGCCACCGCCATCATCATCGCGCAAAGGGCGGCGAAGTGCGCCGCCGGAACAGATCATCCCCTCGTGGCTTGATCCAGCCCTGCTGGAACCGTATGACACGCGCACACGGGTGAGCCCACCCTTGCGTACGCAGGCTGATGTTGATGCGCTGGTTGCAGGGTTACGAGACGGCACGATTGACGCGATTGCCACCGGGCATGCGCCGCAGGCGCGGGTGGATAAAGAGTGCGAATATGGGGTTGCCGCGCCGGGGATCAGCGGGCTCGAAACAGCGCTAGCGCTGGTACTCACGCTGGTACATCGTGGCGAAATGGATCTGGTCAACCTGGTCGCGAAACTGACAGAAGGCCCGGCGCAAGTACTTGGGCGCTCGCCGGCGACACTGCATCCTGGAGCGCGAGCGGACATCGTCATTTTTCAGCCTGATCAAGCCTGGACCGTTGACGCAAGCCAGTTTGCCTCGCGGGGGCGCAACACACCGTTGCATGGACAGCACCTGAAGGGCCAGGTCATGCTCACGATGGCGGCGGGCGAGATCGTCTTTCGGCGGGATCATTTTGGGCGAAGCGGGGAGCCTCGGCGGGCAACATCACGCCTGGACGGGTTCCTGGACTAGGCCCAATACCTTGCCCATAAGGCGGTTTGTTTGACGCAAAGGCGCAAAGGTTTTCGCGGAGGTGCGCTCACCCTTCGCAACTTGGCGGCTTGGCGTGAGCTTCTTTGCATGGTATTGGGACGAGGCCGGATTTAGTTGTTAAGTCCAATAAACGGCTTACACGTATTGTGCCGGAACAGAGCCTGGGCGAGCCAGCGGGCGAGGAGAAAGGCAGCGCATATTGTGCGGTGATAGGGCTTCTTGATGGGCTAAACAGGCGCAGTTTATCGCCCTGACGGGTGAAGATGATCGGGGCAGAGACTTGACAGCAGAATAACTTGTGTGTTACCTTTAACCAACCCTTAAACTAAGATTAATTGATTGGCCTTGCATGCCGACAAAAGAAAGAACGTGTAGGCAACGCTGCAACCACTCTGGTAGAGACCAGGGTTTTGTGTGCATGGAGTGAGACTCACTCTAATACTTTGGGATGATGAGGATGGGGGCGGTCTTCACACCCTCCTTCACCTCTTCCAGCATAGCTGGTAGACATCTACATGGCTGATCGCTGTCTTGTCTACAGGAGGTACTCGTGGATCGCAAACGGCTCTTGACCTGGCTACTCGCCACGCTCGTGCTCACAATGGTGCTCGCGGCGTGTGGCGGTGCCCCGCCCGCACAGGCTCCCACGTCTGAGCCACCCGCTGCTCAGGCAACTACTCCACCTTCGACCGAGGCCACCACGGCCCCACCGGCGGAGACGCCGACCGAAGCACCGACCGAAGCGCCGACTGAAGCACCCGCTGCGACCGGGCGTGGTGCAGGTGATCTGCTGCGCATTCTCTACTGGCAGGCACCCACGATTCTGAACACGCACCTTGCGGTTGGCACCAAGGACTGGGACGCATCGCGCCTGATTCTTGAGCCACTGGCCTCGATCGGGCCTGACGGCCAGCTCGTAGCCGAGCTTGTGACCGAGATTCCCACGCTGGAGAACGGGGGGATCGCCGAGGATCTGACCTCGATCACCTGGACACTGCGTGACGACATCAAGTGGTCGGATGGCAGTGATTTCACGGCGGCGGACGTCGTCTTCACCTATGAATACTGTGCCGACGAAGCGACGGCCTGTACGACGGCCAGCGCCTTTGACGGCATTGCATCAGTTGAGGCGGTTGATGACTACACGGTCACGATCACCTGGGAAGCACCGAACGCCAACCCGTACAAGACCTTTACCAGCAACAGTGGGCGCATCATTCAGCAGGCTCAGTTTGGGAGCTGCATGGGTGCTGCCGCTTCAACCGACGCGGCGTGTCAGGCAGCCAACCTGGCCCCGATTGGAACCGGCCCGTACAAGCTGGTTGATTTCCGGGTTGGTGACACGGTTCAGTATGACATCAACGAATTCTACCGTGACCCTGACAAGCCCTTCTTCCAGCGGGTCGAAATCAAGGGTGGTGGCGATGCTCCTTCGGCTGCGCGTGCAGTCTTCCAGACGGGCGAAACCGACTGGGCCTGGAACCTGCAGGTTGAGGCTGCCGTCTTGCAGCAGCTGATCAACCAGGGTGGCCAGGGCGTGCTAGTGCCGTACAATACGGCAAACGTCGAGCGGTTGCTGATCAACTTCACCAATGTTGACGCGACGCTTGGTGACGAGCGTGGTCAGTTGAGCCAGCCGCACCCCTTCCTGACCGATCTGGCAGTGCGCCAGGCTCTCGCGCTGTCGATTGATCGTCGGGCTATCTCGGAGCAGCTCTATGGGCCGACCGGCTTCCCGACCTGTTCATTGCTCTGGTACGAGCCATTTGCTTCAGGGCCAGATGATTTCTATGGTGATTGTGAGCAGGATCTTGACGCGGCCAACGCCCTGCTGGACGAAGCTGGCTGGGAACGTGGCGCAGATGGCATCCGCGTCAAGGATGGAGTGCGCTTGAGCGTGCTCTTCCAGACGAGTGTGAACTCACTGCGCCAGAAGACGCAGGAACTAATCAAGGCCAACTGGGAAGAGATTGGCGTTGAGACCGAGCTGAAGAGCGTTGATGCCGGTGTCTTCTTTGGCAGTGATGTCGGCAACCCGGACAACATCGGGCACTTCTTTGCCGATATCCAGATGTACACCACCGGGGCGAGCGAGCCCGATCCAACAGCCCACCTTTGCCAGTGGATCTCGGAGCAGGCCTCGCAGAGCGAGAACGAGTGGCGTGGGCAGAACAACATGCGCTGGCAGAACGCCGAGTATGATGCCCTCTGCGAAGAGTTGCGGGCCGAGACCGACGCTGATCGGCGGGTCGAAATCGCGCTAGCGATGGATGCCCTGATCAGTTCGGATGTGGCGATGGTTCCGCTGGTAGCACGCCCGCGTGTTGCCGGTGCGAGCAATGATCTCCGTGGTTACAACCCCTCGGGGTGGGACTCGGAGTTGTGGGACGTAGCGAACTGGTATAAAGAGTAAAAAGCTTTTGTTTGGCCCCCATCGGTCAGGATCCCTGACCGATGGGGGCCAAAGCAAGTGGTGCATATGGGTCGTTATATCATTCGGCGGATTTTGTTTGCCATCCCGACGCTTCTAGGAATCAGCCTGGTGATCTTTGCGGTACTGGCGCTGGCACCGGGCGATCCACTCGCGCAGTTTGCCGCCGATCCATCGGTACCGCCCGAGGTACGAGAGCAGATTCGCGCCTCGCTCGGGCTGAATGATCCGTGGTACATCCGCTATTTCAAATGGCTCGGGGCTTTGATGCGCGGCGACTGGGGCTTTTCGTTTGCGGCGCGTGTGCCGGTGATTGATCTGATTGGGCAACGGTTGCCGCAGACCCTGCAAGTGATTGGTCTGGCATATATCATTTCGATTTGTCTGGCGATCCCGATTGGGATCATTTCGGCAGTGAAACCCTATTCAGCCTTTGATAATATTGCAACAACCTTTGCCTTTATTGGTTTTTCTGTTCCCACTTTTTTTACTGGTCTTTTACTTATCCTGATCTTCTCGGTCAACCTCCGCTGGCTGCCCTTTATCTACAACTCGACGCTGGAAGTCACCGACTGGAACAGCTTCTGGCAGCAGGTGAAGCAGATGATCATGCCGGTGACGGTGCTGGCACTCTATCAAACGGGCACGCTGACACGTTTTGTGCGGGCTTCGATGATGGAGAACCTACCGATGGATTACACGCGGACGGCGCGGGCCAAAGGGTTGAACGAACGAAGTGTGATTTTGTGGCACGTCTTGCGCAACAGCATGATTCCGGTCGCAACCCTGATCGCGCTTGGTGTCCCAACGATCTTCACGGGGGCGATTGTCACCGAACAGATCTTTCGGATCAACGGCATTGGTGAATTGCTGATCCGCTCGATCCAGAACTCAGATACCCCAGTGGTGATGGCGATCACCTTCATTTTTGCGGTGCTGGTGGTCAGTTTTAACTTGATTGTTGATGTCTTATATGGGGTTCTCGACCCGAGAATCCGGTATGAGTAAAGGAAGTGGCATGTCAGAAGCCAATCCACCACTCGAAACAACGCCAGCAGCGCCGAATCTGACCCTTCAGCAACTGTCACGTCTCCAACCAACGAAAGCACCACGGACGCTGTGGGGTGATGCATGGCGGCGTTTCCGGCGGCACCGGATGGCCGTTGTTGGTGCGGTGATCTTTTGCTTGCTTGTGATCATGGTGGCAGTTGGGCCACTGCTGTATGGGGGCGACCCGCGCAAAATTGATTTTAGCAAGAGCATGTTGCCGCCGAGTCTTGAGCACCCGATGGGCACCGATGATCTGGGGCGCGACATGCTGGCCCGCGTTATGCTTGGAGGGCGGGTATCGCTCTCGGTTGGCGTCGCGGCGATGTTGATCTCGATTACGGTTGGCACATTGATCGGAGCTGTAGCTGGCTTTTTTGGTGGACGCATCGATAGTATTTTAATGCGTATTACCGATCTTTTTCTTGCTTTGCCGGTTGTGCCGTTGCTCTTGCTTTTGATCTTTCTCTTTCGTGACACCTTACGTCGTGCGCTTGGCCCCGAGACAGGCATTTTTGTCTTGATCGTCTTTGTGATCGGCATCTTGAACTGGATGACGGTTGCGCGGCTGGTACGGAGTTCTTTTCTTTCGTTGAAAGAGAAGGAATTTGTGGAAGCAGCGCGGGCATTGGGTGTGACTGAGCCCAAGATCATGTTCAAGCATATTTTGCCGAACGCGCTGGGGCCGATCATTGTCGCGGCAACGATTGGCGTTGGGGCGGCGATCATCACCGAGTCGGTGCTCTCATTCCTGGGGCTCGGGTTTCCGCCTGACGTACCAACCTGGGGGCGGTTGCTCTATGATGGGCAGAACTTTCTTGATTTTGCGGCGTGGATGGTCTTGTTTCCCGGCTTTTTGATCTTTCTGGCGGTGCTGTGCATTAACTATGTGGGGGATGGGTTGCGCGACGCGCTTGATCCGCGTTCGCGGTTGTGAGTGGGGATTTGTGACTCGAGGAAGCTTGCTAAAAAAACGCCAGCATTGCTGGCGTTTTTTTAATTCAATACCTTGCACATAAGAGTGAGCCGAGGGGAGTTTGTATGGGCGAGAAATTGACGCCGCGCCAGGAGATGGCGGCTGAGCGATTGATGGAGGATGAGGGGTTGACGGGTGATTTGCTTGATGAGCAGGCGGCCCCGTTGATCCGATGGGCGACTGAGGCGGCGGTGAAGGTCGCGGCACCCGAAGTTTCTGAAGAGGAGGAGGAGGCCGGGTTGCGGGCGATTGCCCAGGCGGTGCGTCAGGTGGCGCGGAGCGCGGGTGCTGAACGTGACCCTGCGCGGCTGGTTGCGCTAGCCGAGGCGGCGCTGGCGGCGTTGCGCCCTGAGCGACGTGTGCGACGTGTGCGTGGGGCACCGGCGCGTTTTCGTGCGCCGAGGGGGAGGTGGGGGTAGGGGTCTTAACTATGATTTTTGTGATGGTGTGATGGGCTGTGATTTTGGGGCAGGATGGTGGTGCTTGATGACCTGATGGGTCTTGGCCGCGCTGTCACCCGCCACACCTGCGCGTGCGCAGCGCAGATGTGGCGGGTGTGCGCGGTCACGGCGTGACGATGTTGAACCAGAACTCGAAGGTGTCCAACAACGACAGGAACTCCACCAGCTTCTCTGGGTTGCCGTCGATCCTGGCTTCGCCGGTCGCCAGCTTCTCCGCGAGCTTGGCTTCGCCCAGCACGATCTCGTTCAGCGCCGTCCGGCTCATCGTCAGCGAGGCGTCGGCCTCGGCGCTCTGCTTGCCCCTGGCATAGTTCAGGACGCAGTTCTCGACCATTAAGAGATATTGCTCGCCCGTGTCGGTGAAAGTAGCGTTGAAGACCAGCTTCTTGCCCGCCGCTTTGGGGCCGATCATACGCACGGCCAACAGGTCGAAGAACATGTCCAGCGACATAGCTTTGATCACATCTGGGCTAGCGGTCTTGGGCGCGCCCAGGTCGATCACGCCGTTGCGTAGCTCTTTGGCGGCGCTGAGGTAGAAGTTGCGCCAGGGGCCGGACTCAGCCTGGTAGCCCAGTTGCTCGAGCGCGTCGGCTTGCAGCGCGCGTGCGGCCTGGTTGTCCGGGTCGGCGAAGACCAGATGGTTGACCACCTGCGCCACCCAGCGGTACTCGCCCTTCTCGAACGATGCCCGTGCTTGCGTCAGCAGATTGTCTGCGCCGCCCATAAACTCGACATATTTCTTGCCGGCATCCTCCGGCGGCAGCGGGTGCAAGTTAGCCGGGTTGCCGTCGAAGAAGCCCAGATAGTGCTGGTAGACCGCTTTGACGTTGTGGTTGACCGTGCCGTAGTAGCCGCGGTTGTACCAGGCGTTGAAGAGTTCAGCCGGAAGCTGGCTCTCGACGATCTCGGGGATTTCGAGCAGAGTGTAGCCCTGATTGGCCAGGCGCATGGTCTCGTCGTGGAGATACTTGTACATGTCACGCTGCTTCTTCAGGTAATCCAGACCCGCTTCCGCGCCCCAGGTAGGCCAGTGGTGCGAGGAGAAGACCACATCGTAGCGGCCATCGAACAGATCGATCGCCTCGTCGATGTAGTGCGCCCATACTTTGGGATTGCGCACGATCGCCCCGCGCAAGGTATAGAGGTTGTGCATGTTGTGCGAGACATTCTCTGCCATGCACAAGGCACGACGTTGGGGGAAGAGGAAGTTCATCTCCGCCGGCGCTTCCGTGCCTGGCGTGAGTTGGAACTCGATTTCCACGCCGTCGATCACCATCGTCTGACCGGTGTGGGTAATGGTGTCGGTCGGCTCGATCAGGGTCGGAACGCCGGACGACGTCGTCTGCCCCAAACCGGCACCCACCTGTCCGGTCGTGTCTTGGGGCAGCAGGTTGCCGTACATATAGCTGGCGCGCCGGCTCATCACATTGCCGGCGATGACGTTCTCGCTGATAGCGAATTCCATGAACCGCTCCGGGGCGATGATCTTGACCTGGCCAGCCGTGACGTCGGCCTGGGAAATCACCCCTTTCACGCCGCCCCAATGGTCGATGTGGCTGTGCGTGTAGATGACGGCGACGATGGGCTTGCGACCGATGTGTTGATAGACCAGCGCCATGCCTGCCTCGGCGGTCGGCGGGGTCACCAGCGGGTCGATCACGATATAACTGGCACCGGTGTCGATGATAGTCATGACCGACAGATCGAAGTCGCGGATCTGGTAGATGCCATCGGTCACCTGGAAGAGCCCCTGATAGAGGGCGTTCAGGCGAGACTGCCGCCACAGGCTGGGATTGACGCTAGCTGGGGCCGTCTCTGCTTCGAGAAACGCGAAGGCGCTGAGATTCCAGGCCGGACGGCCGGTCTCGTCGCGGATGACCGGATCATTCAGCGTGGCGATGAAGCCGCGACTGGCTAGTTCGTAGTCCTGGGTGTCGCTCCAGTTCAACTGCTGAAGCAGCGCCGCATTGGCCGCTTCGGTAAAGCTTGTTGCGTCTTTGGACTGTGGCATGGTTTTATCCTTCTTTCCTGTGCTGCATACGCTCTGGAATGCTCGGTTAACCGTTATGATTGCTCCTGATTCGCCGGTTCGTTGATGCCGGAGCTGGTGGGACGTTGCCACACCGGCAGCGGCTCTTGGTGCGCTTCACCCGTTACCACCCGACGGATCTGTTGGCTTTCTGTCTACAGACGTTTGAGTAACTCGTCGTACGCACTATGCGAACCAATCCAAAACCAGTAGATGTCCTCCCCTTCCCGGAGGCCCAAGGCGCGATAGCTGATCCCGATGCGCACGGAGTAAATGGGTTGCCGTTGGCTCACCCGCTTAAATTCCAGGCTCGGATGGTATGGATCAGCACGCCAGAGGGTATACGCCCGGGCCGCCTGGTCTTGCACCGTCGTCGGCAGGCTTTCCAGGTGTTGGCGGAACGTCTTCGTGATGCTGGACTTCATGGTCTGGAATCAGGCGGCGGAAACACGCTTTCCAACGTCTCGGTCGCACCGGTGGCAATCGCGTGGCGAACCTGGGCCGTGAGGTGATCCCACTGCGCATCGGTTGTTGCCGCAAAGCGGGCTTCCCAGGCAGCATCATCGGCGAGTTCGAGGAGGAGCCGACGCGCAATCGCATCTTGCTGCGCCCCTGGTAACTTTGTGATAGCCGCAATTGCTTGTTGCAGTAATGCCGTCATATTCCTGTTCCTCCTGCTATGCGGGTGGCTCCCATACGGCGTGCCACGCTCGAGCGGTGGTCACAATGCGTGAGCCATGCCACCCATACATGCAGTGACGGCGAATCGCCACCTGCTGGAACGAAGGCTCACCTGATCTGACCACCGCTCTAGTATAGCAGATGGAGCGACGGGGGGTGTGCAGAACGTCACCCAACCTCATTTCGCCTGCACCGATCCGTGCTGGCCCGCCCAACGCTCAGCGTCAGGAGCGCCGCGGGCGAGCCGTCGTGATCGGTTCGTGCGCCGGCACGGGACACCCACCAAAAATCGCGCCCAGGTCAGGGGCCGCGCCCGCGGCGTCAGTGTGCAAATGGTCCGATAGTTGCATGAATGATTTGGTATAAACGCTATCGGGAGGCCGAACGCCTAGCCTTCAGCCGCGCCGCTGGCTGCTTTGATAGAGCGAGACGAGCGATGGCACGAGATGACGCTGAAAACAAAACCCAGGTTGCGGGCCGCGCCAGCGGCGTCGCGCTACAGCGCGTTGTTGGGCCGGGGATTGTCGGAGCGACGGGCCTGCGCCCGCGTACGCCGACGCTGACGGGGTGGCGGGCGCAGGCTCCTGCTTTTATCTGGCTTTTTTTGGTAAATAATCCGATAACCACCGCTTTTCCCACGCGCGCTATTCGTATTGCGAGCGCGCACTTTAAAAACGAGGACATCCAATCCCTGAATCTGATCTCCTGGTACGTTGCCTGCCTCCAACTCATTCAGCAGGGGCTGGATATCCGTTCGTATGCGCCGATATTTCTTGGCAAGTTGACGAAGATTGCGCTTAAATTCGCTGGTAAAGAAGACGGGGAACGGCGATACTCGGTCATCACTCATCGTCGTCAATCCCGTCCCACAGGTCGGCTACAGGTGTGATATCCCCAGTTTGCGCTTCGTGCCATCCCTGCGCGAAGCTCGCCGATGCTGGCTTCAGCATCACGCTTTCACGGAAGGTTTGAATCAGCTGGAGAAGGTACGGCAAATACTCTTCAGGAAGTGTTTGCACTTCGCGAAGAACTTTGTCACGATAGACCGTTGCAGGTGTAGGCATGGCCGGCTCCTTTCGAGATACACACATACTATAGCACAGGCACAACCGCAGCGACGGTATCTCGTGGAGCAGGGGCATTACAGGCTGAGAGTGGCCGAACGCCCTGCTTCAGCGGCGCCGCTGGTGGCTTCAATAGATGGCACCACGCGATGGCACGCGACGAGGCTGGCAGACTCGCCCCGGTTCAGGGCCGCGCCAGCGGCGTCAGGTGCGAGCGATGTTGGGCGGGCGGGCTCAGAATACTTTATAGCTATATGAGATATTCCCTTTTGCTGTAAGCCATTTCTTATTTGGTTGTATTGACTTTAAGACTGTGCTAATCGTTTTTCGTTACGGTGCCATTATTCTTATTAGGCTACTTATTTCTCTATTTGCCTTTATTTACGTTCTTCTTCGTATTCGTATGTTCCCTCGGCTAATAACAGTAAATGCACCGAGCATCTCTGCTCCATGTTCAGTAATGGAAGCTGATACGATACTTGCTTTGGTGTCAGGATGTAATCCGTCTAGCCGAACTAAAATCACACCTTGCGTTACCCGATTCAGCCGATACACCAATTCTCCAAAGTCTTTATCGCGTGTTGCCAGGATGGCGTCTTGCTGGTTCGCCAACGCCAGGATCACCTCGTCCGTGATACCTGGCAATTCCTCGGCAATATACATGACCATATGACCATCTTGCCGCAGGCGGTCCACAATGGGCTTATCAATCCCCTCGTCAGCCAGCAGATTCATGCCGCTTTATCCGAGATAGGATAAATGATATCCGAGCGAAGCGTGTCCGCCGCAAAGGCAAAGGCGGCAAAGATCGCTTCTTTGGTCAGGCGGGGATGGGCTTCCAGCATCTGGTCGATCGTCTCGCCCGCCGCAAAGCGGTCTAGAAGCGATTCCACCGTAATACGAGTCCCGGTAATGACCGGCTTTCCCATCATAATCGCTGGATCTACGGTGATAAGTCTATTATTCATCGTTATTATCCTGTCTGTATGGTAGCCATGATGCTCCATCCGAGCATTTCGATCACCGTAACGTATGACGCTTCGATGAATATGCTCGCCTCAATCCATCATCTACCAGTGCCAACACGCCAAGGACGATAATACTCTCCCCAGGGCCAAAACCAAGCATACCAAGTGTTCCAATGACGGCAATTGCGACCCCGAGACCGATGAGCAGGATGTGAACGATCGATGGGATGTTCATTGAACGCGCTCCTTGTGTGCCGACGCCTGTTTGGTACGATTGTATCATACGCATCGCTGATGTGGGCTGTCGGGAGTGAGGCGCTCTTGGCCGCCCAACACCGGGCTTCAGCGGCGCCGCTGGCAGGTTCGCTAGATCGGCACGGGCGATGGCACGCGACGGCCTTGAAGAAAACGCCAGGTCACGGGACGCGCCAGCGGCGTCCGCTGCGAGCCGATGTTGGGCCGGGGATTGAATAGGTGACGAATCGGTAATCGTATGTATATATACTAACGAATAATTAAGCGCAAAAACGTGTCTTTTTCAGCACAAATAACAATCCAATTTGCCTCACGTACGGTACCGGCTGGATGCGTGCGGCTATGTGTGAATGATCAGCGCCTGCCGCGTCAATTCAAGATACCTATGGGTGGTGAAAGCTGCTGTAATAGCGGGCAATGCGGCAAGCAGCAGCGATTCTAATGCCGCGTTGCGAATATTTCCCGTCGCAATCACCAAAAGTCTCGGCGGGCGGCGTGACAAGATGAAGCTTTCTACAAAATCGGCATCTTTTGTAACCACAATGCGTGTTTCTTGTATTGCGATATTCGTAATGTCGCTGTCCGACGTGGTGTTCTGCTGGGGAAGATCGAGGGTATGGATCGCGTCGTATCCCGCATTCCGAAACACAAAGACGAGTCTTCGTGGAAGTTGTGCATCAATAAGAAACTTCATGCGGATGGGAGCAGTTCAATGCGCTTTACTTGGCTCAGGCGCATCGCATACTCTAATACTGCCAGAAGATCCTCGTGATCGAGATCTTCATAATCGGCAAGAATATCCGGAATCGACATACCAGAACTCAGGAGTTCGAGCATGGACTCAACCGGGTAGCGTAATCCTCGAATAACCGGTTTGCCATGGCAAATATCAGGATGTATCGTGATACGATTCAGTAATGACGGCATACCGCCTCCTTTCGTCTCGTCCGTAGCAGGATTATAGCACGAATGCGCGCTTGATGCTTCGCCGTATCAGCACATGATAGTGTCCGTATGGGGGTTACGGGTTGAGGACGGCCCAACGTTCGAGCTAAGCTGCCCGCGGAGGCGGGCTTTGTAAGCCCGGACTGAGACGATAGTACGACTGGCTCGGGCCGGGCTTAGGCCTCGCTCGGCAGTGGTAGAACATGGAGTACTTCAAAGACATTGCAGATAACCGGCATAGTTTCCGTTGGTTCCCTTCCGATTCTCCGGCACTCGCGCGAGAAGAAGTTCCAATGGCCTTTGCGCCAGTACTCCAGTGATCCATCGCCTTCTCCTTCGATGGCCGCGTACTCGGCGTTGACTTCATTGAAGGCGACGATCTCAGACGTCACGATTCTTGTAATCAACGCAGGCTGGTTGCGATGATCAACGACGATCTCAATGTCGCCAGTAGCGGCAATAGGTTCACGGTCGTGTTCGTAGGCCCAGAGCAGGCCGGTACCAGCGCGCTTGCGGCCTGACTTGATGAGGTTCAGTAGCTCCGTGGAAAGCTCAGCTGTGTTCCCGTAGCCATCTACGCGAACGGGACCCTGCGGGAGCTTGATGCCGTGAACAGCGAGCCGAGCGATCAGAGTTTCGATGGAGGGCAGGGGCTGCATTTGCGAGGCCTAACGGCGGCGTCAGCCGCGCTGCTGCGACCGTCATAGATGGCACTGTTGATGGCACGCGCCGGCGCTGGCAGACTCGCCCAGGTTTGGGGCCGTGCAGCGGCGTCGGCTACAGTGCGATGTTGGGCCGGAGATGGGATGGACGACGGGCGTGTACGTGATTGCAGTGCGCAAAACGGATACACAATCAGGCATCTTTCGACACACCCGGCGATCGGGATCGCTACGCGTACGCTACGGTCTGGGTGCGTGCGGCTATACGGCGTTCGCGTGACGCATTGGCTTTTCTCACGCTGGCTGCAAATGATAGCATACGTCGTTCAGGCGTTCTTCACTCGACAGACACGATATGCGACCTTGGAGCGAACGGCGTACGGGTTGAGGGTGGCCTAACGCCTGGCCTTCAGCCGCGCCGCTGGCAGTGTTCATAGATGGCACAGCTGGCAGCACGCGACACGTATGAAAACGTATGAAAAACGCGCCAGGTTCGCGGACGCCCCAGCGGCGTCGTGCTACAGCGCCATGTTGGGCGGGCGAGCAGTGCTGTTATTGCTCTATCTGTGTTGCTTTATTCAGCAGTTCTTTTATTCTCTCTAGCGTCTCTATTTTCACCCTTCCGAAAACACGCACGGCGATACTCTGGGATAGCGTATAGATTTTATCTGTCCGTACTTGTCCGGGCCGATTAAGCGAGCCTTCCACAAGATCCTGGTTCGTTATCGTGAAGCTGTATGGTGTTTGGGCTGGGTTTGATGTCATCGCCACCACAATCATATCCGATGTCGTCTGATTATACGTTGCACTGGAGATGACGATCACCGGCCGACGTTTTGTTGATGAAAGGTCGGTAAACGGCACTGGGATGAGGACAATTGCCCCTTGGTCAAGCATTATTCCAATCCTCATCATCAAAAGGATGATCCCAGAATTCCAGGCTGCTTGTGGCAGCATGGGTAAGATCGACGAACATATCTTGTTCTTCTTGTTCTTGAAGCACAAAGACAACGACCCGCTTTCCTGGCGCGAACGGAACGCGTAGTTCAATATGCCCGTTTTCCTGTACGATTGCCTCGTACTTAACTGCGGGCATACTTTGTGTGGTCGTTATGTCCATAATATTCTCCCACGATGAATGTTAATCGCTTTTTCGAAAGCGATGGTACGTTATTTTATTATAGCAGAGAGGTAAAAACAAGGAGGATAGGCGTTCTTTCCAACCGCTGCGCGTGAAAACTGCCAGCCACAAGCTTGCGCTACCGACGTTTTGTTGATACGGCCTTCAACTGGAAATAGCTTTGATAGACCGCCCAACGCCGGGCTTCAGCGGCGCCGCTGGCAGGTTCGCTAGATCGGCACGGGCGATGGCACGCGACGGCCTTGAAGAAAACGCCAGGTCACGGGACGCGCCAGCGGCGTCACCTGCGAGCCATGTTGGGCGGCGTGGCTGACACCAGAGGCGCATTTACCGCAGAACAACGGCATATATTTGTGTTTACTGTCAATGATTGATCGCTCCCCGCAACGATTATGGCGCGGAATCGTACCCGTGCGGTTGACGATAATTACCACAATGATCGACGATATGCAGCTTTACTTACTAACACTTTAATCTGTTTTATATGCTAAAATAATATATATTTTTGTATATGCCTTCAATCGTTTAGGTATCTAATCCAAGGCGACGCCGTGCTTCTTCCGCCGGGATGCGTGCCTGCTCCTGCGACCGTGCCTCAAGCAACGCCATCAGCGCACTATTCTGGCGTGTTCGCGCAATTTCATCGGCGAAATCGTCATGCTCCTCATCGTCTTCCACTACTGAGCGAAGCAAAAAGACTTTCCCATTGGGCAGTCGAAGCAAGACACCATCGTCAGTTGCAAGATCGAGCAGTTCTTCCACCGCATCGACGACACGCGTAAGGTCTACGGTTTTCATAAGATATACTCCTTGCCACGAATGGAGAGCCGATGATGCTCTTTCCAGCCCACCGCTTTGACCAGAACCACACGGTCACTGACTTCCACATCATAGAAGATCCGGTACTTCCCGACACGGACTTCCCAGCGGGCCAGCGCATTGGGTTCCATTGGCTTCCGATTCCGCACCTCGCGGAGCGGTTCGTGGGTGAGTTGCGTTTCAATCGCGGTGACGATCAATCCCCGTTCGTATTTGGTAAAATAGGCGATATCTTCGATCGCGCTATCCGTGTACTCGATAGAGTATGCCACAGGTCGTACCTTCGCATGCATGGTCGCCAACGAAAGTATACCATAGAGCCGAGCACACTACGGCGCGTCCAGCCTCAGGGAGTGCGCGAAGAGGGTATATTGTTTACTCTTATCCTGATATTTTATCTCTAGGGTAAGGTATTTCCGGATGGAGTGTATATGGTTTATGATAACCTCATACACGTTGTCAGCACCGAGCCGTATGTTGAATATAATGCCCACTGCCGGGAACGACCCGATATGTACCTTGTGCTGATTGACGAGCAATATCTTGCTGTAATTGTTGCATGATAGGTTCGACCTCTCTGAAAACCGCCTGCATGTCCGCTGGAATCGTCGCGGGCAGCACAAAGGCGGGATCATGGGCAAGCACCACGAGTGGCAGGTTGCCAAACGAGCGACGAGATTGGCGCATTTCCTGTTCGATAGCGGGGCGTTGTTGCGCTTCTTCAATACTGGTCGTCACGACCGCAAGATCCTGCGCCCACGCTTTTGCCGCTGCCCGTGCGTCCGGTGGCAGCTTATCACTTGCTTCGGGAAACAAGGGAGTGATGATTCGCCCTATCCCCGTAAGCACCAACCCTTGCCCGACCGTGTATACGATTGGCGGTGGCGAACTGACTACCTGATAGGCAGGCGCACGGAGTGGAAGATCTTCCATCGCACTGTCTACTAATACCAATCCTGCAACTTGGTCAGGATACATATGGGTATAGGACTGCGCAATATAGCCGCCAAAAGAATGCCCGACCAAAACATAGGGCGCCGGTACCTGCGCGGTGTGCAGCAGCGTATGTAACTCATGCGTCATGGCCGCAAGCGTGCGCGGGAATAGCCCGCGCTCACTCCAACCTAATCCGGCACGGTCATAGCTACACACCCGTGTGGTCTTGGCAAGCGTAGGCTGCACGCGCGCCCACATTTCGAGTGAGTCGCCCCCGCCTGCCTCCAATACCACCGTGGGGGTGCCTGTCCCCAGACACAAAAGGTGCAGATGATAGCCACCCACGTCAATCAATTCGCCCGCCGGGGGATAACGATAGCGGTCTATGCGCGTGACTACCCATTGGAGCACCATTCCGCCAATCAGAAGCAGCACTAAACATCCAAGCACGCGCACCAAGGCAATCCGGAGGCGAGTGAGTAAACCCCGCCGTGGGCGGCGTTGTCCAGGGATCGATAATGGCGATGGCGGAACCATACACACTTTCTCCTGAACACATAAGTACCACTGGGGCAGTAGGATAGCATCATATATCAAGGCAGAGTATATTGTATGTGATATATAATGCGCTGTTACTGTTTTATGTTAAATTAGGACTGTACATTCTCAGTATATCACATGCGGTTGCCGTGATAAAATCGCCCAACGTGTAAGTCAGTGGACGGAACACGGCGTTTCGGGCAAATCGTGTTTTTCGCATCAGGACGCGACGCGCGTGGAGATAGTCAGCACGCTGTCCGTCTATATCCGCCTCTGCCTGACATGCATTACGGACGACTGCGCGGAATTAGGCGGATGTACTCGGCTGAGGCCTACATCTAAATCAGTCGATCATACTCCGCGTGTGAACCGATCCAGAACCAAGTGATGCTTGTAGCGTCCATCACGCCGAGCGCACGCCATCCCCGCCCCACCCGCACCGAGTAGATGGGTTCCGTTGGATGTACCCGCTTAAATTGCAGACTCGGGTGACCCGAGTTTGCTTTCCACAAGCGGTAATTCTTGCGGGCGACATCCTTCACGTTCGCAGGTAAGGCCCGAAAGGCGGTGACAAAGTCGTCGGTGAGGTACGAATTCACAGGTCATCAAACCCCATCAGTTTCGCTTTGCCTGCCTGCTGCTCGGCACGCGCTTTCTGGGCTAAGCGTGCAAGTGCGTCACTGGATTGCGCAAACGCCTGATCCCAGCGCGCATCATCCGCTAATTCTTCCAAAATGAGCGCCGCAATCGCATCCTGCTGCACAGGCGACAGGCGCTGCATTTCGGCAAGAGCTTGTTCAAGCAGAGCGGTCATACAGTTCTCCTTTGGACGAACACTCCATCTGCCTCCTAGTATACCGCATCCTTCCGGCAGCTGCACTTCGGGTTGAGGACGGCCCAACGCTGGGCTTCAGCGGCGGCGCTGGCGGGTTCGATAAAGGACACTGCGCGACGGCACGGAACGCGCATGAAAAACGCACCAGGTTTGAGGCCGCGCCAGCGGCGTCAGGTGCGAGCGATGTTGGGCCGCATAGCTCATGCAAATACTATATCAGAAAGCCATGCTGGCTGAAGAACGGGTGTTTTACTCCGGGAAATCCTGGAGAGCCAATTTTAGGAATCATTATACGCATCATCCAGCTCATGTAATCTCCCAGCTAGGTGTGCGAATTTTCTTGCATTCTCAAGAGCTACTTGCACTGTTTTTTTTGCTAAATTATACTGTCCTGATTTTCGAAGATTAATAATCTTCGATTTATAGGCGATAATAAGTGTATCAGAAGGATATATACGAGAAAGTTGATCTTTAATTAAATCATCGAAAATCCCATCTGCTTCTTGGAATTTTCCAAGCCTGCTTGTTACTACACCAAGTTGATGGCGAGCAATAAAGTTTTCGGGCTGATATTCTAATGCCTTGCGCAAACAACGTTCTACTTGCTCACGGTTGCGGATTTCATCGTACACTTTTCCTAGGTTATAGTACACAAAGAATCCTGTGTCTTTATTACAACGATTTGACGCCTCTTCCATTAATCTAATAGATTCACCTACCTGTCCTGTTTTTTGTTTAAATAATCCATAATTAACTAAGACATACACAGATCTAGGATCAATATCCATTGCCTCTTTAAAAAATCTCTCCGCTTCCTCATAGTTCAGTGAAGCGGCTTGATCTTCTGCTTTTCTAGCAAGAATAACAGCCCGCTTCTCAGTATCTCGTTCAACTTTGAAACGGACAAATAAACTACTGAACCTTTCTGTTTCAGCTGCGACTAATTCCATTTCTTGAACATGCCGTTGATGCCGCGTTCTTGCAGTTAATTCTAAGTCGTCCATCTTAGCTAGTTCATTGCGTGCAAAGGCAAGAGTAATAGGAAGAGCATGATAAGTTTTTTGTCCAGTCTTTGGATCTACTTTTTCTGACACGAAGGTTGCTTCGATTAACTTGGAGGTGGCTTTTTCTACAGCTTCTGTTGACCAACCAAGGGCTGTCGCCCAAAGGCGCATTGTAGGGGACTCATCAAAAATTGAAAGGATTGCTAATGCAGTTTGAGCCTCACTTGGAAGTACAGCCCAGGAATTACGAAAACTGAACTCAAGCAAAGGTGAATCGGGGCTTCGTACTTGGTTTGTCACTTTAGAAAGGTTACCTGTAATAGAATATTGGCCAAGCATCCACTGAATGGCAAGTGGTAGCCCACCTGATGCAATATGGACTTGCTTTAGTGTATTTTCAAAATCAGGTAATATACCAAGCCGCATCTCACCGGATTTAATATGAAGAAACTCTTTTACTTCTGGAAAGCTCAGTTCATTCACAGGGATTGGAAGTTCCCAACTAGTTGTTCTTAAACGACTAGTCATTAGTACCTTGGCTTTTGTAAGGGGAGGTAGTGATCTAACAAATTCCATTATTCTGCCATCCTTCACTGTCTCCATATTATCAAGAATTAGCAACATTGAGTAGTCTGAGAGTAAAGTTGTTGCGATTTCCTTACGCTGATCAAGCGAACTCTCAGTAATTTCACCGAAGTTAAATAGAAGCAGTATACTGTCTATTAGGTTTTCAAGCGAAAATAGTGTAGGATGTAGCCGAACAATTCCTGATGAAGTAAGCTGTGTATCCTTAGCTGATAATTGCAATATACTATCAAATCTCTTGTTTCAATACCCTCGCCAAAATCATACCGCGATCGACTCCGTTTCAGCCGGATGAATCC
>NZ_SIJK02000032.1 GCF_004762035.2 Candidatus Chloroploca mongolica | reverse complement strand
CGGATGTTTGGTTGTTAAAGGGCCAGCGAGGTGGTCATTTTGGCGAGGGTATTGATAGTGGCAAACCATTATTGGTTGAATTAGAGAGATCTAACTTGCCTCTCTTTACAGCTTCTGGACAACCGCAAGCGCACGTTAGTCACGCTTATCAGCAAGTGGAGGACTGGCTTCAATGGTGGAGTGAAAATCGAGATCTCATTCCTGGGGACATTGATAAAACTTTACCTCCAGATGGTTTAGTTGTAATTGGCCGGAGCGATGGTCTTTCTGAGAAAGAACACAAAAAGCTGCTACACTTAAATCACAACCGCCGCGTCAAGCTGCTAACATACGATGACTTGCTAGATAGACTTGAAAGCTTGATCTACATTCTTGAAGGACGCGTCCAGCCAAAGAAGCGAAGATGATATCATCGATTAGAGAAGAGCAAAGCCACCGCCCAACGAACTAAGGATTCATGTGGCGCGAAGCCGCCACATAATCCTTGTTGAGCGAAGCCGAAGCGCCCAACGGAACAGAATCGTATGGGATTTCCGGTGGGGGTCTGGGTCAGGGGTGTGCGCCCGCGAAGCGCCAGCGCGTGCGTGCCGTGTGGCGAATACCCAGCACTTCGGTCAGGCAGGGGCCTGTGTCCGGCTCAGCCCGGTAGCGTCTAGCTGCCCAGCGCTCGACCAGCGGGTCGCCACGCCAGGAGAGCCGCTCCCTCGGGCAACCCAAAGCTAGCGTCCATGCGCTGACGACCTCAGTGACGCTGCTCGCAGGACGCGACGGGCTCCGGTCCGGGTGGTGCCCGCTGCCGGGGCAGCACCCGTTCCAGCCGCAGTGCGTGGCCACAGCCGGGGCAGCGTCGATCCTGGTCCTGGTCAGTATCGGGATACGCGTCGTCTGGGGGCAGCAGATCCACCTTCCGCTGCTGAAGAATCAACTGAGCGCGCAGCCGCATCAGCGCCTGACGCGCCCCCACCCGAAACAGTCCGAAGGACCGCACCTTCACGAAGCCTCTGGGCAGGATGTGCATCAGGAAGCGCTCAATGAACGCCTCCGCTGGCAGCGTGCTGATGCGGGTCTGACGGGTCTCCCCATCCTGGGAGCGAAAGGTGACCTCGCCGTCGGCCATGCCCAGGATGCGATGGTTGCTCAGCGCAACGCGGAAAACGTACGGGGCCAGGTATTTCAGCGCCGTCCGCCCGCTCCCCACCGGACGGCAATCGACCACCCACGTTTGCCGCCAGACCGCAGCGGGGATGCTGCGCCAGAGATCAGTCTGGCGTAACGCCGCCTGGAGTTTGGCGCGAACGAGGATGGCCAACGGTTTGACGTGGACCAGGAAGTCAGGCCTGGCGGTCATCCAGGTGCGCCCATCAGCGGCCAGCCCGCCACCAGGGACGAGATAGTGAATATGGGGGTGGTAGCGCAGGTCGCGCGTCCAGGTTTGCACGACGCCAACCATGCCGAGTTGCCCGCCCAGGAAGCGCGGGTCCTGGGCCAACTGCTGGAATGCCGCCGCCGAGGTGCGGAAGAACCGGTCATCGACCTGAGCCTGGTGCGGGAAGGCGATGGCGCGGAGGGCCCCGGGCAGCGTGAAGGTGACCAGGAAGGACGGTACGGGCAGCAGCAGGTCCTGCTGGCGAGCCAGCCAGTCCTGCGCCGCATCCTGCTGGCAGGTCGGGCAGTGGCGGTTGCGGCAGGAATGGGAGGCGTAGCGCACCTGCTCGCCGTGCGGGCAGCGATAGACCTGCCCTCCCAGGGCTTCGGTGCGACACATTTCAATGGCGTGCATCGCCGCGATCTGCGCTGACGACAGCTGACTCCCCCAGCGCGCGCGATAGGCGGGGCCAGAGCGGCGGAAGACGTCGCCGAGCGTGATCACGACAACCCGGCGGTTAGCGCCTCCAGGGCCACGCTGGCTTGCTGCGCTGCCGTGCGGGTAAGGTGGGTGTAGATGGACGTGGTGCTTGGCGAGCGATGCCCTAACCATGCCTGGATGAGGCGCAGATTGACGCCCGACTCAAGCAGATGGGTGGCCCAGGAATGGCGCACGGTGTGAACGCTCGCAGGCTTGGCGATCCCCGTTTCGGTCAAAGCCCGGCGAAAGGCCTTCTGGATAGCGCTCTCTTCGACCGGAGTGGTGGCGCTCGCCCACTGATCACGGGTGGGGCCAGGGCTCGGAAAGAGCCAGACCGGGTTGCGGTGGGTAGACCAATGCTGGCGGAGCAGGCGCAGGGTTGCGGGCGGGAGCGGCACGGCGCGGTCTTTCTTGCCTTTCCCGCCGCGAATGAGCAGCTGCATGCGCGCGCTATCAATCTGGGAAACCTGGAGCCGCACGCCTTCCAGCAGGCGCAGCCCGCAGGTGAAGATGAGGCTCAGGCAGACGCGATAGTGCGGGCGGCGTACCTGATGGATGATCTGCCAGGCCTCGGCGGAGCTGAGCACAACCGGCAACTTGGTGGGCAAGCGAGGCCGGATCAGATCACCAAACGGCCAGGGGCGGTCAAGGGTGGAGGCGGAGCGGAACTTCAGGGCGTTGAGCGCGACATTCGCCGTGCTTGGAGACACCCGCTTCTCGGTGCGCAGATACACGAAGGACTGGCGAATCTGCGCCTCGCTCAGCTGATCAGGGGAGCTACCGTCGTGGCGGGCCAGGAGTTGGATTGCGCTGAGGGAGGACTCCTGGGTGCGCTCGGCGAGTCCACGCAACGGCATGGCTTCGGTCATCTGCTGGCGTAACAGGGTCATCGAACACCTCCTATGGTATGACGAGTACCGATACGAGGGATCGTGCGACATCAGCACCGCATGAGCAAGCAGGAAAAGACGATCACATCGCCATCAGCCCCTGCGCGAAGCGCTTCGTTCAACGCTCGCCTTCACCTGCGCCATCGGATCGACCGGCACAGACAAAAAAGCACCTCCGTCATCCCCGGTTGGCGCGGTCATCGTGAGCTGCACGGCGTCAGGTGCAAGGCGTTGTTAGACGCGAGCGAACCGGAACAGCACCGCCGGTCGGCAGTCAGGGCCGGGCACGCGACCACCGTCCCCGGCACGGGCGGGCACGCGACTGGCGCGGCACGCGATTGCCGTCCCCGGCACGGCCGCAGCACGCGACTGGCGTGGCACGCGACCACCGTCCCCGGCACGGCCTGGCATACGATTCGCGTCCCACTGGCACGGCCCCGGCACACGACCACGGTCTGCGGACGTGGCATAGCACGGGCGGGCATACGACCACGGTCTGCGGACGGGCACGGCACGGGCGGGCACAGGACTGCCGTCTGCGGATTCAGCACGGAACCACCATCCCTAAACGCGCCACAGCGGGCAGTGCCGTCGGCATACCCCATCCAGAAAGCGGGGCGGGGTGCGGCGGCTAACGATCAGCCCTCAGCGGCGCCGCTCGTCGAGACAGGCAGAGGCGTGGGCACGCCACCGCGCATTAAAAACGGCCCAGGTTAAGGGCCGCGCCAGCGGCGTCCGCTGCAGGGCGTTGTTCGGCGGCACGGTGGTCAACGAGCAATCTTGTTTTCTGTTGCTACTTTTTGCCACCTTGACTCTTGAGATAGTTGTATATTGCCGACCATACAGCCGCAAAAAATCCAAAGTATGCGATAAAAAGGCACTGAATTATAGGAAAATCATAAGCACTCCTTGTTCCACCCCACGTCACGAGGAGGGATATCAGGAAATACAGAACAACAATACCACCAAGACCAATAGATGCGGCTATTCCTATAGTGTAGATAAGTGAAATTATGATAACTGAGGAATTATGATCGCCCGTATTTCGTGGCGGTGGTCTCATAGAAGGATATTCCGGTGGTTTGTACCAAGACCCATTTTCATCTGGACTGTTATTAGTGTTGGTAGCTGTTAGATCTTGCCCACAGGAGAGACATTTATTTGCCTCGAAAGACAGAAGTTCATTACAATATGAACAGTACGTTGTCTCTTCGTCCTCACTTGCATGCTTCTCTAACTTCTCTCTTGTTTGCGCAATAATATTTGTCAAATTATAATTACAGCGTCGACATACTTCTCTTGACATTGAGTTTTCTTGGCTGCATTTCGGACATGTGACCGTGCTAATAGCAGGAGATTTTTTTGAATGTGTGCGTGATAATGCTGCCGTACTGGATTTTAGCCACGATTGCTTTCCTTGCGAGTCTTTTTGGGACAACCATTCGCCACAGAACCGACACTTTCTGGCATCCTGCATAATCAATTCTGAGCAATAAGGACAAGAAATTCTTTTAGTCGATGTAGTTTCATCTGTGTTGACTTTTGCTTCTACTGCCTCTTGAGTTTTCTCGACAGTTTGAACAAACTTGTAGCCGCACCTACGACACTCTGTCCTGGTGGCAAGATTTTCCTGAGAGCACTCGGTGCATGTGATTGTTTGCATAGGTGTGCCTCTTTATATCTTTATCGGAAGATTCTATTCTTCTGGTGTGAATTTAGTATACTGGACTCACGGGATTTTGCAAGAGGCTTGAGCCGCCGAACATGAAGTAGACGGCAATCTTGCCACCTATACCCCAATGATACATGCTCCGCGGCGCTTTTGCCACCTACACCCCAATGATACGTACTACACGGCGATCTTGCAACCTATACCCGCCGTGCCTGTGCTACACAGCGGTGTTGCCTCCTACACCCGCCGTGCCTGTGCTACACAGCGGTATTGCCGCCTTCACCCCGATGATACGTGCTACGCGGCGATTCGGCCACCTATGTCACTCCTTCCTTACGCTGCGTGGTAGCGTAGCCCTTATGTTGTTGGCGTACGCTGCCGTATCTTTTATGCCATTCAGACGGTAGAGATCATGACAGATTCTTGTCTACCGAAAGATCCTGGGTATGTCTGAACCAAGCCATCCCCCCAAGCTGCTCGGCCAGGTACGGTCTGCACTACGTCGCAAACACTATGCGCTGCGGACTGAAGAAGCCTATGTTGGATGGATTCGTCGCTTCATCCTCTTTCATGGGACGCGCCATCCCCGTGAGCTTGGAGCCACTGAAGTGAGCGCGTTTCTTACCCATCTTGCCGTGGAACGTGAGGTCGCGGCTTCGACCCAGAACCAGGCCCTGAGTGCGCTGCTCTTTCTCTATCGCGAGGTGCTGCTGCAACCGTTGCGCGAAGATCTGACGATCACCTCTGCGAAACGCCCCACGTATCTGCCTACTGTGCTGAGTCGCGAGGAGGCGCGGGCGGTGCTTGCGGCACTGTCTGGTACGCACCACCTGATGGCAAGCCTCCTGTATGGCAGCGGGCTACGCTTACTTGAGTGTCTCCGTTTACGTGTCAAAGATCTGGACTTCGCTCAGCGCCAGTTGATCGTGCGCCAAGGTAAAGGGGCGAAAGATCGGGCTACCTTGCTGCCCGATCAACTCCATGCAGCGTTGCGAACGCAACTCGCGCACGTCCAGAGCATTCACCAACAGGATCTGCGTGCAGGGTTTGGTGAAGTCGAGTTGCCCTTCGCACTGGAGCGTAAACTACCCAATGCTGCTCGCGAACTCGCCTGGCAGTATGTCTTTCCGGCCTCCCAACGATCAACCGATCCACGCTCGGGTCGGTATCGGTATGAGCGTTCTGGATCGACGGTTTTCTCGCGCTGTGTGTCGATGATTGCCGATCGGCAGGGCGTCCTTCTGTCCGGCTTGGGCGCATCGGGATCGCTGGGGACTGATCGCGTTACAGCCGCCCAACGATTAGCGTTCACCCGCACGCAAGAGCAGGTACGACCATGCTAAAGCGGAACAAGTAGCATGTCGCGCCGAGTTGCAAACATGGCACGGCAGAGCGTGTCGTGGTGCAACACGGTGTTGGGCTAGAGCGAAACAAGAGAGAGAAGTTGTTCTATGGCAACTGGCTCAAATCATTCAAGTCTTTTAAGCGGCCACTTGCTTGCTTGTTTGCTTTCAAGTCTTCCAAGCTGATGATGTTCACGGCTATGCCATCAATCACGTCTTGGACTCGTCGTGCAAAACAGTCGGCAAACGTCACGCCTGACAAGGTTGTAAACAGGTCAATACGCATTGGTGGCACGCCCATTTGCACGATGTTGTCATCCTGCAGGAATACGTCAGGAGTTGTACCGCTGCTCCCGAACCCAAACGCATCAAGCACGGCAACCATACGGGCAGCATTGTTTGGATCAACCGCAAGCCAGAAGTCAATATCGCCAGTTGCGCGTGGGTAACCGTAATAGGCTACAGCATAGCCACCCACCAGCAGATACTTAACCTCGTTGTCGTTGAGTAATTGTAAGAACTCTTTGAAGTCGGGTGGTAGTTGCAGTGTAACCATACATGGTTTGTCGCATAAATTCCAAAGCAGCAAGCCGTTCACGCGCAGATTTCGTGAGCCAAAACTGAGTATCGTCGGGCGCATCAGCTCGTGAGGTAATTGTAAACGCCGAACGATCCATCCGATAGGGTTGTTGCGTATCAGCCATACCTCTGCCTCCTGGATTGGAGGTATTGTAGCATACGAAAGCACCGTTGCGGCTAGGATTGCCCAGGTAGGATAAGAACGTAGCTCTGGTCCAACGCTAGCATCACCGGCTCGCCCCAGAGGACAAACGTGGCCGACGCCACGGGCCGCTACCTGTACATGAGACGTAGGATCGAACCTGTGGGGCGAGTCCGTGTGGACGCGATGTTGGGCGGCTGGCGGCGGGGTTGGTGCTGCTTGTGGTAGCTGCGGGCGGCGTGATTGCCGCAAAAGAACACAAAGAACGCAAAGTGGATGAAACGTCACGGCATGGGTGCGATGCTCCCAGGCTTGCCTGTTACGCCACATGTGAACACGTACGGTAGCAGGCCAGCCTGGGAGCGAGGGCTTCCCGTCTTCGAAATGCCTTCGAGGGCGGGACGCCCTCGCTCCCAGGAAGTTATGCATCACCCTACCGCTGCCGCACCGGTGTGTTCCAACTTCCGACGACCCCGATGGCTGAGCGCGCTGCTTCGGCGCCAAGCCCCCATACGACGAGGGCGAGGTAGTCAACGACGGCGTTGCTGCCAAAGGTTGGGTTGTTGGTGTAGAGCTGCACGAAGCCGGTCAGGCTCAGCAGGATGAGCACGGTGGCGGTGACGATGACTTTGAAGGTGACGAGCCGCATGTGTGGGCCTAGCAACTTCCAGCGCAGTTCTTCGAGCCACGTTGCCAGATCCTCGTTTATCTTTGCCCAGAACATGCGCCAGCGTGAGGCTTGGGATGATTTGCTGTCAGGTGTTGGCGCCGTTACCTCACTTTGCAAGAGGCTTGTGAGATATGCGGTGTATGTGGCTGTCTCGGTTGCCGCCACTGGGCTTTGGAGTCTCGCCTGCGCCGCATTGCCGGGTCGTGCGTTGCCTCGTTGACGATGGGCGTGTTGCTCTAGCTTTTGCCTTGTTGCCGCAATGTTCTCGATCGTGTGCCTTGCCTCATCGGGCTGGCGCAAGGGGTCGATTTGCTTTAAGCTCGCTTGCTCACGTTCCATGTCCTTAACCAGGGCTTGAACCTCTGGCTGTGTCTGCGCGATCTGTCTGGCCTTGGCTATGCTCTCTTCGACGGCGATGTAGTCGCTGATTGCCTGGGTCGCACGCTCGAGCATAATACGTTGTGCTGGATCTTGGTGTGCTGAATCAGGTATGCCTGTGACGCTTTTTACGTATGGTTCTTTGGGTTCGCCATGCAGGAGAAGATCTAGTTTTTGCTTCTCATTCTCATAGCGTGCTGAGCTATCCTGGTTATAGTCGGCCAGAAGTCTGTACGCTGCCTGGATGGCCTGTTCGGCCTCATCAGGCTTGTGATTGTCCAGTTGTTGTTGGGCCGTCGCAACCTGAGCCGCAAGCGCCCGATTCTCTTTCAAGAGTTCAAGGCCCTCGCGCATGCTTCGTTCGCGGATTTCGTGATTGAGCCGATCCAGGCGTGCGCCGACTTCGTCGAGCCGGAAGGCGCCGCTGCGGTACTGGGTGACCGTGAGGCCGATGACCACCGCGAGGGTTAGCACGATCAGCGGCCAGGCGGCACTATCTTTGACACGAATGGTGAGAGGGAGAAAGGTTTCGCCATTGGCATAGATGAAGTGGATCTTGCCGGTATATTCGCCGCTTTCGATGCTGGTGAGATCAAGAGTGATAGGGATGGTGATCAGACTTCCTGCGGTCAGGGTGGGGGGCAGGCTTTGGTGCAATGCGATCTGCTGGTGTCCGAGCACGCGATGGTTGTCTGGGCGAGGCAAATCGAGGATGATAGCCTGTAGATTGGTAATGGTTCTGCTTGCCCGTACCAGCACCAGCCGTGTCTCGGTGGTTGGTCTGGTTGCATCAATGGTCAGCGTTTCGGGCAGCAGGGTAAGCGGCTGATCAGTGGGCGGCGTTTCCAGTACGATAGTTGATAGGGCGGCTTGGGCTGTCTGCATGGCTTGAAGGGTCGGCAAGAGGGGGATTATCTCCGGTGCGGGTGTGCTGGTGGATGGCATCGTCTCGGTAGTGGATGTCGTCACCGCGTCTTCAGGCCGGGTTTCGTCCTGGGCCGTTACCTGCAAGGGAGCCAGTAATAAGCAAAACAGGCCAGCTACCACAACGGCTCTTATGAACAAGTCGACACGCACAGTTCTGGAAAGCATAGCCTCCACCTTTCGGAGTCAAGCAAAAGATGCGCTCTCCTTACTCTATCACAGCCCTTCTACCATATCATTACGTCGTGCGGTTCTTTCCAGGGCTGATGCCAAGTCCCAGGAGGGTTAGATAGTGTCCGCAGATTACGCAGATTACGCAGATGCGGAAGCTATAATCTGCGTAATCTGCGTAATCTGCGGACGATCGGGAAGACTTTGCATCAGCCTTGCCCACGGAAGGGCGCCGCAGCGATGGGGTCTTCGATGCGCCGCAGCGAAGATTCCTCACTACGTTCGGAATGACATGGCTGGCGTTGGCCCCCCGCCGCGCCCGCCGTGTCACCCGGCTGCGCTCTCCCTGCCCCATCTCAGCAAGCCGCTTTATTGTTCCGTCTGGGTGCTGGTGATCGCGCCGAGCACGCCGGGGGGGATGGCTTCGATGGGGATCTGGCGTGGTTGCGGGATTTGGTTGAGGGGGATGCCGAAGCTGGCATCAATGGCGTTGGCTTGGTGCATGTTGGTGCCTGCGAAGGCGTTGGGATCGTTGAAGGGGACTTCCCAGGCGCGTACTGGGGTGCCGTTGGTGTTGGTTTCGATGAAGTAGATGTATTCGGGGACGGGGGTGCCGTCGGCGGTGACCGGGGGTTGGTCACGGTAGACGTTGACCTGGCGGTATTGGGTGCCGCCACCTGGATTTTCGCTGAGCATGCGCTGGGTCAGGCGCATGCGGCCACTTAAGGTGCCCCATTGGGGCGGTTCGGGGGTGAAGTTGCGTGGGTCGAGGTTTGAGTCGCCGATGTCGATGGTGCGCCGGGTGGTGTCGCGATGATCGACCTGGTGCCCGCGGATCATGCGGCGATTGCTGCCGTCGGGCATGGTTACGGCAAAATCGTCGGTCGACATGGGGAAGTCGCGGCGGGTGCTGCGTGGTGCGCCTGGGAAGGGGTCGTTGGCGGCCATGCCTGCGTAGCCTGTGGTTGATGATTGTTGGGTTGAACGTGAGCCAACAAGTCGCAATGCGCCAGGTGCTGCCCCTTCTGGGCCGTATAAGAAGTTGAAATTCGCGTTGGAATTGGCATTTGTTTGTTGCCCGTACCAGGCGAGTTCAAACTGTTGCTGCGGGCCATAGGTGCGTACAGGAACCCACTGGTCGGTTCCCCCTGAGCGTAGACGTGTCCAGGCATAGCCGGCGACCCCAGGATCTTCGGCGAAGGCAGGTAGTTGTTCGCGGGGGAGGTTGTGGAAGCCTGAGCCTGCCCCGCGTACCGGGGCAATGGGTGAGTAGGGGCCGGCAAGCATCCAGGATGGCGTGACGGGTTGCCCGCCCGAACGGTAGAGTCCGTTGATTGGCACGACGCTAAACCCGGCGCCCAGGGCGCCTCCCCAGGCAAAGCCGCTTGAGATGCTTGAGCTGTATTGATCGCCGGTGATGTCGCCGCGCATATAGGCTGGTAAGTTTTCGAGGGCGGCCCCGCCGGCGCCAGAGGGAGCGCCAATGATGCCGCCGGTGATCGCTTGTGAGGCGAGGCGCCC
The DNA here is from genome assembly GCF_004762035.2 of Candidatus Chloroploca mongolica. Classification (GTDB taxonomy): domain Bacteria; phylum Chloroflexota; class Chloroflexia; order Chloroflexales; family Chloroflexaceae; genus Chloroploca; species Chloroploca mongolica. The sequence continues at coordinate 61,605 of NZ_SIJK02000032.1, read as the reverse complement.
GCCGGTGGTTTGCACAAAGCCGGGGCCTATGCGCGTGGCGAGTTGCCCGGTGACACCGGCGCTGACGGCGGGGGCTGCAAACGCACCAATGCCGCCGGTGAGACCTTGGATGGAACCAGCGTAGGCCCCGCTGGCGAAACGGTCGCCGACTGAGCGATCGGCCTGCGCGCCGGGCAGGGCAACTTCGAGCCCGCCACGCACCACTGCGCCGGTGCCGGTTGCCGCACCAAGCGAGAGCAGCGTTGCGCCGGTGCCGGTTATGCCGGCGGCGCCTAAGGCAGCGAAGGCGGCGGGGGCGGCAAGCGCACCGGCCATGCCGGCCACCATGCCAAACGAGACATTGCGTACCACCTCGAGCCGACGAACGGTGACTTCGGCCCCGCCGATGGTGCCATTAAGGTAGTGATGCCATGCGGCTTCGGCCTCGCCCAATTCGCGGCCTAGCTCAACGATCTGTTGTTGGAGTTGATGCAACTGGCGTGCATTGGCAAGCGGATCGCCGGTGAATTCGATTTCGTCAAGGACTTGCTTGGCAGCCTCGGCGCGGGCCTTGGGCAGGATGAAGCGCATCTGGCTCGGCACGTCGACATCGCCCATCCAGTCACTGATGCCGCGTACGACGCTATTGGTGTTGTTGACGTGATCGTTGCGCGTTTCGAGGTAGATCTGGAGCATGCTCGCGATGCGGTCGGCCTCGCGGGAGGTGACGCGCCGCAAGCCGCTGAGCATTGCGTTGAATTGTCCTGCGGTGACGGCGACGGTACGGCCTTCGATGGGGAACTGGTAGACCAGGCCGTCGTCTTCGACTTCGGTGGGGATGCCGTTGGTACGCATGATCGCACCAGACTCCAGGCCTTTGCTGATGGCTTGCTGGGTCGCGGTGGTGATCCGCCCCTCAACGAGGCGTAGCGTGCGGCCTGGCTGCAACACCTCGCTGGAGAAGATGCCATTTTCTTCGCCGAGACGCAGCGCCTGATCAGGCGTGCCATAGATAAAGGTAGCAATCTCTTCGAGGCGCGCACCGGGCGCGGTCACGCTCGCATAGATCTGGCGGCTCTCATTATCGAGGCCAAAGATCACCGGCGGCCCCTGGGGGCGCTGGGCTAGAGCCTGGGCGGCTGTGTCTGGCTGCGTTGTGGCAACGGGCTCGCGCTGGACAAGCTGTTGCGGGGCGGGCGAGAGAAAGAGCGGCATGCCCGCAGAGGTGCCGCCGGTTGCGGGGGGAGCGTTGGTTGAGTCTGAGGCATGTGTTTTTGTTGCCGTTTTTGTTCGAGTAGCTGTTTCCATTGCTATCATACCATTTCAGATTTTAGATTGCAGATTTTAGATTGCTATGTATGGCGTTCTAATGCGCTTTGGGTTGCTCAATTCCAATTGGTGTCACCTGGTTGCGGCATCATAGATGCCTTCGGCGGCGCTGCGTGTCGCAATGCCGCCGGCGATGCCAAAGCCTATGCCAAGAAGAACGGAACAGACCGGTGCCCCTGGGCCACAGGCAAGACCAGCAGCAGCACCAAAGGCCAGGCCACCGACAAAACCGCTGGTTGCGCCGATCGCAGTGCGGGTACGCGTCTCGGGGGGGGCCGTGGCAATTTCGTAGCCAGTTGTGACGACACCTACGACAATGAACGCACGCCCGGCGAAGCGCATGACGCGAAAGCGGGTCAGATTCTGAGCAGCAGTGCCTTCGACGGCGGCTGCACCGCCACCGCTGCCCGGATTGCGCAGCGGTAGCGGCATCTGTCCACCCGGCTCAATGACCGCGCCCGGCCCTTGATAGCCACGGGGCATCACAATCGTGCGGTCAAGGGGGCGGTAGAGCGTGCCAGGTGGCAAGTCGGCACCTTCGATCACGACCAGCGCCTGCTGCCCCAGGGCACCTCGCCCGGCAAGGTTGGCGGTTTGCTGGGCGGCATTGGGTTGCCCCGCAAAAGCGTAGCTGCTCGGCTCGAAGAAGGGGGTCAGCAGGTTGCGATAGACGCCGGTGGAGGGGCGGAGCATAATCGTGCCGCCGCCGCGCGAGATGAGGGGGGCATTCTGGGCGGGCGTGTAGTGGAACGCACGGCCAGCCCGGATCATCGCTGATTCGGCGGCGGTGGGTGGGCGGGCGAAGGGTGAATACTGACCGAGCAATCCGCCTGGCTGGGCCATTGAGGAGCTGATCAGGGCTCCTTCTGCGCCAACGGCGGCTTGGCCTACCATTTCGCCCATCGCAACAATTGGCGCTGAAAACATTGGTTCGTCGAATGATGGCACAACCTGCGGGGCTGGCATCGGCACGATTTCGCCTTCGGGAAGCTGGGCAACGATGTCTGGCGCCAGATCATCAAATGGAAGCAGCATGTAGGCGCCGTCAAGCGGCAGGCCGGGTGGCCGTGGAATGTTGCTTTCGAGCAACGTGCCAGCCATGCCTGCTTGTTGCAGTGTACGCTCGGTATGCACTTGTTCCAGGACTTCGAGATTGCTGCGCGCGGCTTCAAATTCGGGTGTCTCGGGCGATTCTGTTTGAAGTTGTTGCTGCACGATTGTGATCTGGTCTTGCAGTTCGTCATCGGTGAGCGTTTGCGCCCAGGTTTCGTTGATGCTCATTGTGCGAATGTCGCCCGGCACCTCGCGCTGGATGCCCAGGGCTCGCCCTTGCCGCTGCTGCACCACATGCGCCAGTTCATGCGCCAGGAGCGTCTGGCCGGTCTGGGTGCCGGGGGCATATGCGCCGGCGCCAAAGACGATGTTGTTGCCGGTGGTGAAGGCCCGCGCCTGGATCGATGCGGCTTTGTCGCTTGCCTGGGGGCCGGTGTGGATGCGTACGCCGCTGAAGTCGTGCCCAAAGCGCGCCTCGAAGCTCTCGCGCATCGGGGCGTCAAGGGGCTGTCCGTTGGTTGAGGGCAAGACGGTGCCTGCCGATGGGGTAGCCGAGGTGGAGCCTGCCAATTCCCGCTGGATCAGCGGCGCTTCGTCGCCTCCCCGGCAATGGGCACAGGTTCCGCCACAGCTACAAGCTCGCTGCACGGTGTCGGCAGGGGCCAGAGGCATGCGCATTACCTGAGCGGCAACCCGGTCGGCTTCTTGTTCATAGCGGTCGCCTGGCCGATTCAGGCGCAGCTTTGGCTGCACCGGGGGTGGGGCGGCGCTCGCGAGAAAGAAGGGCATGCCGACACCACGCCCGGCTTCGCGCTCGGCTTCCGGTTGCGCCAGAGGCTGGTGCGGTTCAGTGGCGGGCTTGCTTTTGTGCTCAGGTGGGGCTGTTTTCATAGCGCTACCAGTTCAATGGGCATCTGTTGGCCGAGCTTCTTGTATTCACGCGTGAGTCCGTCGAGCAGGTCGTCAAAGGTGATGAGACGATCATGCGAGCGGGCGCGGGCGGCGCTGGCGAAGACGACGTTGCGGATGTGGCCGCCCGCCATGTCGACCAGGGCAGCCAGGGTGTTGATCTGCTGGCGCGTCAGGGTGTGACCAGTGCCAAGATGATTCAGCCAGAGATCGCGGCGCTCTTCGGGTTCGGGCATCGGGAAGTCAATGATCATGTCGAGACGTCGCGAGAAGGCGGGGTCGAAACGGGTACGGCTGTTGCTGGTCAGCAGTGTGATGCCGTCGTAGGACTCGATGCGCTGCAGCAGATAGTTGGTCTGGGCATTGGCAAAGCGGTCGTTGGCCTGCTGCACGTCGGTGCGTTTGCCAAAGAGCGAGTCGGCTTCGTCGAAGAGCAGGACGACTTCGCTCTGTTCGGCGCGGGCGAGCAGTTGCGCCAGGTTTTTTTCGGTTTCGCCGATATATTTGCTGGTGACCGAGGCGAGATCGACGCGGTAGAGTGGTAGCCCCAGCCGGGTGGCGAGCCACCCAGCCGCCAGGGTTTTGCCTGTCCCCGATGGGCCAACAAAGAGGGCGCGCACACCCGGTTGATAGCGGGCGGTCGCAGCTACGCCGAGATTGGACACCAGTTCGTCGCGTACCAGGCAGCGCTGCACAAGCGCTTCGAGCTCGCGGCGGAGCGTGGCATCGAGCGTCAGGGCTTTGTCGGCGATTGGTTGGGGCAACGGTTGCGCCAGCCCTTCGAGGCCGCCGCCTTCGCTGGCCCAGGCTGCGGCGCGCAAGTCGGTGGCGGTGAGCCTGGTGCGTTCGTGCAGATGCGCCTCGTGTTGCGCGACTTGCCCCAGATGCGCGATGCGCCCGCTGCTGTGGCGATGGTGGCGCGCCAGGTCGGCGGCGAGTTCGGCATCGCCGGTGACGCCGAGCCACAAGGCTTCACGGTCGCGCCGCTCGGGTACCGGGAGCGTCCAGGTATAGAGCGTTGCGCCGGCACGCTCCACCGAACCATCTGGCCCGCTGATTGCCAGCACTGGGCCGGTATACCCTGGCAGCGCCGGGAGGGTGCCCTGTTCGCCGGGGGCGAGTTCGAGCGGAAAGACGGGCAGGAGTTGACGGAGGAGCAGCCAGGGCACGAGGCCCGGCAGCGTCTGCGTCGGGTCGAGATAGACGGGGCGCCGTTGCAAGGCCTGGGCCACGGCAACGGCGACGGCTTTGCCCTCGGCGAGCGAGCCGGTGCGGATCACCAGGCCGCCCCTGGTGGCCTGACTGAGCGCGAGCGCCTGGCGGTGGGCTTGCTCCTCGATCGCCGCGGGCAGTTTGATCTGCGGGCCAGACTCAAGCGTTGCCCCGGCTAGATCGGCATCACGGTCGTGCAGCGCCAGACAAATCGCCAGCGGCACGCGCACCGGGCGCTCGGGCAGGGGCAGGTGCTCGTCGCCCATCACGAGCAGACCGCTGCGCATCGCTGGCCCGGTGACAAGGCTCGGGATTGGCGCGTGCTCAGGATCGTGGTACAGGGTCGCCAGCAGGCTCATCGTAGGACGACTGCCACCGATGGGTGCCTGCACATACGCGATCGTGCGGCCAATCATCATGTCATCTTCGACGGCTGCGGCCAGCGTGATCGCCAGGATCTCGGCATCCGACAAAGCCATGGTCTTCGCCAGGCGCAAGAGAGGCCAGTCGACCCGCGCTGAGGCCTGGAAATACGCGGTCAGCCGTTCGCTCCAGCCTTCGCGGTGCGGATCGACCAGGTGCGAGGCGTGCAGCAACAAGGCGTGTTCAGGGCGATCTGGCTGCGCTTCGAGCGCACCAAGCATGCGCGAGGCAATGCCCGCCAGGGCGTAGGTGCGCAACGTGACCGGGGGCAGTTCTTCACGCGGCCCGTTCTGCGTTTGTCGAGTTGCTGGTGCTTGAGTCATTGTTTAGCCGGCATGCTTTCTGACGAAGCCTGATTTTTTGACGAAGCCTGTTTTTTGACGCAAAGACGCAAAGGCGCAAAGGTTTTGAGGGAGCCCGATTTTTTGACGAAGCCTGTTTTTTGACGCAAAGGCGCAGAGGCGCAAAGGTTTTGAAGGAGTCCATTTTTTTGACGCAAAGGCGCAACGGTTCTGAGGGTTCAAAGAGCATAACGCAGTTCCTCCACGTTGGCATAATGAAATGAGACGACTTTCCCTAACCACGGCACCCAGCCAGGATTGAAGTCGAGGCCGTGACGCCGCAGGCGCAGATCGGTCTGGCTGTGGTCGAAGGTGAGGTCGAGATGGGTTGTGGTGATGCTGACCAGGGCGGGACGGGTGACGAGATCGCGCAGGCCGATATGGGCCGGGCTGCGCCGTAACCAGCGACGGGCGGCGGTGATCCAGGCGTGCGTCGGTGAGGGCAGGTTCGCCAGGGTTGCGCCGCGACGCAGATCTGTTGCCGTACGCAACTCGTGCAGGCCCGCCGGTCGCTGGTGTGACCACCGTGCGAGCAGCAGGCGTCCGGTGCGATCAATGATCACACGCAGCCCTGGCTGTTGCTCGACGCGATGGATCGTGGCGGATGGTAGCACCGCCGGGCCGTTGTGCCAGGTAGCGGGTGCAACGAAGGTGAGCGCGGGATCGTCGGGCGGTGCCTCGCCGAGAACGTGGTGCAACGGGTCGCGCTCGGTGAGGCCGAGGCGTGCAGCGACGATGCGCAGCAGCGCCCAACCCAGGTCGGCCTCGATCCAGTGAGGCTGGGCCGCAAGCAAGGCGCGCAAGCCGAGGCGCTCGAGCACAGGTAACAAGAAGAAGAGTCCGCCAAGCCGGGTCACTGGTGGCATTGCGAGCGGTGGCGCCAGCGCGAGCATTGCTTCGCCGGGTTGGTCAGTGCGTGCCGGCGATGGCCGCGGCGTCACAGTCTGGTCGCCGTGTGGCACTGGCCTGAGCTGCGACGAGCGCTCGACCGGCGCACCGAGGGCCGAAAAGGTCGCACCGCCAGACGGCGGCAGTTCATCTGTGGTTGCCTCGGCTGGATACGTCGCGGTGTGCGGGGCCTGAGTCGGGTGCGGGTCTTGGTCTGGTTCTGGAGTGAAGCCAACCGGCGACGGCTGTGCCGTTGGTGCGCTGGTCATCATGCTGGTGAGCAAAGCCGCCCGTATGGGCAGAGTCGGATCAAGCAAGCGGGGCGGGTGGGTGGCAACAAGGGCGCTTGTGGCGAGCCAGTGCGAGCGTGGATCACCGCTGCCCCACCGCTTGATCCAGCGTGCCAGGGGCGCGCGCCACGCCGAGGCGAGCAGTGCGGTTGGCATTGCTGGTGGCCCTGCTAATCCTTGCATCTGTGCTGCGTCATTGGGGGGCAAGGCTGGAGCTGCTACTGGGGCAGACCAATGACGCAGCGCCAGCAGCCGTGCGCCATCAGTGGGCGTCAGGGTTGCCAGCAATGGATCGAGCGCCTCGCGGGCCGCGAGTTCAGTGAGTACGCGTAGCAGCATTGCGGTGCCGACACTGGTTGCAGGGATCGCGTAGAGCAACGAACGCAACGGCGCACGTGGGTCGAGGTGCGGGGCGACGAGCCGCCAGAACCAGGCGCTGATTGGCTGACGCGCCACGAGGCGCAGGGCCAGCATTGTGTAGGCCTCGGCTTCGTCGTGAAAATAGACCGCCTGGGCCGCCGGCGCCCCTGCCGTCGCCGCATGCACCGCCGTTGCGCGCAACAGGCGCATCCGCTCTTCGAGGGCCATCGCGAGCGCAACGGGATTGCGGGCGGGATTGATCGTGCCCACATGCAGATAGCGCACGAGCAGCAGACGCCCTGGTCCTGCCCCTGGCAGTGACGCGGTACGCAGGGCATCTTCAAGCAGGAACGCACCCCGCTGCACTAGATGGGCCGCCGGCGCATGGAGACGAACTCGATGGACCAGACGTGACATAGGCTACCGTTTTCTATGACTCAACACAAGCGTCGAAGCTTCGGCGAGTTGCACCCGCGCATTGACCTCGAGTTGCACCGTGGGTTGCATCGTCTTGATCACCTGTACCGACGCCACGCTGCCGGCGAGGTCATCAACGAGCGCCTGGGCGACCACGGTATTGCCCTGGTAGAGCAAGGCGATCATGCCGACATGCACCTTCGCCGGATCGATCTTCAGGCGCACGCGGCTCCCTTCGCTGGCTGTCGTGGCTTCTTCAATTGAGGCGGCGACCAGTTCATTGACGGGGGCGTGGCTCGCTAGCAAAATGCAGATGCGCACGAGATCATTGATCAAACTGGTCGCCTCGGGCACACGCTCATCAACGCGCAGGAAGAGCCAGTCAACCATGGCCTGCAATTCACGCCGTTCGAGCCGGTCGATCTCGCCCCAGCGCGGCAACGACGCAAGATTGCGCAGGTTCACCGGCTCGTCGTACTGGCTCAGGCGTTCAGCCCAGGTGAGCCGCAACGATGGCAAGACCGCCGCAAAGCCATTGTAGAGACAGGCAGCGACATGCATGATTTGGTTGAGCGCAGTGGTGGCCTGATCAGCAATGTCGCTGCGGCTATGCCTGGCATTGAGCAGATCATTCAGCGTGACATGTTCTTCGGCGGTGACCCGCGTATGCTGCCAGCTTTTGCCGATCGTCGCATTGTTCAGGTCGAGGCGGGCGGTTGCACTGCGATGCTCGGCCACGATCTGCTGCTGTGCGGTATAGACCCGACTGATCCCGCTCGCAAGCAGACTTTGACTCTGGAAGGCCGGCTGGATCGCATATTGAGCCGGTTGGAAGAGTTGCGCCCGGTTGCGCGCCGTCAGGATTGTTTCGACCATTGTTTCGACCCGGTCGAGCCGTTGCAAGAGCGGGCGCAGATCGTTGAGCCATTTGAGTGGCGTTTCGCGCAAGAGCGCCACCATCTCGCGGAGCTCGGGGGCAATATAGGCGCGCTGGGCAAGGCAGGCCGGAACGGGTGCCGCGACCAGGCCATTATCAATAAAGCGTACGGGCACATCCTTGCGATTATCGCTCAGGCGTGGTCGGTAGTAGGCAAGAAAATCGACGTGCTCGGCGATGATCTGGTTGCGACGGTCATTGATCCCGGCAATGCGGGCGGTCTCTTCCGCCAGCAATGCGGTTGCTACGGCTACGTCGTGCCGCGCTTCGGCGAGCTCGTCACCGATCAGTTTGAGCCGACGATCGGCCTGGGCAGCGAGATCGGTGATGGCCTTGAGGGTTTGCTCGCATCGGTTAATCACCGCTCGGTAGGCGCGGATGCGCCCTTCGACCAGGCGCAACACCGCGATGGTATGTTCCGTCTGCTGCACGGCGAGCGAGAAGAACTCGGCTTCGTCGGCGTCGGCGGGATCGGGGTCGCGCAGCAGATCGAGGAAATTGTTCTTGGCGAGTTCGCGCAGGGTGCGCGACTCGCGGCGGAGCCGGGTGCGCCCATCGCCAACTTCTTCGAAGACGGGACGACCATCTTGGTAGACGGCGACGCCCGGCACGCTGATCTCATCGAGGTTGAGGCCCATGTCGAGCAGTTTGTGCAAGCCGCTCGCCACATCAAACTTGGCCGCAATCGTCGCCTCTTTGGCCTCATTCGCCTCGGGTGCCCGCAGGCGTTCGGCAACGGTCATCGTGCGAAAGTCGTAGCCCTTGCCAACAAGGTGGGACTGGCTGATGATCGCTTCCTGGGGCGGAACGAGCGACGGCGTCGCAAAGAGCTTGCCCCCGCTGGCGGTGGCAGCCTGGCCCCGGACGCTATCGAGGTCGAGGGCCAGTTCACCGCGGCCCCCACTGAGGTCGCGTCGCCCAGCAGCGAGCTCGGCTGCAACCGTTGCGTCGGGGATGCTTCGCCCGGCCAGGCCAGCGGCGAGCCGACTGACTTCGGCGGAGAGAAAGAGGTTGCGAGGGGTGGCACCACTGAAACCGGCAGGCGCCATGCCCGGGGTCGTTGTGGAACGAGTCACTGCCCTCGCCACGAGACCGCGACCAGCAAGATCACCCGGCGTCGGCGCATCGCCGGTTGTCGGCGTGCCCTGGGTTCGTTTCAAAACATCAGGCTGCACAACATTGCCCAGGTAGCGTTGGATCTGCTCGTTGGCAACAATCGCCGAATCGCTCCGCGCAATCTCGGGGAGGGCGGTCGAGGTTGCGAGGCGCGTTGCGCCGACAGTGCCCATCAGCAACTGGCGCAGGCGATACATATTGGTCTGTGCCTGGACAAAGCCGAGATCGATGCGGTCGTCGGCCTGCTTGACCCGTTCCTGCAGAAAGACGATGAAATTGCTGAGGCCCATCTGGTCAAACTGGGCCATTTCGGGTTCGCGCAGCAGGGACTGCTCGGCCAGCCAGGCGCGTAACTCTTGACGTACGGTGACGACCGGCGCATCATCGCTCGGGGTTGTACCATACGCCGCTTCGGGCTCGGCCAGTGCCGGCTCATTCGGGTCGAGCAGGTCATCCCCGGTGAGCACCGTCTCTTCGCCGACCGCATCGGGGTCGGGGTCAGGATAGACAAGGGCCTCGCCGGTGATCGCTTTGACGAGCGCACTGGTGATCTGGTGAACCTGGACGCGTCTTCCCAACCAGCGATTGCGCCGTAGCGCAAATGCAGCGAGCGTCGTTTGAAATTCGCCGTCAACCACTTCGACGCGCAGCAAATCGGGTTCGTACCAGACCTGGGGCACCGGCACGGCGACACGCACCCGATCGGGAACGCGCAGATCAAATGGGTCGAGTGAGGCGCTCGCTTCGAGCACAACATCAAGTTGTTCGAGCACCACCGGCAGCGCCTCGACCACATAGCCTGGGGGAAAGAAATGGTTCTGGGCGCGGGTCGTGCCATCGTCGGCGAGCAGGCGCGGCTCCAGCGCACCTGCGGGCAGAATTCCTGCGGGAGGCATGGAGCGTACGCGGGCGGCGATCTGCTCAATCGGCATGCGCTCCAGACTCAGATCGGCCATGTAGGCGCTGAAGTGTTGCATCCGCGCTTGCCACAGAAACGGATTGCCGCGCTCTGGTAGCAACGGTGTGCGGCGGCGCGGCTTGCCTCCCGCCCGCACGACGGCATAGCGATCAACAAAGAGCGCGTTCCAACTGGCGTCAAAGCCAACCAGACCCACCGGAACGCCGAGTTGTTCCCAGGGCATGCGCTCATCCGGCGCGAGCGACGCTTCGGCCTCAAAGATGGCGTGGGCCAGATGATTCTGCCACTGGTTGGCATCGAAGGCAGGCAGATTGAGTGCATGCAACGGCCAGCTATAAAAAGTCAGGGCAAGCCCATCGATCCATTGCCAATCGGCAAAAGCCTCGTCTTGCTCATCAATCGCGCACGGATCAGTGCTGTCGGTCGCTGCGCTCAACGGGATGGTCACCGGCGCGAGCACCAGAATGCATGCGCGTGGCAGCGGATCGGCGTCGGCGCTGGCGATCATCGCAGCCAGCGAGCGCTGCGTATCGCCGCTGCCCAGGCCCGTCTCGGGCGGAATATAGACCTGCGGCGCGTGAATCGGCACGCGCAATGGCTGCGGCACGGTCACATCATTGCCATCGGGCGTTAGCCCGGTGCCACGATTGAGATGGAGAAAGGTGCCACCTTCGCCGCGTTCAAGGCCGACCTCGAGACCCTCGATGACTCCGGACGAGACAACCTGACCGCGTAGCGCAAGATGCGCCTCGCGGATCGTCTGTTCAGCCTCGAGCGCCCGGTGACTCAGCGAACGCCCGGTAAAAAAATTGAGCCGACGACGCCAATCGCTGACGAGATCCGGACGTAGCTCGGGGTCAATGGCAAGCAGATGCTCGTCGCGCTGCGCATTGCGTATGCTCTTGAGAATTCTCATAGTCTTCCTTTTCCGCTTACCTGGCGCAAACGGCACATCTCTGGCGTACCATGTTGTGCTGGCAGCGAGGGCACCTCGCCCTCGCTGCTAGCGCAACAATTATTCCCCACGGCGCGGGAAGAAGGGGATCTCAGCCGGGTTAGTCCGTGTGACCCTGATCCCCGCAGCAGTTAATTGTTCAAGCATCGCCTGGAAGACCTCTTCGGGCGACAGATCGCCTTCACGCAGCGTCTGACCCATTTTCAGCAAGAATTCATTGATGGTTGCGATGTCGTTCTGGTTACTGAATTGCGTAATCAATTGATCAATTTCTGGGACAAGCAAAAAGCGTGGCACGGTCACGATCAATTCGGGATAAAACCGGGTCAGCACAGCATCATCCAACCGACGGAGTGTGGCATAACCCTGACCAGCATTTTGATAGCGGCGGGCCACATTGCGCAAATTGGTGCGCTGCATCCCCTCGACAAGACTCATCTCGTGAATGCTGCCGGCGAGCAGGAACGGTTCACTGCGCCAGCGTGCATTGTCAAGCAGCGTGACAACGCTCTCCCAGGTGTTGTTTTCGCGGGCAGCCGAGCGGAGCGCGGCAAAACGACGAAAATAGAAATTGGGCAGATCGCGTTCGCCAAGCGCGTCAAGCAGGCGGTTCTCGCTGATCAGGGTGCGATCGGGCACCTCGTCACCACCGCCTTCGCCGCCGTCCACCGGCGGTTCCACCGGGAGCGGAATGATCGTGCCGACAAGCTCGGCTTTATAATGAAAGTTGCGCCGCCGGACAAACCAGAGCTGCTCGGCACGCTGCAAAACCTCTTGCCATGCGCGATCAGCGAGACTCGCCGGATCAAGGATCGGCGGAGGCAGGCGCTGCGGCAGGCGCAAGGTGCGCAGGGCTTCGAGCGGTTTGCGCGCCGCAACCAGCCCCGGTGCAGCAGGGCGCAACAGGCGCATGGTGCTTTCGAGTTGATTGATGCGCTGGCGTAGTTCAGTACGAGAGATCGGAATAATGATCTGAATACTGGTGCTTTCGAGTTGATCGGCGGTGAGCGTCAAATCAATCGGCGGTAGCACCAGACTCTCTTCGAGCAGGATATTCAATTCATCAACGGGCACCAGCGAGAGATCGACCTCGATGCCTGGTGGAAAGTAGGTCTGCGTGAAATCATTGGGATTGACCGCCGAGCGAGGGAGACGGCCAGCGGGCGGCAAGACCCGGAAATAGTCGGTGGCACTGAACGGACGCCCGCCCTGGCGATCGAGCACGCTTGTGAGATGCATATCGTATTGCAACAGGTGCGCTTCGCGGGTCGCCCGTGTTGCAAAGCCGAGCATTGGTCCCAGGCCGATCACATCGGCATGTTCAGCCCCAATTTCGCGGCGCACCAGGAAGGGATCGATCCACTCGACCGAGCCGCGATTGAGCGCAACCATCGCCAGTGGGAGCGTGCCGACCGGCAATTCGCGCTCGGCATGTTCAACAAACATCGCGTAGGCGACCTCGGCCCGGCGCTGGTCAAGTTCGCTGCTCGTTGCGCCATCGCTGAAAGGAATCAGCGTCACCGCCGTCGCCTCAATGATGTCGCCATCCTCGACGCTGCGTTCGCCTTCAACCGCAGTTGGGTAGGAGACAATGGGATTCGCCGTATACTCGACCGCCCGCAGCGCCACGATAAAGAGACCGGTCAGCGTGCGTGGCGGCACGGCGGGCACCCGTGACAGCCCGAAGGTACGGTTGAGCCGCTCGATCTGCGGGATGTTCTGCACTTGCAGGGTCAGTTCACGCGGAATGATCACCATCTCGCCGAGCGAGGTGAGGCCAAAGCCGGGTTGAATGCGCAAGCCGCGCCGGTCCGCGACGACCTCTAGCCCGCGCACGACGCCAACCCCGCCAGCCTTGCCGAGATCGGCCTGCCGCGTGAGCACATAATTCTGTTCGTTGGTCAGGTCGCGGGCCGCCAGAAAGCGCCCATCGAACCACTGCGGGCGACGGCGGCGGTCGTCAACGACCATGATGCCATCACGGGTCAGGCGGTCGGCCTCATCGCGGTTGAGGCGCAGCCGCATCAAGCGGCGACCAGCCTCCAGGTTGAGATCAAACATAGCCTGTCTCCTCTTTATTGACCTAACCATGCCAGCAGGGCTGCGGTCGTATAGGCAAAGAGCCGCCCGGTCTCACTCAGGGTGACATCGCCGGGTGCGCGGGTCGCCGGTGGGCCGGCGGTGGCTGGAATGGTTACGCGAGCGAGAAAAACGCCGGTGGGATCTTGCCCAAAGACATATTCGGGCAAACGGTTCAGTTCATCCTGTGACGAAACGCGGGCGGCCACGTCCCACGCCGTGTAGATCGCCTCGCGCAGGGCCGCCGGGCGATCCGCCGGGTCAACGCCCTCAACGGCGCTGGCCCAGTGATCAAAGGGCAGCGGCGCATCGGCGCGATCGCGGACAATCAGATCAATGTCGTAGTAGTCACGTAGCCGCGAAGGTTGCACCGCATTGAGTGCGTCATACGGCCCGGCGGCCAGCGCTGGGGTTTTGCCCTGTTCACACGCGACATAGCGCAGATAGAGGTCAACTTCGACCCGGGCGGGGCGGTCCGTACCGTCACTGCTCGTATCGGCCACCAGTACCGGCAGGTCAGCGGCGTTGGCATCAAACCAGCGTTGTACCCGCAGACATACCGTACTCGGCACCTCGATCAAGCGCCCCAGTCGATCGATTGCCACCCCCGGATGCACCAGCAGTCGCTCTTCGCGACCGGGGGTACCCTCAGCGGCAGGCACTTCAGCCTCGTAGACGACGCGCAGGCCGGCAGCGGTACCCGATCCATGCAAAAAATGGAGCGCCCGGGCCTGCCGCCCTCGATGGTAGGTCTGCTCATCAAGAAAATCCTGGGCATCCAAGAGCACGCCGGTCGCATAGAAGAGCCGGTCGGTGGTGCGTCTGGCCTGCGCCAGCGGATCTGGGTATCTGCTCATGTCTTTGTTCCTTCAGGGCTGCGCCCTGTCATTTGTTACTTGTAGGGGCCCAGCGCGCTGTGTTGGGGCCCAGCGCGCTGTGTTGGGATGTGTTGGGGCACAGCGCGCTGTGCCCTTACCAGAGGACGGCTATCCATAAAAGATGGACGGCGTCTTAGATTCGCTGATCGAGACGTGGATCAAGAGAGGGCGTTGCTTGGAGCAGATCCCGTACGCCGATCTGGCTTGTGCCGAGGCGGAGTGGCCCCGGTGGACGTTTCGGACTCAGGTAGGTGTCGATGCCAATCAGGGAACGCAAGGCGACCATGAGTGATCCAGTGGCGGTCTGTACGTCGGTGATGATATGGGCGGGGGTTTCTAGCGCGGCGATGCGCTGGATCAACCCCTGCTCTTGCGGTTGCACGTCGTTGTGAACCAGGATTGTAACGCGATAGGCCAGGCGGTCGAAGAGCGCGGCGATGACCTCGGCCTCGGCTGCGGTGACGTCGAGATCGGCGGCAAAGAGGGCTAAAAACTCCTTTTTGTCTTCGTCGCCAAGCACGAGGGTGTCGCCAACATAGCTGTTGCCGCTGACCACCATCCCGGCCAGCAGGGGGTTCGTTTCGTCGGCAAGGTTGGCCCCCAGGATGGTGGCGACAATGCGACGGAAACGCCAGTTTTCAATGACGATGATGCGGCCATCGCGGACGCCGTCGCCCGTCGCAATGTCGAGCGCGAGCGTGAGCCCGGCCAGCGTGCCGCGCTGTCGGTAGAGCGTCGGGGCCGCCGCGAGCAGGCGTCGGTGGCGGGCTTCGGGATAGGCCGAGTCGAGCGCGAGGCCGATCCAGCTTGCCAGCCATTCCAACGCTTCGGGCGGGGTCGTCTCGGGGGCCGTGAGCAGATGCGCCGCAGCGACCCGGTCTTCGAGCATGGTCAGCACGCCCTCGAAGTTGCCGACAAACCGTTCCAGGAAATCCGCCGGGGTGCTGCGCTCGCCGTTGACCAGATACGCATCAGCCTCAGGCCCAAAGACGGTCTCGCGGTAGAGTTCGGGTAGATAGTTTTCGACATAACTGAAGCGACTGGCATAGACGCGAACGGCCCAGACTTCCGGGGTGGTGCGGCGATCGCCGTTGAGCACGATGCGGACGTGGAGGTAGCGCCCACGCAGGGTCTTCACTTTGCGTTGTGGGCGCTGGATCAGCGCGGTAAAGAGGCCCGCTTTGCCAGGGCTACGGTCGCAGGTGAGCAGGCCTGGATGGTGCGGGATTTCGCTGGCGTGCGGCACCCACGCCCCAACGGGGATATTCTGTTCGCCGGCAACCTTGAAGATCGACCCAAACTGGTGCTCGTGCCATTCCAGGTTGTCGGTCGGGGCTGCGCCTGTATCCTCGGCGGCCAGCAAGATGCGCACGCCACATACGTCGGGCAGGTTGGCTTCGAGATAAAGCCGGTGCCAGGCGGTGCGCGCGCTGCCGCTGTCAATGCTGGTCTGGTTGCTCGCTTCGCCTTCGCTCGGAAAACTGGGCAACGAAAGGTAGTGCAACGGGAGGCTGCCCTCTTCGTCGCTGGTTGCATAGTGCGGCGGGAGCGTCAGGCCATGCATGAATGGTTCACCCCCAAAGCGATCAGGTCGCAAGGGGTAGTAGTCACCGACTGGCATCACCCGGGCCGCGCCAGGGCTTGCCGGGTAGACCGGGGCTTCGTTGCCCAGATGCGCAACGAGCAGGGCCAGGCGATCGCGTGCGACCCAGGCAAGGCTGAAGGGATGCGTCACGCCTTGCAATAGGCACGGCTCATACCATCCCCCGCGTGCGTCAAGATAACGCACAATGGCAGGTGCGCCGTCGGTTTGCCAGCAGAGCACGGCGACCTGTCCATCAGGGCTGCACGCAAGGCCAACGGGTCTTTCGGTGGCGACGAAGGTGGCGTGCGGATAGGGTTGCAGCCGGGGCGGGTTCGCGTTCTCTTCGCAGGGGCGCGGCGTATCCGGGTCATAGTTAACCTGAACCCGTCTCCGCAATGGCAGCCCTGTGACCCGCGCAAGCTGTGGCTGGTCACGGTCAAGCACCCATACCCCGCCATCTGGCGCCGCCGCCAGTCGCCACGCCGCAAACCCTGGCATGCTCAGGCTCACTGCGTCCCACCGATCGCGCAGATCGACCAGCGTGACGCCGCCGTTCACCGCAAGATAGAGCACGCCATCGGTGCCGACACAGAGATCCGTCGGCGCCTCGGCGGCGCTCGGGGCTGTCCAGATTGGTACCTGCCCAGAAAGGGCACCGGTTGCCATGATGCGCCCAGTTGCGGCGTCCCAGATCGCCCGTGTGCCAAACGCATCGCGAGCTTGCGGAACGAGCTCGAGGCGGGCGGTCGCCTCGGCTTCGGTGCCAGCGGGCGCAACCGGCGGTAAGGTTGCCGCCTGGCTGGCGAGCCGTAGCGCACGCCGCTCGCGATCATAGCGCAGCGCTGGTTGTTCCCCCGCCAGCACCCAGTCATGGGCATCCGCAAGCATCCAGAATTTCAGACCGTTCGCATCCATAGTTAGGTGCATACCTCCGGGACAAGCGGGATCGGCACCATCCCTCCGTCGCTCAGGAAGGGATTCGGTACGCCCCGTAGATCGTTCGGTGGTTCGTCATCGGCGACGGCGACCACCGAGAGCAGTTCGGGCAGTTGCCAGTTGCTCAGCGGGATGTTGATGAGGGCATTCGTCGTGCTGCGCTCTTGTTTCACCCAATCGTCGCCCGTTGCATTGCGCACAAAGATATTCAGCCGGTTGCCGAGCAAGCTTTGAACTCCTGGGACCCGTGCGGCGACCAGTTCGAGCTCGCGATCTTCGACGGTTTTGCCAAGCGGCCAGCCGGTGCGCTGTGGCCCGCCGCCCATCAACGGCCACAAAAACTCGCGCAGCGCCAGACGCACACTGCGCAGCGTTGCTTCGCGGTCGTAACCATCGGCGATCTCGACGCCAACACTCAACCCGAGCGGCACATAATCGACGCCAATGACATACAATTCGGTGCCAAGGGGCCGCCGTGCTTCAAGGTGGGCATAGACGGTTTCGAGAAAGGGCCGGTCAGGCCGCGGATTCGGTGGGCCAGGCGGCGGACGGAAGGGCAGCACCATGACCGAGACAATGCCCGGCACATCTTCGCGCATCTGGTGCGGCTTGAACCGTGGCAACAACTCGACCCGTGCCACCTGCACCCCTGGCGTCTCGGCGGCGATCGTGCGGTAATCCTGGGCCGTCACCGCCCGCTCGCGATGGCGAAAGACCTGCGGAATCCGCACCTCGGCTTCGGCCAGCGTTTCGGCATCGAGACCGCCTTCGGCGGCCAGGGGTTGCGCCACCACGACTCCTGTTGCCCGGCGGCCATCAAGTTCAAAGGCGTCAAGATCGGTCAGAGACCCGGGCGGCAGGTTTCCCGCAATTCCACCACCGGCCCGCATCTGCGCGACCCGCACCCGCCGACCGGGGGCCGGCATACGGCCACGCACCCCATTGCCAAATGTGATTGTCCCGGCCTCGGCATCGAGCGTGTAGACACGACTGTCGCGCCCGGCCAGGCTCGTTTCGCCACGTTCCCACAGGACATACCCGAGGCCATCTTCTTCTACCTGCAAGGCCAGCGACGCTGGCTCGACACTCGTGCCAGGCAGCGCCATTTGCTGGTCGCTGCTGCCGTTGCTTGTGCCGATAATGCGCCCGGTGATGGTCTGCCGCTGATCAATCTCGACCGCGTTGATCCCGACCCAGCTCAGGCGCAGGCTTTCGAGGCGGCGGGTGGGCCGCAGGCGTAGCCACGCAACCAGCCGCGCCGCCTTTGCCGGATCATCCAGACGCGGCGGCATATCGCCGGTGCCCGCATTAAGGTGCTGGCGCACATCGTTGCCAGGGGCACCAATAAATTGCGGCCCCGGCAAGACCAGGCGCTCGACGCCACGTTGCGTCAGCCCTGCCGTTGTATCCACAATCTGATCAAGTTGCGTATAGGTCACCTGACCACGCGCATTCAGGCCGGTGATCTCCCAGAGATGGGGCAGGGCTGCGCGTGGCCCGATCTGCTCATCGTTCCAGGCCGGCACACTGATCGCCGGCAGCAAGCCGATGCTCAACAGTTGCTGGCCACCGCCGACACTGGTGCCAAGCGTCTGCCGCACCGCTTCGTTGTGGATCGGTTGCAATGCTGGCTCCTCGGCCTCGGGGGCCAGCAGCGCCAGCCACAACGCCTGATCAATCGTCTCATTGATCAGATCAAAGCCCTCGGGATTGGCTGCGCCACCGGCAAAAATCGGCACCGTCACATAGCCCCGCGCACGACTCGCCGCCTGCGTGCCAAGATAGAGCACCCCAAGATTGTGGACGATCTCGCTATACGTGGCTTGCTCGTTCTCGCTCAGCGGGCGTCGCGCATACGCCTCGGCGGTCACCGGCAGCACCGTCACTTCGCTGGTCGTCTCGAAGGCGACGGGGCCGCTCACCTTCGCCAGTGGCCGCAGGATCGTCGCGCTCGTCTGCATCGGGTCGTCAAGCGCCAGCGTCACCAGCGTGCGGGCTGGCAGGGCGGGCCGCATCTGCATGCCGAGCAGCTTGAGAAAGACCAGGCGCTGCCGCTCGGGGATCAGATTGGCCCGGTAGAGGATCGAGTCGGCCAGAAAGGCAAAGAGCTCGATCAGCGTTCGCCCCGGATCGCCAGGCCGCACATCGGCCCACTCACGGGTATGCGCCGGCACTCGGTTGAGCAGTTCGCGCACCAAGTCGTCGTAACTGCGATCATCAAGCGTTGGAGGAATGATCGGCATGGTATTCTAGCCTCCCAATTCCATCGATAGGCCCAACTGACTGATCACGCCTGTCCGTCGTAAGCGGTACACCACCTCGACCCTGATCCAAGTCGGGCGCTCCGGCACCTCTTTGATCTCCACCCGCTCCACCTTGATCCGGGTCTCCCAACGCTCCAGCGCTTGCACAATCGTATCGTGAATGCGCCGATGCGTCGTGAGTGTATTCGGCTGGTGCAAAAAGACTTGCAAACCGCCCCCAAATTCTTGACGTTGCAGGCGTTCACCAGGGCGTGTACGCAAAATGATCTGGATCGATTGGCGCACACTCTCGTCGAGCGTTGGATAATGCAGCTGGCCGTTGGCATCAGGTACAGCAAGCAACGGCCAGCTGATCGGCTCCTGAATCATGGTTCTTACTCCTCTTCTGGAACCGGAATCGGCAAACAAATCCGAATAAAAATCAACCAGTTAAAAACGATATTGAGCAAGATGGCAAAAATGATCAAAATAATGAAGGCGATCATCATAATGATATAAATGCTAAAACTACAGATCCAGAGAATGCCAATGCCGCCGCCGTTGCCTTTGGTCGCATTGCCTTCGAGGAACGCGTTGAGGCCATTGGCCGCCAGGAAGTTTTCGAGGCTCTCGGGGACTTCAAAGGCGACATTGGGCTTCATCGCTTTCAAGGCCGCCCGCGATGGCAGGTCAGGCAGCGGAATGATCGCCGGTGGAACGTCGGGATTGTGATCCCAGTGCTGGGCAATCTGAAACACTTCGCTATACTCGCTCCACCAGAGTTGCGGTGGGCACCCGGGTTCACGTTTCACGCGAATAAAGGCCCGGGCGACATAACGCCCCCGGCGCGGATCAAAGCGCCGCTCGCCCGAGATGAGTTTGAATTCGGTGATCCGGCTCTGCATCCGGTCGGCAAGCGCCCCGAGCACCTCGTCACTCAGCGTCGTCGTCGGGATGCTCCAGGCCAGCGTCTGTCCACTCGCGACCGTGATTTGATTGGTGAGATCGCTCTCGCTATCACGGAGGCGCGTGGCACTATCGGCCACCAGATCGCCCAGGCGCACCTCAAGATAGTCGGCAATGACCAGATTGTTTCGTCCCCGCTGCGTGACCCGCGTGAAGGGGGCCACAATCGCCAGACCTGGCGTTGTCGGATCCAGCCCGAGTTGCACCGTCACACTATTCAGGTGCTCGATCACCGCGGGGTTCTCAAGTGCGTCCAGTTCAACAACCCAGCGCAAGAGCGACAAAAACCGATCCTGTTGAGTCAACTCGCGCTGTTTAAGTTGGTAAAAATCGACCCCGAGCGGATTCAGTTGCAACGGAATTGACCGTTGCCCCCCGGCTGGCGTCAGGTAATCGGCAAAGAGATCGCGTAACTGCCCGATCGCCAGGCGCGGCGGGGCCAGTTGCTCAGTCGGGAGCTCGCTCTGTTCAAGGCTGACCGTCGGGATCATGCCAAACAAGAGCGTTCTGGCCGCACCTGCACAGACATCAGGCGGCGCCACATAGAGCGGCTCAACGGCTTCGCTCAGGTGCTCGGCGGGAAGGCGGTGCAGCCCGAGTTGCTCGTCGAGTTCGCGGATCCCCGTGCCCAGACGACGCGGGCGGCGCTGCGGATCAGGATCAATTTCGTCGTTCAGCCCGTCTTCCTGGATCGGGAACCAGCCACGCAACGCATTGCCGTCGCTCAGCCACGCCTCAGTCAGCCCCGTCTCGCCGTTGATCCGCCGAATGACCAGCCCCGAACTCTCGATCTGGGTGCGGTCGAGCTTCGGTAGCCCGGCTTCGCCAAGTTCAGGCAAGAAGTCACACACCGCTTCCAGCACAACAAACTGGAAGGTGCGATGCACCGGCTGATAGAGCTTGACGGGCGGCTGGAGCTCGCGCTTCGTACGCCGCAGCACCATGCGGTCGGCTCGCTCAACTGGTCGCGCGGCAAGCTGATTGCGCGCCATGCCCTGGTTGATCGTGCCAGCCGTCAGTTTGGCAAATGATCCACCTTCGCTCATATCGGCGAGCAACCCATCAAGGAATTTGATGTCGCTACGGCGCACCAGGGTTGGCCGGCTATCACCCGCCTCGTGCAGGCGCAGGCCACGCAGCAACACCGCATGGTTGTGGCTAGCTACCATATGTTGCCAACTCCTACGCTATACGTACCAGCCGTAATCGAAGGCGTCGTCGCTGACGGTATAATCGTCGTCGCCCCATTCACCATCACCTGCGCTCCTTTGATCGTCACCCCACCCGCTGCCGTCAGATCAAGCTTGCCCCCAGCATTGATCGTAATATTCGATGGCGAATCAAGCGTAATGCCACTGCTATCAAGCGTAATCGTCGCATTATTCGCCTTGATCACAACCTGACCACCGCCCTCATCACTCAGCACCACGCTCACTTCGGTCTGATTGGCTGTCTTGAGCGTAATCGTCGGCGTTTCGGCCTCTTCGATCGCAATGCGACTCTTCTTGGCACTCGTGATGGACCAGACATGCACCTTCTCGTCGTCCACCTGCTCTGGTGGCGGCGCACTGTGACTCCAGACCCCCCCAAGCACAACGGGGTAGCGCGGGTCGCCCTGCACAAAGCCAACCAGCACCTGATCGCCCTTTTTGGGAATTAGAAACGCCCCCATCTCTTTCCCCGCAAACGGAACAGCCACAGCAGCCCAGATCGGGCCATCCTGCTCGCCAACCCCATCGTGATGGAGCAGGCGAACCTGTACCCGCCCGAGATTTTCGTCACTATCAACTGCCGAGACCACTTCTGCCAGGTACATCCCGACAAAACGCCCCGCCATTGGCAAATCATAGAGTTCGTGCTCTTGAAGCATGCGTCAATTCCTCTTCAGCCAGGTACTCATGAGTCGGTCAACATCTACCTTTGGCACCGCCATCTTTCACACGCCTGGCATCTTGATGCGCCCTTAACGCTCTTTGCGCCTTTGCGTCAAATCATCGGGAAGACTACTCATCTACCGCCCCAATAGGCGCTCTCGGCCTCAAAGTCAACCTGATAGCCCCGGGTCTCATCCCAACGATGGCACGCCGAGGTGACATAGTAGGTATTTTCAAAACGCGGCCCCACCCCAACCAACTCGACGTGCGTTCCGACGCGCAGCTTGGGATCGCCGACCGCCGTGCCTTCGATGCAGACAAAACGACGGGCGCGCTGGTCAAACGCCGCTTCGGCGATCGCCTGCGCTTCATCGCTGGTCGCCATCGCCAGATGGCCGATATGATGCGTGCGCTGCCGCGCGATACGTTCTAAGACATCCTTGCCACTGGTGCCGCTCCCCGGGCCAGTCGCCGTCAGTCGGCTGGCGGTACCAGTGATTTTGCGCCCCGCCAGCGCATCCCATCCGCTGGTTGTCATTTCGGTGACCTGGTGCGCCAGGTCGGCGAGCATGCTCACCTGCACCAGCGCTTCATACATCGTCAACGTCAACGGATCACCGCGGCGCACGGCACCACGCGGCGAGACATGCAATTCAGTCCCGACGACCTGCAGATCGACATCGTAGCGTCGACAGATGCGACGCACAAACGCGAGATCGCTCTCATTCAATTGCACCTGCGTCCCAATATTTGTCTCAAGGCCATCGGCAATCACCAGCGTCAAACTCAACGTGTCGGCGAGTTCCTCGGCGAGGCCTTTCACGGTCACCTCGTCCTCATCAAAGGTGCGCGTCTTGCGCGTCATCCGCGCCAGCATCAACGCATCCTCGGCCAAGACAACCAGTTCGGGCGGGCCATCTTCGGGAAAGCTCAACTCAAAACCAGTCACAATGCCTCGAAAGATCTCCTCTGGCGCACTCACATCGCCTGCACCCACCAGAATTTCAGCCCCTAATTGATAGATCTCTTCATCTTCAAAAGCATAATCGGCATCGCCTTCAGTATCACTTGCCTTGCCACTGTACCGCAACTCCAGGGCCGCCAGACCGCCCTCCTGCTCGGTCATCGTCATCCCGATCAGCAGTTCTTCAATTTTGGCATAGGCCTGCTCAGCGACCCGCACACTTGGCCGCATATACACCAGATCTGGAGGAGCTTCTGTCATCTATCAACACCCTTTGCGCCTTTGCGCCTTTGCGTCAAATCTAATCAGCCCGTAACCGCGCCTGCCGCCGCTGCATCCGCCGCAACGCCCGCGCCACCTGCTCAGGCGGCAATTCCAGCAAACCCCTCGCCTCCTCCTGCTCACCTTCCCGCGCACCGCGTTCAGCCCGCTCTGCGCCAATAACGCCCTCGACCATATCAAAACGAACATCGTTACTACTCATCGTTGCTTCACTCCCCTCTCGACGCACTACTTTTCAAAGAAGCTCACGCCAAGCCGCGAAAAGTTCGCGCACCTACGCTAAAACCTTTGCGCCTTTGCGCCTTTGCGTCAAAACAACCTTTGCGCCTTTGCGCCTTTGCGTCAAAACAACCTTTGCGCCTTTGCGCCTTTGCGTCAAAAAAACCTTTGCGCCTTTGCGCCTTTGCGTCAAAAAAACCTTTGCGCCTTTGCGCCTTTGCGTCAAAACAACCGCGACGCAACCCCTCATCACGCATCAAACTGAAGCTTCGCGCTCAGGTTGCCATTCACCTTCGCACTCAGGCTCGCCGAGCCTTCGAGATGGGCCTGGCCGCCAACTTTGAAACTTGCACCCTGATCGGTACTAATATTTGAAGAAATGCTGCCTTTAATAATATTATTCGTATTCAAAGAGGTTGTTTTTTTAACGCTTGTTGTATGCTGAAGACCGCTGAAGGCACCCGCCGACGCCGTAACCCCTGCCGACGCCGTTGCACCAAACATCGCCCCGCCACCGGCACTGGCCCCCGCGCCAAACCCCGCCCCAAAGCCCGCACTGGCCCCGGCCCCGAACCCGGCGCTGGCCCCAAAGCCCGCCGACGCACTCGCCCCAAAGCCCGCGCTCGCCCCGGCCCCAAAGCCCGCCGACGCACTCGCCCCGAACCCGGCACTGGCCCCGGCCCCGAACCCGGCACTGGCCCCGGCCCCGAACCCGGCACTGGCCCCGGCCCCAAAGCCCGCACTGGCCCCGGCCCCAAAGCCCGCGCTCGCACTCGCCCCGAACCCGGCACTGGCCCCCGCGCCAAACCCCGCCGACGCACTGGCCCCGAACCCCGCGCTGGCACTCGCCCCGAACCCAGCACTCGCCCCGGCGCCAAAACCCGCCGATGCACTCGCCCCGATCCCGGCGGAAATCCCTGCGTTGAGGCCAAGCGAGGCCGACGCGCCCGCCGAGAAGGCCGCCGCAGCGCCGATGCTTGCGCCTGCCCCGACCGCCAACGCCCCCGACGGAAAACGCAGGCTCTCCAGGCCATTCGCCAGCGCCAGCATCCGTGCCGCCCCTGGATCGCCTCCTTGTGCCGCCGTGTCCGCCGGGCTCCCTGCCGTCGGGTTGTCTTCGCCCCCATCAGGAGCCGGCGCAACAACCGCACTATCAAGCCCACTCAAGCCCTGACCTACATTTGCCGCCTCGCTCTCGTTCGCCGAACGGGTGTCAAACTGTTTGTCCTTGCTCGTGAAGGTCACGTTCAAGGTCGACCGCAACGGTACGCCACCAGCGGCAAAAAAGTCGATCGTCTCTTTGTACGACTCGACATACCCTTCAAAAACAAAGGTGCCCCACTCAAAACGAATCGTTGGCGGTATCTTTTTCGTATCATCATACGGCTGCAAATACCGCGCAATCTTGACTGTCTCAATCCGCACATCTTGCCCAGTATGCGTCGTATCAAAAATCAGTTCCGTCGTCAGCGTGGCGGTCGTCTGGCTCACATGCTGGCGCGCCCGTGCCCCACGGCCCTTTTTCTCGATATTGTTGCGCAGGTTATACTCGAGCGAGGCCGGATTGAATTGCACCGTCACCGCTTCGAGCTCCTGACCAGCCCCTTGCGAAATGGGAGTGATGATCGCCTGCTCAGGATTGCTTGTATCTGACATCACCCCTCCTTCGCGCCTTCGCGCCTAAGACATGGTTGCTTGACCGTTTGGAGTGCCGACTTCAGTCGGCTTTTTCCTCAGCCGACTGAAGTCGGCACTACGATCACCACGAACGGGCAAGCTCGTTTGAAACATGCCTAAGAGCATTGGTCTGCCAAAGCATTGCCCCGTACAGCCCCGACCTCCGACCTCTCAGGTAGAGAGTTTTTGGCTGGCAACGCCCTGCCCCCCCACCCCCTGCCCCTCCCCCACGAGGGGGGGGAGGGGAGTTTGAGCGCAGTCCCATCAGGTTTTCGGCTCCCATCTCCCCCCTCCCCCCTTGTGGGGGAGGGGGGCCGGGGGGGTGGGGGGGAAAGCGCATTGGGACACCATCCCGCAAAAACTCTCTACCTGAGAGCGACCCCCAACCCCCGACTCCAGACCCTAGCCCCTAGCTCCCAGACCCTACACCACCTCGTACCTCAACCCCTCATGCGCCAGATGAATCTCTTCAATGCCAACGTCATCACCCGTCATTGCATTCAAGTCGGGCGATTTGAAGCGGATCGGCATGGCCCGCTCCAGCGTCCATTTCAACTGCGGCTCGCCACTATGGTCTTGCAGCGTAATCGTGACTTGCAAGCGATGTTTGTACGCCCCGCTCACATGCATCAGTTCAAACCACTGCCACAAGTGCCGCCGCGTGGTGATGCCCCGCCGCAGGATCACCGTCGCAAAACTGACCCGACCCGGACGCTGCACCACCCCATAGTTCATCCCGCCCACCCGGATCGTTTTCGGTTCCATCGTCGCGTCTAAGCCCGAAACTTCACTGAAATACCCGTCAACCAGGTTGAAGGCTGAGCCGACCGCTTCATCAATCGAGGCTTCCTGAAATTCGACTTTGAACCGAAAGATGTGCAGAGGCACCTCTAGCGATGGGCTGCTGTCAGTCACGACGACCTCCTACCAGCGAAACCTGCCCGCCTTCGGCAAGCGCCAGTACAACCTGAATCTGTTCAATGCTGACCGTCGGGGTAAAGGTGACTTCGGCAATCAGGCGTCCCTGATCAAGATCCTGTTGCGTCATGGTGCTGCGATCACAACGCACTTGAAACGCATCACCCGGTGCGTCACCACGCAATGCGCCCTGCCGCCAGAGTCCGCGTAACAAGTGTTCCATCTGCTCCCGCAGCCGCCGCCAGAGCAAGGGGCCGCTCGGTTCAAAGACGAGGCTCTCGCCAAGCAGTCGGGATGCGCGCACCAGTGTCGCAATCAGGCGATTGACGCTTGCCAGCCGGTAGCTTTCGTCCAGACTGGTGGTCACATCGCTGAGCAGCCGGAAGCCTGCCGGAGTCGGGCCGAGCAACGTGACGCGCTCTTCGAGGATGTGGCTTTGCGCACTTTGCCTTGGATTGTCCAGGACGGCCGCCTGCATCTGATCACGCCGCAGCCCCGGCACAACGTCATATACATCGCCCAACCTAAGCGTGGCGGCGCTCTGGTAGGTTCCTCGCGCCAGCGCATTGCGCGCCAGCAGGCCCACCACAACCGCATCAGGCACCTCAAGGCGTTCAGGCAAACGCGCCGAGCCCGCCGTCTTCACCCACGGATACACTAGTTGCACAAAGGCGCTTGCAATGCCGGTCACCCGATCATTCAGATGATGCGCCAACGGGCCTTCCCCGTTCGCCACCAACCCGCCAAGCGGATGCTGCTGCACAGCATGGCCTGCTTCGGGCAACGGGATCGCGGCGACCAGGTGCGTCTCGCGCTGGTACCGCGCTAGCATATCGCCCACCAGACGCACCGCGCGCGCCCAGGCCTCATACCCATCGTCATCGCAGCGCGGCGCACGGATCGCAACCTCTTCACGATCGGCGGGTGGCGCAACCGGCTCCGAACAGACCACAAACCGCTCCTCGGGGCCTGGCAATGGCATCGGTAGCTCACTGGCGACCCGAGCAGCACTGACAAGATCGGGGAGATCGGGCAGGCAAACAAACGAGACATCAGTCAACCCCATCACATGCGCAACGCCCTTCCAGGTCGTCTGGTCAAGCGGGTCAACCTCAATGCGGTCTGGATACCCCGGGATCACCTGGTTCATCAAGGTGTACAGCCGATCTGCTCGCGTCTGATCTGCCGCTGGTTCCAACCACGGCGGATCACCAACCCGTACCACATAACACTTGCGCCCACCCTGCGCAAAAAACGAGCGTACCGCCGCGCCGAGGTAGCTGTGTCCAGTTGTTCCTTGCGCATCAAAGATCCGCTGCTCCCACGCAAAGAGTTGATCAAACATATCCCAGGTATCAATCGGGATCGGCAGATTCGTCAGGTCAGGGATCGTCGTGATGCGCAACGTCTCGCCCGCCACCCTCGTATCAAGCGCAAACCCCAGCGCCGGATTGCGCCGCACCTGCACCGACGCTCGCATGCCCTGAGTATCACTGCCAAGCACCAGCCGCCCTTGCGCATCCGTGTAGGCGTACCCGCCCGCCATCAGGCTATTGAGCGTCTGTACCAGCCTTGTCGATGTCATTGGCTCCACCGGCAAAACAAGCGTCTGCGTTCTACCATCAAGCGTGACCGTCAGCCGGTTTGCCGGTGCCACCAGGGTCAACGAAGCAGGCAACGCATCACGGGCCGTCGCCTCGACCGGCGGCACCATTGTCTGCATCGGCCAACCCCTGGCCGCCAGCCAACGCACCACCTCGCCCCCAGCGCTAGCCCGGCGCTGCGCCACAAACCCGACAAAACAGGCAATATCCGCCCGATGCGGGTCGCTCGCCACCACCGGAATGTCATCAACAAAACTCAGCCCACGTACCATACCAATTCACCTGGCAATTGTGGGGCCACAGGCCCGCAAAAGGATCTACTATGAGCATTGCCAGCTCTGCTGGCAATGCTCATAACAATACTCACTCGATCGTGAACGACTCGCACGCCAACACCAACTCCTCAATCGCAACTTCACTCCCGCCCCGCGCATTCAGCGATGGGCCGTTGTAGCGCATCGGGAAGACCCCCGTCAATGACCAGGTCTGTACATCGTTGTGCGCTTCGTCTTGCAAGGTGATCGAGATGTTCTTCTTCGCGACTGGCCCGGTGCGCCGCGTATCGTCAAGCCAGGTCCAGAGATCCGCCGAACTGATGATGCCCCGCCGCAAGGTGATATCGCTCACGGTCGTCATGCCAGGGATTTTGCGCGGGTGATTCTCGGCTTCGTTCCCCGTTCGATACTGGGCTACTCCGATCTCCATCCCTAGGCCCGAGACCTCTGAAAAGCCACCGAAAAGTTCGTTGCCGTCGAATTTGACCAGATAATTGAAATCCCCGTAGGGAACAGTGCGCTCTGCCATGCTTCAAGTTCCTCCTCGCTATCCGCGTGCATCCGCTGTCTTCTGCCCAATCCGGAAGATGACAAATTCGGCTGGCTTGACGACCGCCACCCCGATCTCGCAGATCAGCCGCCCTAGATCAAGATCCTGCTGGGTCATCGTGCTCCGGTCACAGCGTACAAAGAAGGCCTCCTCGCGGCTGGCACCAAGCAGCGCCCCAGTCAGCCATTCGGCGTACAGAAAGTTGCTCACGGTTTCGCGAATGTTCGCCCAGAGGTCTGGTCCGTTGGGCTCAAACACCGCCCACTGCGTGCTCACGTCAATCGAGCGTTCGAGATAGATGAAGTAGCGTCGCACGCTCACATAGAGCCATTCCAGATCCGAGGTGGCTGTCCGTGCGCCCCAGACGCGATAGCCACGCCCGCTCAGGTAGCGTAAACAGTTGATGCCCTCGGGATTCAAGACGTCCTGCTGTCGTTTGTTGACGTCAACCTCGAAGCGCAACGCATCACGCACAACCTCGTTCGCCGGGGCCTTCCAGACGCCGCGTTGCACGTCGGTACGCGCATAGATGCCCGACATGGCGCCCGATGGCGGAATGTTGATCTCTTTGGGAATCAGGTCGTTGCCCGGTCGCGCCAGCGGGTTGGCAATCGTGATCCAGGGGAAGTAGACCGCCGCATAGGTGCTGTCAATCAAGCCTCGGGCCTCGCGGACTTCGCCAACGGTCAGGCCCGGTTTCGTGTCAAGCACCGCAATCCGGTATTTCATCCGCTCGGCATGGCTGATCAGGCGATTTTGCACATCACGATAGAGGATATCCGCCGTATCGTTCGGGTCAAACCCACTGGATCCAGGCGCCGCGATGATCGAAATATCTTCGATAATCTCCAAAACTTCCAGGCCCCGTTCGTACGAGACCGCGCCTGCCGTCATCGAGCTCGAAACCGGCGTGCCGCCGTCATTGCCCCCCGCCACCGGGATCGTATTTTCGGTTCCCCCACCAAGCAAGCCATTAAAAAGGGCAAAGGGTTCATTGGTGCCATTCGTCTGCAACCAGTAGAGATTTTGCAGCGCATCGGCTTTGCGCGAGGGTCTTTGTGGCAGAATAGCCCCGATATACCGCGGATGGGTTGTGGCAAAGCCCAGATTTTCATAGGCCATCAGGTTGCCATCGCCATCCTCGGTCTCCAGATTGACACTCACAAGATGGGCCGTGGTCGTCAAGGGTTGGCTTGTATCGGGTGCCGGAATGTTGACGCCGCCAACAAACGCCCAGCTTCCATTCGTCTTGAGGAAGTAGCTCGGATTCGCCCCATCCTCGCCTGTCGCCACTGCGCTCGGCAAGCCAAGCGCCGTCCGACCCGGCGTATCCTGCGCCTGCAACGTCGCCGCCGTGCCCGTCGCAACCGTAGCAAACGTGAGCTGCCCCGTACTCGGCGGCATCGTCACCCGCAGCGTATTGGGCCGGGCTGCCTCAAGCAGCGCCTGAAGCTCGGCAATCGTTACATGCTCCAGGTTCGCGACATTGCCGCCACCATTGCTACTCACCCCACCGGCAAACCCAAGCAAATCATTCGCCTGCACCGCCAGCGTGGCACTCGTGCCGTGCCGATCCGTGCCCAGACTGATCTGATTGCCATTCTCGATCCAGGCCCGCCCATACCTGATCGACCGATTGATCGCATCAACAAGCGCCGCAATGCTCTGGTCGCCCGCCGGCAGATTGATCGTCTGCTCCATACTATCGACCGTCACTACCAGCGTCGTATCATCAGGCACCGTCACCGGCTCGGCCAGCGCCGAACCAGTCACCACCGCCGAGGTTCCCTGAAACTGGATGGTGACATCTACCCCCGTGGCGGTCAGCGTCAACTGGTCATTATGGGTAAGGAAGAACGTCGGCCCCGTGATCCCCCGAAGCGTGGCGGAACGGGCGATCACCTCACCGCCGATCCGCAAGAGCGAGCCATCCGGTGCCGCCGCCATCGTGGCCACATTCGCCGGCGACAAACGCTCGCTCACCCGGATCTCCCCGTTATACCCCGAGCCCGGTTCGCGTGAGCGAAACTGCGCCGTAAAGCCGCCCGCCGTCGTCACAAACTGCGCCGATTGCCCAAAGCCAGCACTCGTCACCGTCCCAGCCGCATCAATGCGGGGCTGGAAGGTGCGCGCAATATAGACCCGTGCGCCCCCATTTTCAAAGAAACTGCGCACCGCATGCGCAAGATAGTTCGTCATCTCAGGGGCCGCATCGGTCCCCGAGGCAAACGACAGATTGCTCAACCCACCGTACATCCGCGTGAACTCACCAAAACTGGTCATCACCTCGGGCGTACCGCTCAGCGGACCTTTACGCGTCGGGCCGACAAATGCCGTGGTACTCGTGCTTACACCTTCAATTGACTTGGGGCGAAAGCTTGTCTCTTCGACATAGACACCAGGCGCCAGATATTCAGGCATAGCACCTCATCCTTTCGCAACGAACCACTACGTCGTCACAAAACAACATAGATCACCTCTCCCGCACGAATCACCCGGTTGACCACCCCCGACGCTACCAGGAAAGCACCAAGCGCATCAGGATCTGGGGCCGCAACAAGGATTTGCCGTCGGGCTTCAAGATCGTCAGGGTCAGGCAACGCTGTCTCAGGGTCAAACCCGGGATGGTAAAACGCCTGGATCGCAATCGCGATTCCCTGGCTGATCACCGGCCCTGTTCCATTCGCCGCCACACTGGTTGTTGGGATCTTCGCAATCGGCACCAGCGCCTCGCCACGGGCGCGTCCTCGCCACTCCGTGATGCCTTCCCCCATCAGATTGGTGGCATCATCAGCCGCCACCACCCGCACCAGCGCCCCCGGCACCCCTGCGCCCTCAGCATCACGCACCGTCACCCGCACCGCCCCCCATCCAGCCAGCGGCACGGCCGTCGGCGCACGGTACAGCCTCAGATCAAGCGGGGTAAACAGACTATTCACCGCCGCCGGATCAGGATCGCGTGGCAAAGCAATGGTTGCCACCCGCGGCAGGTAGCTCCCTGTTGACGGCACCACCTCCACCGCAAAGCTCAGACTACCGATCGCCGGCAGCGCTGGCGGTGCCTCAAACTGGTCATGGTGCGCACGCAAGAGCGGGTGCGAACTACGGTGAATCACATAGTAATTGCGCCGATTGCGCCGAAACGTCAATTCCGCCGCCCTGATCGCCACCGGTTCAGTCACCACAAGTTGGCGACTCACCCCCTCAAGCTGCGCCACCGTCGCATCAACCAACCGCACCGCCCCCAGCACCCGATGCACAACGCGATCAATCACGGCACCACCCCTGTAACGCTTCACCACTATCCTGACAGCAAGGGCATCGTGCCCTCGGCGCACGGCTCAACAGTGTGTGCATAAGGCCCTTTCAATCATCCAGCGCCTCATACCTGAAATCAGTTGCCACCACCGGACGATGCTCCTCTTCTTCATCAGGATCAATGCGCACAACCCGCGCAATATAGCCAGAACTCAAACGATACGTCGGCTCCAACGCATCCCAGATCCGCATCAAACTCTCAATCGTCAACTCTTCCGGAATCACCTGAATCAAATCATCAGGCTGCCAACCAGCCTCCGCCGAGAGTTGCGTCCGGCCAAAGGTAGCCTCCTGTGCAAACTGACTCATCGCCCACGCCACAATGTTGTGCTCAGCCATCGCACTCTCAGCCCACACCGTCAACAGATAGTGCAAATTCAACGAAAGTGGCAACGGGCGACGGGCGCTATCACTTGACCGTGGCGCATTCCGCCGATGCTCATTCATCGTCACCCGATACAGATAGAGCGTCAGCGTCGCCGTCGAATCAGTCTGAATGCTCGTCGGATCGGCCAGTTCTCCACTCGAAATCAAGCGAAACGCGCAAGGATGCTGATCCCTGAGGCTACTATTCCGATAAGCTTGCCGCAAATAACCGATCAGCGAATACCCGACCGAATGGATTGCCAGTACATTTGCCATAACAATCACTTCTGCCTGGACACACGTCGCAGAAAACCAGGGGCCAGCACACGCAACAACCAGTAACTATGGCCTGGATACACCCCGAGCCGGATCAGATAGATCGCAAGAAAGAGGCTCACTTCTTCCAGACGCCGAAACGACTGACGCGTATTATCCTGAACATGAACAATCTGCCCTCGCCAGCCATCGCGCCCATTGCGACCCACTCCACGTTCACGCCACACTCGCACCACAAACGAGTGCGTTGATCGCTCGAGTGGATCCATAGCAGGACTCCTACCTTGCAGTCGGTAGATCAGGGCACCAGGTATCGCTTGCCAGGCCTCACCCGCAGACACACAACAGTTCTGATGGGCCAGGAACGAGCCAACCTTGCGCCAGCAGATCCTGGCTTGAAACAACAATGGGTATGCGGCCCAGTCTACAAGCCCCAGCGATCCAGCCGCGATCCAGCCGCGATCCGCCCGCGATCCTACCCTGATTACACCAAGTAGGGGCGCAGCAGCATACGGGTGAGTGCCACCCACGGTGGCACTCACCCGTATGCTGCTGCGCCCCTGGCGCATTGGTGGCACCACCTGCCCCGGATTGAACGCCGATGCGACGGTCACCGAGGGGCGTTTCATGTCCACGGCAGCAGATCGCAGCAGCGATGGGGCACGGTGACGGCCATGGGGCGGCGTCGGGGCACGGCGCCGCCGTGCCCGTACGGGGGGATGGCGATGGGATGGCGTCGGGGCACGGCGGCGCCGTGCCCGTACGGGGGGATGGCGATGGGATGGCGTCGGGGCACGGCGGCGCCGTGCCCGTACGGGGGGATGGCGATGGGATGGCGTCGGGGCACGGCGGCGCCGTGCCCGTACGGGGGGATGGCGATGGGGCGGCGTGTGGGGCGCGTGCTTCGGCCTGACGGCCATGGGAAGGCACGGGCGGGGCACCGCAGCGACGGCCATGGGCTGGCGATGGGGTGGCGGGGATGGCACGGGCACGGCGGAGATGGGGCGATCACCGTGGTCATAGCGGATGCCGTCGTCCGGCGTAGGGGCGCAGCAGCCCATGGGCCACCGTGGGTGTGATCCTCACCCGTATGCTGCTGCGCCCACCGGCATGATGGTGGTGCGATCCTCCTCTAATGAACGCAATCCACGCCCGTAGGCATATCTGGTGTGATCGATGGCAATCACAGAGCAATTGATCACCGGGCGCGCACCACGGAGCGATCCATACGCAGATCCGGGCGTAGCCCAGGGCAGCGCATAGCGTTTCAGTGCTCAACCTTGAGCCGATGGAGCGAAACCTCAGGCTCACCGCGCCCGCGCTGCTGCCCGTCGCGTTTCAGTGCTCAACCTTGAGCCGATGGTGCGGAACGCGATCGAGCACGGGTTGCGCGTCTTTGAGTTTGCGTTTCAGTGCTCAACCTTGAGCCGATGGTGCGGAACGATCGCCGCAACGCTGACCGACGCCGCCCGGTTTGGTTTCAGTGCTCAACCTTGAGCCGATGGTGCGGAACGATCGCCGCAACGCTGACCGACGCCGCCCGGTTTGGTTTCAGTGCTCAACCTTGAGCCGATGGTGCGGAACCCGCGCTGAACGATCCGCGGATCGTCTCGCTTATCCAGTTTCAGTGCTCAACCTTGAGCCGATGGTGCGGAACGTCTGTTTCGACTGTTTCATCTGGTATCATTCCTTTGTTTCAGTGCTCAACCTTGAGCCGATGGTGCGGAACCCTCAAGCTGCGCGTCGTAGCACGCTGCGAGACGCAGTTTCAGTGCTCAACCTTGAGCCGATGGTGCGGAACCCGCGGCGGGCCGCAAGGCCGTCCGGGTGAGTAACGCGTTTCAGTGCTCAACCTTGAGCCGATGGTGCGGAACCCCGCCGCGCTCAAGCACCGCCGTGTCGAGTTCGGCGTTTCAGTGCTCAACCTTGAGCCGATGGTGCGGAACCCCGACGCTGCGCTTGCTTGGGGCGCAGCACAACCCGACGTTTCAGTGCTCAACCTTGAGCCGATGGTGCGGAACCTCCCCATCAGGCGCAAGGATAACCCGGCGGCCTTGCCGTTTCAGTGCTCAACCTTGAGCCGATGGTGCGGAACGTTAGTGATTACGATGGTAGCTTAACGTATGAAGTGTTTCAGTGCTCAACCTTGAGCCGATGGTGCGGAACCGCAAGGACGTTGCTTTCCGTTTCGGCCACAATCAGATGTTTCAGTGCTCAACCTTGAGCCGATGGTGCGGAACCAGAGCCTGAGCAGGCCGGGGCGCTACTACACCGCAAAGTTTCAGTGCTCAACCTTGAGCCGATGGTGCGGAACCGTCCGCCCGTGGGCAACAGCAAGCGGAGCGGCACCTGTTTCAGTGCTCAACCTTGAGCCGATGGTGCGGAACCCGATAGACCAGATCGAAGGTTGGGGCGCTGGCGACATGTTTCAGTGCTCAACCTTGAGCCGATGGTGCGGAACCGCATAGCGAATGATGCGCTTGCTCGTTTCATACGGCAGTTTCAGTGCTCAACCTTGAGCCGATGGTGCGGAACCTTCGTCATGGTGTCACCTGCGCATTGTACGCCGTGAGGTTTCAGTGCTCAACCTTGAGCCGATGGTGCGGAACCATTGGCGAAGTTCGCCAGCAATGGATTGATTGGCAGGTTTCAGTGCTCAACCTTGAGCCGATGGTGCGGAACCGCACGAGTGGCACACCACGAATATGCAGCCGCTCCAGTTTCAGTGCTCAACCTTGAGCCGATGGTGCGGAACCTCCGGTATGAATAGGCACATCAGGGTATTGTGTCACGTTTCAGTGCTCAACCTTGAGCCGATGGTGCGGAACCACCTCGTATATGCAAAGTGCCACCCTGCCCTTGCGGTGTTTCAGTGCTCAACCTTGAGCCGATGGTGCGGAACCTCCGTCAACGTCTCGGCAAGGTACGCCGCGTACAGCGTTTCAGTGCTCAACCTTGAGCCGATGGTGCGGAACCAAGTAACGCCAGCTTCGGCCTTGCCGATGCCTCGCTTGTTTCAGTGCTCAACCTTGAGCCGATGGTGCGGAACCCAGGCTGATCCGGTTGGACACGTCGCCACTGAGGTAGTTTCAGTGCTCAACCTTGAGCCGATGGTGCGGAACCAATACCGTGCCGACGTTCAGGCGAGCAATGGAGCCAGTTTCAGTGCTCAACCTTGAGCCGATGGTGCGGAACCCCTGCTTGATCCCAACAATAGACGGTGCTTTCGTCGTTTCAGTGCTCAACCTTGAGCCGATGGTGCGGAACCCCTTCAAAGCAGGTATCACGGATGTCGGCAAACGTGTTTCAGTGCTCAACCTTGAGCCGATGGTGCGGAACCCTTTGGTGTGGCCTGCTCGGTGGTGACACACCGGGCGTTTCAGTGCTCAACCTTGAGCCGATGGTGCGGAACCGCGGGGACTGGCCCCGCGCTGTCTGCGTCGTCACTAGTTTCAGTGCTCAACCTTGAGCCGATGGTGCGGAACCTCCGCCTGGCACGGCGGATCCGGTCACAGGTGGAACGTGTTTCAGTGCTCAACCTTGAGCCGATGGTGCGGAACCCTGTTGCAAGTGCCACCCGATAGCAAGCCAGCGGATCGTTTCAGTGCTCAACCTTGAGCCGATGGTGCGGAACCACCTGTATAGAAAGCGTACAGCCGTTCATTTAGAACGTTTCAGTGCTCAACCTTGAGCCGATGGTGCGGAACCGTGCGATACGCTGCTTTCAACTCGGCCCACAACTGAGTTTCAGTGCTCAACCTTGAGCCGATGGTGCGGAACCGCGATTTGATGCTGCCGAGGGCGTGATCATAAAAGACGTTTCAGTGCTCAACCTTGAGCCGATGGTGCGGAACCCCCCGCGTCACGTTCCACAGCCTACGCCATAGCGCTGTTTCAGTGCTCAACCTTGAGCCGATGGTGCGGAACCCGGCATCTTCGTCCGTCGCCACGAACGCCGCAAGCCAGTTTCAGTGCTCAACCTTGAGCCGATGGTGCGGAACCCAGCGGGGTGCTTGGTCGGAGGCGTCGTGTTTGGGCGTTTCAGTGCTCAACCTTGAGCCGATGGTGCGGAACCCCATTGCGCAGGCGTTGCACGCACGAGGCGCAAGTTTCAGTGCTCAACCTTGAGCCGATGGTGCGGAACCGCGTCTACTTTGGCGGCCAGGCGCGCGGCCTCGGCTGTTTCAGTGCTCAACCTTGAGCCGATGGTGCGGAACCCCCGACCAGGCCCGCCATTGCGCTCTTCACGGTCATTGGTTTCAGTGCTCAACCTTGAGCCGATGGTGCGGAACCACTTGCCGTCCACGTTGCGGCAACGCTGGTAATAAGGTTTCAGTGCTCAACCTTGAGCCGATGGTGCGGAACCGGCTTTGCCGCTCACATCCACCCCACGCCGCTCAAGTTTCAGTGCTCAACCTTGAGCCGATGGTGCGGAACCTGTCGCCAAACACCAGCCAATCATCAGGATTAAGCGTTTCAGTGCTCAACCTTGAGCCGATGGTGCGGAACCCATCATCGTTCGTCGGTAACGCCACACCTTCAGGGGCGTTTCAGTGCTCAACCTTGAGCCGATGGTGCGGAACCGCAGGCGCACCAGCGGCGCTGATCTCCCACCGCAAGTTTCAGTGCTCAACCTTGAGCCGATGGTGCGGAACCGCACTGGCGAGCGGGGGAGCGGGCAAAGATCAAGCGCGTTTCAGTGCTCAACCTTGAGCCGATGGTGCGGAACCAGGGCAAGCGTTGCCGCCGCGTTGTCGCGCTCGAAGTTTCAGTGCTCAACCTTGAGCCGATGGTGCGGAACCACCAGGCGCAACCAACGCGACGCAGTGACGTGCGTGTTTCAGTGCTCAACCTTGAGCCGATGGTGCGGAACCGATGACGATGATCGCCGATCTCACCGCGTGGCTCTGTTTCAGTGCTCAACCTTGAGCCGATGGTGCGGAACCGCCGACTGGCACCGCGCCTACACCAGCTTGTTAATGTTTCAGTGCTCAACCTTGAGCCGATGGTGCGGAACCAGGCCAAGCAATTCGCTCGCATCGCCGTGCGCCACGGTTTCAGTGCTCAACCTTGAGCCGATGGTGCGGAACCCAGACGCAGCGGGCGTCAAACCGCGCCACGCTTGCCGTTTCAGTGCTCAACCTTGAGCCGATGGTGCGGAACCCCCGACCTTGATTGGGGGCTGCGGAGGTCTTTTATGCCGGGAAGGTGTGTTTTGTTGCGTCATATGCTTTCCTGTGCTGTCATTATAGGACGTTTTTGCGCCCTTTCAAGTCCGTTCTTCGCAACTTGGGTTTTGTTGCCCAACGCTGTAAAGTTGCGAGCCCTCGGTTTACGTATCCTGATGCTCTAGATGAGGCGCGATTGCTTGACAGGTGCTTTTGCGATGGGCCAATTTGCCTGGGTCAAGCACTGACTTGCGACACGACCTCTCTTGGAGGCTTCTGGAACTGTCTCTGGCTCTGCGTGAGCGCGGTTTGATGCGCTCACGCGTTGCCGATAGGGGCGTCAAGGGATGTCCACTGTGCGCTAAAGCTTGCCTGTTTAGACAACGTCGTTGCAAAAACGACGAAATTCGCAGGTGATGCATGGCCGACGATTGGCTGGGGCATCAGGCATGTGCTCGCCACCGATGGCTGCCTGGATCGTCGCAACAGTGGTGGTAACCTGGGTGCGCAGGCTCGTCGTGAGTTTGATCGCTTCGGCCTGGCGCAGCGGAATTTTGTAGATCCAGCCCCCTGTTACCGGGATCTGCCATGCTTCTTCGACCAGCAAGGCGTAGGCCGTCAGTTGGAGTTTGAAATGGCTTCCGGTAGGCGCTTCGCTGTCTTTGTATTCAACCACCACTGCCTGTGCACCTGGACTGGTGCGGTCTGGTACGGCAATCGCTAGGTCAACCCGACCCCGTAAGCCCAGACCCTCGGAACGGAGCCGTACGTCAAAGTGTCGCTCGCCTGCTTTAAGGCCGTACATCCGCAATGAGCGCCGCTCTTCTCGACCTTCTTCCGCCTGATGGTTTGTTCGTCCCTGATCCATCAGCGCAGTGACCGGTCGTATCGCAGGGGTGCAGTACCGGTACCAGACGATGCGTGGACAGTAACGCCACTGTTTGAGATCAGTGACTTCAAGCAGTACCTTATCCATCTTTGCCCTCCTGGGTCAAGACGCGCCGTCCGCTCCAACTTCGCTCATCAAGCGGGAAGAGTTGAATGTTGGCCGAGCGGCCTTTGACCCGCCTGGTGATTTCGCCAAAGAGCGCACGCTGGTGCGTGCGGCTCAGATCGCCAACAAACGCACTGTATTGCACCCGCTGTAAGCCATAATCGAGGCAGGCGTCGGCGACTTTCTGGCGGGTGCCGTCATGTGGAATGTCGTAGATGAGCAGACACTGCATAACTACCATCCCATAACAAAGGGTTGATACGCTTCGCGTTCGCCGCGTACAAAGGTGGCAATATGGCGTGCCTGACATTGCAGAATGTGCCGCAGTGGTTGCCGTTTGCCTTCGTAGGCCTCGCTCGATTCAAGGCGTTCGAGCACCCGGGTCACAATGCGTTCACGTGTATCGGCATCAAGCCGTCCATCTTCGTCTCGCCCGATGCTCCACCCACGGGTAACTTGCCCGAGCAGGGTGCGATCAACAACCGCCTGACGAAATTCCTCAATCAGATCAAGAACCAGACTCGGTTTGCCGGGGCGATCAGCATGGAGAAGACCGGCATAGGGATCAAGGCCCGCTAAAATAATTGCGTGTTCCACTTGTCCATACAAAACCCCGTACCCATAGTTAAGCACCTGGTTAAAGGCGTCAGCCGCCCCCTGCGTTTCACGCCCAGGCCAGGCAAGTTCGGCAGGCACCAGCGGGGCAAGTGCGCCCCAATAGCGTGCGGCATAGCGCCCTTCAATGCCCATCAAACGGTCGCGTAACGCTTCGACACTGACCCCCTGCAAGTCCCGCACCGCCTGCAGACTATCAACAACCTCGCTCGCCACCACCGTCAGCGCCGCATGCAGATCTGGATCAGCCTCTTTGCGATATTTGGCGACGTAGCGCAGCAGATTGGCCTGATTCTGTAGCTTGCCAAGCGTAAAAGCGCGCGCCAACGCAAGGCCTGCTTCGCCATCATACGCCCGTAGTTGGGCACGCCTGGTTAGTACGGTACCAGTGAGACCAGCACTGTAAAGACTGGAATGTGGTGTGCCATTTGAACTAACAAAATGGATCGGAATGCCCTCTTCGGCACATGCGCGAATGGCATCACTGCTAATGCTCACCCCTCCGCCATTGATAAGCACCTGCTGCAAATGGAGTAAGGGCACCTCGTTGAGCCGATCTTTCGCTTTCATCACGCGCAGACGTCCCTGGTGCTTGGCAATAAACGCACCTTTTTCCTGGACAAAGAGATGCATAGCTTCCTCGCTCTTTCCTGAATCGGCGGGTACAATCACCCGTGCTCAATCACGAGCCGAAAAAGAGAAGGTGATTTGTTAAGGTGCAGCAAGCACGTGCAACTTCAACCTGGTCTGAAAGGGAGCAAGCCAGCCCTCATACAACGCAACTACGGTGTCGCAAACGAATACCAACCATCGCCTTTGACCGCATTCTTGCCCACATGAACAAGCGACCCCCAGACGAGCAACTCACGCAATGGACCAAGCTCGCCAGCAAACGTCACCTGACCGATCAACCCGCCGATGGGAGTACGACGCTGGGTGCGCGAACTCGCACTGACAAGATCAACCCAACGCGTGCGATCGTCAATAACCTCTACCTGCTCAGCCAGATCAAGCAATGCCCGAAAATCGATGCCAAGCGCCCCGTCGCCATAAGCCAGCGAAAGATCATCGAGACGTCGCATCAAGCGCTGCAACAACGGACGCAAGGCGATCTGTTTGAGCAAGTGACCTTGCTCGATCAAGCGCATCGGAGTATGCAAAATAAGAGACACCTTTTTATCCGAAAGTGACTGAGCAAATGCACGCACATCTTCAGCCTTGATCGCCAGGCCGGGCTGGCGTACCTGCCCAGCCGCATCACTGTAGAGCGTTTGGTGGAGACCGGACAGCGGATCAACCGCTTCAATCGAACTAAGCCGCAGTTGACCGCGACGGCGACCGAGTTGGGCCAGGGGTATGCCGAGCCCACCACGTTCAAGTTCGTGCGCAGCCATCACCACATATGGAAAGAGCGACGCAGCCGTACCAAAGAGGGCCAAGCCAAACTGAAGCGTCTCACCGGGTTGATAGGTACGCGCCCCTTCACGAGGGGGGCGCACCACATACGGACGAGGGCGCTGATCGCCGCCCTTCTCATCTTCGCTCCGCATAGGCGCCAGCAACGCCGCCACCGGGCAAACCTCGAGAAGAGGACACCGATCACACGTTGGAGCCTCCCGATTCGCACAAAAGCGTTCCCAGAGCGCCCCAGCCAATGCACCGCGCACCGCAGAGCCACTCTGCTCACCGAGCGCCACAGGGGTCAGCGCAGTTGCCGTAAAAGTCAAATGATGGGTCGTCAACGTCATAACCGCAGACTCCTCAGCGTTGTTGTTGCATCCTGTTCAAAAGGTGATCGAGCCGATCGCGTGCCTCAGCCCAACGACGTGGATTATCCTCGATATACTGACGGATAGCATCGAATTCAGCTTGATCACGCACAATGCGTTCATAATAGCCACGTTGCCACACAGCGGCCCCAGGCTGTTTACGACGCGCATTGACCC
Source organism: Candidatus Chloroploca mongolica (assembly GCF_004762035.2). Taxonomy (GTDB): domain Bacteria; phylum Chloroflexota; class Chloroflexia; order Chloroflexales; family Chloroflexaceae; genus Chloroploca; species Chloroploca mongolica. The sequence continues at coordinate 20,744 of NZ_SIJK02000032.1, read as the reverse complement.
GTCGCGCAACCGCCGCCTTAAACGAACGCACAATCGCCCCCAACGATCCCGGCTCTACATTGATCCCCAACGCCGAAACATTGGACATCCCCTCGGTCAACGCAAGCCCACCCGGTGCCGCCGCGATCGCCGGGGTGGGTTCGGTCACCGAGGCGGCGTTTGCCCAATGTAGGGGCGCAGCAGCCCCTGGGCCACCCGGCGACACACCCCCATCCGTATGCTGCTGCGCCCTCCCCGGGGGCGTATCGCCCCCCGGTGGTGGCGCGATCGTCGTGTCGCCCCCCGGTGCCGCCGCGATCGCCGGGGTGGGGCCGGTCACCGGGGCAGTGGTTGCCCGATGTAGGGGCGCAGCAGCCCCTGGGCCACCCGGCGACACACCCCCATCCGTAAGCTGCTGCGCCCTCCCCGGGGGCGTATCGCCCCCCGGTGGTGGCGCGATCGTCGTGTCGCCCCCCGGTGCCGCCGCGATCGCCGGGGTGGGGCCGGTCACCGGGGCAGTGGTTGCCCGATGTAGGGGCGCAGCAGCCCCTGGGCCACCCGGCGACACACCCCCATCCGTAGGCTGCTGCGCCCGCCCCGGCGTCGTATCGACCCCCGGTGGTGGCGCGATCGCCGGGGTGGGATCGTGCCCCATCCCAAGGCCGCCGACCGATATGGTGGCGGTTCGCGGGGTGGGTTCGGTCATCGAGGTGGCCGTGGGCGCAGGATGGGCCTTGAAAGACGACGGGGCCGTGGGCGCAGCAGCATACGGATGGGCCTCCAAGGACGAGGGGGCCATGGGCTGCTGCGCCCCTACATGTTCTGCCCATCCCGGTGGTGGGGTTGTGCCATCGCCCGATATCGGCGCGATCGTCGGGGCGTCACCCGATGCCGCCGCGATCGCCCGGGTGTCACCCGATGCCGCCGCGATCGCCGGGGCGTCACCCGGTGCCGCCGCGATCGTCGGGGTGGGGCCGGTCATCGGGGTGGTGGTTGCCCAATGTAGGGGCGCAGCAGCCCCTGGGCCACCCGGCGACACACCCCCATCCGTATGCTGCTGCGCCCTCCCCGGGGGCGTGCCATCACCCGGGGGCGTATCATCACCCGTGTTGCTATTGATTTCCACGGGATCATCGCGATCGGTGATGACAATGATCCCGTGGATATGATCGGGCATGACGACGAAGGCATCGATCTTCACCCGCCCTTTGCGCTGACCACGTTCACCGGCGTGAGCGAGGGCGGCCCATTGTTGCTCGGCAATGTGGCGAAGCATTGGATCAGCAAAGAGGTGGGTACGTTGATGGGTGCAGATCGTAATGAAATAGACCCCGGCCTGACGATAGTCATAGCCAGCTAAGCGGATGGTACGACGGTGGTGGTGCATGGTTATGGCATCGCTATCTGTGTATACATACTAAAACCACGACTGCTGCGCTCCAGGCGATACGGAAGCACAATGTGACGGAGCAGACGGTCTTTGCCAAGGGTGATGCGTTTCGAACTGTAGATATTGACTTGCTCAAAGCTAAGCTTCGATCCACAGTCATCAAGCATCTGAAGCGTGCCACTCGCTTGAAAGGCTGGTTGGTCTTCGGTAAGCATAACCCATTTCTGATCTGATGGGAGATCGTCATTGTCGTAGACTTTGGGTGGTTGCATTAACTGGACAAAGCCACCCCGTTTGCCAAAGTAGTTGATCTGGGTTAGCAGATCAATGATCGATGATGGTGCTGCTTTGCTTTGTACTGGCTGAAGTGCCAGCGCAAATTGGCCACTGTAGTTGACATATTCACGATAGGCAATGGTATTGCCCAGCGGTGTCAAGAGGCCACTACCATTATCATCGCTTGACCCGCCCTTTTTTGGGCGAACAATCTTGGTAAAGGTATTGATGACTACGATATGTGAGGGCAAGGCAATTTGTAGGCGCATATCCCTGATCAGCGGCCAGAGCCGTTCACCTGCTGCGAGACCCTGTGTGCGCAGGGCGGCATCAAGCAGGGCCATTTTCAAGGCAAAGGGTGTTGGGCACAACAGTGTCTTGCCGCCAGACGAGGTTGCCATCGCTGGTTTGAGCGAAAAGAGCGCTACTGGTTGATAGACAGCGTAGATCCACATGGCTGTAACTCCTACGCTGGCTCGAGCGCGTATGGCCGTGCCGATTGTGCGAGGCTCTGAATCTGCTCGGCAAGGTGCCCAAGTGAGTCAAAGTTTTCGACGACAATACCCTGTTCACCGCCCACTGCCCGGGCAACACGGCTCATCTGATCGCGGTAGTCATCGGTGATCGGGCTGATCAGCGGTGCAGGCAACAGCATTGTTGAGTACGCGAGCGCACCTTCGAGCGCGACAAGGTGCGGCAGTTGCGCTGAACGCATGGCACCGTTGAGTTGGACAAAGGTATGCAGCACACTCTCAAGCAGCGCACGAGTACGCTCAGCACGCTCTTCTTCAGAAATGGCGTAGCGTTGGGCAATGTCGTTGTAGCCTATGCGCCCTATTTCGAGATGACAGACAATGGCGTATTTGCCGCTTGACGCAGGGCGGTGAAAAATCGCCTGACCCAAATTCGCGCCACCAGTCTTGCCCTCATCACCACCAGTACCTTTTTGCACGCGGGTGGCCGCCTCTTCTTTCCGTTTGCCTTCACTGCGCTCCGTCGCATACTTGACGTGAAAGAAGCTCTGGTTATGGCCTTCGCGTGTTATGTCAGGAATGCCCACGGCCCAACCAAATTCAACCACGCTCTTGCGCGGGATCGAGCGTCCCCCCTCGGTGATCAGGATGCCTTCAAGGTCATCCATCGCGCACAGACGCAAGAGTTCATCTAGCGTTTCGACATCCGTCTTCCCTTTAGTTCGGGTAATGAAATCCTGATCAGCATTGATTCGGTTAGGATTGAAGAGTTTGCAACCCGCGCAGAGTGGCAAGTTGCGCTGGCGTGCCAGGTTGAACAGGTGCTCGGCCTGGATATGTTTGAGCATATCACCGCTAATTGCATTGACATTGTAGAGGTTGCCGTCGGCACCAACAATATCAACCATGCGCGTCTGAAGCTGGTTGCCTTCGTTGCCTTCATTATTGAGATTGTGCATATCGAGCGTGGCATTGATCGCAAGGGCAAGCGAATAGATGTGCGTAGTCATGGTCTGGGGTTCTCCTTCAAACTAAAAGGGCTGATTCTCATGCGTTTCTGCGGTGGGCTCTTCGGATGTAAGTTCAGGCTCGCTTGTTGCCGCATCGCTCTCTTCATGAACCGCATCCGGCGTCTTGGGGTCACGGGCATAGCCATAGGCAATGAGAAGATTCGCAACCGTGGGAGCATCGTACTCGTCGATCAAATTGACAATGTCGGTGATATCGCCGGTGGTAATATCAGCGCGTACCGGGCGCTTCTCCCGAGCAAAGATGCGCTTATTTTCCTGATTGTACTGTTGCATAAACTCGCTGAGGGCACGCATAAATTCGGCATTATTGCGTGCTTTGCGGCGCAAATCATCGGCCAGACCGTAACGGACATCATACGGTGTGTCACCTTTCGTCTTTTGATACTGTGGAATCACCGTACTCCGACGAATTGCGGTCGCAATGTTGCGAAAGCCTTGGGTCTCCAGGATCGGGGCAAGGGGTTTTTCGCGCCGGTTGTCGTTTGCCATAATGATCACCTCCAAAGTGTTGATCGTGAAGCGGCGCACTGGTTGCCGCTTGCTCATTTTGCTCATAACATGGCTGGCATAGCCCGTAGTAAAGGCGAAAAAAGCCGTCAGGTTCGGGTCGCGGCTGGAAAGAAAGTCGCGGTAGTGACGTAACAGATGCTCTTCCTCAGAAAACTTCTCTTCCAGCGCACCAATAATGCGTTGGTGCTGGTCAACTTCATCACGCCAATGCTGGATTGCACTCACCTCTTCAGGTGCCGCGATCCAATCAGGCAGATTGATCGTGGAAACATTCATCACGGCAAAGGCACTGCCAAGGTCTTTGTACGCCACAACGGCAAAGCCTTGAATCAGGTCTGAGGGTTTGCGTTGGCGACCACTACTAAGCATGGCCCCTTCCCATTGGGCCAGCATCGCATCGGTGTAACGCAAGGCGGCCTGAATATCCATTTTGATCGCCGTGCCAGCCCAGAATTGTTGCTGAAATTGCTTGAAAATCGTGTCATGCCAGTGTAGTTCGATGCCTTCGGCTGACGGGATCACAATGTACGTTTTGCGATCTTTTTTGCTCTGCACGGTTCGCGGTAAAGCGGCATCAAAGAGACCAGCAAACTTGAAGTATTCGAGTAACCAGAAGCTTTCCCGCCCGCCAATCGTCAGCGCATCAGCCTTCGCACGATTTGCCCCCTTTCCCTGTTCTGGATTGACCACCTGGGTCGCCGAAAGCAAGGCTTTATGCTCAAGCCCGTGAGTCTTTGCCAGTTGCACCCAGGCCTCTTGGGCTTGCTCAATTGCACCGGGCTTGCCGCTAAAAAGTGTCCAGATGAGATCAATCAACTCAGGGTAGATCGGGCGGCACGCAGCCCATGCCTCAACCGCTTTGTTATAGGCATTCAGCGCGCTCATCTGATTGATTTTTACTGCGACCGGCCAGTAAGGACGCGGAGCTTTTTGTTCAAGTGCATTGCGTTCATCTGATGGCAAGGTCTTTACATTGATCTTGAGCTTGCGATAACGCTCAAGCTCCTGGTAGTAGTCGCTGTTGTGCCGTTTCTCGGCTTCATAGTCAAGCACGGGCAAATCAGCCGGCGGCGAGCCTGTCTTGTCAGTCTGAATCCATCTCATTGTCGGGTCACGATAGGGCACCTGACGGAGTTGTTCACGACTCACCACCCTAGCCGTGCTGACAATGATGCTGTGCCCGGCGTTTGCTATCCGGACATCTCCACCATCGCCGGTGATGTCGCGCAGGGCATCCGCAAACCACCTTGCCACCCCCGCAGCCGCCAGCAACGCTGCTACCGGGGTTGTCGTCATCGGAATGCAGAGTTGGGTCACTGTTGGCATGTCATACCCTTTCGAATTTTTATGAATCTTGCGAATGCTGATCAGCAAGCCGCAGGATTCGTACCAGGAGCAAATAGAGGATCACCTGATCGCGGCGATCCACGCGAATAAGATGGTCGCTCAAGCCTTCAGCGGCTTCAAAGCCTTGCCAGGCAACAGTTTTGCGTGCAGCTAGTAATACCGGGTCATTGATGAGGCCAACCTGGTGCATGGCTTCGTTAAAGGCGGTGCGGGCATGCTGTGAAACTGGTTTGAACGGGCCGTGATGGTAGCGGAAGGTTGAACTGTGATGGCAGACAATCGCTGTCATAAGTGCGACATGAAGTGCATCGCAGTTTCCAGCCATTGCCCCGATGAGATCGCAAGCCGCACGCGCACTTTCCGCAGCATGCGGTGGTCGTCGGGGCTGAATGGCGTTGTTTTCAGCCCACTCAGTCTGGCTGTCATAGTCGGTGTGGGCCGCCATATACGCAGCATCAATGCATAGGTCTTTATCCTTGCGTAGTTGCGTGACGCGCACTTGCCAGGTATGCGCCCATGCTTGCCACACCTGATCCAGTTTGCCCAGGTCGTGAACGGCAAACATCAGCCGAATGGCCCGATCAAGGTGGCCTGAGTCGAGACCAAGGTGGCTTTCGAACCGACGCTGCACTGCTGCAGTCTGGTCACGTAATGTGCTTGTGTAGACACGGTAGAGACCGGCAATATGCTCACGGTACGTTTCACGCTGGATCGGGCCAAAGTCATCACCGTGGCGTTGCGGTCTGGTCGTTTCGGCCACTTCAGCCGGCGTTCCTACCTCAAAACGAAAGCCTAGCTGTTGGTCGTATTGCACCAGGGCAGGGTTGACTGCGATCAGGCTGCTACCTGCGATGTCGCGGCATGCTCCACGAATATCCTCAGCGATCGTGCTCGGGCCAAGCGCAAGCCAGTGTGTTTCCAGACGTTGTCGTTGCTCTGGCTCTTCGCTTGCCTCGGTGGCGCTGGCCCTGGCACTGACGGCAAGCTTGACCACCCAATCCAACTCCAACTCCATTGCGATGGCTTGCACACGACTGTACCAGCCAAGCAGGGCATTGCGGCGAACGCTGATCCCTTCATAGCGATAGGGGTTAGGTACTGTTTCAGGGGTTGGATTGGGATGCACAATGACGGTGCGACTATCAATATCGCGAATGAGATCGCGTCCGCTTGTTCGATCCTGTTGCTTCAAGACAGCTTCGATAGCTTCACGTAGATTATGCCGATTCGCTTCGAGGCGATCGAGGAGGCGCAGATCAAATGGTTCGTGGGCCACGTTGACGAGATCCAGTTCAGCGTGATAGTTCAGCACAGCACCGTCTGGTGGCAATTGCGCAAATGCTGCCTGGGTACGCTCACACAGTTTCGATTGACCTTCCACCTCAACCTCAGACGCATGCTTGCCTGGTTTTGGGTCAAGGTAGGGCGCAAAGTTGAACGAACCATCTTCACGACGGGGCACATCATAGACGAGAACTTCACCAGCCTCGCCTGCAAAGCGGGCACAACGTCCAGCCCGTTGAATGATCGCCGCTGCTGGGGCCATCTCGGTATGAAGCACCTCGCAGGTAATGTTGAGCCCAACTTCGATCACCTGGGTCGCAACCAGGATGGTTGGCCCCCACTGATAGGCACGCTTGTCTGCACCAAACTCATGGCGAATATGCTCTTCTTTTTGATTACGATCACCCGCATAAAACCGACTATGCAGCAACTCAATATGGAGATTCAACCCTGCGGCTTCAGATCGCAGGGCTTGTGCCAGCGCCTGTGCCCGGTCAACCGTATTGCAGACAACAACAACGCGCTTACGGCTATGTTGCACGAAGTCGCTCATGATGGCACTGGACGTCAATTCATCGGCCAGGTAGCGATAGCGGCGCTGCTTGCCTTGCTGTGATGGAATTGCATCAATCTCCTCTTGTGTTAACACAACCGGCTCAGCATCAAGCAACGTACAAAGACGTCGCAGCATCGCCTCCGAGAAGGTTGCGGTCATCAACACGAAAGGCGTAACGCCTTTGAGGAATTGGAGCATCGCCAGCGTGGTTGCAAGTGCGCCATTGCCATGCTCATCAACCGGAAAGAGGTGAAATTCATCGAAGACGAGGTAGCTACTAATGATCGCACCAGCATTCAGATTAGCCTGACGATTGCTCAAGCTATAGGGAATAGTCAAGAAGCTACTCAAAACTTGATCAATCGTTGTAAAGATTAAATCACTCTCAAGTTTGCGATCATCAGGGCGGGCACCTGTTTGAACACACACGCTGTTAACCTGGGTTAACCCGTGCGAGGTTGCAAAGCGGGCGACGACAGCCTTATATTCAACCTCGAATTGATTTGCGAGTACGCGCATTGGCACGGCATAGATGCACTGGCGAGGAAAAGCGCCTGGATCATTGCGCCACCCATCAAGAAACGGGAAGAGCGCGGCGCGCGTCTTGCCAGCCCCGGTTGGAGCCTGCAAAATAATGTTGCGGCCTGCTCTGAGCAGCACATCAACTCGTTCCTGGTATGCATACAGTGGCATAGACTACTCCGATCCGAAAATATCATTGAAACGTTGTTGCCGATTGTTGAGATCAGCATCATTGATCCCATACATCCGCATCTGCCGCCGCACTTCACCAATGATCTGTTCACGCAGGGTCGCTGGATCGAGCACCTCACACTCTGGCCCCCACCCCCTGATCCAGTTCATCATCTCCTGGGGTTCATCAATCTCGGCTGTCCAGTTCAACCTTGCTTCGTTATCCACTTCGGTACGCTGCGAAGGATGCCAGACGGCCTCAAGTACCCGCCGGATCGTTTGATTGCCACTGAAACGCAGCCGTACGGTTATTGGCTGATCGTCCAGATCAAACCAGATGCCCCATGCTCCGGCGAGCAGGGCATTGGGATCAAAGTCTCTCGGTATGGTGAAGGGTTCGTCGGTGAGTTCGATGCGTTCGATGCGTTCGACTTTGCGGGTGCGCAGTTTGCCCGGTGGCTCGGCGAGGCCAATGGCATAGGTGCTGTAGCCGATCGCTGATGGTTCGAGCATGTATGGCGCAAAGGTGTGTTGAAAGGCCCGTTGCGCCTGCAATGGGCGGTACCAGATGCGGAGTTTGACGCCCGTGGCCCAGGCTTCGGTGAGCTTTTCCAGGGTACGCTGATAGTCGCCAGGTTGTTTTGGCAAGCGGTTGCGCAAGATAGTCGTCGTGCCGCTGATGTGCTGGCCGAGCACCGGCATCAAGCCCTGCAATGATGTGCCAAGTTTTTCAAGCGTCGCAACCGTGTGTTCGTTCGGTTTGTCGCTATAGCGTGCGAGCAGACGACACGCCAGAAAGACGGCGAGGGCTTCGTGCAGACGGAGATGGATCTGGCTGAGGTACGCGGTTCGTTCGATGTAGATCAGGCCGTCGTCGGTCAGGCGGACGGGAATGCCGTTGTCGATCATGCCTTGCACCAGGCGTCCAATCGTTGAACGATGCACTTCGCAGCGACGGGCTATTTCCGCCTGCGAAAGCGGCACGCGACTCGTCAATAAAAGCCGCTCTACCTGTCCAATGCGATCTGATTTGGCAAATGCTCGTGTCATGGTTCTCTCCTGCAATTGAGCATATCATATGCCTGCGACCAAAATTGCAACAAGACTGTGGTATGAGGATAAGAAAGAGCAGATGATCTTGTTGCAGTATGAATCACCACCACTGCCGAAAAAGCCGCAGCCGACCAGTCTCGTCTTCTTCTAACTGAATACCCTGATCTTCTAGGTCGGCCAGATCGCGCATGACAGTCGAACGCGGGATACCCAGCCGTGTTGCAAGTTCCGCCTGGGATAAGGGCTCGGTAGCGAGCATCTCCTGGTACCGTGCGAGGCGTTCGCGTTTGCGTTGCTTGCTGCCAAACATTGCAACACCTCCTGTGTGAGCATTACGTCTGCTGTGCTCACCGTACCAGGGTGCTGTTGCAGGTAGTGCAACACCGCATAGATTGTCTGGACGTAAAATGGCCCTGCGAGAAGCCTGGTTCAACAACCAGGCTTCTCGCAGGGCTGTGTTTCATTCTCCTCCCACCCTACTGCTGGCGCACCGGTGCATTCCAGCTCCCCACCACGGCGGGGCACGGCGCCGCCGTGCCCGTACGGGGGCGGCGGCATCGCCGGGGCAGCGGCGGGGTAGGGGCACGGCGGCGCCGTGCCCGTACGGGGGCGGCACGGCGGTGGGGCACGGCAGCGCCGTGCCCGTCCGGTGTAGGGGCGCAGCAGCCCACGGGCCACCGTGGGTGGCATCTGCCCCCGTATGCTGCTGCGCCCCCTGGCGTGTTGGTGGTGCCCCTCCGCCCCGGATTGAATCAAGGAGGCGTTTCATGTCCACGGCAGCAGGGCGCAGCAGCGACGAGGGGGGCGGGGTGATGAACGGGGCGGGCGACTGGGCTGCTGCGCCCCTACGGGGTGGTGGTGCTGGTGCCGCGCGCGGCGGGGGCACGGCGCCGCCGTGCCCGTACGGGGGGAGGGCGATGGGTCGGCGGCGCCGTGCCCGTACGGGGGGGGCGATGGGTCGGCGTCGGGGCACGGCGCCGCCGTGCCCGTACGGGGGATGGGCAAAGGGGCGGCGTGTGGGGCGCGTGCTTCGGCCTGACGGCCATGGGATGGCACTCCTTGCCATTGCTGCTGCGCCCACCGGCATTCTCTACAAAAGAAACCTGCACAACATCATCAAAGCTGAGCTATAATCAAGAAGGTACGTCTTATGCAGACAGAATAGTCCAACAGATGCCACGAGGAGTCCATGAAACTCAAAGGACGTGTTGCGATCATTACAGGTGCCTCTAGCGGGGTTGGCTACGCCACGGCTCGTGTCTTCGCCCGCGAAGGGGCCACCGTCATTGTTGCTGCTCGCCGCCGGGATCGTCTCGAGCACCTCGTTGCTGAAATTGCTGGTGAAGGGCAACAGGGTTTTAGTATTCCCACCGATGTGACCGACTCGACCCAGGTACAACGCTTGATTGAGCAGACGGTTGCGCTGCTCGGCCGGATTGATATCCTGGTCAACTGTGCTGGTGGCATGATGAAGATTTCACCCATCGAACAGTTTACCGATAGCGAATGGCGTTCGATTATTGACACCAATCTGACAGGTGTCTTTTATACGTCAAGGGCCGTTATTCCCTATATGAAACGGCAGCGCAGCGGTACGATCATCAACCTCGGCTCACGTGTCGGCAAGATCGGTATCGCCAATATCAGCCCCTTCAGCGCCGCCAAATTTGCGCTCGCTGGGCTCTCGCAATCGCTCGCCCAGGAAGTACGCCCGTACAATATCTTTGTGACCAATATCATCTCAGGGATGATCAACGCCGATCTCGCTCCACTCAATCCCGATGAGACCTTCCGCCGTCGTTTGCTTACGACCGATGATGTTGCCCAGGCGATTCTCTGGACATGTACGTTGCCAGCGAGTCTCCGCGTTGATGAGTTGCCGATTATGCCGCGACAGGTCGATTTGTGATATGTGGATGGTAGGCGATCAGGAACGGCTTCGCTCGTCCTGATCGCCTACCCAGGGAGCAACTCCCGAGAACAACAATGGTTACGCAAATTATTGGTGACTACGAAATCACGTACGAATCCAACACAGAACCAGCCCTGCTGATCTACCATGTTGTCCGTGGCTACGATGCGCTGACGTTGAACCAGCAGGCAACCGATCTTTTGCGTGAGTTGCTGGCGGTTCAGCAAAAGCGCATTCGTGAGATCGGTGGCTATCGTGCGATCTTTGGCTCGGGCGGCGATGTTGTCTTTTATACCCCTGCCGGTCAACGGGCATGCTACTTTAACGAAGCCCACAGTGTGCTGCTGGCACGGATGCTTGGGGTAACAACTCCCTAGCTCGCTGCTGTCTGCCCGCCTTCAATGAACAGCGAAGGAGCCCCCGCTGTGCCAGGCCAGTTTCCCCTTGATGTCGCCCAACTCCAGACACTTGTGGCCCGTTACCCAACCCCATTCTATCTCTACGATGCAGCAGGGATGCAACGCTCGGCCCGGGCCTTGCAACAGGCGTTTGCCTGGGCACCCACCTTCCGTGAGTTTTTTGCCGTCAAAGCCACGCCCAATCCCCATATCCTGGCCCTGCTGGCCGCAGCGGGTTGCGGGGCCGATTGCAGTTCATTGGCCGAACTCGTGCTGGCTGAACGGGTGGGTTTAAGCGGTGAATTGATCATGTTCACCTCGAACACGACCCCCGCTGAAGAGTTTATCCAGGCGCGACGGCTCGGGGCCTTGATCAACCTCGATGACCTCAACCACCTCGCGTTTCTGGCCCACCACGCTGGCCTGCCTGCGATCCTCTCGTTTCGCTATAACCCGGGTGCGCAACGCACCGGCAATGTGATCATTGGCCGCCCCGAAGAGGCGAAATTCGGTGTCACCCGCGACCAACTCTTTGCCGGCTATGCCGCCGCCAGGGATCAGGGCATCCGCCGCTTTGGTCTCCATACCATGCTTGCCTCGAACGAACGCGAGCCGAGTTATTTTGTCGAGACCGCCCGCATGCTCTTTGAGCTTGTCGCTGAACTGAGTGCAAGCCTGGCGATTTCATTCGAGTTTGTCAATCTTGGGGGCGGCATCGGCATTCCGTACCGCCCCGAAGAAGCGCCGGTTGATCTGCATGCCCTTGGCGCAGGCATCCGTGCCGTCTACGAGGCCACCTTTGACGGGACAGGGCTGCCACGACCGGCCATCTTCACCGAATGCGGCAGGCTCATCACCGGGCCACACGGCTACCTGATCGCCTCGGTACGCCACATCAAACAGACCTACCGCACCTATGCGGGCCTCGACGCCTCAATGGCCAACCTCATGCGCCCAGGGATGTACGGAGCGTACCATCACATCACCGTACCCGCCAAAGCCCACCTGCCCAATGATACGCTCTACGATATCACCGGATCGCTCTGCGAAAACAACGACAAATTCGCCATCCAGCGCCCCCTACCAACGCTCGCCCCAGGCGACCTGATCGTGATCCACGATGCCGGTGCGCACGGGCACGCCATGGGCTTCAGCTACAACGGCAAACTCCGGTCCGCCGAGCTCCTGCTCGAAGCAGACGGACAGATCCGCATGATCAGGCGCGCTGAAACGATTGAGGATTATCTACAAACGATCGTTTAGGGCTAACGTAAAGGGTTGCTACGAACGAAGGAGGACTTCTGGAAAGAACCGGGAGTGGTGGGCGATACTGGACTCGAACCAGTGACCTCATCCGTGTGAAGGATGCGCTCTAGCCAACTGAGCTAATCGCCCGCAGTGACGCGAAGTATACCATACGCGCCGGGGACGCGCAAGTATCGACCTGCGCTTCCAGGGCAACGGCAAAGTCATACATGGAAGCGGAGAAACTAGGTGAACACCTTTCGGCTATGTGGAGGTGCAACCAGCCACCAGCAGCGTGCTGGCTGGCTCCAGCGACTGGCCCTATCTGGCGCAGGACTTCCAGGTCGTCTATATAACCTGGTCGGGCATCAGTCGTGACGAACGCTGTGGGATCACGAAGGCAATGCACAAGCGAATAGCGTGCAACAGAACCCACTCTAAGCCTGGCCGCGAGGAGTGGGTTCTGTCTTGCCTGGCAGTATAGCACGCCTCTGTGCGCTGCGTCACATTCGACAGACGCGATTCAATGGCACCCGGCGATCAGCCTGCCGACTCGTCTGCCGATCAGTTTCAAGGGGGTTTTGACGCTCATACCTGGGGTGTTATGTTATACTTCAGCTCAGGAAACACAAAACCCGCCCTCCTGCCGCCAAGCTTTGGAGCGGGTTCTGTCTGTGGTAGTGATTGTTGTGTGCGTTGCCATTGTAGCATCGCCTGCACATTGCATGCAAGCTGCTGCTCTGGTGATTCACCTCTCTGTGCGTTCACATGGCTTCCTCCGATCTCCTACCTGATCGTCGCTGTGTGCCTGGGGGGGGTGTTGTAGATCCCAGGTATCCTGCGCTCCTGCCTGCCTCGCCCATATGTGAGGGCGTTGCAGATATGTCTGTATGCGTGCAGCCTGGTTGTTCTGTGGTCGTACGTCGTGATGACTCATGCCTGTCGTTGGAGCACCGCCTATGAACAAGCGCGAACTCAGCGAACGCGATATCTGCACCAAGTTCATCACTCCCGCGCTGCGCCGAGCCGGTTGGGACGAGTTGACCCAGATCCGCGAGGAGGTTGGCTTCACCAGGGGCCGGATTATCGTGCGCGGCAAGATGGTGACCCGCGGCCAGCATAAGCGCGCCGATTACATCCTCTCCTATAAGCCGAATATCCCGCTGGCGCTGATTGAGGCCAAAGATAACAACCACAGCCTCGGCGATGGGATGCAGCAGGCACTCGACTATGCCGAGACGCTGGATATCCCCTTCGTCTTCACCTCCAATGGCGACGGCTTCCTGTTGCACGACCGTACCGGCACCTTCCCCCAGCCCGAAACAACTCTCGGCCTCGATGCGTTTCCCAGCCCCGGCGACCTCTGGACGCGCTACCGGGCCTGGAAGGGTTTGCCGCCCGAAACCGACTCGCTGGTGCTGCAGGACTACTTCGACGATGGGGGTGGCAAGACGCCGCGTTACTACCAGGTCAATGCGGTCAATGCGGCGATTGAGGCGATTGCGCGGGGGCAGCAGCGCGTCCTGCTGGTGATGGCCACCGGCACCGGCAAGACCTATACCGCCTTCCAGATCATCTGGCGGCTGTGGAAGGCCGGCTACAAGCGGCGCATTCTGTTCCTGGCCGACCGGAATGTGCTGGTTGACCAGACTATGGTCAACGACTTTCGGCCTTTCGGCCCGGCGATGGCCAAGCTCTCGACCCAGGCCAAAACGATTGAGCGTGATGATGGCAGTTCGGTCGAACTGACCACGGCAATCGACCGCAAGCGGCGGATCGATACGGCCTACGAGGTCTATCTGGGGTTGTACCAGGCGATCACCGGCCCCGAGGAGCGCCAGAAGCTGTTTCGCGAGTTCTCGCCGAGCTTCTTCGACCTGATTGTGATCGACGAGTGCCATCGGGGGAGCGCAGCGGAAGACTCGGCCTGGCGCGAGATCCTCGAATACTTCAGTTCGGCGACCCAGATCGGTCTCACTGCCACGCCGAAAGAGACGAAGTATGTCTCGAATATCGCCTACTTCGGCGATCCGGTCTACTCCTACTCGCTGAAGCAGGGCATCCGCGACGGCTTCCTGGCACCCTACAAGGTGGTCAAGATCCATATCGACCGCGATGTGGAGGGCTATCGCCCCGAGCGGGGCCAGCTCGACCGCGATGGCGAGGAGGTTGCGGATCGGATCTACAACACGAAAGATTTTGACCGCACCCTCGTCCTCGATGAGCGCACCAGGCTGGTGGCGGCCAAGGTGACGGCGTTCCTCAAGGAGCTGAACGACCGCTATCAGAAGACGATCATTTTCTGCGTTGACCAGGAGCACGCTGCGCGTATGCGCCAGGCGCTGGTTAACGAGAATGCCGATCTGATCGCCGAGAATTCGCGCTACGTGATGCGGATTACCGGCGGCGATGCGGAGGGCCAGGCGCAACTGGGCAACTTCATCGACCCCGAGTCGCGCTATCCGGTGCTGGTGACGACCTCGCGCTTGCTCTCCACCGGGGTCGATGTGCAGACTTGCCGACTGATTGTGCTCGACCGCGAGGTTGGTTCGATGACCGAGTTCAAGCAGATCGTTGGGCGCGGCACGCGGGTCCACGAGGATACGCACAAGTTCTACTTCACGTTGATCGACTTCCGGGGGGCGACGAACCACTTCGCTGACCCGGAGTTCGACGGCGAGCCGGTGCAGATCTACGAGCCTGGCGCGGACGATCCGGTCAGCCCGCCCGATGTGGACGATGCCAGCGACGATGCGGAGCTTCCGCCCGACCCGGACGCAGACGAGGCGGTGATCGACGATCCGGGCGGGGTGACCTGGGCCTACCGCCAGGGTGGGCAGCGCAAGATCTATGTTGATGGTGTGAGCGCGACGATTATTGCCGAGCGGGCGCAGTACCTCGACGAGTATGGCAAGCTGATCACTGAGTCGTTGCGCGACTTCACCCGCAAGGCGCTGCGGCGGCGCTACATCAGCCTCGACGCCTTCCTGCAACGCTGGCAGACGGCTGAGCGCAAGCAGGCGGTGGTCGATGAACTGGCCGAGGAGGGGCTGACGCTCGATCTGCTCAAAGAGGTGGTTGGCAAAGACCTCGATCCCTTCGACCTGGTCTGCCACCTGGCCTTCGACGCCCGCCCGCTGACTCGCCGCGAACGGGCCGAGCAGGTGCGCAAGCGCGATGTTTTTGCAACCTATGGTGCCCGCGCCAGGGCTGTGCTCGAAGCGCTGCTGGCGAAGTACCAGGACGAGGGGATGATCAACCTCGACGATCCACGGGTCTTGCAGATCCCGCCCTTCTCGGATCTGGGCACCCCAGTACAACTGATCAAAGCCTTCGGCGACCGCCCCGGTTTCGAGCGGGCGGTGCGTTCGATGCAATCCGCGCTCTATCAGGAGGTCGCCTGAGCTATGCAGGTACGCACACTTGTCAAATCGGTGCAGGATATCATGCGCCAGGATACGGGAGTCGATGGCGATGCGCAGCGCATCAGCCAGTTGTGCTGGATGTTCTTCCTCAAGATCTTTGACGACCAGGATCAGGAACTGGAGTTGATGATCCATGACTACCGCTCGGCGATCCCCGCGCCGTTCCAGTGGCGAGCCTGGGCCGCCGACCCGGAGGGTTTGACCGGCGAGGCGCTGCTCGGCTTCATCAATAACGACCTCTTCCCGGCACTCAAGGAACTCCCGCTCGCAGGCCAGGCCGACAACCGGCGGCGGGTGGTACGCGATGTGTTCGAGGACGCCTACAACTACATGAAATCGGGGCACCTGATCCGCCAGGTGCTGAACAAGATCAACCAGATCGACTTCAACGACCTGCACGAACGCCAGCATTTCGGCGACATCTACGAGCAACTGCTCAACGACTTGCAGGCCGCCGGGAACGCTGGTGAGTACTACACCCCCCGCGCTGTGACCAGCTTCATGGTCGAGCGGCTCGACCCGCACCCCGGCGAAACGCTGTTCGACCCGGCCTGTGGTACGGGCGGCTTCCTGACCTGCGCCATTCGCCACATGCGCAGCCACTACGTCAAGCGACCCGAGGACGAGCGGGCCATGCAGGCAGGCTTGCGGGCGGTAGAGAAGAAGCAGTTGCCGCACATGCTCTGCGTGACCAACATGCTCCTGAACGGGATCGAAGACCCGAGTTTTGTGCGTCACAATAACACCCTGGCCCGGCCCTACATCAGTTGGGAGCAGAAAGATCGGGTCGAGATCGTGCTGACCAATCCGCCCTTTGGCGGCACCGAAGAAGACGGGATCGAGGCCAACTTCCCGCAGCACTTCCGCACTCGCGAGACTGCCGACCTGTTCCTGGCGCTGATCATCCGGCTGCTCAAGCCAGGCGGGCGGGCGGCAGTTGTGCTACCTGACGGCACGCTCTTTGGTGAGGGCGTCAAGACCCGCCTGAAAGAGCATCTGCTGCAGGAGTGCAACCTGCATACGATTGTGCGCCTGCCCAACTCGGTCTTTCGGCCCTACGCCTCGATCGGCACCAACCTGCTCTTCTTCGAGAAAGGCACGCCAACCAGCGAAATCTGGTTCTACGAGCACCAGGTGCCGTCCGGCCAGAAAGCCTACTCGATGACCAGGCCGATCCGCCTGGAGCACCTGCAACCCTGCGTCGCCTGGTGGGGCGGCCCGCAGCGCGAGGGGCGGGTCGAGACGCCCCAGGCCTGGCGAGTGAGCGCCGAGGAGGTGCAGGCCCGCGGCTACAACCTGGACATCAAGAACCCGCACGTGGTTGCCGACGACCACGGCGACCCGCAGCAACTGCTGGCCGACCTGGACGCTGCCGAGGCTCGCAGCGCCGAACTGCGCGAGCAACTCAAGGCCATCCTGGCGGAGGCGTTGCTACGATGAATACCGACCTGCTCCTGACCCACTACCAGCGCATCGCCGACGCCCCCGACGCCGTCGCCCGCCTGCGCCGCTTCATCCTCGACCTGGCAGTGCGCGGCAAACTCGTGCCGCAGGATCCGAGCGATGAGCCGGCGGGGGAGTTGCTGAAGCGGATTACGGCGGAAAAGGCGCGTTTGGTGGAGGCGGGCCTGGCTCGAAAACCAAAAGGGTATCCAAGCCTCGCAGAAGAAGATATACCTTATCCATTGCCCACGAAATGGGCCTGGAGCCAGATTGCAGAGATAGGTATCCTCAGCCCCCGAAATGAAGCACCTGATGATACTGAAGCGTCGTTTGTACCTATGCCTATGGTTCCAGCGGAATATGGTGCCGCAAACAAACACGAGGTTCGTTTGTGGGGTGACATCAAGCGCGGATATACCCATTTTGCCGACGGCGATGTCGGCCTGGCAAAAATCACACCCTGTTTCGAGAATGGAAAGTCTACCGTATTTCGCAACTTGATGGGTGGATTCGGGAGCGGTACGACTGAGTTACACATTGTACGCCCTCTGTTCGTCAATCCAGACTACATTCTCATTCACCTGAAGAGCCCGCAATTCATCGACACTGGTATTCCGAAGATGACCGGCACCGCTGGACAGAAGCGCGTATCAGGCGAATACTTCGCCAGTTCACCCTTCCCCCTCCCACCCCTCGCCGAGCAGCGCCGGATCGTCGCGAAGGTCGACGAACTCATGGCCCTCTGCGACGCACTGGAGGCCGAGCGCGCAGCGCGGGAGGCCACCCGCGACCGGCTGGCGGCGGCGAGCCTGGCCCGCCTGCACCGCCCCGACCCCGACCCGCTGCGCTTCCGCGCCGACGCTGCCTTCGCGCTGGAACACCTCGCCGCCCTCAGCGCCCGCGCCGACCAGGTTCCGGCGCTGCGCCGCGTCATCCTCGACCTCGCGGTGCGCGGCAAACTCGTGCCGCAGGATCCGAGCGATGAGCCGGCGGGGGAGTTGCTGAAGCGACTCGCAAAAGCAAAGACTCTTTGCTTCAAAGCCGAGGGTCTCAGAGAAAGAAGTCCAGTTCAACCACTAACCCGCGATACAGTCCCATTTGAATACCCCGATTGTTGGGAAATCCCATCATTTGATGATGTTTTTGTCATCGTAAGCGGCGTCACAAAGGGTCAGAAACTGCCACCAGATGATCGGATTGAAGTGCCGTATCTCCGTGTTGCTAACGTCCAGCGCGGTTTCTTAGACTTGTCGGTCGTCAAAACTATTACTGTCAAGAGAGGAGATGCGATCCGATTCAGATTGAAGTACGGTGATATTTTGATGACTGAAGGCGGTGATTGGGATAAACTTGGTCGTACAGCTGTTTGGGACGGAGAGGTTAGTCACTGCATACACCAGAATCATGTATTCCGTGTTCGACCACCCTCAGAAGAGATCAACCCCCGCTGGGTGATGATCTATACGAATAGCATCAATGGGCGAGCCTATTTTGAAGATGCCGCCAAGCAGACTACGAATCTTGCATCCATTAATATGACTCAGCTTCGCGGTTGCCCACTCCCCCTCCCACCTCTCGCCGAGCAGCACCGGATCGTCGCGAAGGTCGACGAACTCATGGCCCTCTGCGATGCGCTGGAGGCGCGGTTGGGCGCGGCGGAGGCGACGCGGGGGCGCTTGCTCGAGGCGCTCTTGCATACGGCGGTGGCACCCGAGGAGCCGGGGCCGGTTGCCGATCGGCGGGAGTGACAGCTATGCTGACCCAGGATGAGATCGATCAGCTTGTGGCTCGCTTGCGCACCTATCGCCGGACGCTGGCGCACTACTTGCAGCAGCGAGCCGCGCTCAGCAGCAGCTTCGAGCCTCCCGGCGTGTCTGCCGGTATCCGCGAGGCCCGAACACAGATCGCGCAACTCAAGGCGGCCCTGCGGGCGCAGCACATCGCGGTCGAGGAACATCCCGACGATGTTGAGTCGCTGCCGGTCGCGCCGGAGCCGACACCCCCTCCGACGCCCAATTCGGTCGCAGGTGCGCCACCCTCACCCCACCGCATGCCCTTCGCCCCCTCGCGCCCGCTCGTGCCGCCCGAGCCGATCTTCGGGCGCGACCACCTGCTGCAACAGGTCGGGCGCTCCCTGCGCGATGGTCAGTCGGTCAATCTGGTCGGCGCAAAGGCGCTGGGTAAGACCAGCCTGATCAACTATCTGCTGGCCGAAGACGGCCCGCTACGCCCCACCCCGATCTGTTGGGCCGTGCTGAACCTAGATGCCATCCATCAGGTCGGGCAGTTCTATGCCGCAGCCGCCACCGGTCTGCTGCTGGCCCTGCCCGCCGAGCAGCAGCGCCAACCTGCGCCTGCGGCACTTATTGCCGAAGCCACCAGCGGCAGCGTGGCCGATGCAGAGTTGCTTCGGCGGGTACTGTCGGCCTATGCCAGGCTGCAGCCGATCGTGTTGCCGTTGCTCGCCATCGACAACTTTGAAAAACTGCTGCGCCCGACCTCGGCTCAGGCCTTTCACTTTCCGACCTTCTTCGACGACCTGCGCGAGATGCGTCAGACCCGCCGACTGCTGATGCTGGTCGCCTCGGACGAACGGATTGAGCGCTACTGCACCGAGCGACGCGACGGCCTGACCTCTTCGTTCTACGACGGGTTGATGGTCTACCACCTGCCCGAACTCGCGCCGAGCGACGCCGAGGCGCTGTTGCTCCAACCCGGACGCCACAGCCTGACCAATGCCGAAGTGCGCGCCGCCAGAGACTGGGCCGGCGGGCATCCGGCCCACCTGCAGATCGCCGGCACCGCGCTCTACCGCGCCCGCGACGAAGGCAGCGGCCTGGAGCAAGCGCTGCGCTACTACCGCGATCAGATTCCGCTTCCACTCCCGGCACCGGCGCAAGTCGCCCCGCAACGGCGCGGCGTCTGGGGCTGGTTGCGCCATGCCCTGGCCTGGCTGCTCAGCCTCCCCAAACACCTCGGCCAGTTGATCAAGCGGATCGGCAGCGGCCTCGACGCCCTGAGCGCCTGGATCTTTGGATTGTTCTTTGTTGTCGTCGTCCTGCTCGTCGTGTTCGGAGTCATCCCGCTTGAACAAGCACGGGCCTGGTTGCAAGACATGCTCGGCCTGGGAGGAACGTAACATGCACCAGCCCCAACCAACCCCGCCCAGCAGCGGCTGGGCCGTCATCCGCGCAGGCCTGCTGCTGCCGTTGGAACTCTACCTGCGACCAGACTCCTTTCGCCGCCGGGTGACAGCTCTGTCCCTGGAACTGCCCGAGGATTTTAGTCTATGGCAGGCCCGCCGCTCCTGGCGCGAACCAGCCTTTCGGCGCGGTATAGGGCACCTGCTACGCACAGCGTTGATTGCGCTGGTCTGGGCACTGGCGGCCTTTCCCATCGCGGGCATGTTCCAACTTGCCGGTCTGGAGGTTGCATGGTTTGGCGTGGGCGTGGGCGTGGCCGTGAGCGTGGCCGTGAGCGTGGGCGTGGGCGTGGCCGTGGGCAGGGCCCGGGGCGTGGCTGAGGGCGTGGCCGTGGACGTGGCTGAGGGCGTGGCCGTGGGCGTGGCCATGGGCGTGGCCATGGGCGTGGGCGGGGGCGTGGCCGGGGGCGTGGGCGTGGGCGTGGCCGGGGTCGTGGCCGTGGGCGTGGCCTGGGTCGTGGCCGGGGTCGTGGCCGGGGTCGTGGGCGTGGGCGTGGCCGGGGGCGTGGCCGGGGTCGTGGCCGGGG
>NZ_SIJK02000031.1 GCF_004762035.2 Candidatus Chloroploca mongolica | reverse complement strand
GATAGTCGACACCTTTCGTTTGTCTATCTCACACCAAGCGTTTCAGTCGGCTGAGGCCGACTGAAGTCGGCACTACGATCAGCGTCAACGGTAAAGCACCCTAAAACCTTGTCTTACTGCAGGAGAATGGCACTATGCTTACCCGACGGATCATTCCGTGTCTCGATGTCAAAGCCGGTCGCGTCGTCAAAGGGATCTCGTTTGTCAACCACCGTGACGCCGGCGACCCGGTCGAACTCGCGGCGGCCTACGATGCCGCAGGCGCGGATGAACTGGTCTTTTACGATATCACCGCCTCAAGCGACGAGCGGGCCATTATGTATGAGGTCGTCGAGCGCACCGCGTCTCAGGTCTTTATCCCGCTCACTGTCGGTGGCGGGTTGCGCACCGTCGAGGATATGTACCGCATGTTGCGCGCCGGGGCCGATAAAGTCTCGATCAATACCGCCGCCGTGCTCAACCCCCAACTGATCGAAGACGGTGCCCGTCGCTTTGGCAGCCAGTGCATCATGCTCTCGGTGGACGCCCGGCGGATCAATGCCGCCGACGAACCACCACGCTGGGCGGTCTTTACCCACACCGGGGCCAACCCGCGCCCGACCGGGCTCGATGCGATTGAATGGATCAAACGCGGCGTCGAACTCGGGGCCGGCGAGATCTGCATCAACAGCATGGACGCCGACGGGCAAAAACAGGGCTACGACCTCGAACTGCTGCAAGCCGTCAGCGACGCCGTGCCAGTGCCCGTCATCGCCTCGGGCGGCGCCGGCTCGCCCGACGACATGTACCGAGGCCTGGCCGAAGGCAGGGCCGACGCCGTGCTGGCCGCCTCGATCTTCCACTTCGGCGAATACACCATCGCCCAGGTCAAAGCCTTCCTCAGCGAACAGGGCGTGCCAATGCGCCGCATGTAACCGTACACGCGCTGGGCTTTCGCGCCTAAAGACGAGCATCTGTAACTGCTCTGAGTACGATACACATGGCGGGGCACGGGCGGGCTGACGGCCTCGGCCTCTCTTCAGCCCATGGTTGGCAATCCTGGAGGTCCATATAATGAAGCACAGACTGCATATCGGGCAACATGCCAGTATGCGTAAAACAATCACCGAAGCCGATGTAGTGCTGTTTGCGAGCGTAAGTGGCGATCAGAATCCAGTACATATAGACGATCTTGCCGCTCAGGACTCACGTTTTGGGCGGCGCATTGCGCACGGCATGCTCGCCGCAGGGCTCATCTCAGCCGTGCTTGGCATGCGTCTCCCGGGGCCCGGCACCATCTACCTCAAACAGAGTCTCAACTTCCTCAAACCAATCTACATCAACGATACCATCACCACCACCGTCGAAGTCACCGAACTACGCGAAGACAAACCCATTGCCACCCTCGCGACCCGCGTCATCAACCAGAACGGTGAAACCGTCGTTGACGGCGAATCGCTCGTCTTCTACGAATAGGTAGGTATCACGGTAAGAGATATGCCAACAGGCCAGCTAAGCTGGCCTGTTGGCATATCGTACCCTATTCCTCACGCACCACCAGCGTGCTCAGATCGACCTCATTTTCAGGGGCGACGGTATGGTAATAGCACTTGCCATCAGCCGCCTCGCACCAGATATTCCAGCCATCATAGAGCTTGCGCACATTATTATTCCGATCAGTGACATAGATCTGCAACTTATCGCCGGGCCGATTCGCCAACCCGATCCGCGGCCCATTCGGATTCCAGACAACCCCGGCCACCGGCTGACTCCAATCATCCGGATCGAGCCCAAGATCGGTAAAACGGGCGTCCCCCCAGCTACGCGGCCAGCGATCATTCAGCTGATAAAACGCATTGATCCGAACGAGAAAATCGGCGGTAAGATCTTGCACCGACGGCGCACCTGCGGCCTGCTCAAACTGTCTCGTCCGCTCAAACGCCTGCGAAACACCACGCCCCAGCAGCGCCAGACCACCAATCGCAACCAGGGCCACCAGCGCGAGCAACAGACTATATTCAACCAGCGACTGGCCTTGGCCTGTTTTTCCTGGATGTAGAAGCATCACACACCACCTCTGCGCAGCATCACGGGATCATCAGCGTCCCAAGCGTCAGGGCCTGATCAGAAACAATCTCCACCTCAAAGCGCACCGGCGCACCAACGACAGGCTCAAGCACCACCTGCTGACGACCCGGCGGAAGCTCGGCAAAAAAGAAACAGCCATCAGCATAGGTTGCCTTGCGCTGCGTACCAACGGTCACCATCGCCATCACAGGCGCACCCTCGGGCGACGCAAGGCACCCATCGAGGCCACCGGGGGCAGCGGGAAAGAGCAGCCACACCACTAGCAGCAACTCGAGCAGAACGATACCAGCCACGGCACCCCAGATCCAGAAGCGCCGCCGATGAAACCAATCACGATTAAAGTGTTCCAAACCAGGGCGAGGCTGGGGCAAACGAGGATTCGCATCAGACCGCATCGAACCACCTCCACACAGCTTTTTTGACGCAAAGGCGCACAGCTTTTTTGACGCAAAGGCGCACAGTTTTTTGACGCAAAGGCGCAAAGGCGCAAAGGCGCAACGGTTTGAGCAGAGGTACGCTTATCCTTCGCGCCTTGGCGGCTTGGCGTGAGCTTATTGGAAAGGTCTTGGATCTAGCATAGCAGAGGCGCATTACGAAAAAGGCAACGGGGAGTGTGCGACAGGCGATTGCATCTTCCGTGTATGCACCCGCCAAGGCACCCGCAAGGGCACCCGCAAGGGGTGCCCGTACACCGGATTCGGCCCCCACCCCGGTACGGGTACCCCTTGCGGGTGCCCCGTTGTTGCCGGGTGCCGCCGTTTGCGCCGCTGGTGGCATGCACATGCTGCCCCAGAGCGCGTATGGTTGTATCCGGTTTCGCATGATGCAATCGCCCTGAGCGTAGCCCTCAGGCCGTCCCGTATTCGCACGCCTACCCATCTGCTACAATAGAGGCCAGCGCGAAAGGGCGCGTTCGCCCCAAGGCCGCCTCGCCCCATCGATCATCATCGCAAGCATGGCGGCGCAGGGCGGGACGGTGGTGGGGGCTTGGGCGATGGGCGGTTCCGAGTACCACGACAAAGTTGCCTCAGCAGGTAAACTGCTCTTTGTAGAGCATGGCAAACGAACGAGGATATGATTAGAAAACTCACCGCGATCATTGAACGTGAAGGGAATGGCTACGTTGCGCTCTGCCCCGAATTCGATATTGCAAGCCAGGGCGATACCATCGAAGAGGCCCGAGCAAACTTAAAAGAAGCTCTCGAAATCTTCTTCGAGGTCGCCTCACCTGATGAGGTACTTGATCGACTGCATCCTGACGTTTTTGTAACAAGCGTCGAGGTAACAGTTGGGTAAACTTCGTTTACTTTCAATCATTCGTCAGTCTGGGGTGCCAAGAACTGAATTTGAGGGCAATTGATCTTGGCCACATCATCGCATGCATAGCAGTGCAGGGCGGGACGGTGGTGGGGGGCAAGCCGACTTTCCTTATGCTTGGGTTTATCTACCTCCCAGCCTTGCTCATAGTGCTGTGGCAACAAGCGCGGGTGCAGCGAGGTATGGTGTTTTTGATGATGCGCATGCGGCTTTTCTAAGCAAGGCCCCACATCGGTACTGGTAATACCCACCTGCTACAATAGATGCCATGTGACGAACCGAGAGCACGATGGCACACAATAGCGCCAACGGGTTGGCTATCCACCCCATCTGCTACAATTGCCAGGTAAGAATAGACATCATTTTTCAAGGATAGCTCTATGAGCAAGCCTTACACAGACACAGTGATCAATGCCCCTTTCACAACTTATACACATCAACGACGCTCCCTCTATGACTCGATAGCAGCACATATCCATACAGAGCAGCATTGGAGTAGGACGTACCATCAGCGGATTATTGAAATCTATCGTTTTCTTGTGACACCAGGTCAACGGGTGCTTGAGCTTGGGTGTGGTAGAGGTGATTTGCTCGCTGCGTTAGAGCCTGCCTATGGCGTGGGAGTTGATTTCTCACGCCCGATGGTACAGTGTGCAGCACAGTGCTACCCTTCGCTACATTTTATCCAGGCTGATGCTCATGAATTGAGTCTGAATGAGCCATTTGACACGATTATTTTAAGTGATCTGGTTAATGATCTTTGGGATGTACAAAGGGTACTTCAGCAGATTATCCCCCTTTGTACGCCACGCACGCGGATCATTCTTAACAGTTATAGCCGGGTCTGGGAGAGACCGCTGGGTATTGTGCGCAGCCTGGGAATGGCCCGCCCCAACCTTCCACAGAACTGGTTAACACGAGAGGATCTTACAGGTCTACTCAATCTCGTTGATTGCGAGGTCGTGCGCACATGGCAGGAAGTCCTCTGGCCGTTGCCCACACCAGGGTTTACGCATATAGCAAATAAGGTCTTAGTAAAGACATGGCCCTTGAATCAGTTAGCACTGACCAACTTCATTGTGGCACGTCCTGCAGGGGCATTGGGGCATCGTCTTACAAGTTCGACCGTCGCAGTTGTGATCCCGACGCGTAACGAGGCAGGAAATATTCCAGCAATCTTTGAACGAACCCCGGAGCTTGGAGCAGGCACAGAGTTGATTTTTGTTGAAGGTCACTCGAAAGACAATACCTACGAAGCAATTGCACAAGCTATTCAAGCGCATCCAGAACGTACATGTACCCTGTTGCGTCAGCAAGGCAAAGGCAAAGGAGATGCCGTACGAACAGGTTTTGCCGCAGCCAGAAGTGACATCCTCATGATTCTTGATGCAGATCTTACGATGCCTCCCGAAGATCTGCCACGTTACTATGAACTTTTGTGCAGTGGCAAGGCTGAATTTGTCAACGGGGTTCGTTTGGTGTACCCAATGGAACAAGAGGCTATGCGCTTCCTGAACCTGGTAGGGAACAAATTCTTCAGTCTCGCCTTTTCGTATTTGCTGGGACAATCAATTAAAGACACCCTCTGTGGTACCAAGGTACTTTGGCGTGATGACTACTTGCAGATTGCACGTCATCGATCCTACTTTGGTGACTTTGATCCGTTTGGCGATTTTGACTTACTCTTTGGAGCGGCACGGCTGAATTTAAAGATTCGTGACTTGCCAATTCGCTACCGTGAACGAATCTATGGCACAACGAATATCAATCGTTGGCGCCATGGCTTACTGCTATTGCGCATGACTATCTTTGCGGCAGGACGCATGAAATTCATCTGAATGACTATGTTGAAAACATTGCTGCAACACCCACTTACCCGTGGCCTTGATATTGATGATCCAGACACGACCACGTTACGTAGGCAGATCATCGCCAACAAGCCCTTTCTGCGCCGCATTTACCAGGAATGGTATGCTACTATTGCCGACGCTATCCCCCCGCCACATGGCTTTATCCTCGAACTAGGCTCAGGTGCGGGCTTCCTTACAGAGTATATCCCTGATCTTATTACTTCAGATGTCTTCCTCTGCCCTCATGTTGATGCAGTGCTTAATGGATATGAGCTACCATTCCAAACAGGCAGCCTACGCGCCATTGTGATGACAAATGTGTTTCACCACCTGGCGCAACCGCGGCGATTTTTCCACGAGGCTACGCGTTGTGTGCGTCCCGATGGAGTAATTGTGATGATTGAGCCGTGGCTTACACCATGGTCACACTGGATCTATACGCACCTGCATCATGAACCCTTTGATCCTGAGGCTACCAGCTGGGAATTTCCGTCCAGTGGCCCACTTTCAGGAGCCAATGGTGCGCTTCCCTGGATCGTGTTCCAGCGCGACCGGAAGCAACTGTCCCTAGAGTTCCCCCAATGGCAAGTACACTCGCTCACACCACTTATGCCAGTGCGCTACCTCCTCTCTGGTGGCATTTCGCTGCGTAGCCTTATGCCAGGATGGAGTTTTACATTCTGGCGCAGTGCTGAACAACGCTTGAATTTCTTGGTACAACGTAGTGCAATGTTTGTCTGTATTGTATTAAAACGGAATGTTGTATGAAAAAGCATCGGCTTGATATTCTGGCTGCTCTCATCATTTTCATTCTAGCTTTGACCGTACGTATTACAGCAGCCTCGCATATTCTCGCTGGTGATCATCGTTTTTTTATGGGCGATGATGATGATTATTACTATATTGCCATGTCACTTATCAAAGAAGGCGTTTTTGGTATTGATGGCGAACCAACAGCCTATCGAATGCCTTTTTTTCCGCTCTTTGTTGCTTTCTGGCATCTTTTATTCGGCTCCGAACCATATGCTATCTTGCCGGTACTGCTTTTTGTCAGTGCTCTCATTCCACTCGGAACCTTTCTCCTGGGTATGAGCCTACATAACCGTCTTGCTGGTTTATTTGCATCTTTATTGATCGTATTTGATGGTGATTTTATTGTGTATTCACATACCTATATGACTGAAACCCTCTTCAGTGCATTGGTACTTGGATCTATGCTAGCTCTTGCGCGTTTACGAGTCACCCATAGTTGGAAATGGGCATGGAGTGCAGGCTTATTGCTCGGTATCACAAGCATTACCCGCGCAAACTTTGGCCCATTTATTGGATTAATCGTACTCTGGCTGTTGTGGTACGGACGTAGTAGGGGACACACTGCGTTTTGGCAAGCGACCCTCGTAGGTGGAATGGTTCTCATGATCTGGACACCGTGGGTTATTCGTAATTACGTCACCTTCGGGGTACTGATTCCTTTCACAACCCAGGGAGGTAATGCTTACTACGGTATTTACAATGATCTCCATCTCTCTCCTCAACCCAATGGCATGTATGGGTACTGGGTCTGGGTGATTCCAGACCCACCTCAGGTACAAGATCAGGTATGGGATGAAGTAACGCTTGATCGCTGGCAACGTGAACAGGCCCGTGCCTGGAGAGAAGCCCATCCACGCGAAGCTCTGCAGATTGCATTGCGCCAGATGGCCTACGTCTGGATACCAGAGGTGTCGATCTATGGTTGGTTCGTCATGGTATGGATTGGCCTACCTGCGCTCGTTGTTGTAACTCTGCGTTGGCACCATCCCGATCTCATACTTTGGCTGCTTCTTGTCCTGACTGTAACAGCAATGAGTGCTATGGCAGTTGGAGTAGGACGATTTTCTGTACCCTTACGTCCAATTTTAGCTGTCACTACCTCAATAGCATACCTTACCATAGCCCGATTCATTCAACAAACCATCATTCGCTATCGGATGTCTATGAAGATTGACTCGCCAATCATCGTCGCAAGTATGGCGACGCAAAGCGGGATGGTGGTGAGAGACAACCCGAATGAGCCGCATCCATCCATAACAGACGAACAATGCGAAGCCCCACACAAACAATGATGGGTTCACGGCGCTTGTGGCTCGCCTGCGGCATCGGAATCATTGCTGGCCTGCTCATCAATGTCATTCACCCCAACTTTGATCAGGCCTTGACCGACATCGGATGGGCCTTTCAAGCCGCCCGTGATCTGCTTGCCAACCGTGATCCCTACCGGCATCCCGTTTCACCAAATCTTGTTCCATACCCCCTAACCGCAGCCATCGTCGTCATGCCATGGGCCTTGCTGCCCGACAACCTCGGCATCATGCTCTTCTTTGGGGGTGGCAGTGCCCTCCTTGCCTATGGTCTGCTTCGTGATGGGCAGTACTGGCGCTTGATAGTCTTTGTCTCGCCTTCATACGTCATGGCGATCAAAAGCATCCAGTGGAGTCCGCTCTTGATGGCGGTCTTCTTCTTCCCGATGCTGGCTCCGCTGCTGCTTGCCAAGCCAACGCTGGCGCTGCCGGTCGCGCTGACCATGCGCTGGAACCGATACGCGCTCATCGGCACAGGGGTCATTGTGGGACTATCACTGCTTGTGATGCCTGACTGGCCGGTGCGCTGGATGGCACAGATAGGTCAGTACCAGGGCTTCATTCCTGTCTTCACATGGGTCGGGCCCCTGCTACTGACAAGCCTCTTCTTCTGGCGTAACCGGCAGGCGCGCATCTTTTTGCTGATGACCATCACCCCGCAACACTACTTTTTCTACGACCAGTTATTGTTATGGATGATCCCGCAAACACGACGCCAAATGCTCGTCCTGACCCTGATCGCATGGAGTGGATTCTTGTATGTCTGGCAAACCCATCCCACACTCTGGACGAGTGGGCCCTACATGCTTGGGTTTATCTACCTGCCAGCTTTGCTCATCGTGCTCTGGCAACAAGCGCGGGTGCAGCGGGGCATTGCGTTGGTTATGATGCGCATGCGGCGTTGAGCGCAAGGCACCCCCACTATCGGTAATGCCTATCTGCTACAATAGAGGCGGTATGATGAGCGGAGAGTAAGGGCACAACCAGTATGTGCGGTATCTGCGGCATTCTTCATCGTGATCCCCAGCGCCCCGTTGCGCCCGAGCTTTTGCAGCGCCTCAATGCGACAATGACCCATCGTGGCCCGGATAGCGATGGCTTTTTCTTCCAGGCGAACCTGGGGATGGCAATGCGCCGATTGGCGATCATTGACCTGAACGGTGGGACACAACCAATCTTCAATGAAGATGGCAGCGTTGCGGTGGTCTTGAATGGCGAGATCTACAATTTTCAGCAGCTTCGTGCCGAGTTGCGCACCTTTGGACATCGCTTTGCCACCAGGAGCGATACCGAAGTGCTGGTGCATGCCTACGAGCAGTGGGGCGATGCGATGCTACCACGGATCAACGGCATGTTTGCGTTTGCACTGTGGGATGGACCACGGCGCCGCTTGCTACTCGCCCGCGACCGCATGGGTGAAAAGCCACTCTACTGGCACGACAGTGCCCACGGCCTCGTCTGGGGCTCAGAGGCCAAGGTGCTTTTGGCCGCACCCTGGATCGAGCGCCGCCTCGATCCGCTGGCGCTCCATCACTACCTGACGCTCCAGTATACGCCCGACCCGCTGACGATCTATGCGGGCATCCAGCAACTCCCCGCCGCGCATAAACTGGTGGTCGAGGCAGGGCAACCCCTTCAGGTCGAGCGCTGGTGGCAATTGAACTTTGAGCCAAAATGGCACCTGAGCGAAGGCGAAGCGATTGAACAAGCCCGCACACTGCTCAGCGCTGCCGTCGAGCGCCAACTGGTGAGTGACGTGCCGCTCGGAGCCTTCCTCAGCGGCGGCATCGACTCGTCGATCATCGTTGCACTCATGGCCGAGCGCACGAGCACCCCGGTGCGAACCTTCTCGATTGGCTTTGTCGAACGCCACTTCTCCGAGACTCCCTTCGCCCGCCAAGTCGCTGAGCGCTACGCGACCAATCACTACGAGTTTATCTTTCGTCCAACCGACCTCGTCCGCGTGATCGAGGGCGTCGCCGCCGCCGTCGACGAACCCTTTGCCGACCCGGCGGCCTTGCCACTCTACGAACTGGCCCACCAGACGCGCCGCCATGTGACAGTGGCCCTCAGCGGCGACGGCGGCGACGAGACGCTGGCCGGCTATCGGCGCTACATTCTCGACGGCTGGTTGCAACCCTACAGCGCCCTACCTGCCGTCGTCACCCAACGGCTCGTGCCCGCCTTCACCAACTTGCTGCCGGAACCCTGGTGGCTGCCGGAAGATCGCAATCCGATCACCGGCCTCAAACGGCTGGGCCAATTCTCTGCCACCACGCCCAAAGCCTCACTGATACGCTGGGGGGCCTATTTCAACCACGCCGAAAAGCTGGAACTCTACCAGACCGAGTGGCAAGCGCACCTTGCCAGTTGCGACAGCGCCGCCTTGCTCGCAGCCAGCTACGACAGCGCTCTGGCGCACAGCCTGCTCGATCGCACCCTCGCCGCCGATCACGCCACCTATCTCGCTGGCGACCTGCTCCCCAAGACTGACCGCACCACCATGGCCGCCTCACTCGAAGCACGCGCACCCTTCCTCGACGCCGAATGGGTCACATGGACTGCTCGCCTGCCGACACACTACAAAATACGGGGCAACCAGGGCAAATGGCTGCTCAAAGCCGCGTTTAGCGACAAACTCCCCCCAGCAATTGCGGCACGCGGCAAACAAGGTTTTGGCGTACCAGTGAGCTACTGGCTCCGCAACGAACTTCGCAACTGGGCTGGCGAACGCCTTTTCAGTGGCGTGCTAGATGCATGGCTACGCCCGCCAGTTGTGCGTAACCTCTTTGAAGAACACTGCGCTGGGCGGGTCAACCATGGCAAGAAACTCTGGGCACTGGTAATGCTAGCAGTGTGGGGGGAGGGGCAGATATAATCGATGAAGCGCTCGTATTGACGGGTTTATTTGTCGAAGTGGGCATCGGGTTGATCCTCAAAACTGAGTAAAAAGATCACAATAGTCACACGCTGGTAATTCGGGGATGGTAGAATGGCAACGGTGAGCGGTATGAAGCGGGGACGTTACGCTATGAAATCCATAAACCTCCCTTATCTCTTAACTGGCATAATACGTCGCCACCTACCACCCCCAATTTTGTTTGGCATCATGAAGTTGCGCGGTGATGGCAATAGTTCCGAGCAAAGTCCTGACCAGAATGCTGTTGATCTTGAAGAGACCCTGACTCAAACAGGCATAGCCATAGAAGGGCAGCATATCCTTGAAGTGGGGAGTGGCCGCTATGCCCGTTTAGCTTTGCGGCTTCTCGCTAAAGGGGCACGGAGAGTTACGTTAGTAGATTTGTATGCTGTACCGTTGAATGAGCCGAACCACCACGCGATCCTACGACAAGACTGTGCTGAGTTGGGTTTAGATGTGGAGCAAAGTGTAGAAAAAATTTCTATTTTCCGTGCCGATTTTCTACAACTCCCGATCCCCGAACCAGAAGACAGGCCCGATCTCGTCATGAGTGTTGCGGTGCTTGAGCATGTACTTAATCCAAAAGCTATCTTAGAAACA
This sequence comes from Candidatus Chloroploca mongolica, assembly GCF_004762035.2. Lineage (GTDB taxonomy): Bacteria > Chloroflexota > Chloroflexia > Chloroflexales > Chloroflexaceae > Chloroploca > Chloroploca mongolica. The sequence continues at coordinate 61,695 of NZ_SIJK02000031.1, read as the reverse complement.
AGTTACCAATGGCTTAACCCGGAAGGAAAGACATTTCACATTGTAGATTTGCGTGATCACAATATGCAATTTCGTTATCCATTTGAGATGCTAACCTATTCAGATGCTTTCTGGCAAGAGTGGCTTGATCAGCCTGATGGCTTTCATCTCAATCGCTGGCGTGCACCTGATTATATAGGCGCATTAACCCAATCAGGTTTTATCAAAACAGCATGTAAACCAACTATGCAAGATCATGATGGGCTGTCGGCTGTATATCACCGCCTTGCTGATCGTTTTCGCTGCTATGACCAAGAACAACTAGCAATTCAGGGTGTTATGCTCGTTGGCAGTAAACCAGTTACATTGATACATTGCGAAGAAGAGTAAGTATGGCGCGGATTGTCTTTTTTATTGACCATTTGCGACCTGACGGCACCCAACAGGTGTTAAAACAGTTGGTTACGGGCCTAAGCCGCCGTAGTCATACCCTGGCAGTCGTCTGTTTGGATGCTACATGGGACGAGGAGTTGATTGCAATCCTACGCAAGGCCGGTGCCGAAGTTAGGATCATTGGTCGCTGGAATATGGTTAGTGGTTTTGGTACACTTAGCCTATGGCTGTGGCTTCGTCACCGCCGCTTTGATGTTGCGGTCACTCTTCTGGCCGTGGCCGATGTTGTCGGGCGACCACTTGTCCGTCTCGCGGGTATACCAAGGCTAGTCTCATCAATCCGAGCACGTAATCTCAATTACCCTCCATGGAAATTATTTTTAGCAAAGACAACCATGCCGCTTGTCGATGCTGTCATTGTCAACAGTTCTCACACCAAATCCTGGGCAGTTAACAGCGAGGGAGCGCCACAAGAGCAAACCTTTGTCATTGTGAATGGTGTAGAGGTCGATGCCTACATGCATCCAATCCACCGCGAAGCACTTCGTGCTAGCTTACAGCTTCCCTCTGAGCAAATTCTGATCGGAAGTGTCGGTCGTCTAACTGAACAAAAAGGGCAAGACTTACTCATTGATGCTTTAGCTCTCCTCAAACGACCAGATATCCATCTCATGTTTGTTGGGGAAGGAAATAAGGAAACGGCACTGCGGGGGCAAGCAACGAGACTTAACCTGAGCCAGCAAGTCCACTTTGTCGGTTATCGGCGTGACGTACCGCAACTACTTGGAGCCTTAGATCTCTACGTGCATCCAGCGCGCTTCGAGGGTATGCCCAATGCGCTCCTAGAAGCAATGGCAGCGGGTTGCCCGATTATAGCCAGTGATGCCGATGGCAACCGCGAGCTAATCGAAGAAGGGGTGAGTGGCTGGCTCACTCCGGTAGGTGATGGAGAAGCGCTTGCACGCGCTATCAACACCGCACTCAGCAACGCAGATGAAGCGGCCCAACGTGGCAAAATGGCTCAAGCTAGGGCACAAACCCATTTTAGTATTGCAGCAATGGTTGAAGCATGGGAAAGTGTGTTGTTGCAACATTACAAGTACAATGGAGTAAAACATGTATTCACTCAATAATCATTCGAAACTGCCTGTTGAAGTGAAACTATGGAAAGTTACTGGGATAGAGGCATCTCCTTTGGCAGGCAATCAAGCGGGTAATCTAGAACATCCAGTTCATACAGGTTTATTAGAAGAAGCACCAGAACCAGTAAATAAATATAATTTAACAGATAGAGGTAGTTTAAGCTTATGAGTCAACATCATCTACAGCAAGAAGATATTTCTCGTGAAGAGAAACAAGGTAATCGTCCTGAGAAGCGAGAAAAATTATTAGAATATACAAAAATAATCCTTGCTATATTACTTTTTGTTTTTATATTATCTCAAACTAATTCTGCCGATTTTATTCTATTGTTAAATCAAGTAGATTTAAAATGGCTTCTCCTTTATTCGATAATGTTTATCCTTTCAACTGCCCTGTTTACGTATCGATACTGGTGTTTAATAAAAAAAAGTATAAATTTTCATCAAGCACTCAATCTTGTTATTATTCAAAATTCTATTGGAAATCTAGTTTCATCTGCTGCAGGTATAGTTTCATTCGTTGCCATCTTACGAGGGCGTTATAATATTCGAATTACTCAAAGTACCTCATCTTTGGTTATCGCTCGATTTAGTGATCTACTAATAATTCTTTTTGCTTTACCGATTGCAACATGGTTGTCTTTTTCTAAAATCGAGACGGTTTTTTTTCTGATTTTATGGTTGTTTTTGATAATCTTATGCATCGTATTACTGTTCATTGCATTGATTATTTTTCGATCTCGTTTTATTAAATTGTCTTGGTATCTATTTTCTATAATAAAAGTCAATCATTTAAACGTAGTAAAAAAATTTATGAGTATACTAGCAGAAATAATTAATGATTTAGATGTTTTTTTGAAAATGTTTAAATTACTATCCTTAACATCATTAGCTATTCTTTTGGTCTCTACGTTTTCTTTGTTTGCAACCTTGCGATTATTTTCTCTCGATTTGTTCTTTGGATATATATTATTTGTAGTATTAGTTGTTCAAATTATAGGAATGATACCAATTCATGTTTTTGGCGGATTAGGCACTATAGAAATAACATCGATTTACTTGTTTGGCTTGTTTGGCTTGGACGAACAGGTGCTTATTCCTATGGTTATTGGCTCAAGGATAATTTTCTATATAGCTAATTTGTTGGTATTATTATATATTCCATTGGATATGTTGATTAACCAAAAGAATAGATCATGATTTCTGTAACTGCTGTCACTTCAGGATTGATGGTTTCATTTTCAAGATATCGGTTTCGTTAACATGTTGAAGGCTTATTTCTAAATGATATTAATGTTTGAGAGTATTTTTCTCTAATCACAAAATATGCAGCTGTTTCTGAAAAATTAGGCTCTCCGGGATTTCCCGGTGTCGGCCCTAAAGGATCCGTTTGCGAGTCGAACCGCCGATAGCCTTCGAGGTCAAGCGTGATGCGTTGGAAGAGGTTGCGGTGATTGGTCATGCCGAAACAGCGGCGCTTGAGCACCTTCAGTTTGTTGTTCAGCCCCTCGACGAAGTCGCTGGTCTGGTGCTTGCGGAATTCGTATGCATCTTCGAGGACACGACCTTTTTTAAGTAAATGATTGAGGAGATATTGCAATGAAAGAAGAGCCTATCCGCTTTCGCTTCGGCTCGAACTGGCAAAGCTATGTTGCGACAGCCCTATCACCAGGGCGCATTGAGCATGCGGTGGCGTCGCTGCAACTGATGCTCAATACGACGAGCTTGCAAGGCCGTACCTTTCTGGATATTGGCTGTGGCAGTGGCCTCTTTTCGCTAGCGGCTTGCCGCTTGGGGGCCGTGGAGGTTGCTAGTTTTGACTATGATGCGGATGCGGTACGCACCAGCTTGGCGCTCCGTGAGCAGATGGGCATAGCGCCAGAGCAATGGTCAATCCGTCAAGGTTCGGTACTTGATGCAACCTTTATGGCTACGCTCGCTCCGGCTGATGTGGTCTATGCCTGGGGCGTTTTGCACCATACGGGTGCGATGTGGCAAGCGATTGCATCTACTGCGGCAAAGGTTGCACCTGGTGGATTGTTTGCACTAGCCATTTACAACGAGGTACGTAGTCAACTGGTTGGCTCCGCACGTTGGCGGGCCATCAAGCTCTTCTACAACCAAGTGGATCCGCCAGTTCGCCGTGTGCTTGAGTTAGGCTATGCTTCAGCCTTCCTCTTGAAGGATGCGGCAGCGATGCGCAATCCGTTGACGACGATTCGACGCTACAACAGCGACGAGGAACGGGGTATGGACTTTTGGCACGATCTGCGCGACTGGATCGGCGGCTATCCCTATGAGTATGCGACCGCCGGTGAAGTCTTTACCCGCCTGCGCCATGATTATGGTTTTCAGCTTGAGTATCTGAAAACACTTGATGGGCTTGGTTGTAACGAGTTTACCTTTCGCCGTTCATCTACAACATAATCCCTTGAGGCCACCCTATGCCCTTCCTCTCCGACTACCCCCGCTATGCTCTCCAGATGCTGCGTGGTGAACGCAGTGCCGGTGAACGAGCACAACTGGCCGATCTGCAGCGCGATCTCGCTGCATGCATTGATCTGAGCTATCCACGCGATATCCTCGATCTGGCGAATGGGCGCCTCCAGCCACAATATGCGCTGCTCAAGGCTACTGGTCATCGCGTCTATGGTATTGATTATGTCAATCGGCCAGCGCACAGCAAGACCGATCTGGCCTATCTGGTTGCCCGCCAGATCTATCGCCTCCAGCAGGGCTTGCCTCCAGAACCACGCCAGCAGCGTACCCTGGTGTGTGGCGATGTGGGCCGTTTGCCGTTCCCTGATGCTGCATTTGATCTCGTGGTCTCTGCGGCGGCCTTTGAGCATTTTCTCGATGTGCCAGCAGTAGTGGCTGACCTGCACCGCGTGCTACGCCCGGGTGGCTTGGCTTGGATTGCGGTGCATCTCTTTAGTTGTATTACAGGCGGGCATAATCTCACGTTCACCTACCCGGTGAACGCCTTACCTGTCGGGGTTGAACCGTGGGATCATCTACGTTCGCGGTGCCAACCCTTTACCGTACCGTTGAATGAGTGGCGTAAGGATCAGTATGTGGCTGAATTTGCGCACCACCTTGAACTGATCAAGATCTATTGTCGCACACGCGAAGGCGAACAATGGCTCACCCCCGCACTCGAGGCAGAACTCAGTGCGTATACCCGTGACGAGTTGACCTGTGGGCAACTGGTGATCGTGGCAAGGAAGACTGGCTAGCGCGTCCCCCTTACGGACACCTGGCAACGATGGTTGTCTGTTGGTCACGGTACACTTCACACCACCCCGGCGTAACGCTCAAGAGATCATGCAATGCGTCATCAACCGGCAACAGTAGGTGCGTAATCTGCCACTGATCCAGCAACGCAAGACTCTCGGCTGTGCCCTCACTAATGGCAAAATAGTCTTGCCAGATAGCAACCGGGAAGAGTTCGGCTCGCAAATCGGCAAAGACCTGCTTGTCGGGAAGATGCCAAATGGTATAGCTCGTATATGACATGTTCGTCCAGAAGCGGCCCTCAATGGGATGCGCTTCGAGCCACGCCGTTGCCGCAAGGGGGGTTGTATTGCTCAATAGAAAGTTGTATGGCCCGGCGTGGGCAAAAAGGTGCGCCAGGCCAAGGTAACGGGCTGGCATCATCCACGGTAACAGGGCCAGCAGCATGGCCAACAGGCAACTGAGATAGAGCGCATTCAGGCGCGGATTGCCTGCTACCGGCGGACGAGCAGGGAAAAGAACCGTCAGGCGGTCGGCAAGCAAAGGCAACAAGATCAGGGCAAACCAGATCGCATACCGTACCCCGCCGATCGTCAACCACGCCAGCGCACAATACCAGAGCAGATCAAGAGGTGCGGGACGACGCGATCCAGTCGCCATTAGCACAGCCAGCCCTAACAGAAGCAGATAAAACCAGAAGCCAGTGCTGAGCAGATTAATGGTATTTTGAGGTGGTTGCCATTCAATGAACCATACCTGCAGCGGAACATTGTTGAGCATGCTGCGCACATACCAGAAGATGCCTGGGCCTGATGGGTTGATCATCGCGGCCAGCAGGATGGCGATCCCAACCAGCGAGAGTTCTTTGAGCCGCCGAAAGATGGCCGGATCAGCCACATGCGCACGGTTCGCTAGTCTGATAAAGGTTCCAAGCCAACTGAGCGCAAATAAGACGATGCCTAGAATGAATGAGCCATGCACATTCACCCATACCACCATCACCAGTGGCAGCAAGATAAGCAACCAGCGCAGCCCCAAACGCCCCGCCCGGTGTTCTTCCAACAGCACGACAAAAGCCGCACCGGGCAGAAGAGCAAGCGTCTGCGGGCGAAGCGTCCAGTTATTCCAGCCGACCATAACCACCAGAAAGAGGGCGAGACTCACCGCGCGGGCATCGCCTGCACGCCGCCAGGCATGCCAGGTGAGCATGGCATAACTCAACACAATCACCACGGTTCGCAAAAGCGCCAGCAAGGGCACATCGCCAAGCCACCAGACACCATACATGATCAGTTCACTCAACCAGCTCTGATAGACATACGGAGCATCAACGGACAAGGTATAGGCCCAGCGATTCGTGGTAATCAGGGCACCTTCCTGCACCATTGCACGCCCCGCCGCCATGTGCCACCACAGATCATTGGGCGGCAATGGGGTAACACTGAGAAAAAACCAAATGAGCGCGAAGAGAGTAGCAATCCAGAGATGATCAAGGGTAAGCGAGCGGCGCACCATCTGGGGCAATAGGCGGAGCATCGGGTGATCGCGTTGCATGGCTGACGTCCTGAGGTGCAAAAGAGTTATCGAATATGTGGTCACAAGCAAGCATTGGCTGGAAGTTGCGCTTTCAGCGGCAACACATGCTACTTGTAGTATACTCGGTCAGGGCAATCTTTTGCTCGGTGCAAACTTCGATGAAACAACACCTTTCTCAAGCAACCTCGGACACGTCAAGAGAGCGTAAGCTCCTACCCTGGCTCTTGCTCACCCTTGTCTTGCTCGCCTTCAGCCTCTGGAACCTCACTGGTCGGTCGATGTGGTGGGACGAGGGATGGACGCTGTCGGTGGCACGGCACTGGGTGGAACTGGATCATTACGGGCGTTTGCGTGACGGCGAACTCGCCCGCGGCGGGCTGGAGGCGTCATTTACCGTGACGGTTCCGGTTGGCGTCAGTATGAAGCTGTTTGGAGTGGGGCTATGGCAGGGCCGACTCTTCGGGGTATTCTGTGCGGTTGGGGTGATCCTGCTGCTTGCCGCGCTGACCGACCGGCTCTTTGACCGGCAGGTGGCCTGGGCAACCGTGTTTGCGGCGCTGCTCTTGACAATGCATCCCGAGGTTCACCCGTTGCTCCAGGGCCGCCAGGTGCTCGCCGAGATGCCCATGCTACTCTATTTGCTAGCGGGCTATCTCGCGCTCTGGTGGGCCTTGCGGGGGCAATGGGTGAGCTTGCTTCCAGCAATGCTCGGTCTCGGATTAGCATGGATCAGCAAAGCACAGACCGGCCCATTTCTGATAGTCTCACTTGTCATCCCCTTGCTGGCCGCACTGCTCTGGCGCCAGTGGAACGTCGTCACAGTGATAGGCCTCGCTCTCGTAGGAAGCTACGCCGTAGCACAGGGGCTCGTGCGGCTTGTCCCTCCATTACTGATCGATCCACAACTACCAACTGATCACGTAGAAGGTCTGGAAAGCGTTGTTGCTCTCGTTTCGACGCCTCTCAATCGCTGGTATGCGCTCAGTAATCTTGGCCTCTTTGCTTTACCCACGCTCTTAGGAGTAGGATGGGGCTTGCACAGACTCTGGTATGAACAAAAACAACATCCCCGACAGAACGCCTATTATCTACAGTTAGCTTTACTCAGCTTTGTTGGTAGCTGGCTCGGATGGTACAGCCTACTTTCGGCAGGACTACCACGCTATATGGGCGTGCCTGTAGTGATAGGCAGTATCTTTGTCGCCGTACTGTTGCAAAGCCTGACCAGCCGCTTTCATCTTGCCCAAAGTATGCGTAAACTTGCCGATCTCGTAACGCTGCGCCATCCAACCTGGGCTGGCGCAGCTGCCTTGCTCGCGCTGATCCTAACCATTACGGGGTTGTATTTCTCTCTTCGGAGCCTGATACGCTACTATCCTATCGTTGACTTCTCGGCGCAACGGGTCGCCACCTTGCTCAATGCCCATCCCCCTGGCACACGGATCGAAACCTATGAGAGTGAATTACATGTTTTGCTTGACCAACCTTACACTTTTCCACCTGATCAGATCCACGTTGCGCTGCTTGAGCGTAGTATCCTCGGTGCCAACGTAGAGATTGACTATGATCCGCTAACGAATGATCCCGACTATCTTGTCATCGGCCTCTTTGCGCGCAGCAACGAACTCTATCAACCTGTCATTGACAACGGTTCTTTTCGCCTGATCAAGAAAGATGGGGCATATGAAATCTTCGAGCGCATACGACCCTGATCAGGCTATCGGCCCTACCTCCCGCTTCCCCCTTCCCCCTTCCCAATGCTCGTCCTCGCGTGAAATAAGCCTTGGACGGTGCCGATGGCACGGCATTGCGAGCAACTCACTTACGCCTCAGACCCTAGCAGTTCCGGCCAGCAACAAACAAGCCAGCAGAGCGTAAGCATGATCGGTTGAAAGACCCCTCCTATGAGCGAGATCATAGCCCACGCGACCAGCGCAAGCAGGCGTGCGCGTCCATTATGCTGCCACAGCACGGCAAGAGCGGGGAGCACCGTGACGGCCGAGTAGTGCCAGACCACCCCTGCGATCAGGAGGGGCAGAATGATGCTCACGGCAAAACCCATGGCCGGACTGATCTGACGCATGCGGAGAAGGCTGACGAGCAGCATGATCGCGGTCACAACAAGTGGCCCAACCGTAGCTACGCTTCCAGGCTGCTGACGCAGGATGGCTGTCCACGAGAGCAAAAGGGGTGACGTCCACGTGCTGGTTGCGGCATAGAGCGATCCGGTATACCAGACATCAATGGTGGTAAGAAGGAGTGAGCCAAACACCACGATCAATCCAGTTACGGCAGCAGCGACCAGACCACGCCACCGTTGGTGAACAGCCAGGACAAGCAAACTCAAGCCTGGTGTGATTTTCAACAGGGCACCAATAGCTAAAGCAACGCCAGCACGCACATCTTGATGCTGCAAGCAAGCCAGCAGCGCAAGCGTCAGAAGTACCGCAATCAACGCGTTAATTTGCCCAAGCCAGAGCGACTGCCAGGTTGGTAAAAAGAAGAGCACACCGCAAAACGCGACATACCATGGAACCAGACGTTGCAGTACAATGATGAGCGCAAGCGTTGTTACGCCAACCAGAATCATCCAGAGCGCAAGCGCGGTAGGATAGGGCAACTGCGCAAGGGGAAGCAAGAGCAGCGCCAGGAAGGGTGGGTAGAGGTACACCGGAATCTCAGCCTCGGCCTCGGGAAGAACCCGTTCAAGCTGCACCTCGACTGGGTTCTGACCTTCACGCAAGACCCGTGCAGCGGCGATATACGAACGAGCATCACCACCCAGAGGAATGACAGTCACAGCATAGCGCATCACAAGGACGATATGCACGCATGAGAGAACCAGAAGAGCGCTCATTGCGACTAAGCGCATCAGTGTGGTTTGCTGAGTTGATCGTGAATAAGGCACAACCAGGATCCTTATTGTGGGCGCACAACGTGACAAGCGCTATCAAACTTACTCTATTGTACCAGTCTAGTGAAACCGCTCTATGAACAACGGGCACCAAACTGATCACACTGCCCAGGCCAGATTGATCGCCTCCTTTCAATGGCTCCTCCTCACCGTCGTCTTGCTCGCTTTTGGCCTCTGGAACCTGGCTGGCCCGCCGATGTGGTGGGACGAGGGGTGGACGCTGTCGGTGGCGCGGCATTGGGTCGAACTGGATCATTACGGGCGTTTGCGTGATGGCGAACTGGCCCGCGGCGGGCTCGAGGCGTCGTTTACCGTGACGGTTCCGGTTGGCCTTGGTATGAAGCTGTTTGGAGTGGGTCTGTGGCAGGGCCGCCTCTTCGGGGTATTCTGTGCAGTTGGGGTGATCCTACTGCTTGCCGCGCTGGCCGACCGGCTCTTTGACCGGCAGGTAGCCTGGGCAACCGTGTTTGCGGCGCTACTCTTGACGATGCATCCCCAGATCCACCCGTTACTCCAGGGGCGCCAGGTGCTCGCCGAAATGCCCATGTTGCTCTATCTGCTGGCGAGCTATCTCGCACTCTGGTGGGCCTTGCGGGGCCACTGGCTGGCGTTGCTGCCAGCAATGCTTGGCCTCGGGCTCGCCTGGATCAGCAAAGGGCAGACCGCGCCCTTTTTGCTGGCCTCGCTCGGAACAACACTAGTCGCCGCGCTGCTCTGGCGGCAGTGGCGGATCGCCGGGATGGTCGGGCTTGCCATCCTTGGCGGTTATGGAACGACCCGCCTCCTTGGGCTATTGAGCGGGTGGCTCCCAGTTGATCCAGCTTTGCCCCTCGATCCGGTTGAGGGACTACTCGATGTGATCGCGCTGGTCACTGGCTCACGAAACCGCTTCTATGCGCTCCAGCAACTGCTCAGCTTCGGTATACCGACACTGCTGGCCCTTGGGTGGGGCCTGTGGAACGTGTGGCACAGGCGTAACCTTGCACTCAGTAGCGATGATGATGTGCAACCAGATCATCGCGGGGAAGCCCGGCCTGCAACGCTGACCAGATGCAACCAGGCGAATTGGTACATCCAACTGGCGCTGCTCGCTTTTATTGGCAGTTGGCTCGGCTGGTTTCTGCTCTTCTCGGTAGGCGTGCCACGCTATATGGCCCCACCGATCGTCGTTGGCAGCATCTTCGTTGGCGCACTGCTCGGCGATTTGACGGGAGGGTTTGCGCTGAGCGCAAGTCTCAAGCGCCTGACCGATCTGCTGACCCTCCGCCAGATAAATCGCTTGGGTATGGGCGCACTACTAGCCTTGCTCATCGTCACCACCGGGCTAAGCCTGACGAGTCTTGCGTTTGTACGCTACTATGGTGAAGAAGACCAGGCCGCCTTCCGGGTCGCCGCGCTGCTCAACGCCGAGCCACCGGGGACGCGCATCGAGACCTACGAGAGTGAGTTGCACTTTCTGCTCAACCAGCCCTACACCTTCCCACCGGATCAACTGCATGTCGAACTGAATCGGCGCAGCCTGCTGGGCGAAGAGGTGGTGATTGACTATGACCCGCTGAAGAACGACCCTGATTACCTAGTTGTCGGGCGTTTTGCACGCGAGAATCGCCTCTACGAGCCAGTTATCGAACGTGGTGCCTTCCGGCTGATCCTGGAGGATAGCCGCTACGAAGTCTTCGAGCGCATCAGACCCTGACCCAGAACCTCACTCCTCCATCTCAATCATCACCATCAGCGTACCCTGATCCTGGCGCAGTTGTTCAGCCGAGAGATCGATCACCTGGGCAATGCCCTGCGCATCGAAGGGGGCCTGATAACGATTGACCCCGAGTTGCACCACGGCATGGCCGACAACGGGCGGAATCACGCAAACACGGATCGCCCAGGTGCCATCGGTCTGGGGATGCACGCTGAGCTGAAAACTATAGCCCTCTTGCTCAACCTCGGTGATGAAGAGATCTTCATCGTCGCCATAGGCCACACTCAGCGCTTCACGGGCCTGAATCATCCGCACAACCATTTGTGAAGGCACGGCGATGCGCCCAAGGAGGCGATGCGGGCGTGGGGGTGACGGGACGGGGCGACGTACCGGAACCCGGGAGGAAAAAGGGGGCAGCAACCTACCTTCACGTTCAGCCGTCGCGAGCGCAGAGGTACGGACAAACACCTCGGTACAATCGGCGCACTCCCAGAGATACCACCAGACCTGAGGGAAGGCCACGGCGGCGGCGCGGGCACCGGCATCAAGCGAGCGATCAACATACGCGGCCAGGGCATCATGGCACGCCTGACAACCGCCGCGAGGCTCATCGGCACCGGGGAGCAACAGGCCAAGAATGTGAGTACGGAGAGCCATGCACTCGGGGCAACGACGCATATGGCGGGCAATCGCGGGCGTCTGCAGCGGCTTGTGGGTACTGGTAAGCGTCAGCAGCAATGCCTCACGAATATCGTTACAAGAGGGAAGATTCATAGTATAACCTTCGTCCGAGTGTGCAACACCACCCGAACAACAAAAACACGTAACTCATTCTACCCTATCTGTACCAAATCGCGCCAATTGACTCTTGTTTTCGTCACACCCGAACCGCGCCACGGGTGTACGGCGAAAAACCGTGTCGTACATCGAAAAAAGCCAGCGACGCTGGCTTTTTCCGGTGTACGACACGGTTGCTTAATAGATTCCACCATCATACCAATTGCGCAGATCAGGCCTAGCGCGGAGATAAGCCCGTGCCTCGGCAATAATCGCGTGGATGCGGGCCGTACTGAGATGCACCCGATGGCTAATCATCTCAGCGGTAAGATCATCGCACGCCCAGAGATGAAAAATCCGCGCATTGCGCTCACCCATTGTCCGGATCAATTCAGTCTCAACCAAACGATCGAGCATCTGACCAAGCGCCATCTTTTCAGGCGTATCGGGATCAGGATCTTCCACCGGCAGAGTCATCCAATCAACGGTACGATCAAACGTACCGGAGCGTTTGCGTGCGTGCAGATCGCGCAGATAGCGATTGACCGCATTGGAAATGACCTGATACGCCCAAGTCGAAAAGCGACTAGCAAAGCGAAACGACGCGAGCGAGCGCAGCAACTCAAGCAGGGCCACCTGCGCAAGATCATCGAGATCGACGGCATCATCGCTCACCCAATCGAGGCCCGTATGGTGAAGAATCGCCCGCGCCTGCCCAAACCATGCCAACCACTCAGCTTCGTGGCCGGTCACATCACCAGAGCGCAACGCATCAACGAGAGGCGCATCGCAATAGACATTCCACGCCACCGAGCGCACGTCCTCATCGCTGCTATCAGGTGAGACACAGATCGCCACACGTTGAGCGAGCGCCAATTGCTCAGCCTCAGTCAACGGCCATTGTTCAGCCACCACCACACGGCGCACCACAGCGAGACAACGCAAACCAGGGGAATCACACGGCTCCATCAGAGGCTCCGACTTGCTACAGAAGGATCGAGTGAACAGAAACAAGTCACGTGACAAAGGGAGTGGCGTACCAGGAGCCAGGGCGGCCCACGCCAGCACCGCAACCTTATCACTAGACCTATCATAGCATATATGTCAGCCATTACCAACATATGACCAAAAGGTTACAAGAATCTAACCGTGGTTAATGAGAAGTTAAGAGGAAGGTACAGCCAATGCTTGTGCTACCGAAAACGACCAGCAAAGCTGGTCGTTTTCGGTAGCACAAGCACACGTTTTGAGGGCAGCAGGCGTAACGCTCAGAGACATGGGGGCACAACCCCATACGCGTAAAACCACAACTTCAGCGATTAAAAAATCTTAACCTAAAAAGCAAGAGTCAAAAAGGGGGATTTGGTACAGATGGAGTGATGGGTAAAACTCTGAGGTTTTGTGCGCGAAGATCAAACAGAGAGCGTAAGGTAGTCGTATGGCTGAGATCAAAATTCGACTTCGTTTAGGTCCATCTTCAGCTGATCAACGAGAACTAAATATTTCAGATGAGAAGATTGTTGGTGACCTGATTACCTATTGGAAAAAAGATTATCGCCTGGCCGAACAGGATGCCCAGGGTGAATTAATCCCCTATGCGCTCTACCGCGATCACGGCTCACATAAAGAACGTATTGACCCAAAACGCACCCTACGCAGTCTGCGCATGCAAGCTTTTGAAGAACTCTATCTGGCAGATACACGCCAACCCTGGTGCCAAGGGCAAAAACCTACAACACAACCACTAAAAGAGCCAAAGACTTCAAATCCTGTACCACCACCAGATCCCATCACCAGACCAGCGTTTGGCCCATGTTCGATTGAAATCGCACCGGGATGCGTCCACCAAATTGGGGAAAAAGGCCTGGTACTAAACCGAGAATATTTGCTCAAAGAGTTGCCGAAGTCTGTCGTTGCGCGTGAACGGGCTTTGACGATGCTCGGGATCGAATCACGCCTTGGCGCAGTAAGTCGCGGCGAGCCAGGGCATTGCAGCATTATCTGGCGCCAAAACTGGTATCTCATCGCGCATCATCAGATCTACATCAGTGGGACAAAGTACACGCGGAACGAGGCTGTTCAAATTAATCAAACTACAACCCTCCTTCTGGGGCGTGAGGGTTGGCCAATTACCATACGGCTCCATTCAACCATTATTGCACGCTAACATCTCCCGCAAGGGCTGGCTTGATAGACCGCACAGGTATAGACGTATTCGCACACACAGGAGGTTTCACCAATGGCCATGATTCGGATGGATATCGACCAGGCACAGCAAACCATCGATACGATGCGGCGGACAATGGAAGAGTTTAATACGCAACTTGGAGCCCTGGGAGGCTCAGTGGAGGGACTGATGGGAGCCTGGGAGGGCAATGCACAGATGCAATTCTCGAATGTCTGGCAAGAATGGCGCACGCGGTTTCAGGCTTCGATCAATGATCTGCAGCCAATGATTAGCGGACTCACCACCGAACGTCAGCAGATTATTGATGCCGACAGAAGTGGCAGTTTTGGGGGCTAGAGACCTTTTAGTACGTCCGTAATGAAGTTGAATACGCATCGTAGTGCTGTCAGTCTCAGCACTACGATGCGTATCATCAAAACGCACAAACCAAACCATACTTCGAGCTTAAGGCAACTTGAATCTTGTCCTTCGTCCTATCGCCAGGAGCTTTGTGATGACATTTGCGACTGCCGAAAAAGTGGGTGATGTTGATCTAGCGGCATCAGGCGGATCACACGAGCAACCGATTACGCTCTTCAATCGTCCTCCGCGCATTTTGCGCACCCTGCCTGATGATGAGATCAACATCCCTGGGCCACCTCAAGAGCCAACGATGCGCGGGGGGATGCGGTTAATTAGCATCCTGATTCCGCTTATCTCGTCCCTTATCTATCTTGGCATTGCAGGAGCACGGAGCAGCACAGGTGGGGCAGGCGCAATGCTGAGTGCCTTGCCGATTGTCGTGATTGGTATGCTCACTGGTGGAGCAGCTTTTTATACCTATCGGCAGCAGAAGCGTGAATACGAAGCGGCGCTGGTGACGTATCGCGAGACCTACCAGGCGGCCCTGGAAAAGATTCGCCGCCAGCTCCAACAACTCGAACGTCAACAACGAAGCTACTATGAAGAGAATGATCCCGATCTAAAAACCCTGCTCCAGATCGCCTATGGTGAGATCAACAAAAAGAGTGAACCAGTACCATCAAGCCGTCTTTGGGAACGCCGGCCTGAAGATACTGATTTTCTTGCGGTGCGCATTGGGCGGGGTGATCGACCAACCAGTGTGACGATCAAGCCTCCCAGTGTCAATGCCTACACTAAAGACGTTGAAGAGTCGCTCCTCATCGCCGATCAATTTCGCCTTGTACGCGATGTACCCGTTAGTCTCAATCTGCGCACCGTGGGATCCATTGGTATCGCAGGGCCTGATGGACGGACACTCAATCTATTGCAGGCCCTGATCTGGCAACTTGTCATCCACCATTCATCAAGCGAAGTGCGGATTGCGGCCTTCTGGGATGCAACCTTTGACGACTCATGGGACTGGCTCCGCTACCTGCCCCATACACGGCCCCTTGATGGCGATGAGAGTTATCGCCTTCTGGCTCGCTATGACCGCAATCCAGAAGATAGCGTGAGGGTGCTGTCTGCCGTGAGTAAAGAACTCAAACGGCGGCGTGAAGATGACCAGCGTGGACAACGCCCCTATCTCGTCGTCATTTTAAGCAGTTATCTCCTCCATCGTGAAGACCACCCACTCTTTGCGCAACTCATCACTGCACGAACAGCTGATATCAGTGCCATCTGCCTTGTACCTGAGGTTCGTGATGTACCAAGTGAATGTGGTGGGTACATTGATCTGGTTCATGGTGGTTCCCCTGAACATGCACGGCTTGGGGTTGCGGGCAAAGGTGGCGGCTACAGTATCTTCAAAGCAGATATGGCAACCACCGAGCAGAGTCGGGAGCTTGCGCTACGCATCGCCCCGGTTGAATTAGCTGACACTGATGGTGGCCGTGAAATGCCCCGTAATGTTCCGCTGCTCTCGTTGCTTGGTATCCCCGACGCAGCGACGTATGATCCGCAAACCCTCTGGGCGAAGGCACCTACCGATAGCTGGCATCCTGTGCCGGTTGGGGCACAGGGGGCCGGAGTGCCAATGGAAATCAATTTGAATGAGGGCATTCATGGGGTGCATGGCATGATTGCCGGGGCTACCGGTGCCGGTAAAAGTGAGTTGCTCTTGAGCTTTTTGATGGCACTGGCGATTCGGCATCACCCGGATCGACTCAATTTTCTGTTGATTGACTTCAAGGGTGGGGCCACTTTCCGCGATCTTGAAACCTTGCCCCATACCGCTGGGATGGTCACAGATCTCTCGGGTTTTATGGCTGAACGGGCTTTGATTGCGATGAATAGCGAGCTCGATCGCCGTAAGCGCCTGCTGAGCGCCAAGGGAGTGCCCAATATTAAAAGCTACCGTCGGGCCGGCTTTGACCAGCGCGGCGAGCCTTTACCCAACCTTTTTATTGCGATTGATGAATTTGATGAGATGATTCGTGACTATCCTCAGTTTCAGGATGAGTTAATCCGCGTAGGTAAGCAGGGGCGCAGTCTGGGGGTGCATTTGCTCTTTGCCACACAACAGCCTTCGCTAATTAAAGAAGGCCTACAAAACAATCTGAGTTACTGGATGTCGCTACGGGTCAATTCAAAGGATGATAGTCGTACGATGCTCGGCACACCCGATGCCGCCCAACTGGGGACAGATACACCAGGACGAGGTTTTCTGCGGGATAAGAATAGCGGTGTGCGCGTTTTTCAGTCGGCCCTCATTACGTCAACCTATCGCCAGGTTACGGGGCGGAGTACAAACGAATTTGATCTGACAGGGCATTTGCGCATCAATACAAGTGAAACGCGTGCCCAACAGATGTTTGAAGTGGAATTAGATGATCTGGTCAATCAACTGAAAACGACCCTGACCGAAAATGGGCGCAACAAGTTGCTTGAGGCAAGCATAGCCTCGATGTGCAAACAGTTCAATGAACTGTTCGATCGCGAAGCGACAGACACCGAATTAAAAGAACAGCACCGTGCAACGCGCACTGCGATTGACCTCTTTCTCCAGGCTCTGCATCAACTCTCGTATGACCCGAAGGAGATGAGTGAAGCTGAAGCGATTGACCATCAAATCAATCTGGCTTCACGCAAACTCATTGCCCTGTTAATGGGCAATCGCGAGCAAATTAGTGAGATTCGTCTGATCGCACGCCATATGGTTCAGGCGCAAGGGGCGCGCTATGCAGCGCAAAAGTATCGCATCTGGGAAGAACCGCTCCCCGCCACCTTACCCCTCGCTGAACTGATGCAACGTAGCGGCGGCAAGTCCAACTGGCTTGATGTGCCCTTTGGCGTTGTTGATCAGCCCGAACTTGCCTGCCACGATCTGCTGACAACTGACCTCGCCGGTGCTGGGGGCAATCTGCTGGCACTGGGAGCTTCGGGCAGCGGCAAAACAACCCTACTCCAGACCATCATGCTGGCATTAGCTCATACCCTCAGCCCAACCGACCTCTGGTTTTATGTCATTGATAGCACTGGTGCAGGCATTGGTCTCCAAGGCAAGTTGCCGCATCTTGCCCATGTGCTTGGACCACGCCAACATCTATTGATTGAGCGTATGTTTGTCGAGTTGCAGAACCAACTCGAAGATCGTCGCACCATGTTCCAACAACAGGGCGTAGCTTCGCTGAGCCAGTACCGCGAGCGCTATAGCCGACAGCCGGATGGCCTTCAACCTCCTCCTCCAGCGCTTGTTATTGTCATTGATAATCTGGCCGAGGTAACCAACCAGAATGAACTGGTGCTCGAGACGCTTAAAACCTTTATGCGTGAGAGCCGTGCCTATGGGATCTATTTTCTCGTGTCAGCCTACACGATGCGTGAAGTTGGCTCGCTGCTGGCCAATTTCGAGACCCGTATCGCGCTCCGACTCAATAGCGACGATGATTCAGCCTCGCTGATCGGCAAAGATTATGCGAGCAAGCTGATCAAACCTGATCAACCTGGACGTGCGTTTTTACGTGGCACCCCACGCCCCATCGAAGTGCAACTGGCGTTGCCAGCCCTACGTTCGCGCAAGGTGGCCGCAGATGTTGATGTGCAAGCCGAAGAGAAGGAAGTTGCGTACAGCGACCTTGTTGAGGAACTGCAACGATCAGCCGATCTCGTACGAACAACATGGCAGCACATCATGGCAAGCGGCGATCCTCGCAAACCCGAGGGCTTACGTCTGTTGCCACCAACAGTTGAAGTAGGAACCTTGCTCACACAGTTGCCTCCAGACTCAAGCCCGACGATCCCCCTAGCGATCGAGAGCGCTTCACTCCAACCGTTGCTCTGGTCGCTCGAACAAAATGCCCACCTGCTAATCACGGGCGGCTTGCGCAATGGCAAACGCTCGCTCTTGCGCACGCTGATGCTTGCTGCGACCCGGCGGATGGCGCTTGACGATTTCGAATTTGTGCTGGTTGACTATAGTATGCGCGCCCTGCGGGATCTTGCTGAACTGCCCCAGGTACGCACATTTACAGAACTAACGCTGGCAAACAAAGAAATCCGTGACATCACTGTTGTGACGGAGAAGGATGAATTCCTAGCAGTACTCCAAAAATTGACGGGCGAACTGGCTGAACGACTCAACCTGCTGCGCCGTGGCCTCCCAATTACCCGACGTACCATCGTGATCATCCATAACTGGGATCTGGTCGCGCAGGATAATCCGATGACAACCGCTTTTGACCCCTTTGTTCGCCGTGGTAGTGATGTCGGCTTGCATTGCGTGATCTCGTATACCGATCCGATGAGCCTCAATAGTGGCACGCTGTTACGAGCCGTCCGGGCCAGTGCAATTGAGGTGATTAGTGGACGACCGCCCAGCGACTCGGCACCCTATGCTTTGCCCATTACCAAACGGTTCAAGAGCGTGCTCGCCAGTGAGATGCCGCCTGGCCGTGGGTTTGTCCTGGAAACCGGGCAACCTGCCCGCCTCGTGCAACTGGCCTATGCCAGTCCGGAATATGTCAGGGAAGAACTGAAACGCGTTGGAACCGCCTCACATCATCCTGTCGCGCAGTAGCTATGCGATGTTGCAGAAAGGTTTATCACAATGACGACCCAAGCCACCTTCGTGTTGAGCCAAGAAGAAGTCTATGCTGCCCTTTCGTATGTACGAGCCCGGGGGCTCCTTGGCATTGATCCAGCCTCGCTTGCCAATGTTGACGCTGAAGAGCGTCAGGCGCTACTTGCCGCGGCCGGACGTGCTCTGCAAGCACGAGGCATGCTGAACCGCGATGAAGAGAAGCAACTCGTCCTGGAAGAGACCGTCCGGACAACACTCGATGCGGCAGCCCGAGCGCCACGTTCACTCTCAGCGATTAGCCGTAAAGCCGGACAGGAAGCCTTGCAGAGCTATATCGTCCATCACAACGATGGTCTCTGGATCAAGCATACGCAGCCCGAGAGTGGCTTGCATCAGTTTACGCTTGCCCGTGAAAGTCTACCCCTCCAGGAAGATTTGACCGCAATGTTTGCGATCGCCAATCAGGCGCGGCCACAGGCAACAACTTTTACGCTTGATCAAGCCGAGTTAGAGCAGATCCAGAGCGCTGTGCAAGCAGAACCAGATCATGTGGCAGAACGCGTGGTTGCAGCCGGGGCCGACGAGGCAACTGGACAACTATTTGCTGAATTGCTCATTGGCGAACGTGACTCGGCCATCGTGCAAACGATTGATCGCACAAACCCGGGAGCGGAAGAAGAGACGCGCACCGTAACGCTCTTGCATAACCATCAGGGCTTCTGGATGATGCGAACCTTGAATCCAACTCAACTACAGTGCCAGCCAGCCAGTGCCGAAGAAGTCAGGCAGATGCTGAAGGAACTGATTGACCTGTTGTAGCGACTAAAAGACCAGACCCGACGAAGATCCAGCCAAGCACGCCAACGGTTTCACCCAGACCATGTGAAGCCTCGAACATCATATTCTGTCTTGACCTCTCTATCACGGACACAAAGGAGCTCAAACCATGCCAGGCATCATTCGTGCTGATACCGATCAACTCCGTGCCGTCGCCAACCAGATGCGTACAACCGCCGAGCAGATTTCCACCGGGACTGGTTCGATGCAACAGTCAATGGAGATGCTCGATATGGTCTGGAGTGGCAAGGCGCGTGATCGTGGCATGGAGGCATGGACGCGCATTGTCGCCCGCTACAACCCCGAGGTCAACACCCTGCTTCACCTTGCCAAAGAACTCGAAGCCCTGGCGCAGCGCATGGACGAGGCCGCAGCTGTCTTTGGCGATAGCGGAAGTGGGATTGGGGGAGGTGAAAAAGTTTCAAGAGACGAGAAAGTATCCACGGCACAAGAATTACCCACTGACGCACCAAAAAACATGTTTGATATGTACAAAAAAATCAGAGGAGAGCCGGAAATAAAGATTTTTCGGATCGGAGATAATGAATTTGTTATTACTCTAGAGGGCACTCAAAGTGACGGAACTCTTGGTGGTGCAGGAATTTTTGGTGGTGCAGGATGGGGAAATGCCATTGCTGCCCAACAGGGAAAAGATACTGCTTACTCACACCTATTAGAAAAAGCTCTACGTAGCTTACCTGATGGAGCAGACGTTCATTTGTTTGGCTACAGTCAAGGAGGAATAGTTGCTCAAAATCTTGCTTATAAACAAGATTTTCTCAGTCATCATGATATCAACTTAAAATCGATTAGCACCTTTGGCACACCAGAACCCATTTACGGTGAGGTAGAAGGTATTACATATAAGCATTTTGACTCTTCGGATGATCTGATTGGAAAGATAGGAAAACCTATCAGTAAAACCCCTGAATCAGAACTGACTGTGATTATCTCTGCGATAGATAAAACAGTAACAAATAATGCACACGGATCATATGGCAATAAAGAATCAGATATTGCCAAAAAAATGCAAGATGTCGATGAACAAAAAACAGGACAATTACCTTTCAAAATAGAACAATGGGAACGCTATGACAATAATGAATTTGACACTAATTCATTAACATTGAATGATTTAGGGAACATTGCAAGTAGAGGATTACAAGAAGGTATGCAAAATGCTAAAGAATCATTCGATAACACCTTAGAAGCAGCAAATGAGCAATTACAAAAGATAGAAGAAGCAGCAAATGAGCAATTACAAAGGGGGAAACAAACGTTAGAAACCGCTTTTAGCAATCTTGATCCGAGAAATTTAGCATTTTTACCAGGCCGAAAAGCTGGCTGATTTGTAGCCATAGCCGCATGGAACACATAAGAAGGAGCAGCATATGAACAGTTTCGAGTTCTGGGCGCATATGCAGAGCTACGCGCAGATGAGTCGCCTCTGGTGGTACACATTTGCCGCGTTGCCCGCAATGATCATTGCCGGTGGGGCGTATCCGTTGATGGCGTTTGCGTTGCGGCGCAAAACGTCGCCACCAATGATCTTTTTCTGGCTCGTCGTCGCTGGGATTCCGGCCTTGATGGTCTTTCCATCATTTTATATCAGCACCAACCTTGAGGCCTCGCTCGCTCAAGTGAACTTTGCGATCCCTGGCCGACCACAGGATTTTCCCCTTGCGCAGGCACGGATGCTCGGGGCAAGCCTTGATACGCTGGCCCTCTATGGCATTGTGGGGGCAGCCCTGACGATGATCATCATGGTAGCAGGCTCGCTCGTTGGTGATGTGCCGGTCGCAAGCCCGATTGTGCAACAGATTTCACAGTCGCTGACCAAAGCCGTGACGAGAGCGATGAATCCTGGACGAAGTGCAGCAACGCTCAGTGGTCAATATGGTGTCTTGAAAGTTATCCAGGGTTCAGCAAGCGGCAGCCAGTATGTGGTACGCAATGGCACCATTGGCAAACAAGATGCCGATATTTTGATTACCGATACCGTGGTCTCACGCAAACATGCCCGCCTCGAAGTCAAAGGTGGCACGCCACAACTCATTGATGATGGCAGTATGAATGGAACCTATATTGTGCGTGCCGGACAAGAATATGAGCTGAATGGGGCCGCGATGGAACTGCAATCAGGCGATACGATCTACCTTGGACCGCCAAGCCTGCCGACAGCTGTGGCGATGGTCTATGAACGGAATGGAGCCTAGCAATGCGTTATCTGCTCATCCTCGTTGTTATGCTGGCCCTGTTGATGCCAACCTTTGCGGCAGCTCAGGGAAGCCCAGACGTTCAAGTTGACACCTATGGCCTGCGCATTGATGGCCGGACGGTCGAGGTGTTGTTTCGTGTCAGGGATCGTGCCACTGGGCGTGACCTGCAAGGGCTTACCTCACGCGATCTACGGCTCATTGAGGATAATCTCACGATCAATCCACGCCTTGAAGTGAGCGAAACCCAAACCGATGCCGTCAATCCATTTCAGAGTGTCGATCTGGCGACGCTGCCAGGTGGTACCCAGCCAGTCGCAGGGAGTCAGGCTGTTGAGTTGGAGGTTGTAGGTTCAACCATTGGCATTGTCTACGATGCCAGTTTGCTGATGAATGCGGCGGGCGATCCAACCGATTACGTGGCGCGTGGGCGTGGGTTGATTATTGATTTTCTGGAAGCCGGACGAATGATCGCCCCGAACAATCCAGAGCATGTCGGACTCTTTATCCCACTCAGTGTTCCTACCATCAGCGGTGAAAATATACGACCGATGGAACTACCCGATTTTGTGCATGATCGCAATGCAGTCATCAACACTCTCAATCAGATGGCACCACGCACCGGCAAGACCAACATCTTTGATACGATTTCGCTTGCAGTGGCGGCAACAGCCGATGCAGCCGCTGAGCGAGGGGCCGATGCCTATGTGCTGGTGGTGACCGATGGTGGCGACTCGACCAGCGTTGGTTCGCTTGATGCACTGATGGCCGAGGCAAGCGCACGCAATGTCAGGATGCTCATTGTTGGCGTTGGCCCACAGCAACGCCTCGCAAGCAATGCTGCCACCCTGACGACCCTGGCAAACAAAACCAGGGGTGCTTATATCGGCAATCCCTCAGGCGAAGAGCTCCAGAATTTTTATGGCCGTTATGTCAATGTTGTCGGTCAAAGCGCGTATGTGTTGCGCTACACAACTGACCTGATTGATGACGGCAAAACCCATAATCTGATCATTCGAATTGAAGGCCCCGGACGGGGCGAAAGCCCGGTGATTCCCCTGTTTGTGGACATGCCTGGCCCGGTCGAGGAGCTCGACCTGCGCCCAGTTTTGCAGGGATATGCGTTACGAGCCGTGCCATTGCTGATCGTCGTCTCAGTCTTGATGACTTCACTGGTCTGGTTTAGTAAACGGTTCAAAGGGCCGAGCAGTTCGATCAGTGGTGGCATTACCCGAGCATAAGAGGTTGTTATGCAAGATCTGGCCCCTGGATCACGCTATGGTAGCTTTCAGATCATTACAAAACTTGGACGTGGTCTGACTGGCCCTGTCTACAAGGCAGTCTATACAAGGGACGGTTCTGAAGTGGCGCTGAAATTCCTCGAAGAGCGCGATGAGAGTGTTACGTCCTATTTTTTTAACGAAATGGGTCTCTTACGTCGCGCCAAAGAGCATGGTCGCAATCATACCCACCTGATCGAGTATGTAGCGAGTTATACCACTCAGAAGCCTTTCTGTCTGGCAACCCGGTTTTATGAGGGACAAGAACTGACTGAGGTATTGACCAGTTGGGTCGCCCCTGGGTTAGCCTTACGCATTATTGAGCAGGTTGCCGGGGCACTCGATTATCTGCACCATGGGCATCCCGATGCCCCTGTTGTCCACCGCGACGTCAAGCCTGGCAATATTATGGTAAATTCCGCCGGGGATGCGCTGCTCATTGATCTGAGTGCAGGCAAGCACCCGGGTTTTATGCGCGAAAACGAGCGTAGCCTGGGCACGCCGCAATATATGCCCCCCGAACAGTATGAGGGCGACGAACAGCCACAAACGGATCAGTTTGCCCTGGCAATGGTCGCTTACCAGTTGCTGAGTGGCAAGGCCCTGCTCGGTGGACATGCCGACCGCGAGCAGAAGCAGATGCGTGCGTTGCGCGATAGTGGGTATGCCCGCATCCGCCAGGGCCTCTCAAAGATGCCTGCAACGGCAGACGTGATCATACGTGCGGTGGCATATGAATGGACATTACGTTATGCAACCTGCGAAGAGTTTGCCTACGAGTTGCGCCGTGCCCTCGTGAGCGATGGAATTTCGCTTGATCTGATGGCACCAGTACCCGTTCAGCACAAATACAAACAGTGGTTGGCGTACGGGGCAATGGGCGTGGCAGTCGTCATAGCCCTCTTTATCCTCGTGATGAATCCGTTCCAGACAAGCTCCCCTCAAGTACCTGGACGAACGGTGAATCCACCAACAGCAACCCTGGCGGTTATCGAGCAACCTGGAACAGGAGCGAATCAAGCAGGGTTCGTCATTAATCCACCAGGCGCGGGGTCGGTCGCAATCGATCCAACCACGGGGCTTGCACCAACCACAAGCATTGTTGCGCCGAGTACAGCCTCACTGAATACAGGTGGCAGCATCAGTCCAGCCCGTTCGGGCTGTGCGCTGCGCAACATACCCTCGACCGACGGCAGCATTATTCCATACAGTGCTCAGAGCCGGTTGATTCCTTCTGGGGTCAACCTGACCATCCTTGAACAACGGAACACATGGTATAACGTGCGCCTGCCCGACAGTCGCACCGGCTGGTGTCCAGATTATCAACTCAACCTGGGAGGTATCCGATGACGGCCAAAACGTTCACCCAGGCCTTTGACATTGGCAGTCAATGTGACAAAGGCCGTCGCCCGAATAACGAAGACCGGGTCTTACGGGTTGAGGAGCAAAAGCAGGTCACTGAAGCCCAGCGCCGAGCCCTGGGACGACTCTACATTGTTGCTGATGGCGTTGGTGGCAATGATAACGGCGAGGTCGCGAGCAAACGGGTCGTCGAAAGGTTAATGTTCCATTACTACGAGGGCGAGCACCCAGAGGGAAGTAGCTATGCCGAGCGTTTCCAACGTGCGATCCAGGCGACAACCCGCGAGATCTTTGAGGAGTCAGTCGCCGCCAATAATAATATGCGCTCGACCATGGCAGCGGCGCTGATTCTTGATCATCAAGGTCAGCCAGACAAACGCCAGGCCATCATTGCCAATGTGGGCGATAGTCCCGTCATCCTCTTTCGCAAAGGGGCAAAACCACAGAAACTAAGCCAGGATCACGTGAGACGCGACCAGTCGCTGTCGCAGGCAATGGGCGACGCGATGGTCAACGTCACCATTTTCAACCAGACTCTCCAGCCCGATGATATCCTCGTGATCTGTTCCGACGGACTCAGCGACGGGGCAAAGGGGCCTGTTCCGCCCAGTGCCATCGAAAAAATAGTCCGCACCATGCCTTCGCAGGCAGCCGCAGACGAACTGGTGCGCTTAGCAAAGCGGATTGGCAGCAACGACAACATCTCAGCGATTGTGATCCGCAATGGCGAGCGCCCGCTGCCCGTACGCCTGATGACGCAGAGCATCGGGGCATTCTTTGGGGTTGCCGTGCTGATCCTTGCAGTCGTTCTGCTGATCAGAGCAACCGACCCGGAAGGCGGTTTCTTGCCTGGAGGCATTGAAATCAATTTCCAAGGAAGTAGCAATAGTGGGTTTAACCTTGACCCAACCACTGGCATCAAAGCAACCTGGACGCCACAGCCAACAGCCACCCCCGAGCCAACGCGACCGGTTGACACAAATCGCCCTGGTGCGCCTACTACTGCACCCCAAAGGCCAAACCCGCAACAAGGCGGGCCAATGGGCGGGCCGACAGCGCTACCGAGTGTAGCCACAGCGATACCAACAACAGCAACTCCAGAACTTGGCGCACCAATACTGCCGACTACGGCTCCAGCGTCGCCGACGCTGACGCCAACACCGACGCCGAAACCACCGCCACCCCAACCGGAACCGGAACCGGAACCAGAGCCGGAACCGGAACCGGAACCAGAACCGGAACCAGAGCCGGAACCGGAACCGGAACCAGAACCGGAACCGGAGCCGGAACCGGAACCAGAACCAGAACCTGGAGAGGGAGAGGGAGAGGGAGAGGGAGATAAAGAGCGTGATCCTTATCCATAGCCCAAACCTCTAAGAAACTGCCTGAAAAGGGCAGTTGGGTGCGCGGGCCTCTGGCCCGCATGCGGGCCAGAGGCCCGCGCACCCAGGTTATCCCAAGGATTTATCACTAATGCACTAGCCACACCCTCACTATTTGGAAGTAGCATCATCATGATTTGGAAGAACCATCGCATAACACTGACTTCACTCGGCATTAGTGCCATAATCATGCTCCTTGTGGCCCTAATGAATTTGGTCGAGGTGACACAGCCGGTTGGGGCAAGCGAAGGCGAGCCATCCCCTCATCTGAAGGTAGAGAGCATTCCGGCAGCAGACAACCCACTCGCTGCGGGAGACCAACTCATGTTGGTAATGACGATCAGCAATACCCTTGATCATGAACTCGATATCTTCAGGCTTGATCAGGTACTGTCCCCAACGCTTCCGCTGGAGGGTGATGTCTATTTTAGTGATGCCATCAGCGGATGCACAACTCTGCCGTGCGCGACTGCAACAATAGTGAGCAATACGACAGCGCTCATTACCACAACCTACACCGTCAAGGCAGATGCCATTGTAGGAAATGTGATCAGTCATACAACCACGCTGAGCGCACCAATTCTGGCAGCGCCGCTCGTATGGTTAGGGGTAACAAGCCCGGTTGATGGCCCGCAATTGCATGTGAACACGCACTATGACAGTGAAGACCCCACGATTGATGGGCATCTTAGCCTGACTATCGTCATCACAAATCCGTCGCAACGGGCCATTGAAAGTATGACTGTATCACAAACGCTTGTACCAGAACTACCACTGGTAAACGTAGAGCTAGGTGATCAGATTGCCAATTGTGAAGCATGGCCGTGTGACACGCTGACAATCTTGAGCAATGCAACCGGATTGATTACGGCCACCTACTACATCAATCAGGTGGTTGATCAACCGATCACTCATACTTCCACCTTGAGTTCTAGCATTCTACCCGAGCCACAAGTCTTCATTGATGCAACTCGACCAGTCAAACGGCAACACCTCTTTTTACCCATCATTCAAGCTACCTACCCCGATATCTATGCCCAATGGGTGCAACTGGCACAACCAGCAGGTGGGACTTCAATCAACTATATCTATGTCTCACAAGCAACCATGGCATGCAGCGGACCAACCAAAGAGCAATATCTGCCAACAACAATTCTCGCAGCCACAAACAATGGCATTTATCAATTGCGTCACGCCAGTGTGCCAGGTGAACTACCAGCGTGGGAACTACGTGGGAGTAACACGATTTCGGTTTCACACATCATTAGCACAACCAATGGCTACTTTGCCAGCAGTTTCAACCAGAACAGTATCTTTCGCAGCACTGATGGAGGTCAAACCTGGCAGGCTGAAACTCTTCCAGAAGCTAATCGGTTTGTCTACTGGCTTGCCGCAAGTGGTGAACGAATCCTCGCCGCTGGGAATCGTGGCTTGTTTATCAGGGAAACTCACGGAGGATGGGTACAAGATACACAGGTAACCGGAAGCATTTTTGGTGTAGCGGCCCGTGGAACCAATGCTTATGCCATCCAAATCGGCAACGACAAAGACGCTCTCTGGGTCAGCACAGAAGGTGGCGAACCAGGCACATGGGCAAACATCGGAGAATTGCCTGGGGCGGCCAACTTTATGCAAACCCTCTATGCCGGCAATGAAGGTACAGGTGGGCTCCTCATTGGAGTAATAGGCGGTGGCATCTACCGGCTAAATGCTGACGGAACCTTCACACCTTTCAGTCAGGATGCCAACTTGACCGTCTACGGGATGTGGCGTGACGCTCAACAGCGTCTGTATGCTGCATTTCGTGAACCAGGCGGCCTACAACGCTTTGCGCCAGAAGGTGGTGCGGGTGAACCCTTGCATACACTTGGCGGAGACGCACCATCGAACAACGAGCGGATCTACAGCATCAATGGCAATGCAGGCGAGCAATGTGGCATGATCATCACCGGTAGCCGCCAGGGCACGATCCACCTTCGTCGCATTCCGTGAGGATACATAGGATGAGCACTTCAGCTAATGCTTCAAGCAATCAGATGACGAGAACGTTCCGGATCCATTTCAGTGAGCGCCATGTGTTGCAAGAGGATCTCGAAATCGACACGCCGCTCTATCTGGTGATCAGCCAGTTGGCGCAGCGGCATCAGTTGCCGGTCGTCGAAGGAGGCTATGGATTCTTTGCTGGTGCTGAGCGACGACCACTCAGTCGCGAGGTGCCCTTGACCCGTACTCCTTATGCGAATGGGGGCGAACTCTATCTTGCCCCGGTGCATGCACCCTGGTGGGCACCGATGCCCATTGTCGCAGCGATGCCGACCCCAGCAGTGCCTGTCAAGCGCACTCCAACATTGAGTCTGCCAGCGCGTCCTCGCTTGAGCCTCACCCCACAGAATATCCTGCTGATCACGATTGGCGTTATCGCCATCGCGATGCTGGGCTTGCTTTTCTGGCCCCAGGGGACAACCAATGGCCCAACCGGGAACCAGAGTGTCAGCATCATTGCGCCAAGTGAAGTCATTGCGCTGCCAACGGCCACGCTATTACCCGCAACCCCAACGCCTGATGGGGCAACACGGGCGCGTCAGCATTACCAGGATGGCATGACAGCCTATGCCGCCGAAAACTGGCCCGTCGCCGCTGAACATTTCCAGGAGGTCTATGCCTACGATGCGAGCTATCGAGAGATTGGGTCGGTCTTGAGTGCAAGCTTCTACAACTGGGGCATTACGACACGCGATGCAGGCGATATCACCACAGCCCTGGCTCATTTTCAATCAACGATCAAGGTCGATAGCAACCACGCGCTTGCCCGTACCGAAATTCAGAAAGCGAATATCTATCTGGATGCACAAAAGAAGGTCGCAAATGGCAACCTTGACGGTGCGGTTCAACGGTATCAAAGCCTGATCGAAATGAATGGCGGCAATTATGCCGATGCAACGACGCAGATCTACGAACTGCTGTTAAACCAGGCCGAAACAGTTGCCCAACAGGGTGGCAATGAGAATCTGCAACTTGCGTTGGAGCTCTATCGCGAAGCAGCAGGGGTTGAAGTTGCCGATCGCAGCAAGGCTGAGCAGGGCATTGTCGAAATCCAGGCGCTCCTGCCAAGCCCTACGCCACTACCCAGACCAACGGCTACACCCCAACCAAAGCCAGCTTCACGGCTACGCTTTTCGGTTGCCAACTATAACGATGATCCTGGCTGCATCTCGGTCAAGATCAACGGCATCTCCCCGGCTGGTTGGTACTTCTCGGTCGATGGCATTCGCGGGGTGAGCGGACGTTTCGATGGGGGTGGCAATGCACGCGCCTGTGGTCTTGCCCCAGGGCAGGAAGTTACGATCTCGGTGATTGATGGCAATGGGAGGGTTGTGGCTGGGGGCAGCGGAGTGCCTTCAAAGGGAAGTGCAATCATGATTGCGAATTGGAACTAGATTTTAGGATCTGGAAGCCTCTCACCCTCGCTTCCACCAGGCATAACACGGGCCAGCGAAGCTGGCCCGTGTTATGCCTGCCCCCCCCCTACGCCTGCTCTTCAACCGAGCGGAAGATGTCGGTTTCGCTGATGATGCCGATGGGGTGGTTGTCGCGGGCGACGACGATGCGCCGGATGTTTTTTTCGAGCATCAGCCGCGCACATTCTTTGAGGCTTACTTCAGGCGCGATGGTGATCAGGGGCCGGGTGGCGATGTGATCGACGGTGATGCCGTCGAGTGACCGGTCTTCGCGGACGATCTTTTTGAGGACGTCGCGCATGGTCATGATGCCCCACCTGCCGGCGGCGTCGGGTTCGACGACGACGCTGGTGATGCCCCGTGAGCGCATCAGGTGCGTGGTGTCGTGCAACGGGGCTGACCCTGCGACTGAGACGACGCCACGGGTCATCAGGGCACCGACGGTGTCGCGGGGGTAGGTGTCGGTTTCGATGGGACGGACGAGTTCTGGGCCGAAGGCGGGGTGAATGCGCTGTTCGTCACCCAGCAAGCGATCCATGTTGTTGATCATGGCGTCGGCAAATTCCGAGGTTTTCACCTCTTTGGCGTCGGGCATCATACGCGCAAAGTCGTAGGTGACGATTTTCTGCCCAATGGTGCGTTCGAGGGCGCCGATGATCAGATCCGCCGCTTCGGTCCAGCCCATGTATCGCAACATCATGTCGCCCGACAGGATCACTGAGCCGGGGTTGACTTTGTCGAGATTGGCGTATTTCGGAGCTGTGCCGTGCGTCGCTTCGAAGATGGCATGCCCGGTGACGTAGTTGATGTTGCCACCAGGGGCGATGCCGATGCCGCCTACCTGCGCTGCCAAGGCGTCAGAGAGGTAGTCGCCGTTGAGGTTGAGCGTGGCGATGACGTCAAATTCGTCGGGGCGCGTCAGGATTTGCTGGAGCGTAATGTCGGCGATGGCGTCTTTGACCAGGATCTTGCCGCTGGCGAGCGCGGCTTTCTGCTCGTCGTTCGCCGCCGATTCGCGGTACATCGAACGGGTGCGCTCCCACTGGGCCCAGGTGTAGACATAGTCGCCAAAGGTGCGTTCGGCGTATTCGTAGCCCCAGTCGCGAAAGGCACCTTCGGTAAATTTCTGGATGTTGCCTTTGTGAACTAGGGTGACGCTCTTGCGCTTGAAGGCGATGGCGTATTGGATCGCGGCCCGCACGAGCCGTTCCGTGCCAACACGGCTGACCGGTTTGATACCAATGCCCATGTCAACCCGGCCATCCAGAGGCGCACCAATCATGCCCAGGAATTCATCGACCTTTTCGGCAGTGCCAAAACGGATCTTGGCAAAATCTTTGGGATAGCTCTGCTCAATGAATTCGAGCACCCGACTCGCTTCGGGGGTGCCCGCCCGATATTCGATACCGGTGTAGATGTCCTCGGTATTCTCCCGAAAGATGACCATGTCCACCCGTTCGGGATGAAACACCGGTGAGGGGACGCCGGTAAAGTAGCGCACCGGGCGCAGACAGACATAGAGGTCGAGCATCTGGCGAAGCGCCACATTGAGTGAGCGAATGCCCCCGCCGATCGGGGTGGTCAGCGGCCCTTTGATGCCAACAAGGTAGTGTTTGAAGGCTTCAACGGTCTCGTCAGGAAGCCAGCTACCCGTATCGCGGAAAGCCTTTTCGCCAGCCAGAACTTCGTGCCAGGCAATCTTGCGGGTGCCGCCATAGGCTTTGGCCACCGCAGCGTCAAAGACCCGCACACTGGCACGCCAGATGTCAGGGCCTGTCCCGTCACCCTCAACAAACGGGATGATCGGGTTGTCCGGAACAATCAGCGTGCCATCCTTGAGCGTAATGCGCTCGCCGGTTGGGGTTGTTCGCGTGGGCATGCGTTGTTTCTTCCTCTACTCTATTCGTCAAAGCCTGAGTCCATTGCTGCCATTATAGCCTAAGAGGGAGGATTTAGGAGAGATGGAGATAGGAAAAAGGTGGGGGCACGGCGGCGCCGTGCCCCCACACGCCGCCGTACGGGCACGGCACCGCCGTGCCCCCACACTCGCTGAGGGTAAGTCAATAGAATGCAATGCCCTTGTTCACTCTTCGTTCCCGTTGACACAAGTTTGATCATTGGTATAATTCCAATGCACATCTGAGCACACCGCCCGCGTATTGTGTTGGTTCTTGCCTATTCGTCTGGGTAGGCTGACACAGTCGCACCACTGCACGCTGCGACGCATCGCTTGGCGTCACGTCGCCTGGAGAGGGTCCTATGCTCGGTTCATTTCTACCCATTCTTGTTCTCTTCCTCGTCGCTGCGTTTATCGCTGTTTTTGTGATTACGGTTTCGTCGCTGCTTGGCCCGCGTAAGAGTACCCCACGTAAACTCGCACCCTATGAGTCGGGCATGGAGCCGATTGGGGCGGCGATTCGCCGTATTCCGGTCAAGTTCTATGTGGTGGCAATGCTCTTTATCGTCTTCGATATCGAGGTCATCTTCTTCTATCCCTATGCGCTCGTCTTTCGCGAGTTGGGGGTGCCGGGGTTGATGGCGATGGGCTTCTTCTTCCTCGTGCTGGTGGTGGGCTTTGTGTATGAGTGGAAGAAAGGGGCGCTGAAATGGGATTAGAAACGAAGGCTGGCGATCTGGGGGTCGTAACGACTTCGCTCGAATATGTGGTCAATTGGGGCCGTACCAATGCGATGTGGCCGCTGCTGTTTGGGTTGGCCTGCTGCGCCATCGAGATGATGGGGGCGCAGAGTCCCAATTATGATCTGTCCCGCTTTGGGATGGAGATTAATCGGGCGTCGCCCCGCCAGGCCGATCTGATGATTGTGGCGGGCCGCGTGAGCCGCAAGATGGCTCCGGTGGTGCGCCGCCTCTACGATCAGATGAGTGAGCCTAAGTGGGTGGTCGCGATGGGCGATTGTGCCTCGTGTGGGGGCATTTTCAATAATTATGCGATTGTCCAGGGCGTTGACGAGATTGTGCCGGTGGATGTCTATGTGGCCGGCTGTCCTCCTCGCCCCGAGGCGCTTATTGATGGCATTATGATGCTGCACGAGAAGGTTAAGCGTGAGAAGATCAGTGGAATCAAAGAGCAACCGCTGCGCCTCGAGCAGCCGCTGATACAGCAGGTGGATGTGAAGAAGTATGGATAATCAGACAATACGTGACATGCTGCAGGCGCAGTTTCCTCAGGCGATCGTGGATGTGAGCGAACGCCTCGGCGATCTGAGTGTGACGCTCCGCCGTGAGCATCTGCTGGCGGTGGTTGGGTTCCTGCGCGATCATCCTGATGCGCCGTACGATTTTCTCGAACATCTCTCTGGTGTAGATTATCTCGGTCGTACGCCGCGCTTCGAGGTGGTGATCCATCTTATGAGCCTCCGCTATCTTCATCGGATCTGCCTGAAGGTCACGGCGCCCGAGGATGATCCCCACGTGCCGTCACTTACGCCGCTCTATCCGACGGCGAATTATCAGGAACGCGAGACCTGGGATCTGCTTGGCATTGTCTTTGACGGCCATCCTTCGTTGAAACGCATTCTGATGCCCGATGACTGGATCGGCCATCCGCAACGCAAGGATCATCCGCTCGGCGAAGAAGAGGTTGCGTTTACCTTTAATCAGGAACGCATCTACGCCCAGAAGCCTTTTGCAAAAGAGTAAGTCTATGACGATCCTTGAGGTTCCAACTCCTCACGATATTACGGAGCCAGCCCTCGCTGGTACCACCGAGACGATGGTGCTCAATATGGGCCCGCACCACCCGAGTACCCACGGGGTGCTGCGCTTGGTGCTTGAGCTCGACGGCGAGATTGTGATTAGCGCTGCCCCTGATGTCGGCTTCCTCCATACGGGTATCGAAAAGAATATGGAGAGCAAGACCTATCAGAAGGCGCTGGTCATGACTGACCGGATGGATTATCTCGCCCCGCTCTCGAATAATCTCTGTTATGCGCTGGCCGTTGAAAAGTTGATGCAGGTCGAGATCCCGGAACGGGTGCAGGTGATCCGGGTGTTGCTGGTCGAGTTGCAACGCATTTCGTCCCATCTGGTCTGGCTCGGGACCCACGCGCTTGACCTGGCGGCAATGAGTGTCTTTCTCTATGCGATGCGCGAGCGCGAGCAGATCCTCGATATTTTTGAACTGGTCTCGGGCGCACGGATGATGACCAGTTATATCAGGATCGGTGGCCTGGCGTATGATGTGCCAGTTGATTTCTTGCCAACGGTTGATGCGTTGGTTGAGGTGATGCCGAGCCGCGTTGATGAGTATGAAGATCTGCTGACCGGTAATCCGATCTGGCTTGAGCGTACGGTTGGCGTTGGCGCAATTGATGGCAAGTCTGCGGTTGCCTATGGGCTCACCGGCGCGAATCTGCGTGCGACCGGGGTGCCCTACGATGTGCGCAAGGCACAGCCCTATTCGGGCTATGAGACCTATGAATTTCAAGTGCCGATTGGCAAGAATGGCGATATCTATGACCGCTATCGCGTGCGCATGGCCGAGATGCGCCAGAGTGTGTTAATCTGTCGGCAGGCCGCTGAACGCCTGCGGGCCATCGGCCCCGGCCCGTATGTGACGCCCGACCGCAAGGTCGCCCCACCCCCCAAGAGCGAGATTACCCATAGCATGGAGTCGCTCATTCATCACTTCAAGCTCTGGACTGAGGGTTTCAAGCCGCCCGTCGGCGATGCGTATGTGAGCATCGAGAGCCCGCGGGGTAGCCTGGGATGTTATGTGGTGAGCGACGGTGGCCCCAAGCCATGGCGGGTGCATTTTCGTAGTCCTTCTCTGATCAATTTGCAGGGCCTGCACCATATGG
Source organism: Candidatus Chloroploca mongolica (assembly GCF_004762035.2). Classification (GTDB taxonomy): domain Bacteria; phylum Chloroflexota; class Chloroflexia; order Chloroflexales; family Chloroflexaceae; genus Chloroploca; species Chloroploca mongolica. The sequence continues at coordinate 27,515 of NZ_SIJK02000031.1, read as the reverse complement.
CGAAAGGTCGCCTGGTCGCCGATCTCGTGGCCCTGATTGCCAGCCTTGACCCGGTGCTGGGTGAGGTAGATCGGTAAGCATATGCTGCTTGAGACACATCGCGAAGCGATTGAGACGATTGTCGGGCGTTATGCCTCGCCGCGCAGTGCGGTGCTGCCGTTGCTCTACCTGGCCCAGGATGTCTATGGGCATCTGAGCAATACGGCGATCCGCGAGGTTGCCGCCATCCTGGCCTTGCCCGAGACGGCTGTCTTTGAGGTGGTTGGTTTCTATACGCTCTTTTATAGTCGGCCTGTGGGCACCTGGATGCTGCAGGTCTGTGATGATGTGCCCTGTTGTTACCTGGGTGCCGAAGAGTTGATCACGGCACTTAAAGATAGTTTGCAGATCAAAGAAGAAGCGACGAGCACCGATGGGATGTTTACGCTGCAACGGGTGAAGTGCCTCGCGGCATGCGACCGTGCGCCGGTGCTTCAGGCTAACCTTGATTATGTCTATGATGTGACGCCGGATAAGGTCGAGGCGCTGCTCAAGGATCTGCGGAGCCGCGCCGCCGACGCGAGACGGCGAGGGGTTTCAGGGCGTTTTGCCGAAGATTTTGCGGTCACTGAGCAGGGTGCGGTCGAACTGGTCGCCCGTGATGCCCCCTATCAGTCCCGTCAGTTTGAGGTGCAAGGCCCGCCCCCGCCACCCGAGCCGATTCCACCTCCCGAGGTTGAGTCCGGGCAAGATCGAGCCGAGACGCGGCGAGCATCGCCTCTGTAAGGCGCGAAGGATCTCGCTTGTGCTGGCGCAAACGGCCAGCGAAGTTGGCCGTTTGCACCAGCACAAGCTTAGGTTTTAGGGCGACAGCCCTAACGTTCATGCGTAGACTAGCAGGAACATGCACATGGGATTGAGTGACTATATTATTATGCGGGAATTGAATTTCCCCGATATTAATCGCTTTGAACGCTACTGCCAGGTTGGTGGCTGGGAGGCCTATCGTACGGCGGTGAAAGAGCAGACGCCAGCCACGATTGTGCAGATGGTGAAAGAGGCTGGTCTGCGCGGTCGCGGCGGCGCGGGCTTTCCAACTGGTATCAAGTGGAGCTTTTTGCCCAAGGATGTCTTTCCGCGCTATCTGCTCTGTAATTGTGATGAATCAGAGCCTGGCACCTTTAATAATCATCAGATTATTGATCGTAATCCACATCAACTTATTGAGGGTGTGGCACTCTCGGCGTATGCGATTGAGTGCCATACGGCCTATATCTATATGCGGGGCGAGTTTGCCGCTGCGGCGTTGACCCTCGAACAGGCCATTGACGAGGCGTACCGCGCTGGTCTGCTGGGCAAGAATATCCTCGGGACAGGCTACGACCTCGATATCTATGTGCATCGTGGGGCCGGGGCGTACATCTGTGGCGAAGAGACGGCGCTGATGGAGTCGCTCGAAGGCAAGATTGGACAGCCGCGCCTCAAGCCGCCCTTCCCGGCGGTCGCCGGGCTCTATGGCAAGCCGACGATCATCAATAATGTGGAGACGCTGGCCAATGTGCCGCGCATTGTCGAGAAGGGTGTGGCCTGGTACCGTTCGCACGGCACTGAGAAGAGCCCGGGCACCAAGTGTTTTTCGCTCTCGGGGCATGTAAATCGCCCCGGCAACTATGAATTGCCCTTTGGTGTGCCGCTGCGCGATTTGATCGAGAGCCCCGAGTATGGTGGGGGTATGAAGGGTGGCCGCCCGGTCAAGATCATCATCCCCGGCGGCGCCTCGGCACCCTGGTTGACCGCCAAACACCTGGATGTGCCGCTCGACTATGAAGGCGTGGCGGCGGCGGGTTCGATGCTTGGCTCGGGGGCAGTGATTGTGCTCAATGATACGGTCAAAGCACCGCACGTCGCCTACAAAATGGACGAATTCTTCAAGCACGAGAGTTGCGGCAAATGCACGCCGTGCCGCGAAGGCACGCACTGGCTGGTCAAGGTGCTGCATCGCCTCGCCGAAGAGGGCCACGCCGAGCCCGACGATATTCCGACGCTGCACGGCATCTATCGCCAGATGGCAGGGAATTGCTTCTGTCTGCTCGGTGAAAGCGCCGTCATGCCGATCAAATCGGCGCTTGAACTCTTCCCCGAAGAGTTCGAGGCAATTATCAAGGCGAGCAACGAACGACACCAGCGCAATGGCGCCCACGCGATCCCATTGAGAGTGAGTTGAGACTATGGTAGAAGCAACCATCGCGATCCACCCACACTGGACAGTCGACCTGTTGCGCCAGATGCCGCAGGTCGCGGGTGAGCGCTATGAGTTGATCCAAGGAGAGTTGCATGTGACGACCCAGCCCCATACCCGGCATCAGATTGCGTGTACCCGCCTTGCCACTGAACTCAACAACTGGAGTCAGCCGACCGGGGTCGGCATCGCAATTGGCGCTCCTGGACTGGTGTATGCAGATAATGAAGCCGTGGCCCCCGATGTTGTCTGGGTGAGTCATCAACGCCTGGCCGAACTGCTCGGTGACGATGGCAAATTGCACGGTTCGCCTGAATTGATTGTTGAAGTGCTGTCGCCTGGTAAAGCCAATGAAGTGCGTGATCGCGAACTAAAATTGGAACTCTATGCACGCCACGGGGTCAGAGAGTATTGGATTGCCGATTGGCGCACGAGCAGCATCAGCGTGTATCGTTGGGTAGAAGCAGATTTCGCCCTGGTCGAGACATTGCAGAGCGGTGAGACCCTTACGTCACCTTTGTTACCAGGTTTTGCATGTGCGGTTGAGCGGTTGTTTGCCCTGGCATAAGCTTGCTGGAAAGAGCTATCTATGGCCGATGTTACGATCACAGTGAACGGTGTCACCTTCAGGGTACCTGCGGGTACGAATGTGGTTGATGCCGCACGCATAGGCGGTATTTCGATCCCGGTCTTTTGCTATCACCCGCGGATGAAGCCGGTCGGCATGTGCCGGATGTGTCTGGTGCAGGTTGGTACACCCCGCCTCGATCCGGCGACGCGCCAGCCGATGCTGGGTGAGGATGGCCGCCCCGTGATCGCGATGATGCCCAAGTTGCAGACCGGGTGTACGACGCCGGTTAGTGAGGGCATGGTGATCAATACGGAGAGCGATGAGGTGCAGTTTGCCCAGAAGGGTGTGCTGGAGTTTTTACTGACCTCGCATCCACTCGATTGCCCGGTCTGCGATAAGGGCGGCGAGTGCCCGTTGCAAAACCTGACGATGGCATGGGGACCAGGCAACAGTCGTTTTGACTACAACGACAAGGTTCACTTCGAGAAGCCAGTGCATCTCGGCGACCTGATTCTGCTCGACCGCGAGCGCTGTATCCTCTGTTCGCGGTGTGTGCGCTTCCAGGACGAGCTCGCCGATGATCCGGTGCTTGGTTTCGATAACCGTGGCCGCAACTGGATGATCATCTCGAAGAGCGATCCGCCGTTCGATAGCAAGTTTTCGGGCAATACAACCGATATCTGCCCGGTTGGTGCCCTGACCAGTGCCGACTTCCGCTTCAAAGCCCGCGTCTGGGAACTCAGTTCCAAGCCGGTGGTCTGCACGCTCTGTCCCGTCGGCTGCAATCTCAGCCTCGATATGCGCTACGACCAGTTGATGCGGGTGATGCCGCGTGAGAATGGGGCGGTCAACGATATCTGGATCTGCGATAAGGGCCGCTTTGGGCATCGCTTTATCGAGCACGAGAGTCGCTTGACGACGCCGCTGATCCGCAAGGGTGGGCATCTGGTCGAGGCGAGCTGGGACGAGGCACTGGCGCTCGTCGCCGAGAAACTCGCCGCTGTGCAGAGCAGTCGCGGGGGCAGTGCGATCGCGGGCCTGGCTTCACCGCGCCTTAGCAATGAAGATCTCTACCTCTTCCAGAAACTCTTCCGTGAGTACTTTGGCAGCCACAACCTTGACCATACGCTTGGCAGTGCTGCCGATGTGGATTACGACGAGCACGGGGCGTTGATGGGGGTTGGCAAGGGAACGAATTTGATGGAGATGGGGGCCGGGAGTCTGGTGCTGGTGATCGGGGCCGATCCCGAAGAAGAAGCGCCGCTCTATGTGCTGCGGTTGCGGGCGATGCTTGAACGCGGGGCGAAGTTGGTGGTGGCAAATATGCGCCCAACCAAGTTGGAACGCTCGGCGACAACCAGGCTCTATTATCAGCCAGGGAGCGAGCTTGCTTTTGTACGCGGGTTGCTGCGGGCGGTCTTTGATCGCGTTGGTCACGAGCGCCTGCATCTCAAGCATAGTGGGCTTGAGCAGTTGCGCAAGACGTTGAGTGACCTGAGCGTTGAGCAGGCCGCCGAATTGTGTGGCGTGCCTGCCGAGACGATCCGGGCGGTAGCGCAGGCGTTGCTCGAGGCAAAACAGGGCCTCATTATGTACGGGGCCGAGGCTCGGAGTGCTGGCCCTGGGATGAGCGAGAGTCTGGCGGTGCTGGCGGCGTTGACGGGGAAAGTCGGCAAGCCAGGCAGCGGGCTGATCGCGTTGCTGCCAGGAGGTAACAGTCGCGGGGCGCTTGATATGGGCGTGCGGCCCGATGCTCGCGCCGGCTATGCCGTGCTTTCACAGCGCGGCCTGGGGGCGCGCGAAGTCTGGCCGGCGCTGCGCGAAGGGCGCGTCAAGGCGGTCTGGATCGCCGGGCTTGATCCGGCGGCACAGTTGCCAGCGGCCCGTGCGGCCCTGGAAGCGGCTGACTTTGTGGTGGTGCAGGAACTCTTCTTGACCGAAACAGCGAAACTGGCCGATGTGGTCTTGCCAGCCGCCAGCGTCGCCGAACGCGAAGGCACCTATACCAATGCCGAGCTCCGGGTGCAACGGTCGCGCCAGGCCCGCCAGGCCCACGGCGAGGCCCGCCCCGACTGGCAGATCATTCAGGGTGTCGCCCAGCACCTGAGCGAACTGAGTGTCCCTGTGGCCGTGCCGACGCAGCGTGTCGAAGAGAGTAGCCAACCCGTCGGTGGCAAAGGCAAAAGCAAAGGCCCAGGCAAGACCACGGCAGTCACCGTGGCCGAGCCGTCAACCTGGGATTACCTGACCCCCAGCGAGATCGCCGCCGAGATTGCCGAACGCGTACCAGGCTATGCCGGGATCACCTACAGTGCGCTTGCTGCCACAGGCCAGGGTGGGGACTGGGGACGCCAGACCAACGAGGCGATCTTCTATGATGGTACCAACTACGAAAATAGCGAAGGCATCGGGATCCAACTGCCGAATCTGATCGAGGGACAAAAGACCGCGGTGAGCCTCGGCTTGCGGCCATTGAGCAAACCGGCTCACGAGCGCAGCCTGCTGTTGGTCAGCCAGAGCCTGGCCTATGATGGCGATCTGCTACTGCGCGGATCATTGCTGGAACGCCAGATCCCGCAGCCTTACGTCGCACTCAGCCAAACTGATGCGGACAAACTCAACATCAAACCGGGTGATACGGTACGGCTCGACTCGGCGGCAGGCGAACTGACGCTCAGCGCACGCGTCGTTGACGATGTGCCCGCCGGGGTAGCGCTGATCCCGTCGAACCTGCCCAACTTCAGCGCAGCAGCAGTACAGACCGGGCCACGCACACGGGTCAATCTGGTGAAGGTTGTAACGGGATAGGGGTAGCTATGAACTGGCTAGGCCTTTTGATCATCATTATCCAGTCTGTTGTGATCGCCTTGGCGATCACCACGGCCTTTGCCTATTTAACCCTCTTTGAGCGGCGGTTGCTGGCCCGCTTTCAGAATCGGGTAGGCCCTAACCGGGCCGGGCCGAACGGCTTTCTCCAGCCCGTCGCCGACGCGGTCAAGCTCTTTTTCAAAGAGGATATTGTGCCCTCGGCAGCCGACAAAGTGGTTTATCTGCTGGCGCCTGCAATCGCGGTGATCCCGGCGATCATCATCTGGGCCGTGATCCCCTTTGGTTGTCTGAATATTGACTGGAACTACCAGGCCTGCTTTGCCGAGTCGTCGAGTGGGGTCAATAATATTCTGCAGATTGCCGACATCAATGTGGGCGTGCTCTATCTGCTCGCCATCACAAGCATCGGAGTCTATGGCATCACGCTGGCAGGCTGGGCAAGCAATAACAAATACTCGATGATGGGCGGCATTCGTTCGACGGCGCAGTTGATTAGCTACGAACTCGCGCTCGGGACAGCCGTGCTGGCGGTGGTGATGACCTTCAGCACGCTCAGCACGCACGAACTGGTCTATCATCAAGGGGTACTCTGGGGCATCGTGCCGCAATTCCTCGCCTTTGTGATCTTTATGATTGCCTCGACTGCCGAGGTGGTGCGTGCGCCGTTTGACCTAGTCGAAGCCGAACAGGAACTGGTCGGTGGCTACAATACCGAGTATGGCTCAATGAAATTCGCGCTCTTCTTTATGACCGAATACATCAAACTGATTGCGGTCAGCGCGATGGCCGTCACCTTCTTTTTTGGTGGCTGGCGCTTTCCGGGGCTCGAAATGCTCGGGGCAGGCGTCGAAGGACTGGCAGGACCAGTAGTCGCCAGCATTGCGGTGGGCCTGGCCTCACTGGGGTCATTCCTGTTGAAACTGGTTGGCTTCCTCTTTCTCTCGGTCTGGATTCGGGCCTCGTGGCCGCGCATTCGCTACGACCGCCTGATGGATCTGGGGTGGAAGTGGCTGCTTCCGCTGGGATTGATCAATCTTGCGGCGACAGCCGTGGCCTTTGTGCTCATTGAAAGCTTTGTGCTGGCGTCGTTTATGCTGCTCGCCTTTGGCCTGCTTAGCCTCGCGATTGCAGCAGGCATCAATCGTGTGCCCAAACCAGTAGACAATGTCACCTATGTGAGTGATGTCCGTAGCCAGGCCGAGACGGGTCAGTAGCAGCAACAACGCCCCGGTGCGGGCGAGCGACAAGGAGTGGGTTGATGATCGGACAATTGTTGAAGGGGTTGCGCACAACCTTTGGCTATATCTTCACGCAGCCGGTGACGGTTCAGTACCCCGAGGTCAAGCGCCCGGTCCGTGAGCGGTTTCGTGGGCGGCACGAGCTCAAGCGGTTTGCCGATGGCAAAGAGCGCTGCATTGGCTGTTCGCTCTGCGCGGCGGCATGCCCCGCCGATGCGATCCTGGTGGTACCCGCCGAGAATACGCCCGATCATCAGGTCTCGTACGGTGAACGCTATGCCGCCACCTACGAGATCAACATGCTGCGCTGCATCTTCTGTGGCTATTGCGAAGATGCCTGCCCGACCAATGCGATTGTGCTTGAGCATCAGTACGAGCTTTCGTTCTATGATCGGCGCGACTCCATCTATACCAAAGAGATGCTGCTGGTACCCGAAGATCAGGGCCACGGCGATGCGCCACCCATTCTGAGTCAGCTCGAGCGCCGCCCAAGCCCACCAGCGCAGATCGACCTGTAGGGGAGTGACCATGGATTTTGTGCTCTTTTTTCTCACGGCAGCCATCGCCCTCGCAGGGGCCATTGCCATGCTCGTCGCACGCAATGCCATTCATAGCGCTCTCTTTTTGCTCTTGAATTTCGGGGCAATCGCTGTCCTCTTTTTGTTACTGCAATCACCATTTCTCTTTACGATCCAGCTCTCGATCTATGCTGGCGCGATCATGGTGCTCTTTCTCTTTGTGGTGATGTTGCTCGGGGCAGAACAGGTCGAGGCGGCGCAGGACAAGTTGCCGTGGCAACAGCCGCTAGCGCTAGTAATGGGGGCGGGCTTGCTGGTGATTGCGGTGATCACGGCGGTACGCGGTGGTTCGAACGACGCACCGCCGGGGGGTGAAGCCGCCGAAGCCTTTGGTGACCCGGCGAGCCTGGGCGAGCTGCTCTTTACCGAGTATCTGTTGCCCTTTCAGATTACCGGAATCATCCTGCTGGTCGCGGTCATCGGCGTGGTGGTGCTCAACCAGCAGCGCAACCAGGCCCAAAGCGAAGAGACGCCGAGCGAACGACCGGGTTCGCGTGTGCAACCGTAGTCGTCTGATGCAATCGTACAAGGATCTTGCATGGTTCCCACGACCTTCTATGTTCTGTTGAGTGCCGCATTATTCACGATTGGCGTGCTCGGGGTCTTGATTCGCCGCAACGCGATTGTGGTCTTTATGTCGGTTGAGTTGATGCTCAATGCGGCCAACCTGGCCCTGGTTGCCTATGCGCGCGAACGGCTCGCGGTTGATGGTCAGGTGCTCGTCTTTTTTGTGATTACGGTAGCAGCGGCTGAGGTAGCCGTCGGTCTCGCGCTGCTGGTGGCGATCTTCAAATCGAAACGAACCGCCGATATCGACGAGGTCAGTATGCTCCGAGGATAAGGGAGGCGCAGTGGCCCTTCCTTTGGCTTTGCCCATTGAGGTTGTGTGATGCTGAACTGGCTTATCTGGCTCATCCCGCTGTTGCCGCTGCTCGGCTTTCTGCTCAATGTGTTTGTCATTCGCCAGGAGCGCCAGGCCGGTCTGGTGGCGAGCGCACTGGTTGGTGTCTCGTTTCTGCTGGCCGTGCTCGCGACGGTCATGCTCGGCGGAATGCCTGAAGAAGAGCGCCGCGTGCAGACAATCGCCTGGGAATGGATCGGCACGGGTACGATGAGCATCCCTTTCGGGTTGCTCTTTGATCCGTTGACGTCCGTGATGGTGCTGCTCGTCACCGGGGTCGGCGGCCTGATCCATGTCTACTCGATTGGCTATATGCACGGCGATCCGCGGGTCGTCCGCTATTTTGCCTACCTGAATCTCTTTGTGACCATGATGCTGATGCTGGTCATGGCGAACAATATGCTGGTGCTCTTTCTTGGCTGGGAGGGCGTGGGGCTCTGTTCGTTTTTGCTGATCGGCTTCTGGTTCGAGCGAAAGGTGGCGTCGGCAGCGGCGGTCAAGGCATTTGTGGTCAACCGGATCGGCGATGCCGCCTTTATTCTGTCGATGCTGGCGATCTTTTCGCATTTTGGGACGCTGACCTTCTATGATGTCGAGGTGGATGGGCAGATCATTCCGGGCTTTCTGGCGCAGGTGCCCAACATTTTGGGGCAAACCTTTGGCCCCGAGTGGCAAACGATTGCGGTGGCAACAGGCATTTCGTTTCTTTTGCTCATCGGCGCAACCGGCAAATCAGCGCAGTTCCCGCTCTTTGTCTGGCTGCCCGATGCGATGGCCGGCCCGACCCCGGTGTCGGCACTGATCCACGCCGCAACAATGGTCACCGCTGGTGTCTATATGATGGCCCGCACCGAGCCAATCTTTGTGGCGTCACCGGCAACGCAGAGCTGGGTGGCCTGGATTGGGGTGCTGACGGCGCTGATTGCGGGAACGGCGGCCCTGGCGCAGTGGGATATCAAGCGCGTGCTCGCCTATTCGACCGTGTCGCAACTCGGCTTTATGGTCGCAGCCTGTGGCATGGGGGCCTATGCCGCCGCGATCTTCCACCTGCTCACTCACGGCATCTTCAAGGCGCTGCTCTTCCTCGGTTCGGGGTCGGTCATCCACGGTACCCACGACACCCAGGATATGCGCAAGATGGGTGGCCTGCGCACGGCGATGCCGACCACCTACTGGACCTACCTGGTTGGGGCGGGGGCACTCGCTGGCATTGTGCCACTCTCGGGGTTCTGGAGCAAAGATGAGATCCTGGCCCACGCGGTCAGCGCGGGGTACTGGCCGCAACTGATTGGGCTCTTCATTGCCTCGCTGCTCACCGCATTCTATATGGGCCGCCAGGTCTCGCTGATCTTTTTTGGCACCCAGCGCGACCCGCACTACCACGCGCACGAGAGTGGCCGGGCGATGACGGTGCCCCTGGTGATCCTGGCCGTTGGGGCCGCCATCGCTGGCCTGATGAACCTGCCGACCCTCTTTAGCGGCATGCCTGCCGCCCACCTGCTGACCGACTGGCTCAAGCCGGTGTTGCACGAAGAGGCGGGTAAATTCAATCCGCTGCTGGCACTCTTTGCAACGGTTGGGGCCGTGGGGATGGGCTATCTGGGCTGGTCGGTCTATACCCGGAATGCCGCGAAAGTCAAGGTCGGCGGGCAAGATCCGGCGTACTACTACACCGGCGATATCTGGGATACGCTCGAAGCGGCCTGGTATGTTGACACCCTCTATCAGCGTGCCGTCGTCGGGCCATTCCGCACTATCGGCAATTTCCTGGCGCAAGTCTTTGATCCACAGGGCATCGACGGCCTCGTCGTTGGCACTGGTCGCTTCTTTGGCTGGGTCGCAACGGGAGTACGCCAACTCCAGAGTGGCTATGTCCGAATGTATGCCCTCGTCTTTACCGTCGGTGTCGTGCTGGTGCTCAGCTTTATGCTGATGATCGCCTGGTAGGATAAAAGGAAGCCGCATGCAAGTTCCGATCCTGTCACTTGTGCTCTGGCTCCCCGCACTCGGAGCACTCCTGTTGCTCACGGTGCCGCGGAGGAGCGACGAACTGGCGCGCCGGATTGCCCTGGCCGTCGCTGTTGTCACCTTTCTCGTCTCGTTGACCCTGCCGCTCAGGTTTGTACCCGAGAGTGCGCTCGGTGCGGGGCCGGTGACCATGCAATTTGCCGAGACGGTGCCCTGGTTGCCGTCGTGGGGCATCAGCTATAGCGTTGCTATTGATGGCGTGAGTCTCTGGCTGGTGATGTTGACCACGTTTCTGACGCCGATTGTGGTGCTCTCGACCTGGGATTCGGTACACAAGGAAGTCCGCAATTTCCAGATCCTGCTATTGCTCCTGACCACGGCGATGCTCGGGGTCTTTATGGCCCAGGATCTGTTGCTCTTCTATATCTTCTGGGAATTCACGCTGATTCCGATGACCTTTTTGATCGGGATCTGGGGTGGCAGCAACCGGGTCTATGCGGCCCGCAAGTTTTTCCTCTATACGTTTGCCGGATCGGTGCTGATGCTGCTTGCCGTGATCGGGCTCTATGTCTTGCACCGTGAAAGCATCGCTGTGAGTCAGCCCGGCTATCAGGGCACGCTCAATTTTGGCGCGATTGTGACCGATCTGCGGAGCGGCGCGTTCGTGCTGGAGACAGCGACCGAGCGGTTGCTCTTTGGGGCCTTCTTCCTCGCCTTCGCGATCAAGGTACCGCTCTGGCCGTTCCACACCTGGTTGCCCGATGCCCACGTCGAAGCGCCCACGGCTGGATCGGTGGTGCTGGCGGGGGTGCTGCTGAAACTTGGTGGCTACGGCATGATCCGCTACTGCCTGACGCTCTTTCCCGAGGCCTCGCGCTGGGCGGCCCCGGCCATCGGGGTACTGGCGGTGATTGGCATCATCTATGGTGCGATTGTCGCGTTTGCCCAGACCGATATGAAGAAACTGGTGGCCTATTCATCGGTGAGCCATATGGGCTTCATTGTGCTCGGCATCTTCGCGCTGAACAGCGAGGGCATCACCGGCGCCATCATCCAGATGATCAGCCACGGCCTCTCGACCGGCGCGCTCTTCTTGATTGTCGGCGTGCTCTATGAGCGACGGCATACCCGCGAAATGGCGGCGTACAGCGGCATCTGGACGGTAATGCCAATCTATGCGGGCATCACCTTGCTGGTGGCGCTCTCGTCGGCAGGTTTGCCTGGGCTCAATGGTTTCATTGGTGAATTTGTGATTATGCAGGGGGCGTTTCTCTCGCCTGAGCTTGGCTGGCCCTTTATGGCCTTTGCCGTGCTCGGCGTCGTGCTGGCGGCGATCTACCTGCTCAAGTTCTACCGCGAAGTCTTTATGGGCGAAGTGAATGAAGCGAGCACGGGCCTCCCCGATCTCAACCAGCGCGAACTGGTCACGCTGGTGGCCCTGTGTATCCCGATTGTGATCATCGGCCTCTATCCGGGCTTTCTCTTTGGCCCGATGCAGAGCAGTGTCGCCGAGGTGGTCAATGGTCTGGTGCCTGTGGTCGCAGGACGTTAATGCGCATGGGCCAGATGGCCCGTAACCCTCGCCGGGAGGCGTAATGGACTCAATTCAGATTCCACCAATTGATTTCAGACTGATAGCACCGTTGCTCGTGGTGACGACCTGGGCAATGGTCTTGCTGCTTGTTGATGTCTTTGCCATTCCCGCCAACCGCAAAAAGCTGACGGGCTACCTCGCCATTGCCGGACTGGTGGTCGCAGGCCTGGTTGCCATTCCTCTCTGGGATGTGAGTGGCAGCACCTTCAGCAACATGATCGTGCTTGACCGCTACAGCCTGATCCTGACCTGGATCTTCCTGATCATCGGGGCGCTCAGCATCACAATGGCGCTCGACTATCTGCCGCGTCACGGGATCGAACAGGGCGAGTTCTACCCGCTGATCATGTTTGCCGTGGCCGGCATGATCCTGATGGCGCAGGGCACCGACCTGATCGTGCTCTTCCTCGGGGTCGAGTTGCTCTCGATCACGCTCTATATTTTGACCGGCTTTGCCTACCCACGCCTCACCTCGGAAGAGGCGGCGATGAAGTATCTGGTGCTCGGGGCATTTGCGGCAGGCTTTTTCATTTATGGTATCGCGCTGACCTACGGGGCCGTAGGGACAACCAATCTGGCCCTGATTGCCGAGAGACTGGCTGATCCGGCGGCCAATACCAACCAATTGCTGCTGCTCGCCGGATCCGCGCTCATTCTGATCGCCTTTGCCTTCAAGGTTGCGCTGGTGCCCTTCCACATGTGGACACCCGATGTCTATGAAGGCTCGCCAACGCCGGTAGCCGCCTTTATGAGTGTCGGCACCAAAGGTGCGGCCTTTGCAGCCCTATTGCGCATCCTGACCAGCGCCCTGCCCGAGCTGCAACCCTTCTGGCTGCCAGTACTCGGCGTGCTCGCCGCACTGACGATGATCATTGGCAACCTGGGGGCTCTGAGCCAGACCAACGTCAAACGCATGCTCGCCTATTCGAGTATCGGGCACGCGGGCTACATTCTCTTGAGCATTATGGTCGTCTCGGAGCGCGGGGCACAGGCGTTTCTCTTCTACATGCTCGCGTATGCGCTGACCAACCTGGGGGCGTTTGCGGTCGTCATTGCGCTGGAGCAGCGCAGCAATGCAACCTGGAGCCTCGACGATTTCACGGGGTTGTACAAACGGCAACCGTTGCTCGCGCTGGCGATGGCCGTCTTTATGTTCTCGCTGGCCGGGGTGCCGCCGACAGCCGGCTTTATGGCGAAATTCTATGTCTTCACCACAGCCTACGAAGGTGGCCTGGGCTGGCTCGTCTTGATTGGCGTGCTGACGAGTGCGCTGGCCGTCTTCTTCTACCTGCGCGTCGTCATCCGCATGTTTATGCACGAACCGCAAGGCGACCTCGAACCCGCGCTGAACCGGGGGCTCTCGACCGACATCGCGATTGCAGGCGGGCTAACCTTGCTCTTTGGCATCGTACCGGCACCGATTATCTTCCTGGTCGAGCGTTCACTGGTAGCGGCGGGCGGCTAACAATATGGACCATCGCCTACTCACAAAAATCATCAGCACTGTTGGCGAGGAAGTTGGCAACCTGAATCCACGCCTGGCGCTTGCGCAACTCTTGCTCAAACCATTGCCACCATTCGTTGGCAGCAGATTGCGGATGTTCGGGTTACGCCTCGCCGGTTTTGAGATTGGGCATGGAACACAATTCTGGGGCATGCCTATCATAACTGGAACAGGTGCCATAACATCACGTCTGCACATCGGAAAGCACTGTCTCTTCAACATTGATTGTATTTTTGATCTTGTAGATACAATTACAATCAAAGATCATGTCGTTGTTGGGCATCAAGCGCTGATTATCACTGGATCGCACGTCATCGGGCCAGCCACCGCACGGGCAGGTGCCCTGAAGCCTGCTCCAGTCGTGCTCGAGCAAGGAGTCTGGCTTGGTGCGAGGGTGACCATCTTGCCCGGGGTCACGGTTGGTGCCGGTGCCGTGATCGGAGCCGGTACGGTGGTTGCGCGCGATGTGCCTGCCAACACGCTGATTGCCGGTTCCCATCGACGAGTACTTGATTAGTACTCTGTCAACGACGTTTTCTTGCCTCTTCACTCCCGTGACCAAAGAGTAGTCCTGCTCCTTTCCATATACACGCATACGTTCTCTTCTGGTTAAAAGTTGTGAATTTTTCGCCTGTTTGCGCCCAAAGTGGCGATTTTGCTACCCGCAAACGGACACGGCAATGCTAGAATAGCCCGCAAAGTACAGCTCTACCTTTCATTTGCGGTAACTTGATACTGCTTGCATAGACGCAGGGGCACGACGCAAAGACGCACGGTATGCCCCTGCGTCTTTTTGTGTTCCGTGTCGAATCGTCGCCCGCGTGTGCCATGCTCGTGATGGCACTGCGGAGGGTTGCAACTCTATGGACGCACACGCCTACGATGCCTTGGTGATTGGGGCTGGGATTAGCGGGATGCAGGCGGCCCTGGATCTTGCCGAGAAGGGCTATCAGGTACTCGTCGTAGAACGCCAGGCAAGCATTGGCGGCACGATGGCGAAACTTGACAAGACCTTCCCCACCAATGATTGCGCGATCTGCATCACTGCCCCCAAGATGGTCGAGTTGGCCCGCCACCCCAACATTACGCTGCTCACCTCGGCGCAAGTCGAGCGGGTCGCGGGGTCGGTCGGGCATTTCGAGGTGACAATCTGGCGGCAGACGACCTATGTTGACCCCGAGAAGTGTACAGGCTGTGGCGATTGCGCCCGCGCCTGTCCCGTCGAGGTGGCCGATACGTTCAATGGGCGACTGTCGCGACGCAAGGCGATCTATCTCCAGTTTCCCCAGGCGGTGCCGGCGGTCTATACGATTGACTATGCCCAGTGTACGGGCTGTGGGGCCTGCGACCGCGCCTGTGGCCCCGGGGCGATTTCGTTTCTGCGGCGCTCGCAACCGCTGACGGTCACGGTCGGCAGCATCGTGGTCGCCACGGGTTTCGAGGTGCTCGAGCCAACCGAGTTGCGCCGCGAGTATGGCTATGGGCGCTTTGCGAATGTGTTGACGGCGCTGCAGTACGAGCGTTTGATGGCCGCTTCCGGGCCAACTGACGGGCATGTGACCCGGCCGTCTGATGGGCAAGCGCCGCGCAGCATCGCCTGGATCCAGTGCGTCGGCTCGCGCAGTACCCAGGGCGGCCACCCGTACTGCTCGAAGATCTGTTGCATGTATGCGACCAAAGAGGCGCTCATTACCCGCGAACACGCCCCTGACACCGCAACAACGATCTTTTATATGGATCTGCGGGCCTATGGCAAAGATTTTCAGCAGTACTACCAGCGTGCCGCTAGCCACGGCGTGCGCTATGTGCGGAGCCGCCCCGCCAGCGTGAGTGAAAATGCCGATCAGAGTCTGTTGCTTGAGTATGAGGATACGTTGACGGGGAAAGTGGCGAGCGAGACGTTTGATCTGCTGGTGCTCTCGACTGCCGTGGTGCCCCCGCCCGAGAATCGGCGACTGGCGCAGGCGCTCGGCATTGCAGTGGATGAACATGGCTTTTTTGTCGCACGTGATGCGTTGCGTGCCCCGCTGCACGCGACCCGCGAGGGCATTTTCCTCGCCGGGGGAGCCCAGGGGCCCAACGATATCCCCGATTGCGTTGCGCAGGCCAGCGGTGCCGCCGGGCTCGCGGCGGTCCCGCTGAGTCAGCGCCAGCGCACCGCCGAACCGGTGCCGCCCGCCGAACGCGATGTCGCCGCTGAAGCCCCGCGTACCGGCGTCTTTGTCTGTAGTTGCGGCAAGAATATTGGCGGGTTTGTTGATGTCGAGGCCGTGACCGCCTCGGCGCGTGCGTTGCCCGAGGTGGCCTTCGCCGAGGCATGTACATTCGCGTGCTCGGAGGATGCCCAGCGCAAGATCAGGGGGGCCATCGAAGCCAATGGGCTCAATCGGGTCGTCGTGGCGGCCTGCTCCCCCATTACCCACGGCCCGGTCTTCCAACAGACCTGCGCCGAAGTTGGGCTCAACGCCGGCCTCTTTGAAATGGCGAATATCCGCAATCAGTGTTCGTGGGTGCATTCGTCTGAGCCCGGCCCCGCGACCACCAAGGCCGCCGATCTGGTGCGTATGGCCGTTGCCCGTGCTAGTTACGTCAAGTCACTGCCTGTCCAGACGATCGAGGTGACCCCGGGATGCCTGGTGATTGGCGGTGGCGCGGCTGGCATGACGGCGGCGATCACGCTGGCCGAGATGGGCATCGAGGTCGTTCTGGTCGAACGCGAGACGGTGCTGGGGGGCAAGCTGAATCTGCTTGGCAAACTGGCCCCCAATGATCTGCCAGCCAGTACGTTCCGCGAACATCTGGTTCACGAGGTGCAACGCCGCCCGCTGATCAAGGTCTTTACGGGCACCGAGGTGGGCGAGGTGAGCGGCCATGTCGGCAATTTCCAGGTGACGCTCGACGGCGGGCTCGGCGAGGCGATCACACAGGTGCAGGTCGGCACGATCATTGTGGCAACGGGCTTCCGTGAGATAGACTTGCGCGGGCGCTATGGCTACGGTGATGACCCGCGCATTATCACGCAGCTTGAACTCGAACGCCGCCTGCGGGACGGTACGCTCGGCAAGCCACGTTCAGTGGTGATGATCAATTGTGCCGGCTCGCTCGACGCTGAAAATCCATCGTGCTGCCGCATCGGGTGCAGCGTTGCCGTCAAGAATGCGCGCCTGGTACACCAGGCCGCCCCCGGTACGCAGGTCTTTCTGCTCTACCAGGATCTGCGCGTCTATGGCAAAGGCCAGGAAGAAGCCTTTACCCAGATGCTCGCTGAAGTCGCGCCGCAGCGGATCAGGTACGACGCCGAGCGTCCGCCCCGGGTGAGCCTTGAGCACGGGCGCATCATGGTGACGGTCTACGATACCCTGCTACGCGACGAGCTTGAGGTCGAAGCGGATCTGGTGGTGCTGACGGCTGCGTTACGCGGCGATATAGAAACACCGCGCCTCAAGCAGATGCTCAAGGTTGGCGCCAATGCCCAGGATTTTTACCACGAAGCCCATGCGAAAATCCGGCCACTCGACTTTACCACCGAGGGCATCTACCTCTGCGGGGGCGACCATTACCCACGGAGCATTCCCGATACGCTGGCGCAGGCCGCCGGCGCTGCGTCGCGTGCGGCGATCCCGCTGTTGCGCGGGCGGGTCAAGGTTGAGCCAATCGTCGCCGAGGTTGAGGCAGCACGCTGCTCGGGCTGTGGTCTCTGCGTGCCGCACTGCCCGTATGGCGCAATGAGGCTCGATCCTGAACGGGGAGTGCTGGTAATCGAAGAGGTCTTGTGCAAGGGTTGTGGCACGTGTGTCGCGGCCTGCCCATCGGGGGCGCTGCAGCAACGTGGCTTCGCCGATGCACAAGTGCTGGCCATGATCGAGACCGCCTGGGAGGGGGCGCTGGTATGAGTGAGCCGTTCGAACCAAAAATCGTGGGGTTGCTCTGTAGCTGGTGCGCGTATGCGGGGGCCGACACCGCAGGCGTCAGTCGCGTCCAGTACCCACCCAACCTTCGCATTGTGCGCGTGATGTGCAGCGGGCGCGTCGATCCGCTCTTTGTGGCGCGTGCGTTTGAACATGGTGCCGATGGGGTGCTGGTCGCGGGGTGCCATCCCGGTGATTGCCACTATCTTTCGGGCAACAACTATGCCGAAGAGCGCTTTGCCAAATTTGCCCAGTTGCTCGACTTCTTTGGCCTTGACCAGCGTCGCTTCAAACTGGCCTGGGTCTCGGGATCAGAAGGTGCTCGTTTTGCCACGATTGTGGCCGAGATGACCGAGGAACTGCGTGCCCTCGGGCCACTCGAGTTGAAGGTGCAGTGATGACAACCTCGCTTGAAACCCAACTCCGCAGCCGCGCCCACGACCTGCTGGCCGAAGGCGTCGTTGAGCTCTTTCTCGGCTACCGCCAGGGTTCCAACCCGCTACGGGTCGCCCCTTTTGTCGCCCGTACGCCGCTCGAAACGGCCAAGCTCGTCTGGAATGCGGTCTGTGTGCCGAATCTGGCCGGTACGCTGGCGAAGCATGCCGGCCAGCGGATCGGGGTGGCGCTGAAAGCGTGTGATGCGCAGACGCTCCGCGAGTTGCTCAAATTGAACCAGCTTGAACGCAGTCGCCTCTATCTCATCGGCATCGGCTGCGAAGGCATGGCTAACCCCGAAGCGATCACCGACGCCGCCCCAGGGCGGGTCACTGGTCTCGCCGAAGCTGGCCCTGACCTGGTGATCACCACAGCAGACGACGTTGTCCGCCGTGAACGGGGTACTCTGCTGCTGACAAAATGCGCAACGTGTACCGGGATGCCGACTGATTTCTGTGACGAGTGGCTGGGTGAAGCGCCGCCCGCGCCGCCCACCGTTCCCGCCGAACGCTTTGCGGCGGTGCAGGCACTCGCAACGCTTGCGCCAGCCGAACGCCTCGCCTTCTGGAGTGAACACCTGAGCAGATGCACGCTCTGTTATGCCTGTCAGACGGTCTGCCCGCTCTGCTTCTGCAAAGAGTGCGCCCTGACGCTCGAACGCGACCATCCCCGGCGGCAGGCGCGTGAGCCAATGACGATCTTTGCGTACCATCTGATGCGCGCCTATCACCTGGCCGACCGTTGCACCGGCTGCGATGAGTGTAGCCGGGTCTGCCCCGAGGATATCCCGCTGAACCTGATCTGCCGCAAGCTCGAACAAGATCGGAGCCAGGTATGACCACAAGCATCCGTATCGGCAATGGGCGCAACGAGTTGTTGCAGAAGGTCGAGGCCTTGAGTGGTCAACACCTCGCCAACTGCTACCAGTGTGGCACCTGCGCCGCAGGTTGTCCGTTTCACCAGGCGATGGATCTGCTACCTGATGCCCTGATCCAGCACGTACGCCTCGGCTTGCCAGGCATCCTTGAGCGACAAACCTTCTGGATCTGTGCTGGTTGCGATACGTGCAGTGACCGCTGCCCACGGGGGCTGGACATCGCGCGGATCATGGAAGCCCTGCGCCAGATCTGCCTCCGTGAAGGCGGCGATCATCCCGCGCTGACCCAGTTGGAGCGCGCCGACCTCGGTGCGTTGCCGCCGATTGCGCTGGTTGCGAGTATGCGGCGCAACTCGGGCTAGGAGAGGGAAAGCGGAAAGCGGAACCATTGTCCAAGAAAGAACCGTGGTATGTCGATCGCATATTATCCTGGATGTACAATAAAAGTCTCGGCCCCCGAGCACGAACTTGCTGCGCTGGCGGTGATGCGTGCGCTTGGCCTCGACTTGCACGAGATGCGCGAGTGGAACTGCTGTGGCGTGGTTCATTCGCTCGCCACCGATAACCTGATCCGCCATATGGCTCCCGTCCGGGTCTTTGCCCGCCTGCAGCAGCAAGGCGAACGCGAGGTCGTTACGCTCTGCGATATGTGCTTCAATACGCTGGCGCGGGCCAACCAAGTAGCCCGGCGGCAACCCGAGCAGATGGACGCGATCAAGGCGACCAGCGGCGATGAACTCAACTACGATGGCAGCGCCGAGGTGTTGCATCTGCTGCAGATCCTGCGTGACCGGGTGGGCATGGCGGCCATCAAGGCGCGGGTGCGCCAACCACTGCACAACCTGCGGGTTTACCCCTATTACGGGTGCAAGCTCTTGCGTCCGACCGAGGTGGGCCTTGACGACCCCGAAGCACCAACGGTGCTCGGTGATCTGATGGCAGCGCTGGGAGCCACGGTCGTCGAGGGGAACCTGCAAACGCGCTGCTGCGGGGCATACCACGTGGTCAACCGCGAAAACCTGGTGGCAGAACGCGTCGCGGCAACGACGGCGCAGGCCCGGGCCAACGGAGCCAACGTGATCGTGCTCTCGTGCCCCCTCTGTCATTTCAACTTGGCGACCCGCCAGAGCACCCCCGGCAATGCGCTGCCCGTGCTCTACTACACGCAGTTGATGGGCCTCGCCTTTGGGTTGCCCCCCGCAACGCTCGGGCTACCAGATGCGACTGCACTTTTCGAGGAAGCGTTGCCCACCGCGCAACACGCGCAAGCCGTGCCTATGTGTACCAAAGGAGAACGGTGATGAGCGAACAAGCCCCCCTGATCACGATGCAATTGATGGGCAAGAATTACCGTGTTCCCGCTGGCCTGACGCTGATGGCGGCGATCGAGTATGCCGGGTACAAACTGGTGCGCGGGGCCGGTTGTCGCGGCGGCTTCTGCGGCTCGTGCCCGACGCTCTATCGTCGCGAAGGCAACCACCGGATCTTCACTGCCCTGGCTTGCCAAACCCTGGTCGAAGACGGAATGTGCCTCGTCCAGATGCCGTTTGTCCCCCTGATCACCAGGCCGTACGATCTGTATACCATCACGCCACAGGCCAACACCCTGTTGCAACACTTCCCCGAAATTGCGGGCTGCGTCGCATGTAATACCTGTACCCGTTCGTGCCCACAGGGGTTGCCGGTGATGGACTACATCCAGGCGAGTCTGCGTGGCGACATCGAAAGGGCCGCGCTGCTCTCGTTCGATTGCATCTCGTGCGGCATCTGTTCAAGCCGTTGCCCTGCCGACATCAAACACTACGCGGTGGGCCTGCTCGCCCGGCGACTCTATGGCAAATATATCACGCGGAACGCCCCCGATCTCGCCGAACGCGTTGCCGCCATTGAAACCGGGGATTTTAGCGCCGAACTTGATGCGTTGATGACCTTGTCTGCCGCTGAACTGCGCAGCCGCTACGAACAGCGCACCTTTGAAGTCGCGGCTGAACAAGAAGATCCGTACAGCGCAACCCGCTCGTACAACTCAGCAATGGATCCCGTTGACTACCAGGACGAGCTCGAGGTGAGTGGGTGACGGCATAGTCAGCGGGCTGCGCCCGCTGGACATGCCATCTACTCTGACAAGAGGCAAAAGGAGACGCTCCGATGGAAATAAGCGACGGATACCCCGCCGCCATGCGGCAGAGCATCGCCAGGGTTGAAGCGACGCGCTCGGCGCGGATGGGGCGCACCTTCCCTGCGATGAGCTTGGACGAGCGCAAAGCGTTGTTGCTCAGCCATCACCCCGATTACAAAGCCGGCGCAAAACGCCCGCTGCTTTTTGGATCCGGCCAAGGGATGGCGCTCAACCACGAACTGGCCGATCTCTTCGAGGCACGTCCGCTGGTGCGCGCGAGTCTCGATCTGAGCAAGATTGACCACGACGTTGATCTGCTGGTGATTGGCGGGGGCGGTGCGGGCACGGTCGCGGCAATCTGGGCGGTGAAAGCCGGTCTCGACCCGCGCAAGATCCTGGTGACCACCAAGTTGCGCCACGGCGACTCGAACTCAACGATGGCGCAGGGGGGCATTCAGGCCGCCGATCGCCCCGAAGATTCGCCGGCGCAACACTTTCTTGATGTGATGGGGGGCGGCCACTTTACTAATCAGCCCGAACTGGTACGTGCGCTGGTGCAGGATGCACCATTGATCATCCAGTGGCACGAGCATCTCGGGATGATGTACGACAAAGATGCCAGCGGTCACTTCATCGAACATCCCGGCGGCGGCACCTCGCGCAACCGGATGCATTCGGCCCGCGACTATACCGGGCTCGAAATGATGCGCGTCTTACGCGACGAAGCCCGCAACCTTGGCATTCCGGTGATCGAGTTTTCCCCAGTGATCGAGTTGCTCTGTGATGAGCACGGGCGCGTAAGCGGGGCAGTGCTCATCAATCTGGAGACCAGGCATTACCATATTGTGCGCGCCAAGGCGACGATTATTACCACGGGCGGCCTCGGGCGCTTGCATATGCAGCAGTACCCGACGACGAATCACTATGGCGCAACGGCTGACGGGCTTGTGCTCGCATACCGTGTCGGGGCCAGGCTGATTGACCTTGATGCGGTACAGTACCATCCAACGGGGGCGGCGTTTCCCGCCCAAATGGCCGGCCTGCTGATTACCGAGAAGGTGCGTGGCCTTGGGGCGCAACCACTCAACTGCGACGGCGAACAATTTGTCTTTCCGCTCGAACCACGCGATGTCGAAGCCTCGGCGTTTATTCGCGAATGTGCCGAACGCGGCAAAGGCATCAAGACGCCACAGGACATGTGTGGCGTCTGGCTTGATGCGCCGATGGTTGACCTGATCCATGGGCCAGGTACGATCCGCGAAGCCCTGCCCGCTATGTTCCGCATGTATGCCCGCTTTGGCATTGATATGACCCGTGACCCGATCCTCGTCTTTCCAACGCTGCACTACCAGAATGGCGGCATTGCAACCGATGAGCACGGCGCAACCAGTGTGCCCGGGCTCTATGCAGCGGGCGAGGTGATGGGTGGGGTCCATGGGAAGAACCGGCTGATGGGCAATTCGCTGCTCGACTTCAACGTCTTCGGGCGACGGGCGGGCATGGCCGCCGCCGCGTATGCCCGCGAGCATCCCGCCGGAAAGCTCAGCCTCGCCCACGTTGCCGCCTATGAGGCCATGTTGCACGACGCAGGCATCGAAACGACGCGTACGGCCCCGCGCATCTTGCCCGACTATCGCGGCAAAGAGGCGCTGGATCGGTACCTTGATATTCCGTTATAGGCAAAGCACGACGAGCATGTTCGTTGGGCTAAATAGTCTGTAACAAAAGTTTGCTGCTCTAGGGATTGGCTTCGACAAGCTCAGCCAACGGCGAACGATGGGCATTGCGAACGGACGGAGGCTGAGCCGGTCGAACGCAGGCTGAGCCGGTCGAAGCTCCCGCTGGGATCAAGCAACGTAGGTTACAAACTACCAAGCTCAACAAACAAACTAGCATATAGAGTAGGCAGGGAACGATGCATGTGATCGAACTCAATGAACACTGGTGCAAAGGGTGTCGGGTGTGTGTCTTTCACTGTCCGACCAAGAGCCTGCGTATCGCGTCACGGTTTACTATGCGGGGCATTCACCCACCTGAACTGGTCGAGGCAGAACGCTGCAATGGTTGCCGCCTCTGCGAATTGCTCTGCCCAGATTTCGCGATTACCGTCATGGAGGCCGTCAGTGTCAACGCATAGAGACCGTCTTCGGCAAGCGATGGGCGACAAGGTTCAGTTTGTTCAGGGCGACGATGCCTGTGCCTACGGGGCGATCCTGGCGGGTTGCACCTTCTTTGCCGGCTATCCCATTACCCCGGCGACCGAAGTTGCCGAGCGTATGGCCGAGATTTTGCCCAAAATCGAGGGGTGCTATATCCAGATGGAAGACGAGATCGCCAGCATGGGGGCCATCGTCGGGGCAAGTTGGACCGGGGTCAAAACGATGACCGCCACGTCTGGCCCTGGTTTTTCGCTGATGCAAGAGAACCTCGGCTACGCGATCATGACCGAGACACCCTGCGTGATCGTCAATGTCCAGCGCTCGGGGCCTTCGACCGGCCAGCCAACGCTCGGCGCATACGGCGATATGATGCAGGCGCGCTGGGGCACCCACGGCGACCACGAGATCATTATGCTCTGTCCGGCGTCGGTGCAAGAGGCGATGGAGTTGACGATTGTTGCGTTTAACCTGGCCGAAGCCTACCGGACGCCGGTGCTGGTCTTTATTGACGGCGAACTCGGCCATATGCGCGAGCGGCTCGTCATTCCCGAGGACGACGAATTTGAACTGGTCGAACGCACCTGTGCCACCTCACGCGAGGGCTACCGCCCCTTTGCGGCGGACGAAAACCTTGTGCCGGCCTTTGCCCCCTTCGGGGCTGGGTTCCGCACCTATGTCACCGGCTTGACCCACAACGAAGCGGGCTTGCCTCGCTCGGCGAGTGCGCCGATCCACGACCAACTGGTGCGCCGTCTGGCCGACAAGATTCTACGCAACACTGACCAGATCATTCGTTATGAAGAGTTTGGGGCCGAGGAGTGCGAGATCGCGATCATCGCCTATGGCATTACCGCCCGCGCATGCCGTGATGTTGTTGAAGAAGGCCGCCAACGTGGCCTCAAGGTCGGCCTGTTGCGCCTGATCACCATCTGGCCCTTCCCCGACGAAGTCGTCGCCAGGTGGGCAACACGGGTGCAGGCCATCCTGGTACCCGAAATGAACCTGGGCCAGATCGTGCATCCAATCCGCGAAGCGGTCGCCGGGCGCTGCCCGGTCATGTTGCAGAGTAAAATCGGCGGCGAGTTGCATACACCAACCGAACTGATCGACGCGCTGGAGGAACTGCGATGTCAGGTCTGCTAAAGCTCAAAACCGCCGCCGAGTTGCGCCAAATCTATCTGCGCCACGAGATGTTCCCAACCATCTTTTGCGATGGGTGCGGTCTCGGCAACGTGCTCAACTACACCCTCTGGGCCCTCGACGAACTGCAACTCGACCTTGATCGCACCGTCTTTGTCTCGGGCATCGGCTGCTCATCACGCCTCTCGGGGTATGTCAATGCAGACGGGATGCACACCACGCATGGCCGGGCGCTGGCGTTTGCGTCGGGAATCAAAGCCGCGCAGCCCGACTTGAACGTCATCGTCTTTACCGGCGACGGCGACGGCTCGGGCATTGGCGGCAACCACCTGTTGCACACGATCCGGCGCAATATGGATCTGACAGTCATTCTGGTCAACAACTTCACCTACGGCATGACCGGCGGGCAGGTCGCCCCGACCACACCAATCGACAGCTTCAGCACCACGACACCGTATGGCAACATCGAATACCCGCTCGACATCTGCGCATTGGCCCAGACGCTTGGGGCACCCTACGTAGCGCGCTGGATGATCAACCAGCCCTATCCACCGATCAAATCAATTGCCCAGGGCATCCAGAAACGCGGCTTTGCGCTGATCGAAATGCTCGTTCCCTGCCCAACCGCCTATGGCCGACGCAACGGGCTCAAGCAACTCGAAACGATCTGGCAATGGTACCGCGACCATACAATCCTGATTGACGACTACGAACACATTATGCACTTTGGCTCACCCGAAGAACGAGCCGCGCTGCACGACAAGATCAAGATCGGCGTCTTCCAGGACTACGAGCGTGAAAGCTTCGAAGAACGCTGGGCCACGCTCGTCGAGCAGGTGAAATTATGAAACAAGAGATCCGCATCTGTGGGTTTGGCGGGCAAGGAGTCATCACCGCAGCCGTCATCCTCGGCAAAGCGGCCGCCGTCTATGATGGCCTGATCGCCTGCCAGGTGCAATCGTACGGCCCCGAAGCACGCGGCGGCGCAGCGCGCGCCGAGGTCATCATTGCCAACGAACCAATCGGCTATCCAGGCATTCACGCTGCCGACATCCTCGTCGCTATGTCGCAAGAAGCGTTCAACCGCTACATCAATGACATCAGGCCAGGGGCAACGATCATTATTGACCCCGACATGGTTATCACCTACGAGGCAGCACCCTATGCGCACCTGGTTCCCTCAACTAGGATCGCCGAAGAACTAGGCAACGTCGTCGTCGCCAACATCGTCATGCTCGGCGCAGTGACTGCCTTGACCGGCGTCGTTTCACGTGAAGCGATGCTCGCCTCGACCCTCGCAAGCGTCCCGAGCAAATTCAAAGCGCTCAATCAACAGGCGCTTGAAGCAGGGATGACGGTGGTTGCGGGGCTGTCGCCCTAAAAACCCATGCTTGTGCTCGCGAAAACGGCCAGCTTCGCTGGCCGTTTTCGCGAGCACAAGAGACAGCATCTCAACGCCGGAGTTTGCGCAGGTTGGCATAGATCACGCCACCATCCACGAGTTGCACCGGCAGCATGCTCAGGACAAAGAGCAAACCGTGCTGAGTAGCAGCAATAGCAAGCAACTGCCTCGCCAGGGAATTGGTGACACGGCTGCGCACCATCATCAACACCAATGTGGCAAGCAAAGAGGCCGCAACCCCACCACCAGCACGACCAATATGCTGCTGCGGCGAAACATCATGGTTGACATACACACTCATTGGATACAAGCCAAAATCAACTGCATCCATCGGTGCGCCCACCGCCTTGGACGAGACGATATGCCCGACGACATGGGCAAAATCGGCAGTATACCAGAGTCCCCCGGCGGCAATGCCCAGCGCAACGCGGCGTTCGCGGGTCACAAGGGCAACGACAAGTGCGGACAAGAGACCGGCCCCGAGGGATGTGGGCCGTATCGTGACAGGAACCCCAAGCAACGAAAAGTTTGCGTGCATCACATTTTCCTGTAGGAGCACGGCACCCCCGTGCCCCTACCCGATCCGTTGGGCAATGCTTGCCAGCACAACCTGATCATCTTCGGTCAAGCCAAGTTCGGCCATTGCCGTGGCAACCCGTCTAATCAACGGATTGACTTCATCCTCTGCACGAGGGTGAGGGTGACGCGGGGCGGCAGAGGTGGGTGCTCCAGAAAGATCAACCGACTCGGGGATCACATCCCAGAGCGGCGTGGGACGATAGCGTTGAATGACCGGCCACCGATACCAGCATGCGAGTGTATGGATATAGCCCAGGGCGGACGCTTCTAACGTATGTTCAGTCGCAACATACGCACGTGCTCGAGCACCAAGAGCCTGCGCTAGATCCGGTTGGCCCAACAAGAGTTCGCAATAGGCGAGGATCTGGGCATATTCGGCAGGCCCGGGGTCAACCTGTGCGACCACGCCCGCAGGCAATTCGGCAAACGAACCCACGGCACTCACCAGGGTAGGACGACCTGCACCAAGCAGGCGCAACAGACTCGCACTCGTCTCGCCACCAGTTGGGTAGCGCAGATTCACACAGAGATCAGCCACAGCCACATAGGCCTCAAACTGCTCACGTGGCACATGGCCGGTCACAATGACTGCATCGCCAAGGCGCAAACGCTCGATCAGGCTCATCAGATCATAGTTTGGCGAAACACTGCCCACCAGAAGATAGCGCACATCAAGCCCTTGGGCACGCAGATCACCGAGGACACGCAGCGTCGGCTCGACCCGCTTCCAGGCATTGATATGCCCAAAACTCGCCAGTAGCAGCGCATCAGGCGGCAAGCCAAGGAATGCACGGGCCGCAGCACGCTCTACCGGTGGCGGTAGCGGCACACCCATCGGCACTATCGCCACCGGGAGATCGGGACGCAAGGCGGCAACGTGTTCTTGGACATAGCGACTATGCACAATCAAGCCGCGGGCCGCAGCGAGGACAGGCTCACACAGAGGAAAGTCAAAAGCCGCATCGGTAAACCGCGAGCGAATCATCAGTTGCGCCATATGGGCGCCCGCATCGCCATAGCGTGCCTCCATCGCCCGCACATACTGCTGAATATCACGGCCCACATTCGCCGCATACCAGAGCATAAAATGGTGCAAGACGAGATCATGGAGCACAATCACCCCCGGCAAGCGGCGCGCCTGTCGCCAGATCGCGGCGTGAGCCGGACTGTTCCCCATATGATAGACCAGCGCATCAAACGGGCGGCGGCGTGCCTCACGTTCAAGCCGGCGGATCGGCAGCACCTCGAGATGTCTGGGCAAGGCCGGATTGACCGGCTTGAGACCATCTTCAACAAAGAGGGTAACATCAGCATACTGCCCAAGATAGGGCAGCAACTCTTCACTATAATCAGAAATCCCCGACGGGGCGGGGTTGACTGGTGAGCAATAGGCAATTCGTGGGATGTTCATGGCGTTGCCATTGTACCATACGGTTTTAAGGGCGGTCGCCCTCAAAACCCATGCTTGTGCAGGCGAAAACGGCCAGCTTCGCTG
>NZ_SIJK02000030.1:64974-73020 GCF_004762035.2 Candidatus Chloroploca mongolica | reverse complement strand
CAAGGGGTGCCCCTACAGGGCATGGCCGGGGGCCTCCGTTTGCGCCGCTGGTTGCATGCACATGCTGCCACAGAGATCGTATTTTTATCCGGTTTCGTATGATGCAATCGCCCTGTTTTACGCACCCGTTAGGGTTACGAGAGAACCTTTGTATGCTACAATCGTTGTATAAACAGTAGCCAATAGCCTTGGGTGGAGGAACAGACATATGCCTTCTCCGTTTCCTGGCATGGATCCATATCTTGAAGGATACCTTTGGCCTGATGTGCATAATGCTCTTTCCGCAAAGATTCGTCAACTCTTAACCCCACTTATTCGTCCTCGTTATACTGCGCGCCTCAATATCTATGTTGTAGAAGATGTATCGCCTGAAGGGGATATTGGAATCCTCTATCCTGATGTGGAAATTATGCGGGCTCAGCAACATGCAAGAGAGCAGCCGCCAGGAATGCTTCGACAAGAAACAGGATTTGGAGCCGTGACGCCTGCAGCACTTACAATACCTGTGATATTGCCGATTGATATTCAGCTTACGTCTGTTGAAATCCGTGATACAGCACAAAATCAACTTATTACTTCGATTGAGTTGTTGTCTCCGGTCAATAAACGTGAACCTGGCTTGCAGCAGTATCGTTTAAAGCGACAAAGATTGTACCAAGCCGGGGTTCATTTGTTAGAGCTCGATCTTCTCAGGCGGGGGACACGACCTATTTCCCACCCAACCTTACCTGATGTGCCATATCTAATCACACTTACGCGCGCACATACGGGGAAGACCAATGTATGGCCCTTGCACTTAAAAGATGCTTGGCCAAATATACCCGTTCCATTGCGCCAGCCTGATGATGACGTAGTCCTCCTTTTAGGAAGCGCGTTTACCGAAATATATGACGAGGCGGCATATGATTTGTCGCTTAATTACCAGGAACCGCCGCCTGCACCAGCCCTATCAGATGAAGATAAAGCGTGGGTTCGAGCGTTGCTCGATCGCCGCTAAAGCGAACATGTAAAAAGGCGGGTATGGGTGACTTTGCCACCCATACCCGCCCATCAGATAAAGCGCCGGGGCGAAACTCTAGACCTACGCCATCATCGGGTTCCGCGAAGCCATTGCCCGCAGGCGCGCAATGCGCTCTTCGGTCTGCGGGTGCGTGCGGAAGAGGTTGCCAAGACCGCCGACGATCGGGTTGATGATGTAGAGGTGCGAGGTCGCCGGGCTCGCTTGCATTGGGACGCGACCAGCCGCCCACTCGAGCTTCTCAAGCGCACTCGCTAGGGGCAGGGCATCGCCAAGGATATTGGCGCCACCCTCGTCGGCCAGGTACTCACGCGAACGTGAAATCGCCATCTGGATGATCACGGCGGCAATTGGTGCCAGCACCATCATCAACACGCCACTGAACATCTCGGCCAGTCCGCCACTCTCCTCGCCATCATCGCTGCTAAAGCTTGAGAAGATCATGCTCCACATCGCCATATCAGCGATCATCGTCACCGCACCGGCAATCGAGGCCGCGATGCTCGAAATGAGCGTATCGCGGTGCTTGATGTGCGCAAGCTCGTGCGCAATTACGCCGGCAAGCTCATCACGGGTCAACAGCCGCTCGATGCCAGTCGTCACCGCCACCGCGCCGTGCGCCGGATCACGTCCGGTCGCAAACGCATTCGGCGCATCGGCCTCGATCATATAGACCCGCGGCTTGGGAATCTCGGCACGGAGTGAGAGTTTCGCGACCATCTCGTGCAACTCGGGGGCCTCCTCGGGGGACACTTCGCGTGCCCCGCTCATCTTGAGCGCCAGCTTATCCGAGAACCACCAGGCCCCCATATTCATCGCCACCGCAAAGACCAGCGCGATGATCATGCCAAACTGGCCACCCAGCAGCCCACCAATCACAACAAAGAGACCAGTCAACCCGGCCAGCAATATCCCTGTTTTGAACGTATTCCACATTTGCATATGTTTTGTTTTGCTCCCTTTTGATGGATGAAAAACTTTTGCTTGCGTTGGCACAAAGGCCAGCTTTGCTGGCCGTTTGCGCCAACGCAAGCAAGATTCTTGCGGGCCACAGGCCGCAGATTTACAGCAATCATACCGTTTTGCAAAGCATCTGCACAGAGAGTGAATACCCCTTGAGGAGGGGAAAATTACATTAGGGAAGAGGTTGACCTTGCAACAAGACATCACGAAGCTGTTCACGCAGGGCGAGGAAACGGGGGTGGTTGGTCACGGCAAAGTCGCGGGGGCGGGGCAGATCGACCGTCAGGTCAAGCAATACGCGCCCAGGGCGGGGCGAAAAGGCATAGATCCGATCCGAGAGCAGAAGCGCCTCGTCAATATCATGCGTCACCATGATGATCGTGCGGTCAAGCGTTGTCCAGAGCTGCAGGAGCCACTGTTGCAGCGTGGCCCGCGTGAGGGCATCAAGTGCGCCAAAAGGCTCATCGAGCAGCATCACGGGGCGATGCCAGAGCACGGTGCGTAGCAGGGCTACGCGCTGGCGCATCCCGCCCGAGAGGGCCGCAGGGCGCGTATCGGCAAAACCAGCCAGGCCAAAGGGGGCCAGCAATGCCTCGGCTTCGCGGCGCACGGCGGCAACGTCGCCCCCCTGGACAACCGTTGCCAGCACGGCATTCTCGATCACACTGCGCCAAGGCAACAGGGCGTCGCGTTGCGGCATATACGCAACCAGACCCCGCTGCCCGGTAATCTCCTTACCATCAAGCAGAATACGCCCGGTGTCAGGGCGCTCGAGCCCGGCCACCAGATTAAAGAGCGTGCTCTTGCCACAGCCACTCGGCCCGACCAGGCTGACAAATTCACCCGCCTGAACTTCCAAATGGACATCTTCAAGCGCATCAACAGGTGTATGTTTACCAGGATAGGTTTTGGTAATTGAATCAAGGATCAGCGTTGTCATACGGGTGATGCTAACACACGCTCCCCGATAAAACAAGCTCTTGCTTGCGCAAAGGCCATGGTTTGTGGTATGCTTTATTACGCAGTGCGTCATAACGACTGTGGGAGCCTGCTCCTCGATCGCGAAAGCATTTCCACAGCGGCTTCGCGCACGGCGATCTTTGGAACGATCTTGTCTTACTATGGAGAAACCCTCAATGGCAATGGCGACATTCGAGCGCGAGTTGGATTTTTTTCATCTTGACGGGCTGTTGACGCCTGATGAGCGTGCGGTACGGGAACGTGTCCGCGCCTTCTGCGATGAGTCGGTCATTCCGATCATTGCCGATTATTGGGAGCGAGCCGAGTTTCCGTTTGAACTGGTGCCAGGCCTGGCCGCGCTGGGCCTCGCCGGGGGAACGATCAAGGGCTATGGTTGTCCGGGGCTGAGCCATGTGGCCGTGGGCATCGGTGCGATGGAGTTGTCGCGGGGCGATGGCAGCGTCGAGACCTTTCTCGGCGTCACCAGTGGTCTGGCGATGCAAGCGCTGGCGTTCTGTGGTTCCGAAGAACAGAAGCAGCGCTGGTTGCCCCCTATGGCCCGCCTTGAACTGATCGGGGCCTTTGCGTTGACCGAGCCCGAGGTTGGCTCAGATGCGAGCCACATTCGAAGCACGGCGCGCCGCGTCGGGGATCGGTATGTCTTGAACGGGGCCAAACGCTGGATCGGCAACGCCTCATTTGCCGATGTCGTCGTCGTCTGGGCCAACGATGAAGCGACCGGCAAAGTAGGCGGCTTTCTGGTGGAGCATGGAACGCCCGGCTTTGAAACCGAAGTAATCGGCGGCAAAATTGCCAAGCGCCCCCTGAAAAATGCTGCGATCACCATGACGAACGTCGAAATCCCCGAAGCCAATCGGCTGCCAGGGGCGCGTTCGTTCCGCGACACGGCGCAGATTCTCAAGGCGACTCGTTACGGGGTCGCCTGGGAAGCCGTTGGGCATGCCCTGGCCGCCTTTGAACTGGCCCGAGCCTATGCGTTGCAACGTGAGCAATTTGGCCGCCCGATTGCCTCATTCCAGCTCGTCCAGCAAAAACTGGTGGTGATGCTCGGCGATCTGACTGCGGCCCAATTGATGGCCTGGCGGCTCAGTCGCCTGCTTGATGAAGACCTCAACCAGGTCACCGAGGGCATGGCCTCGCTTGCCAAACAGCAGTGCGCTGCCCGCGCCCGCAACGTCGTCGCCCTGGGACGCGAATTGCTCGGCGGCAACGGCATCTTGCTTGAGCACCACCTCGCCCGCCACTTCGCCGACATGGAAGCCGTCTACACCTACGAGGGCACCAACGAGATCAACTCGCTCGTCGTTGGCCGCGAGATCACCGGCCTGCAAGCCTTCGTATAAGCATCGCCTCTGGCGCGGTGGGACGGCTTCGCCGTCCCACCGCGCCAGGTGATAGGTGGGGCGATTGCATCTTCTTCCGTGCATGCACCCCGCAAGGGCACCCGCAAGGGGTGCCCGTACACCGGATTCGGCCCCCGCCCCTGTTGGGTGGGGCTTGACCATATATTTGACGACTTGCACGGCTACGAGTATAGTGGAAGGGATGTGCCACTGATATGCATTGATCAAGGTAGTCTATGTTGCTGTTGACGGCTGAGACGTTACCGATTGACTATTTGCTCAAGAATACCCACCCCACGACGGTCAAAGCAGGGCGTGAATTATATGAACGTGGGGCTGCGCGGGTTATCGAGAGCACACACCTTTCAGCGAAATTAGAGGTGGAAGAGCCTGGCAAAGATCTGGTCTATGTGACGGTGAATCTTGCAGGCAATCAGATTTATGTCAATACGAGCGCACGCACCCAGTATGGCTGGGGGCTCTGCAAGCATCGTGTAGCGGGAGTGCTAGCCCTGCGCGACTATCTGCAAGCCAATCCTCCTTCAGTCTGGCGCGCCGTACTTGACCGCGCCATTCAGGCGCCCAACCGTCGCACAACCTCCGTCCCCTTGAACAATGTGATCCTCTTTAGTCTGCAAGAACGCGGTCAAAGCTGGGCCCTGCTGCCGTATAGTCTCAATGGGCGCTTCCTTCCCCCTGATCACGAAGGCAACCCTAACCGCATTGCCCAGGCGATCGAGCAGGATAAATTGGCCGAACAGGTCAAAATGATCCGTAGTCAGATCAATCCTGATAGCTATCCTCTGGTGCCAGTTCCTATCATTGCTGCTGCCAATACCGCGATTACGGCCAGCAATAGTTATGGCTACTGGTACACAGGCACCAAAACGCTCGGCACGCTCTTAGCGATGCTCGCGGGGGGCCTGATCTATGCCGGCACGGATCTGGCCCCGCTGAGCCTCGGGCGGCTCTATGTTCAAGAGCATCCGGCTACGGTTGAGCTTGAGGTGACCAGGCACAGCGACGCCATCGAAGCAACGTTTCGCGCCTCGCTTGATGAGAAGAGTCTTGTCTTGCGCCCGGGCCAGGCCCATATTTTGACCCGTGATCCGCAGTGGATGCTCGCTGATGA
This sequence comes from Candidatus Chloroploca mongolica, assembly GCF_004762035.2. GTDB lineage: Bacteria > Chloroflexota > Chloroflexia > Chloroflexales > Chloroflexaceae > Chloroploca > Chloroploca mongolica. Next base: position 67,583 of record NZ_SIJK02000030.1, on the reverse strand, counting down.
GTATATCTTCCGGATCAATGAATTTGGCCCTACCCCCGATTTAATGACCGAGCATCCTCGGCTGCGCATTCCAGCCAAAGATGAGGCCGAGTTCCTCGATCATTACCTTGTCCCGCTCAGTCGGACGGTGCCGGTGCGGGGCGATGTGGTGCAGTGGCAAGAGATCGAGGCTGAACCTGAGCCGCGGATTTATCTCGCGGAACGTGAGGGTGAACTGATCGCCGAGTTGCGCTTTGGCTATGGCACATGCGAGGTTCCTTTCGAGAAGCAAACGCCGATCGAGACGGTGACCCGCGTTGAGCAGACGACAACCTTCGCCCGCATTCGCCGCAACGCGATTGCCGAACATATGGCCCAGCAACAACTCGGGGCTAGCTTTGGGCTCAAACGCGGGAGTAGTGCGCACGAGTTTGCGCTGCGCAAGTCGGTCGCCCCGGTTGACTTTTTGCTGCGTGACGTGCCCAAACTCGTTGCCGCCGGTTTTACCGTCTTTGGTGAAGATGCCCTCACCTCGGCCCGCGTCAATCGCCATCGCCCTTCGATTAGCTTCAATGTTAGCTCAGGCATCGATTGGTTCGATGTCGAGGCCGTGATTACCTTTGGCGATCAGGAACTCTCGCTCAAAGAGTTCAAACGGGCGATGAAACGCCGTGATCGTTATGTCAAGCTCGCCGACGGTTCGCTCGGGGCGATTCCCGAAGAGTGGATCGAGCGTTATCGGCACCTCTTTGCGTTCGCCGAAGAGCGCGACGACGGCATGCGGCTCTCGTCGCATCACCTCGGGTTGCTCGATCAGGTGCTCAGTGAGGCCGACCGTGCGCAGACTGATGCCGCCTTTGCCGAACGCCGCGAGCGCCTGCGCAGTTTCGAGCGCCTCGAGCCACGGGCCTTGCCCAGTGGTTTTGTGGGCGAACTGCGCCCCTATCAAAAAGCCGGCTATGATTGGCTCCACTTCCTGCGCGACTATGGCTTTGGCGGCTGTCTCGCCGATGATATGGGGATGGGCAAGACGATTATCACGCTCGCTTTCCTCCAGTCACTCTATGAGCAAGCGCCACGCCCTGTGGCGACGCTGATCGTGATGCCACGTTCGCTGCTCTTCAACTGGCAACGCGAGGCTAGCCTGTTTGCACCCGGTCTTCGCGTCTATGTCCACGCTGACCAGGGCCGGATCAGCGAGCCTGACCAGTTTAGCGAGTACGATCTGGTGTTGACGACCTATGGTGTGATGCTCCGTGATGCGGAATTGCTCCGCTCGTATATGTTTCACTATCTGATTCTCGACGAGTCGCAGGCGATCAAAAATCCGCTCGCCGAGACGTCACGCGCCGCACGGACGCTCAAGGCCGAACATCGCCTCGTCCTGACGGGAACGCCTGTCGAGAATAGTACGCTCGAACTCTGGTCGCAGTTTGCCTTTCTCAATCCGGGGTTGCTCGGCAATCTTGACTATTTTCGTGAGGAGTTTGCCAATCCAATCGAACGCAAACAGGATAGCGAGACGGCCACGTTTCTCCGCAAGATGGTCTATCCCTTCATCCTGCGCCGCACCAAAGAGCAGGTTGCGCTCGATCTGCCCCCGCGCACCGAGGAACTCGTCATTGTCGAGATGGAAGCGGCGCAACGCAAGCTCTATAATAAGACCCGTGACCACTATCGCGCGCTGCTGCTTGGCCTGATTGATAATGATGGGCTCAATGATGCCCGCATGAAGATCCTCGAGGGCCTCTTGCGGCTCCGTCAGATTTGCAATCATCCGCGCCTGGTCGATGCGAAGTTCCGCGGGCAGTCGGCCAAGTTTGAGGTGCTGCTGCAAACCCTCGAAACCCTCAAGGCTGAGGGACACAAAGCGCTCGTCTTTTCGCAGTTTGTGCAGATGCTCACCCTGATCCGCCAGGGCCTCGATGACCGCAAGATCCCGTACGCCTACCTTGACGGCTCCACCCGCGATCGCCAGAGCGTTGTTGACCGCTTTCAGCAATCCGACGATCTGCCCTTCTTCCTGATCAGCCTCAAGGCTGGGGGCGTCGGGCTCAACCTGACCGCTGCCGACTATGTGATCCACGTTGATCCCTGGTGGAATCCGGCGGTCGAGATGCAAGCGACCGACCGCACCCACCGCATTGGGCAGACGCGCCCGGTCTTTGTCTACAAACTGATCACTCGCGACACGGTCGAAGAGAAGATCCTCAAGCTCCAAGACCAGAAACGCGCCCTCGTCTCGCAGTTGATCTCTTCGGAAGGCGGCGTCTTCAAATCGCTCACCCGCGACGATGTGGAGGTCTTGTTTACCTAGCACACGGCCCCAACGAGCAACAACAGGGCACCCAGCAACACCAGGGCACCCGCAAGGGGTGCCCCTACAGACACCGTCCGGGCCGTCGTGGTGGCGTGCGCGGCCCCGGCGCAACCCGGCGGGGGGGCCGGGCCCGGTGTACGGGCACCCCTTGCGGGTGCCCTGTGCAACGGCCCAAGCAAACGGCGGCACCCGGCAACACCAGGGCACCCGGCAACACCAGGGCACCCGGCAACACCAGGGCACCCGGCAACACCGGGGCACCCGGCAACACCAGGGCACCCGGCAACACCAGGGCACCCGGCAACACCAG
>NZ_SIJK02000030.1:52528-64874 GCF_004762035.2 Candidatus Chloroploca mongolica | reverse complement strand
GGCAACACCAGGGCACCCGGCAACACCAGGGCACCCGGCAACACCAGGGCACCCGCAAGGGGTGCCCCTACAGGGCCGGGGTGCCCCTACAGGGCCGGGGGCCGTCGTGGTGGTGTGCGCGGCCCCGGCGCAACCCGGCGGGGGCCGGGCCCGGTGTACGGGCACCCCTTGCGGGTGCCCTGTGCGTCGGCCCAAGTTCCCGCTTGGTCGGGACGCGTGCCCCTCGCCGGCGGGAAGACGACAAGCTAAACTGGCTTCTATCACCACCACGTCAAAGACAAAGCCAGTTCTCTCGCTTGAAAGGAGCATCTGTATGTCTACTGCTCGTCCTTGGACCCTGGTTGCCGCCATCACGCTGCTGATCTACACCCAGTTGCGCGACTTGCTGACCTTTGTCCTCGGTGGTCTGCCAGGAGCTGCCGAGATTATCCCGCCGGTAGTCATCTTCTTGGCCTATGTGATTGGCCTGCTCAGCATCGTGGCAAGTTATGGCCTTTGGACGATGCGGCGCTGGGCCATGATTTTGACTATCGTCTTGATGAGTATCGGTCTCCTTAGTGCTGCGCCAGGTCTGACGGCTGCCCCAACCCGAGAATTACAGGTTGCAGCGCTGATCGGAGTTGTCAGCAGCCTGGTCATCATCATTCTTCTGCTTCTCCCAGCCTCGCGGCAAGCTTTTCGCAGCCAACAAACTCAACTAGCCTAATCATGTTGGAACATGCATGCACAGTCGGAACATCACAGCGCTACAGGGGAGATCGCTTAGCCTGGCAATGGCCTGGGCGGGCTGGCTGGGCGTTGTTCCGCTTGCGATCAGCCTAACGCTCGCGGGGATCCCTGCGCGGCGCAACGAGCTAACCGCTAGTCCCTGGATTGCGCCCTCGATGGGCGCAATCCTTGCGCTGGAGATCGGGCTTGCCCTGGTCTTTTTTGTGACTGCGCTGCTGGTCACCTGGAAGCGACCGCAGGAACCAATGGCGCTCGTGCTCGCCATGACCCTGATCTTGCTCGGGGCCGTCGAAACAAGTCTCACCAATGCGCTTATTCTGCCTGAGCATAGCACGAGTGCCCACATCTGGCACTGGCCCGTGCTGGTGCTGCGCTCGCTCGAGATGATCTTTGCGTTGATCCTGCTCTATGTCTTTCCTGACGGCCGTTTTGTGCCACAGTGGACCCGCCCCTTGGCTGTTATCTGGATTGGGGCCAATGTTGCCTGGTTGCTTCGACCTGATCTGCCCTTCAATACGATTTATGGACCAACCTGGCGCGCAACCCCCGTGGCATCGCTGCTCGTTGGCGTTGGCTGGTTTAGTACCGGCATCATCGCGCTGACGCTGCGCTATCTGCGTATTGATGATCCCATTCAGCGTCGTCAGACCTGGTGGGTCGCTGCGGGCTTGATCGCAGCGGTGCTGGGAGGCATTGGCTATTACGGGTTGCAAGTCATCCATTTTGGCCTCGGCATCAGCCTGCTTGGCGAGGCCTACTGGGTCGGACGTCCCGCGCTTCAGGCGCTCGGCATGGCGTTGCTACCGCTCTGTTTGGCCGTAGCGATTTTACGCTATCGCCTCTTTGATCTCGAAATTATCGTCAATCGAGCCCTGGTGCATGGAACCCTGACGCTTTTTGTGATTGCAACCTACATCGGTATTGTCACGATTCTCAGCACTGTTTTTCATGACGAAGGGAGTCTGCTCTTTTCGCTGGTTGCCACGGGCATTATTGCGGTGCTCTTCCAGCCGTTGCGTCACTGGTTGCAGAATCAGGTCGATCGCTTGATCTACGGCGCGCGCCACGAACCCTACAAAGTCTTGACAAGCCTGGGCCAGCAACTTGAACAGACCCTGGAGCCAGAAGCGATGCTGACAACGATTGTCAGAACGGTAGCGACGACCCTCAAACTGCCCTATGTTGCGATTGCCCAGCAGCGCCCCGATGGGTCGCCCGACGAAATCCTGGCCGCCTATCGGCTCGCAGCAAGCGATGAAGCAAACGACAACTTCCCGGCAAGGCAATACTTTGCGATGATTCACCACGGTCAGGTGCTTGGCCAGCTTATTGTCGCGCCACGTTCAGGAGAGCAGAGCTTTCGCACTGACGAATTGCGCTTGTTGAGCGATCTGGCCCGGCAGGCTGGTAGCGCACTGCACAACCTGCAACTCACCCGTGATCTGCAGCGCTCACGCGAGCGCATCATCAGCGCCCGCGAAGAAGAGCGGCGGCGTATTCGGCGCGATCTGCACGATGGCATCGGGCCAACCCTGGCGAGCGTGGCGCAACGCATTGGCCTCGCAACGACCCTGATGCCGCACGACACCGAACGCAGCCAGCAACTGCTCGGCGAACTAGAGGATCAAGTGCGTGTGCTGGTCACCGATATTCGCCGTCTTGCCTACACCCTTCGCCCGCCCATTCTTGATCAATACGGCATGAGCGAAGCGATCCGCATCGAGACCGAGCGGATCGCCGCTACGAACGTCAACCTCTGTTTCGAGGCTCCGAGCAGCCTCCCAAGCCTATCCGCTGCCGTGGAAACGACCCTCTACCGGATCGCCGTCGAAGCCGTCACCAACGTAATCCGTCATGCTGGGGCGACAACGTGTACACTTCGCATCAGCCTTGTCGTAAGTGAACCGACCGAACACCTGCAACAACCACCGCACTGGCTCCATCTGAGCATTGAAGACGATGGATGCGGTATGCACGCCAACAGCCTAGTCGGGGTTGGCTTGCGCTCGATGCACGAACGAGCCGAAGAGATCGGGGGCAAACTCACCGTCACATCACAGCCCGGCGCTGGCACAGCGATCCACGCCATCGTGCCGCTACTTCGTCCGTGAACGAAGTTTGCTGATACTTTGACGCAAAGGCGCAAAGGCGCAAAGGTTCTGGAGTGGCGGCTTATGAACGAGAGATCGAACAAGAGGAAAGCATTATGGAAAGCCTACGCATTCTGATCGCCGATGATCACACCTTCTATCGTGAAGGTGTGCGGGCCATGCTCGCGCTGATGCCCAATGCCGAAGTGGTCGGTGAGGCCGTCACAGGCGAGGCGGCGATTACCCTGGCGGCGTCGCTGCAGCCCGATCTGATCTTGATGGACATCAAAATGCCAGGGGTGAACGGGATTGAAGCAACGCGTACGATTCTGCGTACAAGCCCGCATATTGCCGTGTTGATGGTGACAATGTTCGACGATGACGAATCAGTCTTTGCGGCGATGCGGGCTGGGGCACGCGGCTACTTGCTGAAGGATGCGCGCCACGACGAACTGATCCGTGCGGTGACCGCCGTCAGTTGTGGTGAGGCCATCTTCAGCCCTGCGATTGCCCAACGCATGATCCAATACTTCAAGCATAGTCACACCAATAACCTGGCCGCGATCTTCCCAGAACTGACCGAGCGTGAGCGTGAGATCCTGATGCTGCTTGCCCGTGGCGACACCAACGAAGCCATCGCCAACCGCCTCCATCTGAGCCTCAAGACGATCCGCAACCATGTGAGCAATATGCTCAACAAACTGCAAGTCAGCGACCGTGCGCAGGCGATTGTCAAAGCACGCGACGCCGGGCTTGGAAGCTAAGCCAAGATGATGTTGACGCAAAGGCGCAAAGGCGCAAAGCTGCGTATATCGATCCATCAAACCTTTGCGTCACGTAACCAGTCTTATTTCCTGGGAGCTAAGTCGGGTTAGAGGGAAGCACTCGGCAACCCACCGGCCGAACGCGCCATCAAGACCGCGCGTTCGACGGCAGAGGCGAGCACATCGGCGGCAATGCTGCCCAGCATCACCATTGGTGGGGCCGGGCGTTGCGCCGTCGCCAGGGCAAAGACGGTATCGCCATCAAAAGGCGTGTGGATTGGGCGAATCGTGCGCGCCAGGCCATCCTGGGCCATCTGCGCCAGTTTGCGTGCTTCGGCTTTGCTGAGGCGGGCATCAGTCGCAACGACGGCAAGCGTCGTATTGCCAAGAGCGTCCCGCTGCGTGCTGCCAAACGCAGGTTGAAAGCGCGGATCACGCAGCAGATCCATGGTGCTGAGCAGACCACCATTGGCACGATCACGTACACCGGCGAGCTGAACCGAGCCACCAGGCGTATGGCTTGCCACGGGATCGCGCCAGACATCGCCATAGGCATTGACTGCCACGAGTGCGCCGACGACCGTGCCATCGGGGAGAATTTCGCTCGCGGTGCCGAGGCCACTCTTCATCGCTGCAGTCATGCCAAGCGCTTTGCCGACCGACGCCCCGGCCCCCGCCCCGACACAACCTTCGGCAACGAGCGTGCTTGCATCAACACAGGCAGCATAGCCCATGGCGGCGTCAGGGAAACGATCAGCGCGTCCCAGCGCCAGATCAAAGAGCACCGCAGCCGGCACAATCGGCACACGAGCGACGCCCGTCTCGAAGCCATAGCCATGTTCAGCGAGCCACTGCACCACCCCGGTGACGGCCGCAAGGCCAAAGGCACTGCCGCCGCACAAGACCACGGCATGCACCTGATCAACCATTGCCTCGGGCACCAGCAGATCCGTTTCGCGGGTACCAGGGGCACCGCCGCGCACATCAACCCCACCGACGGCCCCGGCGGGGGTCAGGATGACCGTCACCCCAGTCAACGCCTCAAGATCGTGGGCATGGCCGACCGTCAACCCAGCGACAGCCGTAATCATCGGCGCGGCACCTCATCGGACTGCGCAAGCACAGGATAGGAAGGGCCAACCAGGGTCGCCGCCTCACGCGAGCTTGCAGTCGAACCATCGTAGGTACAATAGGGACAGACACTCCAGGTCAAATCAACCACCCGATCGCAGCCGGGGCAGCGACGGCGGAGATGCGCCTGGCAATGGGGACACAGAATAAAATCGGGCTCAACGGGGCGCTGGCACTCGGGGCAGACATACTTCTCTTCAATATCACGCCGCAGGTACTCTTGTTCAAGTTCCCGTTCATACTTCTCGGCGATCGTCTGAGGAGGGCGGAGGACAAGATGGAGCACAAGGCCACCAAAAGGCAAGAGCAAGACAAGGGCCACCGCGAGCACCTGCACGGAAACATCATCGCTGCGGCGGCGAATATCACGATACGCCCAGAGCACCGACGCGGCCCACAAGAGCGCGAGGTACGCGCCGAGCACCACCCCACCAATCTGCAACAGGGGCACAAGATTCGCAAAAAAATCCTGAATAACTTCCATCTATACTTGCAGCCTATCTACTTCAGCGTTGAGCACAAAAATAGTCGCCCCACCCACCTGAACCTCAAGCGGCGCAGGGGGATAGAACTCACCCGACTCGGCAATGGGTGGCATTGGCGAGACATAGCGGGTGCGGGTAGAACAATGCTCACGCACGACCCCGATCACGTGATCAAGGCGAGCATCCTCAACACTGAGCATCAACGTCACATTGCCTTCGCGCAAAAAACCACCCTGGCTACTGAGGCGGGTCACCCGATAGCTCTCTTCGTTCAACGCATCAACAAGATTCGAAGCATCCTGATGTTGAATGATAGCAAGGATCAACTTCATCCGTATGACTCCAGACGCGCAACACCCTGGACAAGCGGCTCAACTTCAGCCGCAATCTGTTCAGCAAGTTGCTCAAGCGACTGTTCAGCATCAAGGCGGCGCCAGCGAGCCGGTTCACGGCGCATCAACTCGGCAAAGCCAGCGGCCACACGCTGATGATACGCCAGATCGCGGGCGTCGAGACGATTCCACTCAGGCGGGGTTGCAAAGGTTGAGCCTGGATGCGCCACTTCAAGCGTACGGTCACGGGCAATCCGTTTGCGTTGCAACCCCGCTTCGACATCAAGGTCAAGATACAACGTCAGATCGGGCAGCAAACCACCGGTCGCAACGCCCGTAATCAGGTGCAACTCTTCGAGATCACGCCCGAGGCCGTACCCCTGATAAGCAAACGTCGAGTCAGCATAGCGGTCGCACAGGACAATGCCACCGGTCTTCAAATAGGGCCGAATAAGCTCACTGACCAACTGCGCCCGTGCTGCCGAAAAGAGCAACGTCTCGGTTGTCGGGGCCATCTCGGTATGGCGCAGATCAATCAAAATACGACGGATCATCTCACCAATGCGTGTGCCACCTGGTTCACGAGTCAGGATCACGGGATAGCCCTGCGCCTGGAGGCGCTCGTAAAGCAACCGTGCCTGGGTACTCTTGCCGCTTCCTTCAGGCCCCTCAAAGGTGATAAAGACACCCATCTTGCTGCACCATCTGACTCAAAGCTTACCCTCGCCCCTATTATACCCTACGCCTGAGCAATAAGAAACAAAACCCACCTAAGACCAACATCTTGCAAAGAAGGTGGTTGTTTTGACGCAAAGGCGCAAAGGCGCAACGTTTTTCGCGTAGGTGAGCGAACCCTTCGCGCCTTCGCGCGAGCAGCGGCTCAGCGAAAGATCTTCACCCGTCGATTCGCTTCCTCGCCGCGGCTCTCCGAGCGCAAGTTGTACCGATCAGCCATCTGGTGTTGCAGCTTGCGAATATAGCTACTCCGCGGTGCGAGTTCCACCATCATCTCTTCGCCATTCATCACCTGGGTAATCGCGTGCTCGACCTCAAGTAACGCTTCCTCAACGACACTGTTCTCATCACCACGTCGTCCAGCCCCCACCGTGTCGTCGTAGTCGCCATCGCGGAGATTGAAGACGAGGGCCAGTTGGCGTTCCATCTGCGTAATCGTATTATTGCGCAAGACATAGACGGGCACACCCTGTTCTTCAGCCTGCCGGAGGCGTTGCGCACTCTGGCGATAATAGTTTTTGAGGGTCATCACCAGGGTGGCATCGTGCATATCACGCACAATCACTGCCGGCACCCGCAGACGTTCAATCGCGCTCTCGAGGCGATTCCGACTGACCCCAAAAGGAAAGATGCGCTGGGTTGGTATCTGGCTCGCCGCAGAGGTTCCCGCATTGCTATTGACGGCACCAGGCATACCCTGTGTGGCCCCGGTACGCTCACGCAGGCGCGGGCCAGCGGTACCCATCAATTCACCGAAGCCTCCTCGCCCCCCACGGCCCCCCATACGCTCACTGCCACGCTCTCCGCCACGCTCACGCATACCAGTTCGTCGGCCAAGCGCTGGCGCATCGATCACCTCACGGCGCACGGCAACGGACTTGACTTCGCCATCGGCATCACGTGAGCGAGCCTCGGCGGGCGGATCTTCGCCGCGCAGAATCGCATCGACAGCCGCAGCCACATCATCATACACCGTCACCTGATCCCAGCTCTGGATCTCCACAAGCACATCGAAGGTCGGGGGGGCCTTGCGCTCAAGCACCGTCTTCTGGGTACCGCGTCGCCGGGCCTCATCGTCGCCGAGGGTCACGGCCTGAATACCACCAACGAGATCCGAGAGGGTCGGGTTGACCATCAGGTTATCGAGCGTATTGCCGTGGGCAGTGCCAACAAGCTGGACACCGCGTTCAGCGATGGTACGAGCGGCCATCGCCTCAAGCTCGGTACCAATCTCATCAATGACGATCACCTCGGGCATATGATTTTCAACCGCCTCAATCATCACCCCGTGCTGGCGCGCCGGGCTAGGCACCTGCATCCGTCGGGCGCGCCCGATCCCCGGATGAGGAATATCGCCATCGCCAGCGATCTCATTGGAGGTATCAACAATCACAACCCGCTTCCGGAACTCATCGGCGAGCACCCGAGCCGTCTCGCGGAGCAACGTCGTCTTACCGGTACCGGGCTTACCGAGCAACAGAATGCTCTTACCACTTTCAACCAGATCACGAATAATCGCCACCGTCCCAAACACAGCGCGTCCAACGCGGCAGGTAAGCCCAATCACCCGATCCTGGCGATTACGAATCGCCGAAATACGATGGAGGGTACGCGGAATACCGGCACGATTATCTTCGCCAAAGGTACCGATCTGGGCAGTAACCGCATCAATCTCCTCCTGGGTCACCTCACGGTCGCTCAGAAAGAGTTCCTTCTGGCGATAGCGAGCCTCGGGCAAGCGGCCAAGATCCATCACTATCTCGAGCAGATCAGCGGAAGCCTCTTCACTTTGCAACAACGCCTCGGTAATATGGCGTGGCAACGTCGCAAGCAACAGGTCAATATCGTTCGTCACCTCGTGGTGCTGTGACATAAGTATCTTCAGTCCTCTCTGGGTGCAGCAATGCGAGGCACAGGCATCTGTACCTCAAGGCCAGGCTCCAACGACGGAACAAGCAACGGGCGCCGCACAGGGATCACGGTATGTTTCACAAGCAAAGTCTGCTCATCAAACACTTCAAAGCCAAGCCCTTCGACGGGAACAAGCAATTCGCCCTGGTACTCACGCAGCAGGAGATAGACCGGGCGATTATCAATCAACTGCGCGAGCCCAAAACGCAACACATCAACCGCCAGATCGCGGGCATCACGGCGAATCAAGAGGCTGAAGACATGGGCCGCAGGGCCACTGACCATCCGCAGATACGCCGCCAAATCATCATCAGGCCCAAGCACCCAGGCCCGCACGCGGACGCTACTCCACCGTTGCGCAAGCGCCCAATTCCGCGCATTGCGCACCTCGGCCTGCTGCACCGGCGGGGGCGTCGTCGCACCATAGAGCTTATGGATCGCCCAGTGATCACGGTGCGACTGCACGCGCATAGGGGCAAGGCTCGTACCCTGGTTCCAATCAGGCCCCGAGAGTTGAAGGATCGTGGCGTGGGCATACGCCTGAAAGCCAATCTGGCGAAAGATTTCGCGCAACTCACCAAAGTGAGCAGGCGGGGCCGCATAGAGGCGCTGGATCTGATGGTAGCCTGCATGCACACAGATACGTTCGAGCAAGCGATACCAGAGCTCGTAATCACTGGGCAGGCGGGCCATACGAGGGCCATTCGTCGCAAGATAAACAATATCCTGCTCGGGGCGTCCGCTGCGCCCACTGGCCTGCAGCACGGCATTGCCACCCCGTTCCTGATAGGTAACGGTGCTCATGTCACGGCCATTGCCCTGAAGCATGCAACGCAAGGCAAACCAGGCAGGCCGATGTGACTGCGCAAGCAACTGTTCAGTAAAGAGCAACACGTGATGGCGTGGCTTGCGCCTCAGTGACCAGAGATCGGCTGGCGCGACTGAGCGTATCATAGAATACTACAGCGTGAGCAGGTAGAGTAGCGAGCAACACGCACGAGCTACAACTCCAGAAAATAGCGATGCACACGATCATCAGCGGCCAATTCGGGATGAAACGTCGTCGCCAGCAAGCGACCCTGACGAGCCGCGACAATCGCACCTTCTTCCAAACGAGCGAGCACCTCCACCCCTTTGCCAACCGTCTCGATCTGAGGTGCACGAATAAAGATCCCGCGAAGAGGCGGCTCACCGAGCAAAGGTATCGGCAAAAGGGTCTCAAAACTATCAAGCTGGCTACCGTAGGCATTACGACGAACCGTAATATCCATCACGGCAAGGGTAGGCTGCCCCCCCTTTTTGACATCAAGCACCTGGCGGGCGAGCAAAATCGTCCCGGCGCACGTCCCCCAGATCGCCAGATCGCGCCCAGCGCGTGCCCGAATCGGCTCGAGCATCTCATAGCGATCGAGCAGCCGACCAATGGTTGTACTCTCGCCACCGGGGATAATCAAATGACTGACTCCGGCAAGTTGGCGAGGCAAGCGAACCTCAACCGGTGCTGCACCGAGCTGATGCAGCACCGCAGCGTGTTCACGAAAATCACCCTGAAGGGCAAGAACCCCTACTGCCATACAGAACCCACCACCCTCTGCAAAGCGACTACCACCCGCGCTGCGCCATCAACTGCTCGGCAGGGATCTTGCTAATCTCGATCCCAACCATCGCCTCACCGAGGCCCTTGCTCACATGCGCAATAATCTCGGGATCATTATAATGGGTTGTTGCCTCAACAATTGCCCGTGCCCGCTGCATCGGATTGCCACTCTTGAAGATACCCGAGCCAACAAAGACGCCATCAACCCCGAGTTGCATCATCAAGGCTGCATCAGCAGGGGTTGCAATGCCACCGGCGGCAAAATTAACCACCGGCATCCGGCCCATCTCAGCGACCTGGCGCACGAGTTCATAGGGAGCCTGGATCTCTTTGGCATAGACAAAGAGCTCATCTTCGCCCATACTCTGCAAGCGACGGATCTCGCCATAGACGGCGCGAGCATGACGCACAGCTTCAACAACATTGCCGGTACCGGCTTCACCCTTGGTACGCAGCATCGCGGCACCCTCGGCCACACGCCGCAGCCCCTCACCAATATTGCGGCAGCCGCAGACAAAGGGGATATTGAACTTATGCTTATTGATATGATGCTCTTCATCGGCGGGGGTCAGCACTTCGCTCTCATCAATATAATCAATCCCGAGCGCTTCGAGCACTTGTGCTTCAACAAAATGCCCAATCCGTGCCTTCGCCATCACCGGAATAGTAACCGCCTCTTTGATCGCCACGATCAACTCGGGGGCACTCATCCGCGCAACGCCACCCTGGGCACGAATATCAGCGGGGACGCGCTCGAGCGCCATCACCGCAACTGCACCAGCCTCTTCGGCAATGCGCGCCTGTTCAGGCGTGACCACATCCATAATCACGCCGCCCTTCAGCATCTGGGCCAGGCCTACCTTGGTCGTCCAGGTAGACTTTTCCATTCAGCTCACCTCTGTCTTTATTTCGGGCGGACTATCAGCACACTCTTGCGCTGACTCGTCACGCCTATGCTTTGTTGCATAGAATATTTTACCATAAGCCAACATGTGGGGCAATGCGAGGCAAAAAATAGGTCGAATCCTGGCTTGCCTGTTACCTGGTAAGGAGGTCAATCTCGGCGAGTTGCAGAAAGCGGTTGCCATAGTCGTCCTGACTGAGTTCGGTGCCAAGGAGCCGGACACAGCCGAGCACACGTGGGGCAATGGCGAAGTCAACGGGCTGATTGCTCGGTTGGGGATAGCCAAACCGCGTGACCAGGGGCCGCCAGTTGCCGACGTCGGTGAAACGTGGGTCGCGCGGGTCACAGGTGTGGTTCGCATCCGTCACGGCATACTGCAGCACGAAGTCTTGGGGAAAGCCCAGCGAGCGATCGTCAGGGCCGGCCCGCGGGCTCAGGCGTACCTGGTCAACCTGGGTGGGTTGGGTCAGCACCACGGCGGCCCACTCACTGCTCGCCAGGTGCTCGGTATGGATGCCACTGCTCCAGGCCGTCTGGGGATTGCCATCACGGAGCAGGCCGGGACTCCAGTCGGCCCAGGTGGACGAGGCGGTGGCGTCGCGCAGCGCGAGGGCGCGTTGGCCGTCCAAGACGGTCACGTCGGCGAGTTGGAGAAAGCGATTGCCATAGTCGTCTTGACTGAGCTCGGCCCCGAAGAGCCGGACACAGCCGAGCGTCCGAGCGGCAAAGGTGAAGTCGATGGGTTGGTTGCTCGGTTGGGGATAGCCGAACCGCGTGACCAGGGGCCGCCAGTTGCCCACGTCGGTGAAACGTGGGTCGCGAGGGTCACAGGTGTGGTTCGCATCCGACACCGCATACTGCAGCACAAAGTCTTTGGGGAAACCGAGTGAGAGGTTGTCAGGGCCTGCGCGAGGCACGAGCCGCACGCGGTCAACCTGATTCGGTTGCGTCAGCACCACAGCGGCCCACTCGCTACTTGCCAGGTGCTCGGTATGGATACCACTGCTCCAGGCAGTGTGGGGGTTCCCATCAAGCAAACGGGCGACACTCCAGTCGGCCCAGGTGGACGAAGCCGCCGCTTCGCGGAGGGCCAACGCACGTTGGCCGTCCAAGACGGTCACGTCGGCGAGTTGGAGAAAGCGATTGCCATAGTCATCTTGACTGAGTTCGGCCCCGAAGAGGCGCACACAGCCGAGCGAGCGTGGGGAAAAGGCGAAATCAAGCGGTTGGTTGCTCGGTTGCGGATAGCCAAAGCGGGTGACCAGGGGCCTCCAGTTGCCCACGTCAGTAAAGCGCGGGTCGCGGGGGTCACACGTGTGGGTGGCATCCGTCGTGGCATACTGTACCACAAAGTCTTTCGGGAAGCCCAGCGAGCGATCGTCAGGGCCGGCGCGCGGGGTGAAGCGCACGCGGTCGACCCGCGTGGGTTGCGCCAGCACCACCGCGACCCACTCACTACTCGTCAGGTGCTCGGTATGAATGGTACTGCTCCAGGCGGTGTGCAGCGCATTGTCATTGAGATAAGAGGCACGCCAGTCGGCCCAGGTGGACGAGACCGCCACCTGACTGATGGCGAGTTCTGTGAGGCTCGCGGTGGGGGTGGGACTTGCAGTCGGGGTGCGGGTTGGCGTCGGGGTTCGGGTTGGCGTCGGGGTGCGGGTGGGCGTC
>NZ_SIJK02000030.1:49437-52428 GCF_004762035.2 Candidatus Chloroploca mongolica | reverse complement strand
GGGCTAGGGGTCATCGTCGGGCTAGGGGTCATCGTCGGGCTAGGGGTCATCGTCGGGCTAGGGGTCATCGTCGCCGTGGGGAGTGGAACTGATGTGATCTGAGCGGTCAAGCCACGGGTCGTCTCAAGTAACGAGGTTCCGGCGTAGGTAAGATCACTCTGCCGCAAGAGTGATGGCTCACCCAGATTAAAGGCAAGCTCAGTCGTACCTTCATCATTGAGGGCTTGCAAGGCAAACGTGCCTACAACAAACGTACCACTCGGGAAGGGAGCCTGTAGCGCACCAACGACCAGATCCAGGGTACCTTCAGTGTTATTAACCTGACTCAAGAGACGCACAGGTAGGGCCGAGCCTGGTTCAACCTTCAGAATCGCAACCATGCTGGGATCAAAATCGAGGAATGCCGCGACACCGTCAACCATGCTAGCCCCTGCCACCACCTCTATCGTCACGGTTACCGTTGCCCCGGAAGCAAGCGTCAGCGTTGATGGGCTAAGACGTAACATTATTTGAGGTTTGGGAGAAGGTGTTGCTGTTGGCAATTGCGTCGTAGTCGGCGTTGGTGAAGCGGTTGGGGTCGACGTCGTAGTCGGCGTTGGTGAAGCGGTTGGGGTCGACGTCGCCGTCAAGGTCGGCGTCAACGTCGCTGTCGGCGTCGCGGTCAAGGTCGGCGTCAACGTCGCCGTCGGCGTTGGAGTCAAGGTCGGCGTTGGAGTCAAGGTCGGCGTTGGAGTCAAGGTCGGCGTTGGAGTCGCCGTCTCCGTCGGAACCTCGGCAATCTCCAGGGTCAAATCCCTGATTGCTTCCAGGATTGAAGTGCCAGCCCAGGTAAGATCACTCTGGCGAAGTAGGTCGGGTTCACCGCGATCAAAGGTGAGGGTCGTCGTGCCTTCAACGTTCAGGGCACGCACTTCGAACGTGGCGACCGCAAAGGTTCCGCTGGGGAAGGGGGCGTTGAGTGCGCCCACTACCAGATCAACCGTGCCTTCAACGGGATCAATCGTGTTGAGCAAAACCACTGGGAAGGCCGGCCCAACCTGCAAGGACTCAAGCGCCACACGTGCGGGATCAAAGTTGAGAAAGGCGGCGACACCATCTACCGAACGGGCACTGGCTTCGACCTCAATGGTCACGGTTGCAGTTGCGCCTGGCGCAAGGGTTAAGGTAGAGGGATTGAGTTGCAATGTGATTGATGACTCGGCACGGAGCGGGACGAGGGGCCAAGCTAGACCTGCTAGCAACAGCGCGGTCATGAACAATCTGAACCAGAGGAAGGATGACAGGCGACGGATTGGAGCCATAGTAAACCTCAAAACGATAAGTGCTGGTCAGAGGGTAAAGCAAAGCACCACCCTGGGAGCGAGGGCGTCGCGCCCTCGAAGGCATTCCGAGGGAATGCCCTCGGAACGACGGCGTCGTACCCGCCCGGGAGCGAGGGCGTCTCGCCCTCGAAGGCATTCCGAGGGAACGCCCTCGCTCCCAGGACAAGTGTGAACACTTACCCTTCAAACCGGCGGATCAGGGGCAAATAGACCCGGCTACCTGAGCTAGTCAGGGTCAACTGCCACGGCGCTTGATCTGGCGTGAGGGCTTGCCCACGCAGGGTCACCAAGCTCTGACGGAGGGCGTGATCGTCCACCAGCGTGATCTGGGTTCCCTGCGCATCGCGCCGCGCACGGAAGGTCATCGTCGCGAGCGGAACAACCCCGGTCGGCGGTGTTGGGTTGAGCGTCCCGCGAACCAGATTGATCTGCCCCGCAGTGGGCAGCACCTCACGCTGCAATTCCATTTCCAGGGTCGGATCGACGACCAGATCGACCACCTCCAAGACTGCCGGGTCAAAGTCGAAATAGGCCGCAATGCCATCAAGCCCACCCGAAGGCGCTTCAACCGCCACCTGCAACGTAACCTCCTCACCGGCCCTGACATCGCGACGTACCTGCGCAAGCGTCAGCGGTTCCTGGGCCAACCCCGCGCGGCTGGCGTTCAGCACATCTGGCTCACCCGACTGGCCAAAATTGCTTACCAGTAACGAGAAGTCAACGACGCTAATCATCTCATCGCCATTGAAATCAGCCCGTGCATCGTAGCCAGCCGTACCGCTCATGCGCCCGAACGTCCCGGCGAGCAGCGAAAAGTCGAGCACGGTGATGCGATTGTCATTATTTGCATCGCCCGTCGGCAACGCACCCATCTGGATCACCTGGGCCGTATCGCTCAAGGCCAGTGTACGCGCAACGCGCAGCGACTGGGGATGTTTCACGCGCAGGGTATAGGTATCAGACACCACCCCCGGAAGCTGGAACTGCCCCCGATCGTCGGTCGTGTGTTGCGCACGATAGAGCGCCGTGGTCGCGCTCGGCACATGCAGGGCTACTTCAAGCGGCACCTGCAGACGCGCATGTGGTGGTTGAGGGCGTCCTTGAAGCTGGACGGCGACGGTAAAGGGCGCACCTTCAATGACCGTGATCGTTGCAGGTCGGACGTTTTCCAGAAGCGACGCCCCCTGAAAGGTAACATCACTCTGGCGCGGAGCCACCTGGCTTAACGTCAATGCGGTTCCGTCTGGGGCAACCTGTTTGGCACGGAAAGTCACAGTCGCCAGCGTAAAGGTTCCTTGCGGCCACGGTGCTGTGATGATGCCACGAGCGAGATCAAGCGTGCCAGCCGTATTGTCCAGTTTTTCGAGCAAGCTAATTGGGAAAGCGGTACCGGCAACCACCTGCGTGACTTCGAGCACCTCGGGATCGAAGGTCAGATAGGCAGCGGCGGCATCTACGTCATAGTCACCCGTGCGAATCTCAAGCGCCACGTTTATTGTGCCACTCACCGGCATCGTCGTTGCGGCAGGCTTGAGTTCCATCACCACCCCGGTTGCCGGATTGGCGCGGGCCGCAAAATCCTGTCCGGTCACATTGGCGTTGACCGTCACATTGCGTGTCGCTGGCTCAAAGCGATACCCCTCCTTCGTCGGGGTCAGCGTATAGGTTC
>NZ_SIJK02000030.1:0-49337 GCF_004762035.2 Candidatus Chloroploca mongolica | reverse complement strand
CACCCCGGCGAGGCCAGCGCCATTCGCATCAGTCACCTGACCGCTGACCGTATAGGTCAACAGACGGGCCGCAAAATTCTGTCCGGTCACATTGCCATTGACCGTCACATTCCGTGTCGCTGGCTCAAAGCGATACCCCTCCTTCGTCGGGGTCAGCGTATAGGTTCCCGGTGGCACGTTGTTCAGCGTATACGCGCCCTCGGCGTTGGTCGTCGCACTGCGGGTTCCATCGCTGACCGTCACCCCGGCGAGGCCAGCGCCATTCGCATCAGTCACCTGACCGCTGACCGTATAGATCGTCCGCACAGTAAAGGACCAATTGGATGACCAGCCACTGCCCTCGGCACCATCACCGGCCTGCAGACGCCAGGTATAGGCTCCATCGGCTAGGTTGGTCTGCCAACGGGTCGTCGCGGCCCAGGGCATCTCAGCGACAACCGTGCCTGCGCTATTGATCACTTGCAGCACATAGTCACGATAGTCACGCGGGCGATTATCGGGATCACCAGCATCATTCCAGGTAAACGTAACCGTCGGCCCAACCAGGGTGACTCCATTCGCGGGTGTTGCGTGCGTCGGCATATTCGGGGGGATATTGACCACCGTAAATGTGCGCGTCTGCAGCTGCCACTCGCCGGTCACCGTGCTCCGCGCATAGACATACAACGTATGCTGACCAAGACTCAATTGAGCCGAATTGATCACAAACTCAAAGCCAACATAGCGAAAACGCTCGCCATGCGCAGCAGCAAGATCATCACGACGCGTACCATACGTCGCAGCCACACCGTGGGCCCCACTTCCAGCGGGCCCATCAAAATAGATATGAACCGCATCGACACCGGTGCCGCTTGCCGCAGCGCGATGCATCGCCCAGCCTCTGATGAGAATATCGCGATTGACCGAGGCTCCATGTGCCGGATTATCAATAGCCATCTCTGGGGGTGGGGGAACCGTCCCATTGTAACGGCGAATATCCGATATTCTGCCAGGATCAAGGACTGAAGGACCAAGAGTAGAGGTTGAATATGAACTGGGATTGTTAATCGTATATCGGCCATCACTCCGCCTGCCGATCACAACAACCCAGTGTGCTCCACCATCGACACCTACAATCACCGGGCGTCGGTTGCGGAGCTCCGTATCAATGTCACCAGATCCTGAGTATGTTACCCCCGCAGGCATACACTGATTGCGCCAATAGAGCAGACATCCATTCAGATACCCTCCTTTATTCGTCAGGCATTGATTCAGTGCAGCAGGGTCGGTAAACGAAGGCTGATAATAATTGAAGAGCATCGCCATAGAAGTCATCGCACATCCATGGCTTCCAATCGTTACACTACATGTTCCCAGTCGATGCGAAGCCCACCGCGCATCACCTTGATTGAAGTAGGGCACGCTGATAGGGGCGATTTCCTGAGCAAGCATTGGCGGTGCAGCCTCACGATCAATGAGAGTAAAACCTTGATCAGTTGCATCTGGCGCAAGCCCAGGAATGAAAGTGGCAACGATGTCCGCAAAAACCCCTTCTTGTGAACCCCCAAACGGATAAATGAACTCATAAACATCCGTAGCATACGTAAGCAACAGATGGGTATTCCAATGATCTCCAGCAAACAAGCGATACGCACACGCATCATGCTGATTAACCACTAGATGTTGACAGGCTGCGGCAGTAGCTGCAGAGCGATGGTTGGATGGTGAGTCTAACCATTCTTCCAGAGAGAGCTGATCCGGATTCGCAAACATTTGCACTACCAACGGGCTAGTAGCATGATCAACCAAGATGTGCAGCACTCCCTCAGGTTGATAGAGCGTCGCTTTCCCGGTTGAAGGATACCAAAGGCGATAGCCCTGTTGCGTATTGACGAGTGGCTGCCAGATAGCAGTACGCTCGCTCGGCGCATGCCGGATTAAAGGCAACCACACTTGGGTGCGTTCAACCTGAAGCGGAAGCTCTGTCAGCGTGGTTGTTGCCGTCATCGGCAAGGTCGCACGAAGCGTTGCGAATGCAGGCTCAGACAAGACAGGGTGAGTCTCAAACTGCGCTGGAACAGCGGGCAACGATTCACGAGCCAAGATAGTCGCACCTACCGTTGCGTGTCGCAGATTAGGTGCGGCGAGCAGGATAATGAGTATGGTGAAGATCACCAGGCTAGTCATTCTCGCGAGCAAGGACGGGCGATTCATAGCAAAGCCTTCCTACAATGATGCGAGGGCAATCAATCATCAAGCAAGCGGACAAGCAAAGTCACTGCTTTCTCTCGACACACTATCCCATGACATGGTAGGGTTCAATGCCGCGACGTGCTACCTGTCATTTTCATATAAGACAAAAGTCTTACCTGGCGATAGTACTCAACCGCCGCTGCAATGCGGTTAGGGGCACCAAGTTTCTGGCGCAGGCTGAGCATGTGCTGGCGCACGGTGGAGAGCGAGAGGTGCAGGTGGGCGGCAATCACGCGATCACTTGCACCGCTGGCAACCATTTCGATCACCATCTGCTCACGTGGGCTCAGTGGGGGCGCGCAAGAGGTGCATGCGGTGAGTGGCGTGCCATAATAGAGGTCATACTTGAGCGCGGCAACGGTACGGTTCGCCGCGCCAAGTTTGTGACAGGCATGCTGAACATAGGTGGTGACGGTCTGGAGGCCAAGATAGAGCTGGGCCGCAATCTGGCCGTCGTTGTGCCCACAAAGAATGAGACGCATCACGTCATGTTCACGTAGGGTAAGGTGAGGGCGGTTGATCGTTGGCATCGCTTTGCTCCTCATTATCTGGAGAGATAACGCTCTCTATCTCATCTGTACCAGAGAGGGGCAAAAGACTCTTGTTTTTGCAATGGCGGCACACATTGTTCGTCTGGCAACGAGGTTTTCTGATGATTTGACGCAAAGGCGCAAAGGCGCAGATGGTATACTTACCGGCATCGTAGGTGTCTCAGATCGCGAAGACCCTCGTGTGACGACAGCAAAGGAGCACGCATGCGTTACCGACGCGTTTCAAGGAGTTTTGTCGCCTTGCACCCGCGCCCGATCGGGGTGATTACGTTTTATGGGGGGCAGTTTTTTGGACAGTTGCCAACGACGGCGTATGCCCATTTTCTGGAGAGTCTGTTTGAGGCGGGGTATAGCCTGATTGTGGTGCCGTTTCAGTTCGGCTTTCGCCACGATCTGATTGCGGAACAGCTTCTGGTTGAGCGCGACACGCTGCGTGAACGGCTCCCCAAGCTGGCCGAACTCCCACAGGCCTGGGTGGGGCATAGCGTTGGCTGTAAGTATCTGGCCCTGCTTGAAGCGTTCACCGATAGTGCCACGGGCAAGTTTGTCTTGCCAGGGATGAGCCTGGCATCGGCAACCCGTACTGGTATTCTTGATGAGCCGTCCCTCTTGCTGGCCCCCGATATGTCAGACACCAGGGATGCAGTGCCGTTTCTACCAGTTGTGCCTCGCTTGTTGGATCAGTTTGGCCTGGGCGTGCGGCCTTCCCGGGCCGAGACGCAACGCTTGATTGAGCAGGATGATCTCTTTGGATTGACGGCGCTCATCTCATTTGATCAGGATACGATTGCCGGGCGCGCCCACGATTCGCCCGAGGTCAGCGATGTGGCCTGGTTCCTCCAGACACTGGAAGCACGAACCTCGTATCCGGTGCTGCACCGCGAACTGGCCGGTGATCACCTCGAGCCGGTTGGCATCCGTTATGGTGACATGGTCTATAGCCTGCGGTCGGCAAGCCTGATTGGGAGCAAGTCGGTGCCACGGGCGATCGAGCAGACCGCGCTGGAATTTCTCGCCGAGCTTGGGCGTCGCCGCGACCGTGCGCCACGCAGCCTCAAGGCACAGCTTGCGTGAAAAGCCCACCGGGGCAGTTTCACAATATGCAGCGCAGGTGGGGCGACTTAGACGTCGCCCCGCCTGCGCTGCATTATACCAATGGTACTTGGAGGATGTAGCCTTCACCACCTCAGGGATTGGCGAAAACCAGGTTGATTGGGGGGCGAATGCTTCGGCCTTACACTACCTTGTGTTGGACTGCCAGGCCAACGGCTTCGGTACGGTTGGCGACCGACAGCTTGCTGAGGATGTTGTGGACGTGATGGCGTACGGTGTTGCGACTGATGAAGAGTTGCTCGGCGATCTGCTCGTTGCTCAAGCCGGCAACCATCAGACGCAGCACCTCGCGTTCGCGCTCGGAGAGGTCGCCACCGGGGATTGGCGGGGCATTCAGGGCGCTCACCAAAGCCCTAGTAACATCGGGGCTGAGCACCGGTGTACCGGCGAAGGCCGCACGAATGGCTGCGACCAGATCGCTGCCCTGGGCGTCCTTCAGGAGATAGCCGATCGCCCCGGCTTGCAACGCCTGCTGGACGATCTCGCCTTCGCCGAAGCTGGTCAGTGCCAGGACACGTACCTGCGGAAAGCGCCGCCGTAGCTCCCGCGTGGCGGTAAGCCCATCCATCACCGGCATCATCATGTCCATAATGACCACGTCGGGCGCGAGTTGCGCGGCGAGCTCGAGCGCTTCGCTACCGTTTGCGCCCTCGCCGACAATCTCAATGTTGTCGGAGCTTGCGAGGAAGTAGCGCAGGCCTCCCCGCACCACAGCGTGATCGTCAACTAAGAGCACCCGAATAGGTGGGTTGGTCATAAACTCCTCCGCGCTGCTCATATTCGATCGGTCTCACGTTCTGCCTGCCAACGGTTGTGCGTCAATCCAACGCTCGGCGGCGTCCATCGCCTCTTGGAGCGCGTGACCAACACGTTCGTCCACGATGAAAATATTTTTTCGACCGAGGGCATACAACAGCCCCGTCCGCTCGAGCTGAATCTCGACGGAGGGTGCCACCCCTGACAGCATCAGCCGACTATTCTGCCCGCGCAGCGCCTCGGCATAGCGGGCAATTACATCCATGAAGGTGCTGCCTAACTCTGTCTCGCCCCGCAGCACCAGGATCACGACGGCGTTGCGTGAGCTTTCTGTGACCGTCGGAAGTTGCGCGTTGAAGACCGGGGCGGCGGCGAAGAAGAGGCTGCCGTAGGGAACCAGAATGGTCACCTGGCGACCAGGCACCTCTGCTGGTGGCTCACCCTCGACGGGGAACTGCCCCGGCTCGATCTTCAGGGTTACCACCCGCACCCGGTTCGACTGCTGGAACACGTACAGCAGCACCGCCAGGCCCACGCCCATCAACACGGCGTATTGCAACGGAACCAGCAGCCCGGCGCTAAACGTCAAGAGCATCACGGTCTGCTGAACCACCCCGGTCTTCCAGACCGTCACCACCTGGCTGAGCCTGAGCGTACGGAAACCGATCACGATCAGCAGTCCCGCCAGGGCGGGCATCGCTATCAGGCCCACCAACCGCCCGAAGAGCAGGATGCCCAGGGCGATCACGATGCCGGCCACGATGTTGGCCAGGCGTGAACGGGCACCCGCCCCGATGACCAGCGACGTGGCCGACATCGACGCACCAACCGGCATGCCCTGAAGCACCCCGGCGACAATGCCCGCTGCCCCTTGCCCAACGAAGTCGCCCGATGCATTCGGGAAACGGCCATCGGGGTTGGCAACTGACGCGCTGATGCTCGCGCCCTGCACCAACCCGACAAAAGCGAGCGAGAGCGCGGGGATGAGCAGCACGGGCACGAGCGCCAGCGACGGCAGCACGGGCATTGGCAGCGAACTGGGGATGTCGGCAATATCCCTCGCCAGAGCAATCTGCTCGGCACCAGCCAGGGGGACGATCAGCGAGACGAAGAAGAGCGCGATCACCATGCCCAGCGCCTTCAGTTGCGTCCGCTCGAGGGTCAGGATCAGAATGATCGTCAGCACCCCGGCCGCCAGGGTCGGCACATGAACCTGCTCCATGTTGCGCAGGAGATCGAAAGTTCTGACCACACGGTTCGGCCCCGAGCTATTGTAGCCGGTGAAGTCATCCAGTTGCCCCAGGATGATCAGCAGGGCGACGGCGTTGACGAAGCCGACCATCACCGAGTTGGGCACGAAGCGCACCAACTGGCCAAGCTTGAACAAGCCCGCCGCGAGCATGAGCACTCCGGTCAACAGGGCCAATGTGAAGAGCGGGACGTTGGGATCCGACGCCTGCGTCACCAGGGGCACGCTGGCGATGATCAGCGCCATTGCACTGGTGGCCTGCACAGACATAAAGACCGAGCTGGTGAAGAACGCGCCCGTGATCACGCCGGTCATGTAGCTGTAGAGGCCGTAGACTGGATTGACCAGCGCAAGCAGGCCCGCGGCCAACCCACCGGGGATGCTCTGGATGCCCAGCACCAGACCGGCGCTGAGATCCTCGCGGACGGTGGCGCGGTTGAAGAACTGCCGACCCCGGAACGGAAGATTCATGGTTCTCGCTTTCCAAAAACCGTTGCGTGCAGGATTTACGCCCAATTAGCTGCTGACATCGTACGTGCTCACATGTCGGGTAATCCTGGGCGCGAGGGCGTCCCGCCCTCGAAGGCTCCCCGAGGGCAGGACGCCCTCGCTCCCAGGCAAAGATAGTTACCCGACGTCCGGGAAGACCTGACGCCAGTCGTCGCGCATGCTGATCACTGTCCAGCCCTGGGTATGGGCCGCTTCCAGGGCGTGCTCGGCACCGGCTGTATAGGCGAACTCGCGCTCGGCATCGTCGTGCAGCAGGAGGAGGCGCAGCGCCGGCAGCGCAAGGTCGCCCGCGTACTGGAGCATCGCCAGGTCGCCGTTGGAGTTGCCTGCGGCAAGGATCGGGCGGCGCCCAACGACACCCCAGATCTGGATGGGCTTATTTGGCCCGTCGTCAACCACATCAAGCTCGGCCTTCTGCACGATCGTTCCGACACCGTCACGCACTTCATAGGCATAGGCCACCGTGCTGCCGATCACGCGCTCACGGGGGATGGCGTAGAGTGCCTCGGCGATGCCACGCAGAAACTCGCGCCCGCTCCCCGAGACGATATAACAGGTGAAGCCGTGGCTTTCGAGAAAACGCAGCAACTCGAGCATCGGTTGATAGACCACTGCGGCATAGGTACGGCCGAGGGTGGGGTTGCGCTCATGGGAGACAAAGGCCGCAGCCTCGGCCTCGACCTCTTCGACGTCCCGGCCATCAGCGAGGGCGAGGATGCCGTTAAGCATGAGCCTCACGTCGGTGTGATCACCCTGGTAATAGCGCGTGATCGCCCCCCCCAGCCAGGCGTAGTCTTTGTGATACGCTGCCTGCCACGGTTGTCGCGCACGCAGGGCCGGGTCTTGCTCGGCCTGCGTGACCAACTTGCGTAGCAACAGATCGAGTTGCGCGTAGAGCGGCTTTTCACACCAGAGCGTGCCATCGTTGTCGAAGACGGCGACCCGCTCGGCGGGCGGCACGTAGCACGAACTGGTTTCGTCGGTGACGGCGTCCACGAAATTGAGGATCGCCTGGCAGGTCGGCGTGTCGTTCCAACTGGCAAGGTTGTGAGTTGTCATAGATTAAGGGAGTGTGGGAGAACCTGGTTCTCCCACACCATAGTTTAGTTATTGCTCAACGCCTCTTCCATCTTCGCCATCACCTGATCGATACCGAAGCTGGCCGCCTTCATGCGCGGCGGGAAGGCCATGAAGCTCGCGAGGAACTGCTGCACGATGAACTGGGCCGCGTAGATCATGTAGGCCCGGTCGATCATCCAGTCCCAGTAGGTGTTCGAGGTGATGTCCGCCCGTTCATACGGGTCAGTGCGCAGGTTGAAGATCTTGGGGATGCGCAGGAAGACGAACGGCTCGGCCCAGATCTGGACGGTTCCGGCCATGCGCTGCTCGGCGAAGACCACCTTCCAGTTGTCGTAACGCAGCGACACCAGGTCGCCATCGTCCGAGAAGTAGAAGAAGCCTTGGCGCGGCCCCTTTGCCTCCTCGCCAGTGAAGTGTGGCAGGAAGTTGTAGCCGTCCAGATGAACTTTGTACGTCGTGTCGCCGACCTGGTGGCCCTCCTTGAGCTTGGCCCCGATCTCTGGCTCACCGGCGGCGGCGAGCAGCGTGGGTAGCCAGTCCTCGAGGCTGATGATCTCGTTGGAGATCGTGCCTGCCTTGATCTCGGCAGGCCAGCGCACCAGCATCGGGATGCGATAGGCACCCTCCCAGTTCGAGTTCTTCTCGTTGCGGAAGGGGGTCATCGCGCCGTCGGGCCAGGTGTTCATGTGCGGGCCGTTATCGGTCGAGTACATCACGATCGTATTGTCAGCGATGCCAAGCTCGTCGAGCAGGTCGAGCACGCGGCCCACGTGTTTGTCGTGTTCGACCATGACATCGTGGTACTCGGACTGCCAGCGCCCGGCCTGGCCAAGCACGTGGGCCGGTGGATGGACGCGGAAGTGCATCCAGGTGGTATTGAGCCAGGCGAAGAAGGGCTTGTCGTCGGCATGGGCGCGTTTGATAAAGTCCTGGGTAGCCTCAACGAACTCGACGTCGCAGGTCTCCATGCGCTTGCGGGTCAACGGGCCGACTTCCTCAATGCGCTGTTTGCCGACGCGACCCCAACGCGGATGCTCGGTCGGGTCGTCCTCGTCGGTGGCCCACGAGCGGATCATGCCGCGTGGCCCGAACATCTGCGTGAAGTTAGGAAAGTCCGCCTCGGGCGGGTAGTCCACGTGCTCTGGCTCCTCTTCGGCGTTGAGGTGATAGAGATTGCCAAAGAACTCGTCAAAGCCACGGGCGGTGGGCAGGTACTTGTTGCGGTCGCCGAGGTGGTTCTTGCCGAACTGACCGGTGGCGTAGCCCAGCGGCTTGAGCAACTCGGCGATCGTGGGATCCTCGGGCTGGATGCCCTTATCCGCCCCCGGCATGCCCACCTTGGTGAGCCCGGTGCGATAGGGACTCTGGCCGGTGATAAAAGCCGAGCGGCCCGCGGTGCAACTCTGCTGACCGTAACTGTCGGTAAAACGCATGCCCTCGTTGGCAATGCGGTCAATGTTGGGCGTACGATAGCCCATCAACCCATCGCTGTAACAACTCAGGTTGGTGATGCCGATATCGTCGCCCCAGATGAGCAGGATATTCGGTTGCTTGTCGGTCATCTGCAAGTCCTCACTTTCCGGATAGACTTAAGACACATTCAAAAACGGGCAGTAAATAGTTCCGTGTGGGCGCTTCCCTACCAGAGCTTGCCCCTACGCACAGGGTTGATGCAAAGTCCTTCTGATCGTCCGCAGATTACGCAGATTACGCAGATTAGGGCTTCCGCATCTGCGTAATCTGCGTAATCTGCGGATGCTATCTAACCCTACTGGGACTTTGCATGAGCCCTGCGCCCGCGCAGGCAGTGCCGTTAGCGTGACGCTTGCTCAGCTTGGCGTTTCATCGCCAGTTCTTGCTGGAGTGCGAATCGCGAGCCCGGCTTGGCTGGCAGGATCGCGCCGATCAGCCAGAGGATGGGGAAGAAGATGCCGATGATGCCGAGTATCCCGTAGCCCTTCTGGAAGGTGAGACGGCAGACGGTAAACACGGCGGCGATGTAGATGCTGAGCAGCGTGACCGATAGGATCCAAAGCATCCAATCCTGAAAACTCATAAAAGATCTCCTGCCGCGTGCAGCGGCGTTATCAGACACATAGCATTCGGTTGGGCCAGGCAAATGATGCTGGATAGGCAATTGTCGGTCACGGAAACGATAGGTTATACCAATTCCGCTTGAAGGTGCCGCATTGTCATGCTGAGCGCAGCGAAGCATCTGTGTCGTCGGGACGCCCGAGACCCTTCGCTTCGCTCCTGAGAAACAAACCTCATGGTCGGATCGCAACGCCTCTGCGGTCATTCCGAACGAAGCCGCAGGCGCAGTGAGGAATCTGCCCTGATCGTCATGGAAGACCCCTCACGTTCGTTCGGGGTGACATGGGCGGGCCGGTGCAACACCCTGGTTGCTCACGGCATCACTGGCCCACAGGCCATGTGGTACTCAGAGTGACAATGCGGCCTCCTCAACGGTAAATGGTATTAGTGGGCGAGTCCGCCCCGGTCTTCGCCCGAGCAGGCTGCGCCCCGTGACAGTGCTTGAGCTTGCGCCCACTCCCGCAGGGGCAGGGGTCGTTGCGCCCTGCTTTTGCCAGGAGGCGCGCAAACTCGGCGTCGGCGCGCGCGAGGATCGGCATGACTTCGGCGGCGCTGCGCCCCTGACGAAGCAAGCCGGCGATGATCCGCAACGGCTGATCGATATGAGTGAAAAAGGCTTTGTAGCCCGCGCAGAGGTAGTTTAGCCCCGGTTCGCCATCGGGGGTCAGGATGAAGCGGTTCTTTGGGCATTCGCCGTTGCAGGCAAAGCGCACCGGGCATTGCCGACAGTATTGTGGGAGCGTATCGCGTTTGTCCTGGCCGAACTTCTTCATCTGATCCGAACTCACCAGTTCGATCATTGGCACGTCTTTGATGTTGCCGAGCTTGTGCTTTGGCTCAACAAAGTGATCGCAGGTGTAGAGGTCGCCGTTGTGTTCGAGGGCCGGGCCGAGGCCACAGGTCTGGTCAAAGACACACATCCGCGGGCTAAGACCGAGCCAGCTACGAGCGGCTGCCTCGAAG
Source organism: Candidatus Chloroploca mongolica (assembly GCF_004762035.2). Taxonomy (GTDB): domain Bacteria; phylum Chloroflexota; class Chloroflexia; order Chloroflexales; family Chloroflexaceae; genus Chloroploca; species Chloroploca mongolica. The sequence goes on along the minus strand of NZ_SIJK02000030.1, from coordinate 38,789 downwards.
GTCTGCACAAAGACCTTGCCCACGTCGTTCCGCACCCATTCATCGAAAATCGTCGTTAAGAAGCGCCCGAACTGCTCGGCCCCTACCGAGCGCTCCGAGACGGTATCGCCCTCCTGGATCAGCGCCCGCCCGTCGGTGTTGATCCGTTCGACCACCGGGATGAACTGCATCCAGTCGGTGCCAACTTCGTCACGCAAGAAGCGATAGACCTCGAGCGGATGCTCGGCGTTGGCGCTGTTGACGGTGGTGAGCACATTGAAGTCGACGCCATGCTGTTGGAGCAAGCGCACGCCGCGCATGACCTTGTCGAACGTCGGCTTGCCGCCCTTATCATAGCGATAGATGTCGTGCAGGTGGGCGGGGCCGTCGAGGCTAATGCCGACCAGGAAGCCGTGTTCCTTGAAGAAGGCACCCCACTCGTCGTCGAGCAGCGTGCCGTTGGTCTGAATAGTGTGCTCGAAGCGCATCCCTGGGCGGCGGTGGCGCTCGGCGATCGCCATGGCGTGACGGAAGAAGTCGAGACCCATCAGGGTCGGCTCGCCGCCCTGCCAGGCAATCGTGACGTGGTCACTGGCGTGACCGGCGATCAACTGGCCGATGTAGGCCTCCAAGACATCGTCGGCCATGCGGAACCGGGAACCGGGATAGAGTTGCTCTTTGGCGAGGAAGAAGCAATAGGCGCAGTCGAGGTTGCAGATCGCCCCGGTGGGCTTGGCAAGGACGTGAAACGCGGACGGTCGCGCCCCGTTGGACGTGACCGGCGCGGTGGGATTGGCACCTGTGCTGAGGGCGACCATGCCTCCTCCTTCTATACGACAGCGCGGCTTACCAGTCCTGGCTGAGCTCAGCGAGGATGGCATCGGCGGTGGCACTCGCCTCATCAAGCGTAGCTTCGCTGATCAGTTCGGCGTCGACCAGGATGTCGATTGCCTCAGGGGCATCCGCCTCGGTGAGCAAGCCGGCGACGACGAGGGCGCGCACGGCCTCGGCGGCGACGGTGGAACGGAACGCTTCGACGCCAACGACAGTGGTAATCGCCGAGGCCATCGCCTCGCGCTGAACTTCTTCGGCGGCAGTCAGCGTGGTAAGGGTATCAAGCAGTGCCGCACCACGCGCCGCAGCCGCCCGCTCGATGGCGACCTCGGCCTCAACGATCGCGTTGAGCTCTTGACCAACGGCGAGCAACGCATTGCGGGTGAGGAAGCCCTGGGTAACCATGTGGCCCCCGGCCTCAGTGATTGCGGCCCCAAGACCAAGCGCCCAGGCGTGCTCTACCAGCACGAGCGCGGCGGCCGTTCCGGGCGCAAGGTCAGTGACCGCCGCACGGATCACATCAAGGTCAAGCCCAGCCCCGTGCTCGGGGCTCAGCATGGTCTCGGCTCCTGGTGCTTGCTCGGTGTAGGTCTCGACCGTCGCCACGAGGCCGAGCAGCGGGTCGATCAGGGTACCGAAGCTCCTCACACTGCCATCGGGCAAATCCCGCTCGTGGAGGGTATGAACAGTGCCATCAGCCTCTTTCAGCACAAACTGCAGGTCAAGAATCCGGATCATGCCGTGGCTGCGCAACTCGTCGAGCTCACGCAAAATCTGGCCCTCGAACCGGTCAACGCGGTCAAACGCAAATGTAAGCACCTGGATTGGTCCGCTTTGCATTGCTGTTCCTCATTTCCATTATCGTTGGTGGGCGGGCGAAGCTTCGCCCGCCCACCAACGAAAGATTCTATCGTCCACCGTGAGCCATCATATCGATCACAATCGCCACCGCGAGGATCAGCCCCTCGTTCTGACCTGGCTCCACCGCGACACCATAGGTATCGCGCAGACGAAACCACTTCTTCGAGACCTCGGCAATCTTGCGGTCGCCGTCGCCGATGGTATATTCGTGGTGGAGAATATTGCCCTGTACCTCGAGGTCAGGCCCACCGCCGATCTTCACGGTCCAGCGGTCGCGCACCGGAGTGATGAGCGCCTTACGCACCGTTGCCATGGTCTTGCCATCAGGCCCCTCGATCTCCATCGTGTCGCGCACGCGGAGCATCCGCTCCTGGACTCGACACTGCAGGTTGCCCTGAAGATCCTCAATAAGCAAGGTCTTGCGGATGCGCAGCGCCTTGCCGTCAACCTTATACGCACGTCGGCCGTCGCTATCTTCGATCCAGAAATCGTCGCCGATAGCGACCATCCGCTGGCGTACCTGGTAGCGCACCGCAGTTCCACGGCGTCCGAAGGTTTCACGCTCCTGTTGGCGATCTTCGCGCCGAGCTTGTTGTCGTCCGCGCATTGTTTGCTCATCCTTTCGTTCTTGGTATGAACCAAGGTTTCAGGCTCGTTGACCGTTCTGAGACCTCAAAGGTCTTGAAGACCTTTGAGGTCTGACACTCAGGCGTCCCCACACCCGAGATGCTTCGCTACGTTCCGAAGCAACAGGTGCTACGTACACCATAGTAGCGCGGGCTTCCAGCCCGCAAACCCCACGCGGGCTGGAAGCCCGCGCTACCATATGCGCTACCAGATGACACGGTCGCGAGCATGTCAGGAAACGTCGTTGACAGATTATTCATGTAGATATCAGTACGTTGTGCTCAATGATTATATAACAGTCGCGTCCGTGGCGGAAGAACTGTTTGCTTGGTTTGCTGATGGCTCTTGTAGATAGTTAGAACGGGGCAGATGAGGACAAGCATCCGCCTATCCAAGAGGATAGTCCGCCCTCCGTCATACGACCTTATACTTCATCGTATGCACAGCTTCACCGGTTCTCCCATACGTGCATACGCGTGCGTCACACGCTGGGCGGTAGTTGTCGTCCTGATGCTGATGCTGCTTGCCCCTGTCCACAGTGTCGGTGCGGGCGAGGCGGCTATGGCTGCGGGGCAATTAAAGGTGCGGATGCTGAGCATTGCCGAGGGGCTTCCCCACCCTACGGTGTATGCTATTGCCCGCGACCACTTCGGCTTTCTCTGGCTCGGCACCCTCGAGGGGTTGACGCGCTACGACGGCCATCGTTTTGTCATCTACCGTCCCGATCCAACCAACCCGAACACGCCCGTCAGTGGTCAGATCGAAACGCTCTATACTGACCGTGAGGGCATGCTCTGGATAGGCACGCTCGCGAGTGGCCTCAATCGCTACGACCCACACAGCGAGCAGTTCACCCTCTACCGCCACGACCCCACCGACCCAACCAGTCTGAGCAGCAACGCCGTGCGTGCCATCTTCGAGGATGCGGCGGGCACCCTCTGGGTCGGCACACTGGATGGAGGCCTGAACCGGCTCGACCGTGCGACGGGACGTTTCACCCGGTACCGCCACGACCCGAGCGACCCGTTCAGCCTGAGCGATGATCGGGTTACAGATATACTCGACGATGGGCGCGGCGGGCTCTGGGTTGCCACAGGGGGCGGGCTGAATCGGTTCGAGCCTGCGACCGGATGGTTCACGACCCAGCGCCATAACCCCGCCGACCCGAACTCGATCGGTGGCGATGCGGTTGCGACACTCTTTCGCGACAGCACCGGAGTGCTGTGGATCGGCGTCACCGGTGCCGGCCTCTACCGCTACGACGAGACAACCCAACACTTCACCAGCTACGCCGGACTGCCAAACAGCAACGTGGTGGATCTTGCCGAGACAACCCCGGGCGAGCTCTGGGTCGCCACGTATGGCGGCGGTCTTGTACAGTTCGACGTAGCAAGCGGTCGCTTCACCAACTTCAATAGCCTCGTGGTGCAAGGTGGTGGGCTGGCGACCGAGAGCATCGAACGACTCTTTCCGAGTGAAGATGGGTTGCTCTGGGTCGGAACGGAGGATCGTGGCGTTGCGATGGTGAACCTCCAGCCAGGGCCCTTCACGGTTCACACGGCGAGCCCCGACCCGCAGGCCCAGCCCAACGCCCTCCGGCCTGGGATGATGCGGGCCACCGCCGAAGATCGAGACGGCGCGCTCTGGCTCGGCGTGGCCGAATCGGGCCTCGCCCGCTTCGACCGTGAGCGAGGCGTAGTGACGCACTACCGCCACGACCCTGCCGACCCCAACAGCCCCGCCGGCAACCGGCCCCAGGCCCTGCTGCTCGACAGGAACGGGACGCTGTGGATCGGCTACCACACCGGCCTCGACCGCTTCGACCGCACGACCGGCCAGTTCGTCCACTACCCCGCCAACCCCGCCAATCCTGAGGCGCTGAGCCACGGCGACATCTTCGACCTGTACGAGAGCCGCGACGGGGCGATCTGGATCGCCACGCGGGGCGGCGGACTGCTTCGCCTCGATCCACAAACCGAACGCTTTACCCGGTATCGCCACGATCCTGACGATCCGACCAGTATCAGTTCGGACAACGTCGGCGCGATCGTCGAAGACCAGTGGGGCAACCTCTGGCTCGGCCACGAGGGTGCCGGGGTGAGTCATCTCGACCAGGCGACTGGTCGCTTCACCAACTATCGGCACAATCCAAACGACCCGAACACACCGGGGTCGAACACCGTCCTGGCACTCTATGCCGACCCGGCGGGCATGCTCTGGGCGGCTACCTGGAATGGCGGGTTGAATCGAATCGACCCGGCTACCGGACGCTTCACGCGCTACACCGTCGCCGAAGGGATACTGAGCGCCAAGCTGAATGGCATCCAACCGGACAACGAGGGCAACCTCTGGCTCACGTCAAACCAGGGTCTGATCCGCTTCGACCCGCGCACCGGCAAGAGCGTGGCCTATACCGCTGCCTCGTCAGGCTTACCACCAGGGGGCTTCCCGCTGAACGGCTCGGCACGCACGCGCTCTGGCGAACTTATCATGGGCGGGTTCGACAACTTGGTCACTTTTTTTCCTAGCGACGTGCGACCGCAGACCGACGTCGCACCGGTGGTGTTTACCAATGTGCTGGTCGCCAACCAACCGCTTGTCGTCGGCCCTACGGCACCCCTGACCACCACGATCAATGCGGCGAGCGAACTGCACCTCACCTATCGCGATCAGGTGCTCAGTCTCGAGTTCACCGCCCTCGACTATCGTGCGCCCGATGCGGCACGTTACCGCTATCGCCTGGTTGGCTTCGCGCCAGAGTGGGTCGAGGTCGACAGCGAGCGCCGCCTCGCCACCTACACCAACCTCAACTCGGGCAGTTACACCTTCGAGCTTCAGGCCGCCAATGGCGAGGGTGTCTGGGGTGACGCGCTACGGCGGCTACGCATCACCGTTGTACCGCCCTGGTGGCAAACGTGGTGGTTCACCCTGCTGAGCGGTATGCTCATCCTGGGGAGCGCCGTTGGTGGGGTGGGTCTGCGCCTGCGAGGGGAGGAGCGCCAGCGTCATCGGCTCGAGGCCGAAGTCGCTACCCGCACCGCCGCTCTCGCCAACGCCAACAGCAGCCTGGAACGCCAGGTGCAACTCGAGCGTACGCTGATCATGAGCCTCGATCTCGATGCGCTGCTCGGCGGTATCCTCGATCAGATCGGGGAGGTGGTACCCTTTAGTACCGGAGCAATCTTCACGCTCAAAGAACAGACGCTGACCCTTCGCGCCTTGCGAAGCCAGAAACTCGCGCAGCGCAGTGACCCACTACACCTTGATCTCGGCCAGATCCCGTTGCTCCATCACGTCCTTGCAGCAGGAACGACCCAGGTGCTCAGGACTGCCGACATTGATGGCAAAGCACTGGACTATGTTGGCACGATGCTCGGGCAGTCGGTGAGTGCCCAGGCATGGCTGGTGGTGCCACTGCTCGTGCAAGAGCGGGTGATTGGTGTCCTGGTGCTCACCCACCCGCAGCCAGATAGCTATGGTTCGCTGGAGATCGCGCAACTCGAGCCCTTTATCAGCCCGGTCGCGCTCGCGCTCGAGAATGATCGCCTGCGCGAACACGCGCGGAGTGCCGCGACCCTGGCAGAACGCGCCCGCGTGGCCCGCGAGTTGCACGACGCTGTCACGCAGACCCTCTTCTCTGCCAGCCTGATCGCCGAGGCTCTGCCCGATGCCCTGGCGCGTTCGCCCGAACGGGCCATTGTCGGCGCAGAAGAGTTGCGCCGACTGACCGCTGGTGCGTTGGCCGAGATGCGTACGCTGCTGCTGGAGTTACGGCCCAAAACCTTAACCGAGATGTCCCTGGGGCGGCTCGTGCAGATCCTTGCTACCTCGCTGCGCGGCAGCCACAGCGCCGTCACGATCACGGTGAAGATCGCCAATGACTGTACTCTGGCCCCGGACGTGCAACTGGCCTGCTACCGCATCGCACAGGAAAGTCTGAACAATGCGGTCAAACATGCCGCCGCTACGACGATTGTGGTGAGCCTCGATTGCAGCCCGGATGAGGTCTTCTTACGGGTGAGTGACGACGGCCGAGGTTTTGCTCCAACGCATGGGTCACACAGCGGCCTGGGCCTAGAGATTATGCAAGAGCGAGCGAGCGAGATCGGGGCACAGCTCACGCTTGACAGCGAGCCCGGCGGGGGCACGACGATCAGCTTGCACTGGCAAGCGAAAAACGTCAGGCAATACGACTAGATGCGGCGTTCGGCAGGGCCTGGGATGGCAACCTGCGGATGGCTCTCGACGAATGCCGCCAGGTGCTCGCCGGTCAGCGTTGATCGCGCCGCCACCAGGTCAGCCGGCGTACCTTCAAAGACGATCCGTCCACCGTCGTGGCCCGCGCCCGGGCCGAGATCGATGATCCAGTCGGCATGCGCCATCACTGCCTGGTGATGCTCGATCACGATGACCGATGTTCCCGCTTCGACGAGCCGATCCAGCAGATCGAGCAACTGCTTGATGTCGGCCAGGTGCAGCCCGGCGGTCGGCTCGTCGAGCACGTAGACCCTGGCGTCGCCACCCATGTGCGTTGCGAGCTTGAGCCGCTGCCGCTCGCCGCCCGATAGCGTCGTGAGCGGTTGGCCGAGCCGCACGTAGCCCAGTCCTACGTCGGCCAGACGCCGGAGAATCGCCTGCGCAGCCGGTGTACGCGCCGCGCCGTCAGCGAAGAAGCCGACCGCCTCATCGACCGTGAGGTCGAGCACCTCAGCAATGTTGAGCCTGCCGAGCCGATACTCCAGCACCGACGCTTGAAACCGGCGACCCTCGCACTCCTCGCAGACGGTGGTGACGCCGGCCATCATCCCCAGGTCGGTATAGATCACCCCGACACCATTGCAGGTAGGGCAGGCGCCCTCGGAGTTGGCGCTGAACAGCGCTGGTTTCACGCCATTGGCTTTCGCAAACGCCGTGCGAATAGGGTCAAGCAGACCAGTGTAAGTCGCCGGGTTGCTCCGTCGCGAGCCGCGGATCTGGGCTTGCTCGATCGCCACCACGCCGTCCCGTCCCGACACCGAGCCGTGGATCAGCGAACTTTTGCCCGACCCGGCCACGCCGGTCACGACGACGAGCACGCCGAGTGGAAGGTCAACATCGACATGCTGCAAGTTGTGCGTGCAAGCACCGCGCACCGCCAGCACTCCCGACGGCGTCCGTACCGATGCTTTCAGCGAGGCCCGGTCCTCCAGATGACGCCCGGTGAGCGTGCCACTGGCCCGCAATCCGTCAACCGTGCCCGCGAAAACCACCTCACCACCAGCGGTACCGGCGCCAGGACCGAGGTCAACGACGTGGTCGGCGATGGCGATCACCTCTGGCTTGTGCTCAACGACCAGAACCGTGTTACCCTTATCGCGCAGCCGCAGCAGCAGGTTGTTCATGCGCTGGATGTCGTGGGGGTGCAGCCCAATCGTCGGCTCATCGAAGACGTAGGTCACGTCGGTGAGCGACGAGCCGAGATGCCCGATCATCTTGGTGCGCTGCGCCTCGCCACCCGACAGGGTACCCGACGGACGGTCGAGGCTGAGGTAGCCCAGCCCGATCTCCACAAACGAATCGAGCAGGTGTTGGAGCTTGGCGAGCAGCGGGGCCACCGACGGCTCGTTCAGGTCGCGCAGCCACACGGCCAGATCGTTGATCTGCATCGCGCAGACATCGGCAATGTTCTTGCCGTTGATCGTGGACGACCGGGCCCCTTCATTGAGTCGGGTACCGTTGCAATCAGGACAGATTGTGAACGTCACCGCCCGCTCCACGAAGGCACGGATATGCGGTTGCAGCGCCTCGATGTCCTTGGAGAGAAACGATTTCTGCACACGGGGAACGAGCCCTTCGTAGGTCAAATTGATACCGTTGAACTTAATTTTAACCGGCTCCTTGTAGAGAAAGTCGTGGAGCTCTTGGTTGGTATATTGGCTGATCGGCTTGTTCGGGTCGAAGAAACCCGATTCGGCGTAGATCCGCACTTCCCAACCACCCGCCTTATACCCCGGAATCGTGAACGGCCCCTCAGCGAGCGACTTGCTCGCATCGTACAGCTGGCTCAAGTCGATGTCGCTGATGCTGCCCATGCCCTCACAGCGCGGGCACATGCCGCCGTGGTAGACAACATCGCGCACCACGACTTTCTCGCCTTTGCCCTTGTCAACGCTCATTGACCCGCTGGCAGTACGCGTCGGGACGTTGAACGAGTAGGCGGTAGGAGGCCCAATGTGCGGCTGAGCAAGGCGGCTGAACAGGATCCGCAGCATCGCGTTGGCATCGGTGGCGGTGCCGACAGTGGAGCGGGCATGCGCGCCCATACGCTCTTGGTCAACGATGATCGCCGTCGTCAGCCCTTCCAGCACATCAACCTCGGGCCGCGCCAGGGTTGGCATAAAACCCTGCACGAACGCACTGTAGGTCTCGTTAATCAGGCGTTGTGACTCGGCGGCGATGGTACCGAACACCAGCGACGACTTGCCCGACCCCGAGACCCCAGTAAAGACCGTCAGCCGACGCTTGGGAATCGCAACATGGACATCCTTCAGATTGTTCTCGCGCGCACCCTTGACGCGAATCAGATCGTGGCAATCGGCGGGGTGCTGATTGGAAGGAGCCATACAAACCTCCGCAGGGAACCATTACATGGTGCAAACCGCTATACTTCGCGGCATTATAGCACATATGAACGCACAGCACACCCTCACCGTGCATTCCAACCAGGGCTGGTGCAAAGTCCCAGTAGGGTTAGATAGTGTCCGCAGATTACGCAGATTACGCAGATTAAAGCTTCCGCATCTGCGTAATCTGCGTAATCTGCGGACGATCGAGATGACTTTGCATCAGCCCTAGCATTCCAACCAGGGCTACGCTGAAAATGGGGGAACGTGGTTCCCCCATTTTCAGCGTAGCCCTTCCAATGTCACCGGGCAACGTATGCGTGGCGGTGCGGAGCAATGGTACAATCTCAGCAAGCCGCCATTTTGTCAGGAGAGCCATGTCGTGAGCCAACCCACCAGCTTTGAGCAACTCCCCGCCGACCTGCCCGTTCCCGAGGACGACGGTGCATGCGCCCACCTTGTCGGCTGTGCCGTGCCATCACTGGCGCTCACCGCGACCGATGGAAGCACGGTCAACCTTGCCGCACTGCCCAGTCGCACGCTCGTCTATTGCTACCCGCGCACCGGCGTGCCCGGCCAGGCGCTCCCTACCGACTGGGACACTATCCCCGGTGCTCGCGGCTGCACCCCAGAGGCATGTGGCTTCCGGGATCACCATGCCGAGCTTCGCGCTCGGGGTACGACGGTCTTCGGCCTGAGCACCCAGGATACCGCGTATCAGCAGGAGTTTGCAGCGCGGCTGCATCTGCCCTTCGCCATCCTCAGCGACGCCGAGTTCCGCTTGACCACCGCCTTGCGGTTGCCCACCTTCACCGTCGACGGGATGCGCCTGATCAAACGCCTGACCCTCGTGTTGCACGACGGAGTGATTGAGCACGTCTTCTACCCAATCTTCCCGCCCGACACCCATGCAGGGCAGGTTGTCGCCTGGCTCGCCGACCACCAGTCAGACCTGTCAGGTGTGCGCCGAGACGATCCTCCGGTACCCCCAGGATCGCTGTGGCGCACACCTGGCAGGTCTCCTGATCCAGCCGGATAGGTGCGCACCCATTCAACTGGGTCGGAGCGAAACCATCATTGTGCCGCGTATCAACTGCTCGCGCATATGCTGTAATATAGAGTAGCCCAACTCTACGCTCCCGATATACGCCAATTCCCTGGCAAAACGATGGGAGCACGAGAGTCGATCACAACGTGAGCCGCTCATACCAAGGAGAATCTCCATGAACGCCCTGTTTGGCGAACTGCTGCCGATGATCCTCGGCAACGTCCTGGCCCCCATCTGGCTCATCATTGTCCTGTTGCTGCTCGCCAGCCCGGGCGGCCTGCTCAAGGCCGCCGCCTTCGTCCTCGGCATGACCTTCATTCGCGTGGCCCAGGGATTGCTCTTTGGCGCATTACTGGCAGCTTCATCAGACGATGCAGCGGGAGAGAGCGGTCTCGTGGCTGCAACGCTGAAGCTCATCCTTGGCATCCTGCTCCTGATCGCTTCGTTCAAGAAATGGCGCAAGGAAGAGGATCCAGACGAACCACCGCCAAAGTGGATACAGTCACTCGACCAGACCACCGCCCTCAAGGCTTTTGGCCTGGGTGCGCTGGGCATCGCGATCGGCCCGAAACTCTGGGCCTTCACCCTCTCGGCCCTTGCCATCATCAACGGGGCGGAGATCGACCAAACCAGCGCGATCATCGCGTACGCGGCCTACATTTTCTTCGCACAGATCCTGCTCATCCTCGCAGTGCTTTTCGTCGCAGTTGCACCAAAGCGTTCCCGTGCGTTCCTTCAGCGTGCGACCGCATGGCTCACAACCTACAATCGCCCGATCTCCATCACGGCCGCGCTGGTGTTCGGCTTGTTATTCACATGGGACGGCGTAAATGGCTTCCTGAATAGATAGGCCGTCCAAAGGAGAACTATGGCACTGTTGCGCAGAATCTTCGCGGGCATTCTTTTCGTCCTTGCGCTGCTGACCTTCCTGCTCGCTGCGACCGGGACGATCGGGGCCTGGATCGCCAAAGCCACCGTCGATGAGACGACACTTGCCATGGTCGATGTCATTACCGACTACCTCGATCTGGCGATTCAGACAATTGACACCCTTGACAGTAATGTTGCTGAGGTAGAAGAGAGGCTCAGGTTGGTGCAAACCAGTTTGGCCTTCTTGCGTACCGAACGGGCCAATGGGCCAGTGGCGCAACAGATGCAGCAGGTCGTTACTGAGGAACTGCAACCTGCGCTGGAACAACTCACCTCTCGTGCCCAACGCCTCCGTGAGGGCTTAGAGCGCTTTAACCAGCGCATCGAGCAACTCAACCAGTTGCCCTTTCTCGACGTGCCCACCCTTGCCAATCCGCTGACGACCCTTGATAGCGAGATCACTGCCGCCCGCGATCAGACCCGTCTTGTGCGTACGGCCATCGAAACGCGCGATAACGTGCTCCTCCAGTCTGCCACCGACCGGCTCGAAGAACGCCTGAGCCAGGTGCGCGCCACGCTTGCCGAGGGCAGGGAGCGCACCAGCACCGTGCAATTGGCGCTGATCGATGTTCGCCAGGCCCTCACCTTCTGGTCAACGGTGAGTACAACCACCATCAGCGCCCTCCTGGTACTCTTTGCCCTCGGCCAGCTCAGCCTTGCCGCGCATGCCTGGGGGTGGATGTTCGGTCGGCAGCGCGAGGAGCGAAGCACCCGTCCCGCCCGCCGCCGCTAGTGGCACCGTACTTTGGCGTGCGGTTGATTTGACGCAAAGGCGCAAAGGCGCAAGGTTTTTCGCGTAGGTGAGCGCACCCTTCACGCCTTTGCGTCAGCTTAGTTGATTTGACGCAAAGGCGCAAAGGCGCAAAGGCGCAAGGTACGTCACCGCCTACTCATTGGCCTGTGAACGAGTTTCACCGGTATCGTCCGCAGCACGCTTCACGCCACGCAACCAGAACCACGCGACGGCGGCAACGGCCAGGCAGACGGCACCTGCCAGGATCAGGGCCGAGGCGACGCCAACACTAAAGGCTTCGCGGTACGCCGCCATTAGCCCAAGACCGACGATTGCGCCCGGTGCCTGGGCAATGTCGTCGGCGGTGATACCCTGGCGAAGAGCCGTATCAACGGCTTGCAGCGCGACGGCTTGCTGCTGCGGGGTCAGCGTCAGATCGGCCATGCGCAGCTTGAAGTCGGCAGTTCCGCTCAACGCCAGGACGGTAGCGAGCAATACGCCGGACAGGCCACTGCCGATGAGCCCGGCAGCCCGGTTGAGCCCTGAACTGAGGCCGATCAGGTCGGCTGGCAGGGCCGCAAAGAAGAAGTAGGCCCACGAGGCCGAGGCGATCAGGAAGCCGATGCCGAACAGCATCATCATCGGGATAATGAACAGGTAGGGCGTATTCGGGCGCGCCAGCGCGGTGAGCAACATCGCCACGCCCATCGCCGCCAGGCCGCCGCCCACCGATACATAGGCCGGCTGACTGGTGGTAAAGCGGGCGGCCCAACGTAGGATGAAGAGATTCCCGAGGAAGACCGGTGCCAGTGCGACCCCAGCAATGAAACCCGGAAGCTGCCGCGCAGTGAAAAAGAAGCCGTACAGCATCTGCGCATAGCCCACCAAGCCAAAGCTGAGGGCCGCCGAGACGAGCAGCAACAGCGACAGGAAGTGGCGCGGAACCTCGTTTGCCGCACCACGAAAGAGGTTCTGCCGACGGGCAAATTGGGTCCAGACGATCAGCAGCAGCAAGCCGAGCGCACTGAAAACGCCCGCCGTGACGGTGATCGGGTTGAACCAGGTGCCGCTAAGGCGGGCCATCACGAGGCCAAACATGGCGGCCAGAAAAACCATCGCCCATGCCGCAGCGGTGAGCGCTTCGAAGCGCCCGAAGCCGCCCTGGGCACGGCTTTCTGGAACATAACGCCAGGCAAGGTAGAGGCCTATCGCACCGACAACGATCGGCAAGACGAGCGCCGCACGCCAGCCCCACCAATACTCAAACGGAATGCCAAGCAGACTCGCCAGCACCCCCACACCCGTCACAAAGGTGTAAATCACCAGCGCCCGCGTGCGCTCGGTGCCCTCAAAGGTCAGGCGGATCAGCGCCAGGGTAAGCGGGAAGGCCAGGGCACCCATCACGCCAACCATCGCCCGTAAGAGGGTGAGCGCCAGCAAATTGGGGGCGAGCAGCGAGAATAGGTTGAAGAGCGTCGCCCCCACCGCGCCGATCAGCAGGATCTTGCGTCGGCCAAGCAGATCACCCAGGACGCCGCCGATAATCTGGAAGGCCACAAAGAGCAAGACACCCAGACTGGCGAGAATACGGTACTCGTTCCAGCCTGTCCCGAAGGCCGACGAAGGAATCTCGTAGCCAATCATCCATAAAAATGGCTCGGCTTGCAAGGCAAAGGCGACCGTGCAGCAAGCCGCCAGAATCCACCAGCGCTGCGGGTCGTCGTACTGGCGCGGTGATGGTACCGTCGGTACGTCCGTCACCGTTCTTCTCGTATCAGCCACATCGCCTGAATCGCTTGCCATCGTCACTCAACTCCTTCAATTGAATTGGGGTCACCAAACATCGTGTCCCACGTTGGGTACGAAGGAGAGATGATAAACAGAGCGTATGCAAAGTTGGTCAGTACTGCACCCGCCAGACGAACAGTTTTTGGCTCATCCCCATGGACATACAGGGCCTGCGGCCCCAACCCTTCAAGATCTGTTTTGTCTTAAGCGGCAACGCTCACCATCCTGGCATTGACAGGAAAAACCTGACCGCGAACAAACCGTTTACCTGCTACCTGCTTGCTACGCCCAGGATTATACTTAAGAATCATCAGCATTGTCAGCGCATTCCTCGGCGGATTAAGGTTCAACTTCATAAGGGCAGCAGCACAAGCAACAACAGTCACTTCAGCGGGCAAATGAAAGGATATAAGAAGATGGATAACGGAACTGAGCGCGCAAAGGGCAAGGTGGAGGAAGTCAAAGGGGCGGTGAAGGAAGGCATCGGCGATCTCATAGGTAACGAGCAGATGCAGGCAGAAGGACACGTTCAGAAGGTCGAGGGCCAGGCTCGCCAGGCCGTGGCGAAAGCGGATGAGCAGATCAAAGGCATCGGCGAGGAGGTCGGGGGCAAGGTTGAAGGCACGATCGGAAGCCTGATCAACAACGAGCAGATGCAGGCAGAAGGCAAGGCCAAAGAACTCAAGGGCAAAAGCCGCCAGAAGGCGAACCAGTAGGCTTTATCAATAGGCCGTATCACACACCAGGCCAACGTGCTGCTCTGCATATGCAGAGCAGCACGTTGGCCTGGTGATCATGTTGCTGCGTCTACGCGAATTTCCTGGTCAGCGCTGCGTTTTTTCTTCTCGGGCCGCTAGACCCTGGGCCTCAAAACTCGTGTACTGGTCAGTCCCCAGATATTACATCGTCTAACAGTCTGATAGCGCCCAAGCCACGCTTCTGATAAGATAAGCACAGCCATTGCGTTTGGCTTGGATGGGTATCGAGCGACATGCTGGTGGCATTCCGCTCCAGATGCCCTCAGCATCACACCACAGAAGGTAGCACGATCAGTATGACCTTTGAAATTATCATTATCCTGGTATTGATTCTGGCCAATGGAATCTTTGCAGGCACAGAATTGGCCATCCTGGGCGCAAAACGGGGACGGTTGGAGCAGCAGGCTGCCGATGGAAGTATCGGTGCGACGGCGGCCCTCCGGTTACAAGACGATCCCAATCGCTTTCTCTCTGCCGTCCAGGTTGGCATTACGCTGATTGGTATTCTCACCGGCGCGTTTGGCGGTGCCAGCATTGCCGCACGTCTGTCGCCGTCGCTAAGCAGCCTGCCTGTGGTTGGGCCGTATGCGACCCAACTCGCGTTTGGCATTGTGGTTCTGGTGATAACCTTCTTCACCCTGGTTTTTGGCGAACTGGTGCCCAAGCGGCTTGCGTTGCTCAAGGCTGAGCAGTATGCCATCCTGATTGCAACCCCAATGACCTTCATTGCCCGGCTGAGTAGCCCGGTAGTCAGCTTGCTCGCCTTTTCTACCCAACTGGTGCTGCGCCTCCTCGGTCTCGATAAGACCCTCCCGGCGCAGGTGACGGAAGAAGATATTCAGGCCCTGGTTCGTGAAGGTACGTCTGGGGGCGAGGTCACGTTGCACGAGCAGCAACTCATTGAGAGTATTTTTGAGTTTAGCGATCAGCAAGTGCGTCAGATTATGACCCCGCGGCGCGACATCGTTATGATCGAGGCTGAGGCAACCCTGGGTCAGATCATGCATCAGGTGCTGGAGGAGGGCTACTCGCGCTTTCCGATCTATCAGGATACGCCTGACCAGATCATTGGCATTGTCCATGTCCGTGATTTGCTGATGCTCTATCACCGCGAAGGCAACGATGCGCTGGTGCAGAGCGTCATCAGCCCGCCCCTCTATGTCGCCGAACATAGTCTGGCCGCTCAACTCCTGGCGACGTTTCGCAAACAGCAGCGGCATATGGCGATTGTCGTTGGCGAAGAAGGTGGGGTGGAAGGTCTGATCACGCTGGAAGATGTGCTCGAAGAGATTGTGGGCAACATTGAAGATGAATTTGATGAACCTGAACCCGAATTCATTGTGCGCCGCGAGGATGGTTCATGGCTCATTGATGGGCGTCTCCCAACTGATGATCTGAAAGTACTCCTGGAGGTAGAAGACCTGCCAGACGAAGCGATCTATCGTTATGATACGCTCGCTGGCCTGGTCATCACGTTGCTCGGCCATATTCCCACTACAGGCGATTATGTGGACTGGGATCGCTGGCGGTTCGAGGTCGTCGATATGGACGGACGGCGCGTTGACCGCATCTTGCTGACCAACAAAACCTAGAGGTGCGCACCCCTTCGCGTGCGCTTCTTTGACGCAAAGGCGCAAAGGCGCAAGGGTTTTCGCGGAGGTGCGTACCTCTTCGCGCCTTCGCGCCTTCGCGTGCGCTTCTTTGACGCAGAGGCGCAAAGGCGCAAAGGCGCAAAGGCACAAAGGTTTTCGCGAAGGTGCGTACCTCTTCGCGCCTTCGCGTGCGCTTCTTTGAAATGGTCTTAATGGCTAGCCGAGGCCCCGATCGCAAGCGGTAGCTGCATACGAAAGGCGGAACCCTGACCCACCCTGCTCTGTACCGCGACGCTGCCGCCGTGCGCTTCGACAATGTACTTCACAATCGCCAGGCCCAGGCCCATCCCACCGGTGGTGCGCGAACGTGTCTGTTCGACCCGATAGAAACGATCCCATAGATGCGGTAGATGTTCGGGCGCAATGCCTGGGCCGTTATCAATGACGGTGATGGCGGCCATATCGTTGGCAAGCGCTTCCAAGTGTACGGTCACCTCTGTGCCAGGCGGCGTATAGCGGACAGCATTCTCGATCAGGTTGCGCAAGGCCTGGGTCAAACGCTCGCGATCACCCTCGATCACGAGGCCGGGCGCGATGACGGGGGTAAAGCAGTGGGTCGCAAACAGCCGTACACTGGTCGTCGTCAGTTCGGCCACGAGCATATCCAGCGACACCGAGGCACGCGCAATCACCTGCGTGGCATCGGCCTGCGCAAGGAGCAGCAAATCGTTGACTAGGCGGCGCATGCGCTGCGCTTCATCGCTCGCCTCATCGAGACACAGTTGGCGTTCGGCGGGTGCGAGGTCACGCCGCAACAAAGCGAGGTTCGCCAGTACCACGGTCAGGGGTGAGCGCAGTTCGTGCGACGTGTCAGCCAGGAGGCGACGCTGTTGTTCCAGGGTCGATTCGACGGTTGTAACAAGATCATTGATTGTTGCCGCAAGCTGGCCCACCTCATCGCGGCGCGCAGGATCAGGCAGTCGCTCGTGGTAGTCGCCAGTCGCGGCAATCGAGGCCGCCGTGCGGGTCAGGCGCGCCATTGGTGCGAGGGCGATGCCCGTCAAGACGGCAGCGCTGCTGGCAGCAAACAGCAGCGCTCCGATGCCGCAGATCAGCAACAGGATCCGCGCTTGCGCCAGCGTACGTTCAATCGGTTCGAGCGACTCGGCGACGAGCAGCAATGCATCCGGTGCAAGCGTGGCTGGCGCACGGGTAACGAGTAACCGCAGATCTTCGTGATCGCCGGCCTGGACAGTTTCAATGACCTGGGGGCCTTCCAGGGCCGTGGCGAGCAACGGCAACGCCTCTGGCAGGCGATCCGCGCCCAGATTCGGTGAAGAGGCGAGCAGATCGCCAGACGGCGCACGCAGTTCCACGTAGATGCCCGGGGCGCTGAACTCGACCAGAGGCGGCAGATTGGGCAGGTTGGTGCTCGCCCCCGACAGTTTGGCCGCAATCAACTCCTCGCGCACCAACGCTGCCCGCTCCTGGAGCCGCACATCAATCTCAGCAAGCAGGTTGGCCTGCAAGATCAGGTAGAAGATCAGGGCAAACAAGCAAATGGCCGCTCCCGTCAGCACCGTGACCAGGATTGTAAGCCGGAGGCGGAGCGAGGCAGGGCGCTTCATAGGGCTTCCTCGCGCAGGCTATAGCCAATCCCACGCATGGTGTGAATGAGGCGTGGCTCGTGATTGCTCTCGAGCTTATCCCGTAGGCGTGCGATATAGACTTCGACCACGTTGCTTTCAACGTCATAGTTGCCCCAGACGCGCTCCATGATCTGTTCACGCGTCAGGACATGACGTGGTGAGCGCATGAGAATGTGCAGGACAGCGAATTCTCGGGCCGTCAAATCGAGCCGCCGCTCGCCCCGGAAGGCCTCGTAGGTCGCACCATTCAGGCGTAGGTCAGCAAAGACGAGCAGGTCTCCCGAGGCAGGCTGAGTGCGGCGCAGCAACGCACGGACGCGGGCCAGCAGTTCGTCGAAGTCAAACGGTTTGACCAGGTAATCATCGGCACCACTGTTCAATCCTGCCACCCGATCCGGCACCGAATCACGGGCTGTGAGCATAAGGATAGGCGTGTTTGTCCCGCGTCGCAACCGCCGACAGACTTCCAGGCCATCAATGTCAGGCAGCATCACGTCAAGAATGACCAAATCCGGCGGATCGTCGCGTGCGATGCGCAAGGCTTCTGGACCATTGACGGCCGTATGAACCGCGAAGCCTTCAAAGCGTAACCCTCGACTTACGACGCGGGCAATCTTTAAGTCGTCGTCAACCACCAGGATCGTCGTCATCACCCTTCTCCTTTTAGACCCACTACTCTTGCAAAGAAGGCAGCTATTTTGACGCAAAGGCGCAACGGCGCAAAGATTTTCGCGTAGGTGCTCTCACCCCTTCGCGCCTTCGCGCCTTCGCGTGCGCTTCTTTGAAAAAGATTGCTTTTAGACATGGTTTCAGAAGGGCCGGATCAGCTTTACCCTCGACGGTAGTGCCGACTTCAGTCGGCTTCCAGTTCAGCCGAGTGAAGTCGACACGACGATGAGCGCTAACTGGAAAGCTCCCTGAAACCTTGGCTTACGGTTGCATCGGAGTCAAGTATAGCATGTCCCCCTGTTAGCTTCTTGTTACGTCGTATTCATCACGGTGAAAGCTTTTGTTGGTATCATATGAAGTATGCAGAGTCGCTGGATGGTGGCTGAGATCAACACAGTGCGTATTTTTTTGGATCCGTTTTTTGATGCTACCCTTGTCGTATTAAGCAGCTTGCTCGCTGCCATGGTACTTATTCTCACCCATCGGCTGTTCAGATTCAACCTTTATCAGGCCTGGTTGGTGCTCCGCCAGATCGTAGGTTGGCTATTGATCATCATCGGGATCCTGGGTATGATTTTACCAGGGCCAGGCATCCCGTTCTTCGTCCTTGGTGTTCTGCTCGTTGGGCGACGGCATCATTTGATCCGCCGGAGTTGGGTCTTGTTGCGCTTGAACCTGCGTCGCCTCGGCCAACGTCCTGGACTGCTTGGGCATGCCGCACAGTTCGCGTATCGGCAAATTCAACGCACGCGTGCGCAGATCAGACCGATGCTCCGCAATGTGAGCGCGAGACACCACCGCCAGGGTGAGCATCGCCGCTAAGTAACACTGGCTTGAAGGACCTTCTTTTTGTAGAGCTACGGCACGTATCAACCCATATGAGTTTACTCTTTTTCATCATCTTCCTGACGCTGAGTGTCTCAGCCGTTTGTTCTGGAGCCGAAGCGGCGCTCTTCTCGGTCAGCATGGTGCGGGTTCGCCAACTCGCCGAAGGCGGTGGGGCTTCAGCTAAGGCCCTGTTGCAGATCCGCGAAAACATGGCGCGTCCGATCAGCACGATTGTGGTGCTGAATAATGTCGCGAATATCGGCGGGAGCCTGCTGATCGGTAACCTGGCGACGGAAGTCTTTGGCAGCCAGTGGATTGGCGTCTTTTCAACCTCGCTCACACTCGCCGTGATCATCTTTAGTGAGATCATCCCAAAGACGCTTGGCGAGCGTTATGCCGCGACGATCGCGCCAATCGTGGCCAGGCCTGTCCAGTTCTTGACGATCCTCTTTACGCCGATTGTCTGGCTCATCGAACGCATCGTTTCACCGATTGTCAGCACGAACCAGGCACCCACGACGAACGAAGCCGAAATTCGCCTGCTGGCGCGGATTGGTCAGCAGGAAGGGGTCATCGAGCGTGACGAGTCGGAAATGATCGAGCGCGTCTTCCGTCTCAACGATACGGTCGCCGGCCATATTATGACCCCGCGGGTCAGTATCACCTATCTCCTCGCCGACGATACGCTTGCTGAGGCACGCGAAACGATGCTGAATGCTGAACATTCGCGGCTGGTTGTCATTGGTGATTCCATTGACGAAGTGCGCGGCATCGCGTTACGAAGCGAACTGCTCGCGGCGTTGTTAGCTGGGCAGGAACAGCAGGTCGTCTCAGCGCTGATGCGCCCGGCAAACTTTGTGCCCGCCAGCATTCGGGCCGACAAACTGCTGGAAGTCTTCCGCCAGACGCGCCAGCACCTCTCGGTCGTCATTGATGAGTATGGCGGCCTTGCCGGCGTGGTCTCGCTTGAAGATGTACTTGAGGTGCTCACCGGCGAAATTGTGGACGAAACCGACCGGGTCGCCGACCTGCAAGCCGAGGCGCGCCGGAAGAATCAGAACCGCTTTGAGCAACCATCCGAGACCTGATGCGGTGAGGGTTGCCTGGATGGAACCCACGTTTCGCCGCATCTGATCGTGTGCATTGCCCCAGACCTGTGAGGAGGTTCACGATGTTTGAACGTATCGCCTTCGCGACCGACGGTTCGCCAGTATGCGAGCGAGCAGTCGACTATGTCGCCTCATTAGCGCATTGTTACGCCGCGCATGTCCTGGTGTTGAACGTTGCCGCAGCCCCACCAGTTGCGATGAGCGAGCCCTACCTCCATTATGCCTTGTTAGCCAGACGCCAGGAAGCCGCCGCCTGCGTCGATCAGGTACGCGAGCGCCTGCGTGGCATGGGGATCATCGAGGTTGAAATGGCCGTGCTTGAAGGCCGTCCTGACGAAGCCATCCTTGAACAGATCGAGCAATGGGGCGCCACCTTGCTTGTGATCGGATCGCACGGCGAGCACCCGTGGCGCGATCGGATCTTGGGCAGTGTGAGTCTGGCCCTAACGCAGCGTGCTCCATGTCCAGTTCTGGTGATGAAGTGACGGCTCCCAAGCGTAAACGCTTGGGCTTCAGAGACTGCCGCCCCAGTCTCGTCCTCCGAAGAGAACATGGGTGGGGTGTGGCCTCTTCGATGCGCTTGTCTGTGCTGACTCTCAGGTTGGCCCCTTCCGCCGAACCAGCGCGCCACATGACCATGAGCTTTTTACCCGACGATGGATTCTTCGTCGGAACGCCCAAAACTCAGTTGGAAACGTGCATGAGATGCGCACACCTCATGACGAACAAGTGTACCATGGATACGTGCTTGGTGCAACACATGAGCGAAAGCCGCTCAAGCAGGGTGCTTCATCCCAGGCGTGAACGCGCTGGGCTTTCGCACCTAAAGGCGAGCATCTGTAAAGCGAGGGGCGACCGAAGCGGCTTGCACGCGGGTGACGAACTTCGTCGGTGAGTTTGACGCCCACGCGCGCTCGCCAAGATCTGCAATTCTGCGAGTAGGCCATGACCGGCGCGGCAATACGACCTATCTGCGTGATGCCGATGGCGCTGAGGTCGTGCGATCGCGGCGCAAAGCCGTGCTTACCCGCCGTGCTGGTCGCGATCTGGTCACTGAGATTACGGTGCGCGAGAAGGAAATTGATAATGATCTGCCTAAGAGCTGTCTAGATCAAAATCCTTTCGTTATAGCCAAACAGACTCCCATTAGCGACCACAACGGGCACCGCGGCGGGTCTGAAAACGCCCATCGCCCTGATTAAACCAGACCTGGCAGCCGCGCACATCCGCGACCACAATGTCCGGCAGGCCATCACCATCCATATCGCCCACGCCTACCGCGTCATTGGCGCTGTACCGAATGCGCGAACGAATTTCGCGCAACTGCCCCTGGCCGTCATTGCGCCAGACGCGTGCGCGGGTGTTGCCGGCCGTCACCAGATCCAGGACGTCGTCGCCATCAAGATCGACGAGGAACACCTGCCGGGTTGGGCCATTGTTCACTTCGCCAAGCAACGTAAAGAAGCCCTGCCCATCATTGATCCAGATCTCATCGGGGCCGGCGTTGCCGACCACGGCGTCCAGGAATCCGTTTCCGTTGACATCCCCGAGCGCCACGGCCCAACTCTCACGCTGCCCTAACGCTTGCAGGCTATCGGTAAACATGCCGTCGCCGTCGTTGAACCAGACCTCGTTGGGCGTTTCCCACACGGGGTCGCCGTGAATCTGGAGGAACGTCAACCCGTTGGCGACAAAGGCGTCGGGGCTGCCGTCGCCGTTCAGATCGCCCAGGGCGACCGCCGTACTCCCCGCGTGTCCCATGCGCTGACCGGAGTCGTGGAAGGCGCCGTTCCCAGCATTGAAGAACACCATGTTCTCCGGGATCAAGCGGACGGGGGCACCGGCAGCAGGAAAGCTGACCCCACCGCAGCAGTTGGCGACAAAGATGTCCAGGCGGCCATTCCCATTCAGATCGGCAAGGGCGACTCCACCGCTGATCCAGCCCTCATGTTCGACGGCATGCGGGTGCGCCAACGTCCCTGCGCCATCATTCACAATGATCGTGGGGTTGGGCAGAAACACGGCGTCGATGAACTGATCTCCATCAACATCGCCAAGCGCCAGGGCACCGAAGCTCATCTCGACCGGCAGGCGTGCGCTGGCGGTGAAGTTGCCGGCGCCGTCGTTGTACAAGATCTGATACTGGATTTCACTGGGGAACGTGTACGGCTCGCCAAAACGACCGTTTGCCACGACGATATCCTGTGCGCCGTCGCCGTTCAGATCGGCGAGCGCGACCTGTCTGACCTGCGGTGGGCGCTCAAAGAGCCCGATACATCCGGTCAATACGAGGAGCGGCAACAAGAACAGCAAGCGATAGCGGCGGTTGGAGATAGCCGCCTTGACGTCATCCTCAGCCTTCAGCAAGATCTTCAGTTCATCCGCGGATTCCGTAATGGTCGGGACTATCCGGTTCATGGCACCCTCTTCGATACGAAACAGGTAGCTTCAGTTGCTGTACCGTGAAGCGGCGGTACCAGAGTACGGTATGAAGACCCTTCCTCTCGCCTCATGTGCTATCATTCCCCTCTGGGATACCATGGACGTTTGGCAGCGATCGACGATCGCACCGCGTATCAGCAGGAGCACCTCGATGCCGGTCAAAAAGGCGGGCCGCATCCTCGCTTCACTGGAAGATTGGGCGAAGTATGCCGGCCCCAAGCACGCACGTCAATGGGTTGAGGGCCGCAGTGCCCAAGAAGTCGCCCGTGCCTGGCTTGCAAGCGGTGAGGAGGTGCCGCCTGAAATTTCCGCCCTCCTTGCCACCCACGATCGCTTTGGGCCACTGCTGGCGTGGGACGCCGAACCGGAAGCGAAGCTCCGCTTCGACCGATTCCCCGGTGAACCAAGCAACGGGGATCTCGTTGTCTCTCTGGAGGATTCGTTCGGGCCGTATCTCATGACGGTTGAGGCCAAAGCGGACGAACCGTACGGGGCCACGGTTGCGCAAACCCTCCGTGCGGCACAAGCAAAAGGGCATAAGAATCCGCGGTCAAAAGGGCTCATCAGGGTCAAACAGTTAGCAGAAGCCTTGTTTGGACCGTGCGCCGACGAAGACCCTGGCTTTGGCGTGCTCCGCTACCAACTGCTGACCGCGTGTGCAGGAGCGCTGTGCGAGGCAGAGCGAAGGAACGACGCCCGAGCGATCCTGCTGGTGCATGAATTCATAACGCCCAAAACCAGCGATGCCAAGCATGCCCGCAATGCGGCTGACCTGGACGCCTTTGTCAGCGTACTCTCCGGTGGCAAGGTGCCCAACGTGACGCCAGGCAGCCTCGTTGGCCCATTCCATGTTCCAGGCCATCCGCTCATCACGACACCGGTGGATCTCTTCATCGGCAAAGCCTCCCGGACGCTGCGCTGAAGGGTTTGTTCACCTGCTGATGCACCTGGCCTTTGCCGTGGTGACCAAACGACGTCCGTTCGACCCGAGCGACAGGACGGCGCGTCTGTTCAGTCCGACGCCGTCGCTTTGCAACGAGCGACCTGTTCGGTCATCCACACCGGAGACGAGCTGTCCACACCCAGTAGCACAGCCGGAGTGGGGTGCCCGCAGCCTTCGAGAGGCTCGGCTTGGTGTGGGCAGGTCGTCTCCGGTCGCCGAAGGCGCCCCACCGAATTCGTGAGATTGGCCCTTGACAACCAGCACCGTATCTTCGTTCGTTCAGCCGCCATTCTACCCTACAAGCGAGGCCTGACATTAAACACACAGCAATTAAGGATTCGATTCACAGTATAACTGATCTCTATTGCATTCGCTAAAGCAATCTTGTTGGCGCCTATGCCCGATCCATCCGCATTCATCACATATATGTCTCTATGAAATGGTCTGGGGCCACCCCTGTTTGAGCTAAAGGCAATTCTCGTCCCGTCGGGCGACCAAGCAGGTCTTGTATCTTCCTGGGGATGGTTCGTCAGGTTGATTCGTTCGGATCCAGTCGTTGGTCAGAATCAGGCGATGGCCATGGAGATCCAAGCGCCAGCATTGGCTATGAGCCTTATCTATTTCCTACCTAGCATACCCCACTGTTGCAGCTTTGTTGCATGCAACAAAGCTGCAACAAAGCTGCAACAGCGAATGGCAACCCAAACCTTGATGGGAGTGGAGAAATTTGTACTAAAATAGATATGGTACGAGCAGTTTGATGCCGACCAGTGGGATGTCCAGATTGAAATTGTCATTCGCAGCGGCGCGGTTGAGCGGCTCGAACAAGAAGGAGGGCCGGCAATGAACAAGAGCGAAATCGCTACGTTGATCCACTTCAATTTTTGGGCAAACAACCGCATCCTTGCCGCATGCGAGCGTATTTCAGCGGACGAGTTTACCCGCGAACACACCCCGGATTCTGGCTGGGGGAGTGTGCGCGGTATGCTCGTGCATACGCTCGATACCGAGTACGGCTGGCGCATGGTATTGCAAGCTCAAGACGGGGATGCGATCCTGCAGGCCGACGATTTTGGCGATGTGGCGGCGCTGAAGCACCGTTGGCAACTCGAACAAGCTGCCTGGTTTGCGTACGTAGACGAATTGAGCGAAGACCATATCAATCAAGGGTATGGTGATGATCCACCTGAGCGGGGCCTTACTCGATGCCTTCGTATGGCCCGAGGAAGGTTGGGCGTGGCCGTGTGACATGGACATCAAGCAGGGCTTTCACCGTCGCCAAGGCTTCGCGCGCTGTGTACTGAGCTAGCACGGGCGGTGCATACCGGCCCCAATCCGGGACGCCAACGCCAACGGCATCTACCCCTAAGGCACGACAGGTATAGACGGCGCGGGGCATATGGTAGCGTTGGCTAACGAGCACGGCCTGCTCAACCCCGAAGATCGGCTGGAGCCGATAGCACGACTCGTAGGTCGAGAAGCCCGCGTAGTCAAGGGTGATGTCGCGCATCGGTACGCCGAGACTCGCAGCATAGCGGGCCATCACGGTCACCTCGTCATATGTGGCGTGGCTGTTGTCGCCCGTCATGAGGAGCTTCTCCACCCGCCCGAGGTGGTAGAGGTTGACCGCGCCCTCAATGCGTTCGGCCAGGATGCGCGTCGGGCGATCACCGCGAACGCCCGCCCCAAAGACGACCGCGACCCGCGTTGGGGGTGCGTCGGTCGGCGTGGTGACGCGGAACGGGGCTGTTGCGAGATGGCTGTAGCTCAGGGCGACGAGCGGAATAAGCAGGCTCAACCCGAGGCCCACAACGATGAGGCGGCGCAGGTTTTTGAACATGATCGGCATACATCGGTTCAGACGCTCAGGGCTCGCCAGAGGTTGCAGGCTGCGGTCGCCTTGCGCTCATTGAACGCAACATCCGTCTCTGCTTTCTCTTCCCCCGGCCCTTCGCATTGCGCGTTGTGCGCGTCGTCGTCGTGTGCGTGGCCTGAAGCGGCTGCGCGTGATGCGACCTGCCCATCACAGTGGGCCGTCGTCCGTGTCGACCAACCTGCTCCAGCAATCGACTGATGCGTACCTTGATCTTCGACTTTCAGGCGCGCGCCCTCGGCCTGTACGTCGCCACGCTAGCGATGGCCCTCGACCCTCAGTTCGTCGTCATCCTTATTGGGCCAGATGGTACAATAGCCCTGGCGGATGAAGGTAAGGCATAAGAAGACTCAGGAGACCAGTGATGCCATCCAAGCAGTACGCTCCCTTTCGTTTGATCATGCAGAAAATCGCGGCCTCGTCACCAGGATCCTGGTATTATGCCCGCACGCTTCATTTCGTTGACGGCATCGCCTTGCGGTTGTCGGGCGGTCGTCTGACGATGACCAGCTTGTTTACCGGCCTCCCCGTCGTTAGCGTGACCACGACGGGGGCCAAGAGCGGATTGCCGCGCACGGTTCCGCTGCTCTGCATCCGCGACGAGCGCGATCCGGCCAACTTTGCGATCATCGCGACAAACTGGGGCCAAAAGCAGTATCCGGCATGGTATTTCAACCTCAAAGCTAACCCGCGGGCCACATGTTCGCTCACCGGCAAAACGGGTACGTACCTGGCACATGAAGCGGTCGATGAGGAGTATGCACGCTTCTGGCAGTATGCATCAAACACGTATTTTGGCTATCCTCTGTACAAGCAGCGCATCCACGCACGAAGCATTCCTATTATGGTGATGACCCCAGACAAGCTGTAAGCCGACCAATGGCTTCCTGATCAGGCATCAATCCAATGACAAAGGCTCGATCACTGCTCACCTGCTTCGCCCTCAGCGCCCTCAGCGGCACTCTGCTGGCGCTCACGATGCCGGGCATCGATATGGGTTGGCTTGCCTGGGTGGCGCTGGTGCCCTTGCTGATCGCTCTTGATGATCGCTCGGCCAGCGCCGCCTTCGGTATCGCCCTCCCCTTTGGTCTGATCTGGGCGATCAGCGCTCACCGCTGGTATCCCTTCGTCCTTGGTCCGTCAGGCTTTGCGCTGATGGTGCTCGTCGGCTTCTTTTACGCCGCGCTCATCCAACTTGGTGTCTGGCTGCGTGGCCAAGCTGCTGCACACGCGCCCAGCAGTGTACTCCTTGGCATGCTCGCCCTCCCTCTCGCCTGGACGGCCGCTGAGTTCCTGCGCTACGCCGCGCCAGTCACCGGTGCCTGGTGGTTCGCGTTGCTCGCCAATAGCCAGTGGCAAAACCCGCCCGCACTGCAAGTGCTCACCCTGACCGGACTCCCTGGCCTGGCCTTCATGCTCATGCTGGCGAATGTCGCCCTGGCGCACCTCGTGAGTGTGCTGCTTCGCCGCAAGACGTTCACCCTCGAGCCAATCATCGCCCTGACCGCTGTGGGCGCCATCGTCGGCTGGGGCTATCTGACCATAGACCCCCTGCCGCCCAATGGCTTTACGGTCGTAGCAACAGTCGATCTCGCCAACACCGACCCGGTGATCCAGGCGAGCGGTGAAGCGGACGCAGCCGGGTACCAGGCCAGTACGCCTGCCCAGTCCCAGGCGATCTTTGCGGTCAATGCCGCCCTCACCCGTTCGGCCAGGGCCGCAGACCCGGCCTTTGTCGTCTGGCCCGAACACGAGATCGCCGCGATTGATGATGCCCTGATTCGCCCGCAACTCGCCACCCTTGCCCGTGAGTTGCAAACCTACCTGGTCGTGGACATGGTCTGGCAGACGCCGACGGGCAAGTACGATACCGCTCTCTTGATCGGGCCAGACGGCACCGAGATCGGGCGTCAGGCCAAAGTCAATATCACGGATGGTGAGCGGGCCGCAGGGTTTCAGGCAGGGCCATCGAACCATCAGGTCTTCACGACGCCCTACGGACGTGTGGGGCTTGGGGTCTGCTGGGATCGCCACATCACGACCATCACACGCCGCCTAGCGCAGCAAGGGGCACAGATCGTATTGATGCCCGATGACTCTGACTTTGGCACGCCATGGTTCCCGCCGTACCACGCTGCCGATAGCGTTTTTCGAGCGGTCGAGAACCGGGTGGCATTCGCGCTCGGCTCAGTGTCTGGTATCGCCCAGGTGATCGACCCCTATGGGCGAATGAGCGCCCAGAGTAGCATTGATACGCGCCAGGTAATCACAGGAACGACCTTTGTGCTCGACGAGCGTACCTTGTACACGCGCTGGGGCGACTGGTTTGGCTGGCTGACCGTAGGCATCGTGGTGATCCTGATTGGTCTCCGCGTGCTTCCAGGGTGAGCACGCCGGTCCAGCCAAGATCACGCCCATCACGACCGATGACCGCCCAAGCAGCACAGCGGCCAGGGCGCATTGGAACCAGGGCTGCGGCAAAGTCATCCCGATCGTCCGCAGATTACGCAGATTATAATATGTGCTATTATGTCAGAATTCGCACGTGACTTCAGTGACATTCAATGTCGACAACGTACGTTTTCTGCTCTGCTGCCGAAGGGAGTGCCGGCTTCAGTGGATGGTTGAACTGCTTGACGTGCTGCTGCACGAGGCAATGTGAGGGGTACGATGGGATTGCTGTTGGGTTTGCTTGTTCTCTTCATGATCGTGCTGGCGTTGCTGCTTGGCCTGAGCATTGGTCTCGCTTTCCTGCTTACCTGGATGCTGCCGGGGGTGGGGCTCGAGATGGCTCTGTTGGTCGCGGTGATCGCGGCAGGTCAAGCATTCCTCTTCTTCGGGCGGATGATGAACTCCTTGCCGCTCGGCCCCGAGCCGGAGCCGGACGTGGATGACGAGCCGTCGATCATCATTCTTGATCGGGATCTGAACGTGCCGCGCCGACGCCGGAAGCGGACGTAGTGAGCGAGCCTTACCCCTTCTCTAGCTCTGCCGCGACACTGCGGAACTGTTCTAGCGCCGCTTCCAGGTTTTCGACGATTTCGGCGGCGATGAGGTCGGGGGCGGGCAGGGCATCGATGTCTTCGAGGCTGTCGTCCTTGAGCCAGAAGATGTCGAGGTCGTAATTGACACCGGGTGCCTTTGCTAGGGCGTCACCCTGGCGGACGGGGCTGCCGCCGTTGCCGATGCCATGCAGATAGAGGTTCATTGCGCAGAGGCGCACAACTTCGTCCACGATGTCTACGCCAGTCAGCGCGTGGCTGCGTAGCTTGCGCAGCAACTCTTTGTCGTGGGACTGGCTCTTCATACATTCGTAGGCGGCGAGCAGAAAGCCGCCGGTGCCGCACGCGGGGTCGCACACGGTCTCACCGATTTTGGGACGGACGCATGCGACGATCGCCTCGATCACCGGACGCGGGGTAAAGTACTGGCCCGCGCCAGACTTT
Source organism: Candidatus Chloroploca mongolica (assembly GCF_004762035.2). GTDB lineage: Bacteria > Chloroflexota > Chloroflexia > Chloroflexales > Chloroflexaceae > Chloroploca > Chloroploca mongolica. The sequence continues at coordinate 10,078 of NZ_SIJK02000030.1, read as the reverse complement.
ACCTCTGCGGCGTTCCAGTAGGCCCTCGTAAATCTGGCCTTTTACGTCCACGCCGATGCCGATCCACGGGCCTTCGCTGGCAATCAGCGAGACGATGCGCTTGAGCTTGGCCGGATCGGTGAGCTTGTTCTGGGCCTTTTTGAAGATGGTGCCGATGAGTCCCGGTTCGCTACCCAGGTTCTCTAGCGTATGGCGGTACTGGACTTCCAGCGCGTCGCCGTCCTGGGTGACCAACTGGTTCCAGCGGTATGCGGAACCTAACACCGCTGTCCTGAGAAATCCCTCCGGTCATGGGGCTTCCACGGGAGCAAGTGTGTCCGTAGCGGGCACGAGGGCGAGCTGGTAGCCGAACTTCTGTGCGCACCGAGCAAGTTGCTTGAGCTCATGCTCGTTGGGCTGCTCCTCGTAGGCGGCCGTGGTCTCCTCACAGAACGGCTCACCGCGCAGCAGCATGGAATAGACCGTGCGCACGAGCTTGTGGGCTGTCGCCGCGGTGGCCTGCTGCGGCCCCTTGCGCGCCCGCATCGCCCTGAAGTAGGCGTCAAACGAGGGTGCGGAAGGCACAGATCGCCACGTCAGGCCGGAACGAGGTCTGGAGCAGCCCAAGGGCATGGAGCTTCTGTCGCCACTGGGCGTCGTTCCAGTCGCTCTTACGCCCCGGCACCATCGTGACGTGGCGACCGTTGACCAGATAGGGCGTGATGCCCCGCTGCTCCAGCAATTCGTCGATGGGCACCCAGGCGACCCCGGTCGACTCACGTGCCACGGTGTCAATACCCAGCGAGACCAGCCAGTCGACCAGGGCGTGGAGGTCAGGAGGAAACGTACCGAAAACTCGTACGGGCTCAGCACAGCGATCGGGCGCAACCACAGCCAAAATCTCGGTGCCGCCGATATCGAGACCCACGGCGTTGGGAAAGACACAGGGCATACCTTCGATGCGACCAGGCTTGGTAGGCGCGGGGACTCGAGACATTGCAACTCTCCTGAAACAATGATGGAATGGTGATGACCAGCCCTGCCGCGTCGGGAAGGACTGTCCTGGTCGCAGGGCTGGCCGCCCTGCGGGTAGGGTCGTCTGGGTCGTCAACGTGCCCCGCTTGCGTTGGGCACACCACTTCGAAAGATGGGAGGTGGACAGCCCGTGGCGGCGAAGCAACGCACCCCGCCGGGGGGCACCGTGAGGATAGGCATCATCCTCGTCAAGGATGGCGATGCGTTGGGCGGACGACCAGGATGACGGAGGCTATACCGGGGTTTCTGTGTCAAGCGTTTCGGCGGCGGGACCTGGCTGTTCGGGGCGGTGGGTCGTCATCACAACGATCCTCTCGCACCGCCCTGCATACAACGGGTTTTTGGGAGCATGGTGTCCAAGGGTAGTCTAGCACATAGGGTGCAACCAGCGGCGCAAACGGCGGCACCCGGCAACAACGAGGCACCCGCCAGGGGTGCCCCTACAGGGCCGGGGGTCGGGCCCCGGTGTAGGGGCACCCCTTGCGGGTGCCCTGGCGGGTGCCCTGGCGGGTGCCCTCGCGGGTGCCCTCGCGGGTGCATACACGGAAGATGCAATCGCCCTGACCCGCACGCGGCAGCAGGGCTTGAGCAAAGTCAGAGCCGACCGGCGGCGAAGGCTGTCCGGGCGAAGGCCCGGTCGATCGCGTAGGCAAACTGGTGCTGCACTGCGGCCAAATTGGTTGCGCCACTGGACAGCACGAGGCTGATAACCAGGTTGTTGAGTGCGGCATTGGTCTGTGGTGCCCGTCCTCGTCGTAGTTGACAGGCGTCTTCTTCGAGCGTCACATCGCGCCGGTCGTGTAACCCGTTCTCAATGCCCCACTCCGCACGCGTGATCTGCAGCAGGACGGTTGGAGCCGCAATCCGGCGCGGGAGGCTCGTCAACCCGTAGCGCACCTCGTCGTGCTCGCCCTTCGCGTCCCACCAGCGCCGTTCAAGCTTGAAGACCTGCGCCAGATAGGGCCAGGGGGTGTCGTTTTGCAGCATACTGCTCACCGTGATGATGCGCTCCTCAACCCGTCCGTGGCCGCTCTCACAGCTCCGCGCGGTCTCGAAATCCGTCGGCGGGAGGCTCCAACCCTTGGTCACCTCGGGCTCGACAAACAACTGGCTAATATCATTGAGCACGGTGGGTTGGTTCTGGTCCACAAACCATAGAAAGTCACCCTTGGCTTCCACAATCTTGATGCTGATGGCCCGTTGCGTGTGGAGCGCATCGCCCACGACCACGACCCCGTTTAAGGGCAACCGGGCTAGGAGCGTTGGGGCGACCACGATTTCATTTTCTTTCCGCTCAACTTCGGCCTGGGCCAGCACAATGCCCTCGGCGGGGAGAAAGGCCGCCAGCAGATGGACCCCACGGTTCTGCCCAGCCGGAATGGTGCCACGCAGGGTTTTGCCGTCGAGGGCGAGCACGATGCTCCCGCGTTCCGGCACCTCGGCACATTGGCGTTGGGCCAAGAAGAAGTCGGTCAGCCGCGCCTCGAAGTCGTTCAGGTCGATCGCGTGAGCAAAGACACGGCTCCAGGTCGCCTGGTGGGGCATGGTGGGCCGCGACAACCCGAAGAGCGCGGTCAGGTCGGCCGCCCGCAGGCGCGCCCAATCGCTGAGGTCTTCAAGACGAGCATAGCCAGCAAGTTTGGCGAGCACGGCGATCACCAGCAAGGGAACGAGTGGATACCGCTTGCCCCGGCGCTTGCGCTGATCCACCAGCGGTGCAAGATGTTCGGCCAGGGCGGTCAGGCTAAAGGCAAAGGGGATCTCCGTCGGCAGGTCAAACGTCATGGGCTCGGTGGTATCATGCATGGTGAACACCTCGTTTGTCAGCATGGTTGTCATATAGCTCCATACGAACAGACCGGGTGTTCTTTTGTAGCCGAACGTACGGACTTTGCTCAAGCCCTGCACGCGGCAGACCCCGGCCTTGACATCCGGCGTAGCTCTGCTATACTTATCACGAATTTTTTATCGGCAGTTCAGGCGACAGAAGAAGGTTATCGTTATGCAACGTACTATCCGCAAAGTGTTGGTAGCCAATCGTGGCGTCCCGGCGGTGAGGATTATGCACACATGCCGTGATCGCAAGATTCCCACGACTGCGGTGTACAGTACGCCTGATCGCCTCGCTTACCATGTCTTCATGGCTGACACTGCCATCCACATTGGCGATGCGCCGCCGATCGTGTCGTATCTCAACGCCAACCGGATCATTGAGGCCGCGCTGTGCAGCGGCTCGAACGCGATCCACCCCGGTTGGGGCTTCCTCGCCGAGAATGCCGACTTTGCCCAGCAGGTGATCGATGCTGGCCTGATCTGGATCGGCCCTTCCCCCGAGGTAATCCGGCTGATGGGCGATAAGATTCGGGCCAAGGAGATCGCCAGACGCTCGAATGTGCCGACGGTGCCGGGGATCGAGCATGTGACCAGCGCTGAGCAAATCAGCACCTGGATGCGCGAGCAAGAGATCGCGTTTCCGATCATTATCAAGGCGGTCTCGGGCGGCGGCGGCAAGGGCATGGTCAGGGTCGATCAGCCGGAACAGATCGCTCAGGCCCTCGTCCAGGCCCGCTCTGAGGCCAAGAAGTCCTTTGGCGACGATGCTGTGCTCGTCGAGAAGTATATCGAGCATGGCCGCCATATTGAGGTGCAGATCGTGGCCGATGAGTACCGCCACGTGGTGCATCTCTTCGAGCGCGAGTGTACGCTCCAGCGGCGCAATCAGAAGATTATTGAGGAGGCACCCTCGACCCTCGAGAATGACCTTCGCCAGGAGATCTGTGTCACGGCGGCGCGCCTGATGCGCCGCATCGGCTACACCTCGGCAGGCACGGTCGAGTTCATCTTCGAGCCTGCAACCCAGAGCTTCTACTTCCTTGAGGTCAACACCCGTCTGCAGGTCGAGCACGGCATTACCGAGTTGATCACTGGCCTGGATATCGTCAGCATTATGCTCGATGTCGCTGAGGGCAAGCCGCTGCCGATTAAACAACTCGATGTCGTCCCGAACCGCTGGGCGCTCGAGGTGCGCCTCAACGCCGAGGATCCCAAAACCTTCGGCCCGTCGTTCGGCAAGATTACCCGCCTGCGCACGCCCCTGGGCCCCAATGTGCGCGTGCTGCTCGGTACCACCGAGGGTGAGGATATCCCGCCGTACTACGACTCGCTCTTCATGCTCCTGATGGCCTCGGGGGCCGACCGGGCCGATGCGTTGCGCGTGATGGATCGCGCCCTCACCGGCGATCTGCGCATTGAAGGGGTCAAGACCCTCGCCCCGCTGCTGCTGAGCATCATCAGGCACCCCAAGTTCGTGTCTGGCGATTTCTCGACTAAGTTTATCGAGCAACACCTGCCAGAGCTCGTCTCGGGCTTTTCCGAGCGCACCAGCGAGGATGAGATGCTCCGGGTCGCCCAGTACGTGGCCGAGATCTCCGCCCTGGGTTCGCAGAGTTGGATGTGAGGAGAATTATGGAGACGAGCACGACGATCCAGCCCACTGGTGCCCAGGGGGATTACACCTTCGTTCGTCCGGGGATGACGGCACGCGAGCTTGTTCAGGCCGTGCGCGACCTTGATGGCGTCTGCCTCACCTCGGTGAGCATGCGCGACGCGGGACAGTCGGACTTCAAGAATCGCCACCGCATCTTCGACCTGAAGGCGCTGGCTCCGCTGTTCAATACGATGGGCCTGTTTAGCGCCGAGACCCATGGCGGGGCGCGTTGGCACGTCGGGATCATGAACCGCCGCGAGAGCCCCTTCGAGGAGACCCGGCTGCTGCGGCAATTGATGCCAAATGTCTTGCTTCAGACCCTGATTCGCGAGACGAATATGTGGGGCTACCGGCCCTACCCAAAGAATGTGATCGAGTACGCCGTCTCGCAGGTGGATATTGATGTCTGGCGTTGCTTCTCCTTCCTCAACGATGTGCGCAACATGCGCACCGTCGCCGAGACGGTCATGAAGCGCGGGCGTCTGTTCGAGCCAGCGATCTCGTTCACGGTCGCCGACTGGGCTACCGATGCGTATTATCTGGGTGTCGTGCGCGAGATCGTCGCCCTCTGCGGCGGTGTCGATGAGATCATGCTCTGTATCAAGGACATGGCCGGCGTCGGCAACCCGGCGCGGATCGGGCAATTGGTGACGACCATCAAGCAGCACTACCCCGAGTTGCTGATCCACTACCACCGCCATGTCACCGACGGGTTGGCCCTGCCCGCGCTCTTCGCCGCCGCTCAGGCCGGGGCCAAGATCGTCGATGTGCAAGAAGACGCGCTGGTGCGCTTCTACGGCCACCCGCCGATCCTCGGGGTGCAGGCCTACTTCGAGGAGGGTGGCATCCATGTCCACCTCAACCGGCCAGTCGCCGAACAGGCCAACCAGAAGGTGCGCGAGTGGATCGGGCACTACGAGTGGGCCGAGTCGCCCTTCAAGGGCTACGACCACGGCGTGACCAAGCACCGCATGCCCGGCGGAGCCTTCCCCAGTTCGTTCGAGCAGGCCGAGAAGGGCGGCTTTCTGCACCTCATGCCGGCAGTGCTGCGCGTGATGGGCCTCTACAACCAGATCGTCCACTACTTTGACGTCACCCCCGGCTCGCAGATCACCTGGGTTACCTGCAGCGGGATCGTCAACCGCTACGCGAAGGAGCAGGGCGAAGCCGGGGTCAAGCGGCTCATCACTTTGCTCAGCACATTCGTTGAGGAGCAGGGGCAAAACCTCGCGGCGATGAGTGAGGCCGAACGCGATGAGTTGCTACAACTCTTCCGCAACGCGCCCGGCGACTTCAAGAACCTACTGGTGGGGAGCTACGGGCGACTGCCTGTTGGCTGGCCAGCCGACTGGGTCTACCAGAGCGCCTTCGGTGACGAGTGGCAGACGAAGATCAAGGGACGCACCGATCTCTCCCCCCTCGAGACACTCACGGACGATAACCTCGCCAAGATCCGCCAGAGCCTAGCCGAGGCCATCGGGCGCACACCGACCGAGGAGGAGTTCGTCCTCTATCTGATGCACCCGAAAGATGCCCTCAGCTTCATCGAGTTCCGTGAAAAGTACGGCGTGGCCCCCCTGGTGCTGCCGACCGATGTCTGGCGCAACGGGCTCCTGCGCACCGGCCAAAAGGTCAACTTCGAACTCGACGGCAAACCGTGCTGCATTGAACTGGTGTCGGTCGGGGCCGAGCACGAGGGCGTGATCCATGTCGTGATGAAGGTCAACAATGTGACCCGCGTCTACCCCGTCGCAACGCCCCGCGCCAAGAAAGTTGAGATCCGGCGCGCCAAAGCCACCGGCGACATCGGTGCCCCGATCAACGGCAGCGTGTGGCGGATCGGCAACCCCAAGCGCGGCCCGATCCAGGTCGGCGATATCATCCGCAAAGGCGAGGAGGTAGCGAACCTCGAGGCGATGAAGATGGAGAATGCCATCCTCGCCCCCTTCGATGGCCGCATCGCCGAGATCTGCGTCAAGCTGAACGACATCGTCCAGGAAGGACAACTGCTGCTGGTGATCGAGAAGACGGTCTGACCGCACACGACCGCTTGCTACGCCACCTAGGGCAATTGCATCTTCCGTTGGTGAGGGCCGTCAGAGTGTCAGAACGCGCCCATCCGCCCCCACCGTCGGCGTCAACGCCTCGGCTACGGAGGGCAAAGCCGGCCTTCGCCGGCTGGATCAGGCCACGAAAGTGGCCTTCGCTCGCAGGGCGATTGCATCTTCCGTGCATGCACCCCACCAGGGCACCCGCAAGGGGTGCCCGTACACCGAGCCCGGCGCCCGGCCCTGTAGGGGCCCCCCTTGCGGGTGCCCTATGGCACCCCTTGCGGGTGCCCTATGGCACCCCTTGCGGGTGCCCCTACAGGGCCGGGCGCCGCCGTGTGCGCCACTGGTTGCATGCACATGCTGCCACAGAGAGCCTATTTTTATCCGGTTTCGTATGATGCAATCGCCCTGCCTTCGCTCGCCAGAAGCCGAGCCGTTCACGGCGACGGAAGAAGATGCAATCGCCCTGCTACGCCACCAGGCCTAGGCGGCGAAAGAGCAGGGGGGCACCAAAAGCGATCCAGAAGCCGATCAGGGTATAGCGCACATAGCGCAGCATCCCTGCCACAAAGGTCGCATCACGAGGGAAGAGCGCGCCCAGGCCCGCCCAGAGCACGATCACGACAATGATCCCCAGCACAAAGCGGAGCCCCCGCTGCCACCAGGGGCCGCGCACGTCCAGTCCTCCCTGCGTCCAGAGCAGCAAGGCCCCGGCGGTAAAGCCAAACCAGGTACCGCCGACGGTCACCGCTGTTTCGAGTGACCAGGGATGGATCGGATCGTTGGGTAAGGCCATGGCCGCATTCTCAAGCCAGATGGCAGGCAGATCGCGCTCACCCAGCAGCGCCAGCACCAGGGTTGGCACGGCGACCAGCACCAGCGAAGCCAGGAAGGTCAGCGCGAGCTTCACGTTCAAGGCTTGATCCTTCACCCGCTGCCAGATCGGCTCGCTCCAAGCCATAAACGCCGCCAGCGTCAACCCTCCCAGCAGCCAACCCAACAGCACATCGCTCGGAAAATGCACCCCCAGGGCCATCCGCGAGAGGCCGACCAGGATCGCCAACACCCCCACCCCGGCCCAGGCCCAGGGGCGAGCAATGCCGGTAGCGAGCGCCCCCCACACCCCAACCGTATTCTGCGCATGGCCCGAAGGAATGCCAAACGAACCCTCAGCGGTCAGCGCCCGTACCTCCGCACTGTACCAGAAGGGCCGCGGCCCCGCCAGAGCCAGTTTGAAGGCCGTGTTGACCGTGGTATTGAGCAACAATACCATGCCCACGCGAATGCTCAGGATCGGGTTGATACACCAGAAGAGCAATGGCATCAACAACAGAAAAAAGACCTCATCACCAAGAACACTCAAGGCCCGCCAGAACAACGCGAGTGCACCACTGTCCGGCTGGAGGGCTAAAACCAGCGCGCTACCCCACTCCCAGATGGCTTCCATGATTGCTCCTTCTCGAGACTGGTCATTATGTGACACCGATTATACACGGCCTTCTCGGACGCATTCCAAAGATGCACCTCCCACGCGGGCAAGGGAGTAGATTTACTATGCAACGCTGATTTGTTTTCTACGTTACTTTAGGATGTCTTTACCAAGCACGTGCGTACGCTATGCTATACTCGCCATCCCCGGACCGGGAGGCCCCTTCGCCGATACCGTGCGCCCCCGTTGGGGCACGGCGTCGCCGTGCCCCCACCATCCCCACCCATCCACCCGTCACCGAGGATCGCTCCATACCTACGGCAGGGCGCAGCAGCGATGTGATGGACGGGGCGGTTGAGGGAGGCGCATGGGCTGCTGCGCCCCGACGCTTCCGCTTGCCGAGACGTCATCCGAGGCCAGGGGATCGCCGGGCCGTTACCCGACATCGCCGGGGTGGGGGCACCCCGCCACGGATGCGGTTGTTCGCTGTAAGGGCGCAGCAGTCCATAGCCCACCTGTTGAACCCAGGCCCCTCCCCATCGCTGCTGCGACCATAGGTTCGCTTGCTGCGCACCGGCCTCCGGGTCGATGCGCAGGAGTTATCGTCCTATTGTTCACTCTACGCATTCTTGCCTCCGTGTGCTGAGGTCTGGCATTCGTATTTCAGATTCCATATAATGACCTGCATCAAACCATGCTCGATCGTATGGCTAGGGGGCCATTATGACGCAAGAAAACCCAAAAAACCAGGCGGGTGAACCGGTCGTGGTGCAGTTGAATGTCGGTGGAGCGCGCCCCAGAACGGGCTGTATCATGAGCTTCATCATGCTCATCGTCACGGCTGCCACGCTGATCGGGCTTGGCGCGGCGGTGCTGGCCGTGTTTGCCCCGAATATCCTCACGTCGGTCGTCTCGCGGGTGACGGGCTATGAAACTATTCAGTCGCGCCCCGTCCAAGGCGACCCCGCCAACTATGATCCCATCGCCGCGTATGCCTCCCTGCAAGCCTTCGCAGGTGAGGGCGCGCAACTCATCAGCCTCGATGCCCAGTTTGTGCGCCCAGATGGCACGCTGGACTTGACCGCTAGCTATACGCCTTCGCCCAGAGTCAACGCCGAGTTTGCACTGGAAGTAGCGCCACCTGCGGATGCGCCGCCTATTGGCGCAGGAGGCTTGGGGACATGGTATCGGCGCGTGACGATTCAGGCCTATCGCCCCGGTCAACAGGGACGCGTTTCGTCGCGCGGTTCGGGCGGCAGCGTGACCTACACCTACGTCAATGAGGGCATGACCCGCGACATTGATGCCCCCGCCACTGATACGTTTACCTTCCTGCCCGCCCCCACCTGCGCCTTTGCCGACCTGTGGCAGGTGGCGCTAGAGCGCGGCGCGCCTGCCAATGCCGTAGCGACCATTGAATATGACGATGAAGGCTATGATTTCCGCATCCGCGACGTGAATGTTCGGGTTCAGTTTGACAGCGCGTGCCAGGTAAAAGATTAAAACCACGTTCTTGGCCGCAAAAGAACGCAAAGAACGCAAAAGACGGCCCATCGCATCGCAGATGCAGGGATCCGTTGATGGATAGAGCATCGCATACGGAGGAGTACACGATGAGCACATATACGTGGAATGAGCATTTTGAGGCGCAAGAGGTTACGTATATTCTTGAGCTTGGCGATGAAATTATTGTCGTTGAGCACGTTCCGGCACGCGTCAATGTCGAAACGGGTGAACGTCTGTTTGCGCCGGAAACTGTTGTGCGCCTACAGGCTATTGTCCAGTCACGACCGGCCCCTCAAAGGGTGCTGCGTGCGCCCGTCTTTGATTTTGCTGCGTAACGAAGCTGTAGGGCGCAGCAGCGATGTGGTGGGCGATGCGGTTACGGCACGCGCCATGGGCTGCTGCGCCCCTACTCGTCGGCCCGTCACCCGCCATCGCCGTGATCGCCGGCCCGTCACCCGCCATCGCCGGGGTAAAGGCCCCGCACCACGGATGCGGTTGGTTCGCTGTAGGGGCGCAGCAGCCCATGGCCCCCCCGTTTGTTAAATGTCAACTAGATTTGCCGCCTGGTGTCAACTAGATTTGCCGGTTCCC
>NZ_SIJK02000002.1:174588-230914 GCF_004762035.2 Candidatus Chloroploca mongolica | reverse complement strand
ACGAACGTCATGACGCTCCCTCGGCCCGTGAATAAAAAAACCTACCCCCAAAAGGTGCCCCACCCCGGTACGGGCACCCCTTGCGGGTGCCCCACCCCGGTACGGGCACCCGCAAGGGGTGCCCCTACACCGGGCCCGCCCCCACCCCGGTACGGGCACCCCTTGCGGGTGCCCCGTTGTATCCGGTTTCGTATGATGCAATCGCCCTGGTGCTACGCCGCTTGGCTCTTTCTCTTTTGTCGCTTCTCTGGCATAATCAAGGCTAGCGCGCCACCAGCCTGCGTGGCTCTGGCAAGAACAGAACGGAGCAAGCGATGCACACGCCTCACGACACCACTGCACGACCCTATATCGCGGTAATCGACCATGTGCAGGAAGTGCTACTTTACGGGAGTGCCGACCTTGCCTATTGGCAGCACCGTCTGGCTCCCGTAGGATTGGCCCCAACCCCGCACGCTGACCGGGCCTCACTGGTACTGGCGGCCCCCGCGCTACGCTGGGCCGGCATTCCCTTTCGCGAGCTCACGCTGGGGGTCTTTGTCGGCGAGGGGCTAACCGGTACGTCGCCGAGCGGGCTCTACCTTGCCAGCGCCTACAACTCGTCACGCCTGCTGGCCTGGCTCGAGCGTCAGTTCTTTCAAACCCCCTACACCCACCGGTCAATCGCGGTCACCGCAACCAACCCTGCAACAATCACAATCTCCCATGACAAAACCTTGGTGCTGTGTGCGCTGATGAGGCCAGCGGCCCATCCACTCTGGCAGCGGGACGAACTCTGGACAGGGTCGATCATCCTGCCCGGCCCCGGCTCGGGCTGGTTCCGCGCCCGTCTTGGTGGCCCAACCACCGCCTACCGGTTTGACCCGGCGGCTGACACCTTCACGCTTGATGCTGGCGACCCGTTATCCCGTTTGCTCGCCGAGTCACAGTTCACCCCGGACGAGTGGCACCTGCGCACCGATGCGCACCACGCTCGTTCGCGCACGTACCGCTTGCCAGTGGCAAGGTGAACGGAACGGCGGCGCCCTGTCGGGGCATAGAACATGTGGTCGCAACCGGTATGATCACCGCGCCTGTCCTCCCGTGGGCATGAAGCATGGTGCCTTTGGGTCAAAACACCCGTTTACCCCAGCAAGCCGTTGTGCGCCATATCGTTGAGCTGCGCCAACACGTCGGCCTCGCAGGTGGCCGGATCGACCTCGTATTGCTGCATCAACTGGGCGCAGAGATCGGCGACGGTCACTGGCTCGGCGATGCGGTTCCAGATGTCTGTGCCGATCTGATCCAGGCTGTAATACACGCCCCGCTCGATGTCCATCATCACGAGTTCATTGTCTACCGTGCTGGCCATGACATCGCTGGAACGGACGACGGTCGAATGTAACGTAATCTCACTCTCTGGGAAGAGTCGGGCATAGTCAAAAATCGTTCCATCGCAGCACAACCCACAACGCACGCAGAGACTCTGGGCCGGGGAGGTGACCTGCGGCGTCAATGTAGCGTTGTCCATTCCAAATACCCCAGGCGGGCCATGACTGGCCCATACTCCGCTTCAATCCGTTTGATCTGGGCGGGCGTTAACTCCTCCCGCCAATTGTCCGCCTTACCCTTGCGGAAGAATCGTTCGGCAGAACTGGGCCGCTCTCGAAAGCAGGTGGCTTCCTCTTGAGCTTGCAAATGGGCATGTTTTTGATAAAGTAAAAAAGGGAGCCACCTAAGCCCCAGAATGATCAAGGAAATGGGGGCCACCGAATAAATATGCTGCTACTCTTCGGGGAGATACGCTTGCCCTGAACAGAGTGGAGCAGGAGATGTTGTCGGTGGAACAATGCGGAAGCTATTCGACGGGCCTCCTACGTCGACAAGAAGCGTATTCGTCAGATCGCTCGTGAGCTCTGCTGCTCACGCAAGACGGTGAGGAAGGCGCTGGATTCGGCGACGCCAGCGGCCTACACCCGCACGGTGCCCTATGCGGCGCCGACGCTTGGTCCCTTCAAGGCGGGCCTGGCCGAGTTGCTGGCTGAGCGTGAGCAGATTACGCAGATTACGCAGATGCGGAAGCCCTAATCTGCGGATGCTATCTAACCCTACCGGGACTTTGCATCAGCCCTAACGACAGGCTTAGGGCGATTGCATCTTCCGTGTATGCACCCCGCCAAGGCACCCGCAAGGGCACCCGCAAGGGGTGCCCGTACACCGGATTCGGCCCCCGCCCCGGTACGGGCACCCCTTGCGGGTGCCCCGTTGTATCCGGTTTCGTATGATGCAATCGCCCTAACGACAGGCTGCGTTGCTCTTGCGGGTATACTTAAGGAGTGATATACTAAATGTTGTTGATTATCTAGAGGGTCGAGGAATAGTCAGGATAGCCCATGACCCAGGTCCATCGTGAGCAGCATGCGGAAGGTGAACGGACGCCGTTTGATGAGATTGAACGCTCGCTGATGCAGATCAGCTGGCTGGCCCAGCGCCAGTTTATGCAGTTGCTCGATGACGAGCGCTTTCGGTTGACGGTGCCGCAGTTTTATACGGTGCTCCACCTTGAACAGCTTGCCGAGGCTTGTAAAATGTCTGATCTTGCCGAGGCTACGCATCAGTCAGCTGCTTCGTTGACTGGGGTCGTTGACCGGCTCGATGAAAAACAGTTAATTGAACGGGTGCGCGATGCAAAAGATCGTCGCCAGGTGATGGTGGCAGTGACCACCTATGGGCGTGAGCTTGTCGCAGAGATCAAGCAGGCCCGTCGTGAACAGATGCAAATGGCGCTCGCTCACCTTGCTGAAACTGAAATTGAGGCATTGATGTTATTGCTTGATCGAGTTTTGTCGGGGATGGCGCGTACCCTCGAACGTGCTGAGGGTGGTCGTCTCGCATGAAACGCTCACTTCCGGTTGCTCGTCGCGCTAGCGACGCTCGCCCGGCTGATCCGCCACGCCAACGTGTTGCGTTGGCTGCGCTATCAGGCGTAAGCTGGCGGCGTTTGCTGGGTTATGTCGCTCCTTACCGCTGGTGGATGGTACTTGCCCTCGTGGCAATGCTCATTGCGACTGGCGTTGGCCTCATTTTGCCGCTCGCAGTTGGTCAGTTGATCAATGCGATTGTCGCCGACGGCTTTGCGTTTAACCTGAATCAGGTTGCCATCTTGCTGGTGGTCGTGGTGTTGGTGCAGTCCTTGTTTACGCTGGTGCAGAGTTATACGCTTTCGTTTGTGGGTGAACGCGTGGTGAGCGATCTGCGGATCCAGACCTATACCCATTTGCAGAGCCTGTCGCTCGGGTTTTTCAATGGCCGTCGCACTGGCGAGATCACGAGCCGGGTGACGAATGATGTCACCCTGATTCAGACGACCGTGACGACGAATCTGGCCACCCTGCTTGGGTCGGTTGTCCAGTTTGTTGGGGCGCTGATTCTGATGCTCATGGTCTCGTGGCAATTGACGGGTCTGGCGTTGCTGCTGGTGCCTGCCATTACGCTGCTGGCGATCTTCTTTGGCCGCAAGCTCCGGAGGCTCTCGACGTCGGTGCAGGATCGCCTTGCCGATGCGTCGAGTGTGCTGGAAGAGACGGTCGCGGGGGTGCGGGTGGTGAAGTCGTTTGCTCGCGAACCGTATGAGATTGGGCGCTTTACCGAGGCGATCGAGACGACCTTTCAGACTGCGATGAGCCGTGCGCGCGTGCGCGCAACCTTTGAACCGTTGATTGGCTTTGCGGCTTGGGGCACCCTGGTGCTGGTGCTCTGGTCTGGGGGCCGGTTGGTGCTGGAGGGAAGTTTGCTGCCGGGCGATCTGGTGACGTTTCTGCTCTATGCCGGGGCGATCAGCGGCACGCTGGCCTCATTCTCCGGTCTCTTTAGCCAGCTTCAACAGGCGCTTGGGGCAGTCGCACGGGTCTTTGAATTGCTCGATACGCCCCCCGAGATCACCGACCGGCCTGATGCCGTGGTGCTGTCGACGCTTGCTGGCCGGGTGACCTTCGATGACGTTACTTTTGCCTATCCGAGCGAGGCCCCGTCTGATGACGCGCAAGCCCCGCCCCCTGCGGCGCCGGCGGTGCTCAAAGCCTTCAGCCTGGATGTGCATCCTGGCGAAGTGGTGGCCCTGGTTGGCCCGAGTGGGGCTGGCAAGAGCACGATCGCGAGTCTGGTGCCCCGCTTTTATGATATCCAACAGGGGAGCGTGCGGATTGATGACTATGATGTTCGCGACGTGACATTGCAGAGTCTGCGTGCGCAGATCGGCATTGTTCCACAGGAAACTCAGCTGTTCAATGGAACCATTGCCGAAAATATTCGGTATGGGCGGCTTGAAGCGAGCCAGGAGGAACTGGAGGCGGCTGCACGGGCGGCAAATGCGCACGAGTTTATTGAGCAGTTGCCTCAGGGGTATGCCACTCCTGTTGGGGAACGTGGGGTGAAGCTCTCGGGTGGGCAGCGCCAGCGTGTGGCGATTGCCCGGGCGATCCTCAAAGATTCACGCATTCTTATTCTTGATGAAGCAACGAGCGCCCTTGATAGTGCGAGTGAGCGTCTTGTGCAAGAGGCCCTTGAGCGCTTGATGCATGGGCGAACGAGTCTGATTATTGCCCATCGTCTCAGTACGATTAAACGTGCCGACCGCATTGCGGTGATTGTCGCCGGTGAGCTTGTCGAACTAGGCAGCCATGCCGAACTGGTGGCTCAGGGCGGGCTTTATGCCCGACTCTATGCCTTGCAGTTTCGCCCCGAAGACCAGGAATTGTTACCGTTGCTCGCTGAATTGACCTAAAAGTGAGGAGAATTGATGTCTACCAACAAACGTCGTGCTTCCGTTGAGCCCACTACGATCCCTGAAGAGGCGCTTCCTGGCATATTGCAACCAGATGAGCCGCTCCTCGAAGGGCGGGATCTGCCTCTGGTTGTGTTGGGCGAAATGGTCATTATGCCTCATATGACGATCCCGCTGCAGGTTCCCCCTGGCAAATCGTATCGGGCGATGGAACAGGCCTGGCAAGAGGATCACCACGAGGTGTTGCTGATCTTTGTCCGTGAATATGAGCTTGATGGCTACAAGAGTTCAAATCCGCAGAAATTGCCGCCGATCGGGGTGATTGCGCGGCTCGATGAGTTTGCCAAGTTGCAAGACGGCACCGCGCGCGTGATCCTCGAGGGGTTGCACCGTGCCGAGATCCAGGGGTCGCTTCAGATCACACCCTTTTACCGGGTGCGCTGTATCCCTGTCTTTGATCCCGAAACGGGGGGCATGGAAGTTCACGCCCTGATGGATACGGTCAAGCAACAGGTTGATGAGTTTGTTGATCACCTTGGTGAGGTGCCGCAAGAGGCGGTGCAGTTTGTCCATCGCATTGATCGTGCCGGGCATCTGGCCGATATTGTCACCTGGGGGCCTGCCTTTGATTTCAAAGACCGTCTTGAGGTGTTGAATACGCTCGATCCGGTCGAACGCTTGCGCAAAGCCCACTTTGTGCTGGCCCGCCAGCTCGAGTTGCTCAAGCTGCGCGCCAAGATCCAGCAAGACACCAAAGAGGTGCTCGATCAGAGCCAGCGCGAATATTTTCTGCGTGAGCAGATGCGCGTTATTCGGCGTGAACTCGGTGAAGACGATGATAGCGACGATCCCATTGATGAGTTGCGCCGCAAGATCAATGAAATGGAAGCCCCTGAGTACGTGAAGAGTCAGGCGCTCCACGAGGTGAAGCGGCTGGCGCAACAGGGCATGAATAGCCCGGAAGCCGGGGTGATCCGGACGTACCTTGACTGGTTGACCAATTTGCCGTGGGGCGAAGAGCCGCATGGTGAGATTAGCATTATCGAGGCGCAGAAGGTGCTTGATGAGGATCACTATGGCCTCGAAAAGGTCAAAGAGCGCATCCTTGAGTATCTGGCCGTGCGCAAGCTCGCTGGCAACAAGATGCGTAGTCCGATCCTCTGTTTTGTTGGCCCTCCCGGGGTTGGCAAAACGAGCCTCGGGCGCAGTGTTGCGCGGGCGCTTGATCGCCAGTTTATCCGCACGAGCCTCGGTGGTGTGCGCGATGAGGCCGAGATCCGTGGGCACCGCCGTACGTATATTGGGGCGATGCCGGGCCGCATCATCCAGGGCATCAAGTCGGTCAAGTCGAACAGCCCGGTCTATGTGCTCGACGAAGTGGATAAGGTTGGCACCGATTTCCGTGGCGATCCGACGTCAGCGTTGCTCGAGGTACTTGACCCTGAGCAGAATAGTACGTTTTCGGATCATTATCTTGAAATACCTTTTGATCTGAGCAAAGTCATCTTCATTGCGACGGCCAACCAACTTGAGCCAATCCCTGGCCCGTTACGTGATCGGATGGAGATTATCGAGATCGGGGGGTACACCGAAGACGAGAAACTCGAAATTGCGCGGGGCTTCCTTATTCCCAAGCAGCGCGAGTTTCACGGTCTCGAAGCCGAACAACTGACGATCAGCAGCGACGCGGTGATCAAGCTCATCCGGGAGTATACCCGCGAAGCCGGGGTGCGTAACCTTGAACGTGAAATCGCCAGTCTCTGCCGCAAAGTTGCCCGCAAGGTCGCTGCGGCGAGCGAGCCTGGGACAGAAGGCGGGCCAACATCTTTTGCTATCGACGAGAGTGATGTTGCCACCTATCTTGGCCCCGAGCGTTTCACCTTTGGGCTTGCCGAAGAGCGGGACGAAATTGGGGTCGCAACGGGCGTCGCCTGGACAACCGCCGGCGGCGATATCCTCAGCATCGAGGTTTTGCCGGTCAAAGGCAAAGGCGGCTTGCAACTGACCGGGCAACTCGGCGATGTGATGAAAGAGAGTGCGCAGGCCGCAGTAAGCTATGTGCGCTATCGAGCGACCGAGCTTGGCATCGATCCAAACTACTTTGAAGAGCACAATATTCACATCCATATTCCCGAGGGAGCCGTACCGAAGGATGGACCTTCGGCGGGGATCACCCTGACCACCGCGCTGATCAGCGCGATGACGGGCAAACCCGTTCGCCGTGACGTCGCCATGACCGGCGAAGTCACCTTGCGGGGCAAAGTCCTGGGCATTGGGGGCTTGAAAGAAAAGACCCTCGCGGCGCATCGAGCTGGCATTCGCACCTTCATTCTGCCCAAAGAGAATGCCAAAGACATCATTGACCTCCCGGCGAAAGTACGGAACGACCTGACCCTGATCCCGGTTTCGTCAATGGATGAAGTGTTGAAGATTGCGCTGGCTAGTGCGAGCAGCGACGTGCCAGCCGTGGCGGTTCCTGTTGCGTAAGAAGTTTGGGAAATACATAGTCTGATGATTTGACGCAAAGGCGCAAAGGCGCAAAGGGCGTTTGCGTCCCTGGGAGGTGGCGGCGCAGCCGCCACTAACCCGTCTCTAGCAGAAATAAAAAAAGGAAAACATCCATGGAAAATAAAATCACCCTGATTACAGGGGCCAGTTCCGGCATTGGCCGGGTGACGGCCCGCGAACTTGCCCGCATGGGCGCGACGGTTGTGCTGCTCGGACGGAATCGTGAGCGCACCGAGGCTGCCCGTGATGCGATCATTGCGGAAACTGGGAATGAGAAGGTTGACTTTATCCTCGCCGATTTTGCGTCGCTTGAGGCGGTGCGTGCCGCCGCTGATGAGTTCAAGCGCCGTTACCAGCGCCTTGATGTGTTGGTCAATAATGCCGGCCTCTACCTTGACGAGCGCCAGGTCAGCGCTGATGGCTACGAGATGACCTTTGCGGTCAACCATCTGGCGACCTTTTTGCTGACCGACCTGCTGCTGGAGACGCTCAAGGCGAGCGCCCCCTCGCGCATTGTGACGGTCTCGTCGGGAGCGCATATGGGGGGCGGCGTTCGCTTCGATGACCCGCGGGCAATGCGTGGCTACAATGGCTTTCGGGCCTACGCCGACTCGAAACTTGCCAATATTCTCTTTACCTATGAACTTGCCCGCCGACTCGAAGGAACTGGCGTCACGGCCAACTGTCTGCACCCCGGAGCGGTCAACTCGAACTTTGCCGCCGAGACGAAAGGTCTCTTTGGCATCTTCTTCAACCTGGGGCGCATCTTTATGCTGAGCCCTGAACAGGGTGCCGACACCTCGATCTTCCTTGCCTCATCACCCGAGATCGAGGGCGTCACCGGCAAATATTTTGCCAAACGTACCGCGCAGACCAGTTCGCTCACCTCGTATGACCGTGGTGCCCAGACGCGCCTCTGGGAATTGAGCGAAGAACTGGTGCGCAACGATACGCCCATTATGCTCTAAGCTTTGCTGCAACTATCTCCATTGCTCGTCGTCATATGGGCAAGTGAAGAATCGTGACCTTCGTAACGTGAAGGTTATCGTAAGCAAGGAGCGTAATCATGGGAAATCGTCTGGTACGCAGTTCCAGCAATCGTATGCTTGGTGGGGTATGTGGCGGCTTGGCCGGGTATTTCAATATTGATGCCACGATTGTGCGTCTGGTCTTTGTGCTCGCCGTGCTGAGTGGCCTCAGCCCGTTGCTCTATCTGATCCTCTGGATTGTGATGCCTGAGGAGGCCCGTGTGCAGAGCAGTGCGCAGAACACGCTCCAGCCGCCGGTTGATCCGACGGGCGAGTGGCAGTACGACCCCTACACCGGCCAGCCCGTCAAGAAGCAGTAATGTAACATGCTGAGATCACACAAAAAAGCCAGCGTAGCTGGCTTTTTTGTGTGATCTCAGCATGTTAGAGAATATACCCCTTTTTGCGGGCGATTTCCTCTTTGTGTTTGCGAAAGAGGATGTCGCGTTCAGTGCCTTTGATTTCGCGGCTATAGGTGGTGAGCACCTTCTCAACCTCAGCGTCAAGCTCATCTTCGCGGCGCAGATCTTCGACAATGAAATCAAAGATCGCCTTGACGCGGGCGGCGCGTCCGACGCCAGCCTTGCTTCCGGCAAGTTCGCGGTAGATAAGCAGGTTTTCCTGGGCTAGTTCATCATGCAAACGCTCGGCAATCCGGCGCACCTTATCCTCTGATAAGCGCATCGCTCCTCCTTCTTGCTCGTGTCCGGGTGGCCTGACACCCGAACATTATACCATTTCGTGTGTACATTGTCTGGATCGTGTATACTCTCTGCTCAAAAGCCAGCGTAGTTGGTGTTTGAGCAGAGAGCAAGTAGGGGTCGAGCGGCGGGCGCCCGCACCAAGGAGAAAAGAGATTGCAGCAATTGAGTCGTGAGCGTGTGCAGGTGCTCAGTGAACTGATTGACCGTGCGCGAACGAGTGTGGCGCGGGTGATGGTGGGCAAAGAAGAATTGATTGATCGCTTGCTGGTCGCGATGCTCTGTGAGGGCCACGTGTTGCTGGAAGATGTGCCTGGCACGGGCAAGACGACGCTGGCGCGTGCGCTGGCCGCTTCGCTTGGCTGCACGTTTCAGCGCATTCAGTGTACCCCGGATGTGTTGCCTTCGGATATGACCGGGCTTGCGTTTTTTAATCAGAAGATCGGGGAGTTTCAGTTTCGCGAGGGGCCGCTTTTCGCTCAGGTTGTTTTGACTGATGAGATTAATCGGGCGACGCCGCGTACCCAGAGTGCGTTGCTCGAGGCGATGCAAGAGCGGACGGTGACGGTTGATGGGGCAACCCGTCCGTTGCCGCGCCCGTTCCTTGTGCTGGCGACCCAGAATCCGGTTGAACTTGAGGGGACGTTCCCGCTGCCCGAGGCGCAACTCGACCGCTTTTTGCTCAAACTTGAGCCAGGCTATCCGAGCCTTGAGGAGGAAGAAGCGATCCTGGTGCGCTTTGAGCGTACCAATCCGCTGAACGACCTGACGCCGGTGCTCACCGCAGCGGAGGTTCTGCAGATGCAGGCGGATGTGCGCATGGTTGCGGTGACGCCAGAGGTGCGGCGCTACCTGGTTGAACTGGTACGCGCCACCCGCACCCACCCCGAGATCGAGCTCGGGGCTAGTCCCCGTGGTTCGTTGGCGCTCTATCAGACGGCGCAGGCGTATGCGGCGCTGCGTGGGCGCACCTTTGTGTTGCCCGACGATATCAAAGTTATGGCGCCGGTGGTGCTTGGTCATCGGTTGATGCTCACCGCCGAAACACGTCTGCGCCGCCGCAAAAGCAGTGCTTTGATTGCCGAGATCCTTGCACAGATCCCGGTGCCTGTGGAATAATAGACCGCTGATAGATACTGTTCCATCGCTAGAAAGTCACCCGAGGATACAATGCCGTATTCAGCATCATCACCTGGCCGTAAGACGTTGTTCCAGAACTTTTGCATCATCCTGCTCGCGCTCAGGGGATGGCGGGCTGAGCTTGCCGGACCGTTGCCAAAGCAGTGTGTGATCATCGGGGCCCCCCACACGACATGGTTCGATCTGATCCTGACCTTGCTCTTGATGGGGGCCACAGGGGTTCGGTTTCGTTGGATCTCGAAAGCTGAACTCTTTCGCCCACCGCTCGGCTGGCTTTTGCGTGCGCTGGGGGGGATGCCAGTTCTACGTGGGGCACGGGCCAATTTTGTTGTGCAGATGGTGGAGAAATTTGCCCAGTATCCCGACCTGCGGATCGCGATTGTGCCCGAAGGGACGCGCCAGTATATTGATCATTGGAAGACCGGCTTTTACTATATTGCGATGGGTGCCGGGGTTCCTGTTGTGCTCGGGTATGCTGATTACGCCAAGCGTCGGATTGGCCTTGGCCCAATCTGCATGCCGACGGGCGATATTGACGCTGATTTTGCGGTCTACCGCGCCTTTTATGCCCATGTGACCGGTGCTATTCCTGCACGGCAGGGCGAGGTACGACGCGCAAGCGAGTAGGGTGTCTGAACTGAGCACGGCATTTGGGGGGCTTGACAGCCCCCCAAAATATGCTACACTCTTTTGTAAGTTTATTGAACTATCTAAATAGGTTGAGGGCGAAACCGTGGATCCGTTGCTCGAAAAGGCGACCCGCCAGCACACCAAAGAGCACAACAGTCGTCTGTTGTTGCGCACGATCTATGAGTACGGCGCGATTAGCCGGGCTGATCTGGCGCGTCTGACGCAGTTGACGCGGGCGACGGTTTCGGACGCGGTGGGCGAGTTGCTCGAGCGCGGGTTGCTTGAGGAGGTTGGCCACGGGACGGTGGCAATTGGGCGGACGCCGATTTTGCTCAGTGTGGTCGCGGATGCGCGCCAGGTGGCGGCGATCAGTGTGACCAATGAGCGCGTCGTGGGGGCGCTCGTCAATCTGCGCGGTGAGTTGCGTGCCTCTGTGACGCTGGACGTGCCTTCGTGTGACGGTGAAGCCATTCTGGAGACGATCTATGCGGTGGCTGATCAGTTGCGGCGTACGGCGGAACATCCCCTGCTGGGCATCGGCATCAATACGCCGGGTCTGATCGATGTTGAGCGCGGCACGGTGGTGCGGGCCGTTGATTTCGGCTGGGTGGACCTGCCTTTGCGCGCACTGGTGCAAGAGCGCTGTCAGTTGCCGGTCTATCTGGCGAATGATAGCCATAGCCTGGCGCTGGCCGAGTATATGTTTGGGCAGGCTCAGGGCACCCCCGATCTGATTGTGGTCAAGGTTGGCAATGGCATCGGGGCGGGCATTGTGCTCGGTGATCGCCTCTATACGGGTGAAGGCAATGGGGCCGGTGAGATTGGACATCTGGTGGTCGCCGAAGATGGCCCGTTGTGCAAGTGTGGCAATCGGGGTTGCCTGGAGACCGTGGCGAGCAGTGCGGCGATTTTGCGCCAGGCGCGTGAGTTGCGGTTGACCCAGCCATCGGCGCTTTCGGCTGAACCAACGCTTGAGGAGTTGGCCCATCTCGCCGAGGCTGGTGATCCGCTGGCGCGTGCGGTGATTGCCGATGCCGGGCGTTATCTCGGCATTGCGCTGGCGAGTCTGGTGAGCGTGCTGAATATTCGGCGGGTGCTGATTACCGGCCATGTTGCCCCGCTTGGTGAACTGCTGCGCAAGGCGGTTGTGACCAATCTGGCGCGACGTTGCCTGCCGGCGCTTGCCCACGCAACGGTTGTCGAAGTCGTTGCCCTTGGCCCAGACGCGCCGCTGCTCGGCGCGGCAGCGCCACTCTTGACGTTTGAATTGGGGATTGAACGTCTTTTCAGGCCATAACACGTGGATCACAAGCAGAGGCAATGATGCTAGAGGCTTATGCAGAGCGCTACCGGCGCGATCTCGTTGACGCGGTTATTCCTTTCTGGCTCCGCCATGCGCTTGATCACGAGCACGGCGGCTACTTTACCTGTCTCGATCGCGATGGCACCGTCTATGATTCGCGTAAATATATGTGGCTCCAGGGCCGTGCGGTCTGGATGTTCGCCCGGCTCTACCGTGAGTTGGAACCGCGTGACGAGTGGCTGGCGGCGGCGCGGCTCGGGGTGGATTTTATCCGCCGTTATGGGCGCGACGCCGAGGGCCGGATCTTCTTTAGCCTGACGCGCGAGGGCCAGCCCTTCTTTTTTCAGCGCAAGCCGTATGCGGCCGTCTTTGTGCAGATGGGTCTGTTTGAGTATGGGCTGGCGACGGGCGATCCGGCGTGCCTTGATGAGGCTGTGGCGCTCTTTTGGCGCATTGTGGCATGGATCGAGCAGCCGACGCTGCTTGGGCGTCCGGTCTTGCCCGGTCAGGTTGCGGTGAGTCAACTGGCGGATCGGTTGGTGGTAGGCATGATGGCGCTTGAACTTGCTCGCCAGTTTGATGATCCACGCTATGACGAGGTGCTGCGTACGACGGTGGACGGGGTGCTGCGTCACTACGATGCCACGCACCGTGTCTTTCGCGAGGTGGTGGCGCACGACGGTCGTGATCTGACCGCCCTTCCCGAAGGGCGGCTCTTTAGCCCTGGGCACACGATCGAGACGGTCTGGATTCTGCTGCACATGCTCGCCCGCAACCCCGATGCTCAGGCGCAGCAGGTGGCGTTTGCGGCCCTGGCTGGCGCGCTTGAACTGGGCTGGGACGCGCAGTATGACGGCCTCTTCTATTTTATGGATCTCGCGGGCCGCCCGACGCTCCAACTTGAGGCGACGATGAAGCTCTGGTGGCCGCATGCCGAGGCGATCTATGCGCTGGTACTGGCCTATACCCTCACCCGCGAGGCGCACTGGCTGACTTGGCTCGAGCGGGTGGATCGTTATACCTACACCCATTTTGTTGATCCGGTGCATGGCGAGTGGTTTGGGTACTGTGATCGGCGGGGCGATCTGGCGCTGACGAGCAAAGGTGGCAATTACAAGGGCTTTTTCCATGTGCCGCGAGCATTGCTCTTTAGTCTCCAGGCGATCGATCGGGATAAAGGCTAACCCGTGTTGACGCAAAGACGCAAAGTTGCGCAGAGCGATACATCAAACCTTCGCGCCTCTGCGCCTTTGCGTCAAACAACCCGTCTTATTGGGTTTAGCGCACTCCGCCCCGGATGCGCCCAGTCAGTGAGAAATGCATGAAGTTTGGTTTTATTCCCCTTGATGAGCGACCGGCGAATACGCGCTATCCGGTGATGGTGGCGGCCATCGCAGGTGCCGAGGTGCTGCTGCCACCACCGGCGGCGCTGAGTGAGCGACGCAAGCCGGGCGATGCCCAGATGCTGGCGGCATGGCTGACGGCAATGGCTCCGCGGCTTGATGGGCTGATTGTGGCGATCGAGCAACTCGGCTATGGCGGCCTGATCGCCTCGCGCATTTCTGATGAGCCGGTGGCGGTCGTGTTGAACCGTCTCGAAGTCTTGCGGACGGTGCGTTCGCTCGCGCCACGCCTGCCGATCTATGCCTTCAATGTGGTTACACGGGTTTCCAACGCGAATGATGCGGTCGAAGAGCCGGACTACTGGGCCGCGTATGGTGAACGACTCTATGCGCTGTCGCAGTTGCTTGATCGGCACGGGCGTGGCGAGGCGGTTGCCGAGGCGTTGGCGGCAGCCGAGGCAGCGATCCCGGCGACGTACCGGCGCGACCTGCTCGTCCGGCGCCTCCGCAACCATACCGTCAATCTCGCGGCCCTCGGCCTGCTGGAGGATGGCACGCTTGACCTGCTGGTGCTCAGTTCTGACGACACGAGTCCGTCTGGCTTGCCCTCGCGGGAAAAGGGATGGCTGGCGAGCTGGGGCGCATTGTTGGGAAGCCTGGGCGCTTCGCTCCACAAGACCACGGCAACCCCGTCGCTGCTGATGTACCCTGGCGCCGATGAAGTGGGGTCGGTTCTGGTGGCGCGGCTGCTGCATGAGCGTGCCGGGGTGCGACCCGCAGTGACGGTCGCGTATGCGCCGTTGCAAGGGGCCGAGCACGTGGCGGCCTATGAAGATGGCCCGATCCGGCTGACCGTGGCGCGGCAGGTGGCGGCTGCGGGAGCGCATCTGACCGAGGGTGACGCGCCGATCTGGTTGGGGGTGAATGCACCGGTAGCGCGGCGTGCCGAATGGGATGCGGCGCATGCAGCAGAGGAGAAGACCGCACGCCTCCCCGCATTGAACAGGCTTGCTGATGAGGCGGCCTCCCGGCTTGCGGCGGGGCAGGCGGTTGCTATTGCCGATGTCGCCTACCCGAATGGGGCCGACCCGGCGCTGATGGAGGTACTGAGCGAGCGTGTGCCGCTGGCCCAACTGACGGCCTACGGAGCCTGGAATACCGCCGGCAATACCATTGGCACCACGCTGGCGCAGGCCTTTGCCGCCCAATTGATCAGCACGCCTGCCGGGGCGATTGCCCACGAACGGCTACTGCTGCACCGCCTGGTCGAGGATTGGGGCTACCAGCATATGGTGCGGGCCGACGTGCGGGCCTGGCTCACGCAACATACCGGTCACCACGATCCCGTCACCCCGGAGTGGGCCGAGCTAGCGCGGCAACGGAGCGCAGCTGAACTCGCACATTTTCTTGCCGCATTGCCAGGCTTTGCTGAACGCTACCGCCTGAACCAGGCAAGTGTCCGGTTCCCCTGGGGACGAACCTTCGAGCTTGATTTTGACCTGGAAGCCATCGTTTGAACGACCACAGAAAGGGGGTGATGGCCACTCACCACGTACGAAGATCAACCGCCCAGGAACCTCGTGAACGATTCAGTGAACGACATGTTCTGGTCTGCCTGGGATCAAAACGGCCAGCGACCCGCGTTCCCAGTGCAACGTACCGCAGAAACAAGTATGAGGAGCAAGATTCATATGATCCGCAATCGACGCTTTGCGTTAACCATCTTTCTGACCATGTTCGCCATGATCCTGGTTGCCTGTGGCGGAGCCGCCCCGGCGACCCAGGCCCCCGCTGAACCTCAGGTTGTCGTGCAGACCCAGGTTGTTGTGCAGACCGAGGTCGTTGAACAGCAAGTAATTGTCACCCCAACCCCCGGGCCGAACCCCGAGGCCGTGATGGAGGTTGAGGAAGGGGCCACGATCACCTTCTGGACCTTCTTCCTCTCGCCGACGTTCGATGAGTATATTCAGAGCACTATCGCCCGCTTCAACGAAGCCTACCCAGGCGTTACAGTGAAGTGGGAAGATCGTCAGGCCACGCTCCAGGAAGAGTACCGCAACAGCCTGGCGGCGGGCAATGCCCCCGATGTCGTCAACATCCCGACGGGTTGGGTGCAAGAATTTGCCCAGAATGAGCAGTTGCTGAACATGAGCGAAGCGTTGCCCCCAGCCGTGCAGGATCAGTACTTCCCTGATCTGTTCAATCAGACCAATGTTGGTGGTTCGAGCTTCCAGGTGCCCTGGTACCAGGCGGTTGACGCCTATCTCGCCAACACCGACGTACTTGAGAACGCCGGGTATACCATGGACGATCTGCCCACGACCTTCGATGAGCAGAAGCAATTCTGTCTCGACTTCTACGAGGCGAGTGACATCCCGTGTGGCCTGCGCATGCAGACCGGCAACCTGTTGCAGACAATGGCCTACGAGGGCAACGTCGAGGTGATGAACGCCGACGGCACTGCCTTCACCTTCGACTCACCCGAAGCAGTTCAGTGGTTGCAGGACTATGTTGATCTGAACGAGGCCGGGGCGATCCACCGCGACTTGATCCTGTTGAACGACGCCGACGACCGCATTGGCCTCGAGCGTTTCACCGCGGCGCAGATGCCCTTCTATGTAACTGGCCCGCAGCTGATCCGCCTGGTACGCGAGGGCAACCCTGGCCGCTATGGCTACCTGGCGCTGGCCCCGCGGGCGATTGGCCGCTCGGGTGCCTTGCCTCCCGTCTCGATGTCGATTGTCGTCAGCCAGAGCACCCCGTATCCCAAGGCATCCGCAGCGCTGGCGGCCTTCTTCTCGAACCCACAGAGCATGCTCGAATTTTCCAAGCTCGTCGCGATCTACCCCTCGACGCCAGCGAGTTACGAAGATCCCTTCTTCACACAGCAGCCGGTAGCGATCGAGGATCAGATCCGCCCGCTGGCCGAAGGCATTATTTCGCAGCAAAAGAACATTTTGCCCGAAATTCCACGTCCGGCTGAAGTGAACGACATTGTTCGCCAGGCGATTGAGGGGGCGATCTTTGGTGGTGCCGATCCGCAGACCGTGCTGAGCGACGCGGTGCAGCAGGCCAATGGCTTGATTCGGTAGCTTTCGCCTTCATCCCCGCATACACGGGGAAGGATTGTACTTGTGCTGGAAAAAGCCAGCGTCGCTGGCTTTTTCCAGCACAAACTGCCGGGGGTGAGGACATAAGCCCTCAAAAATCGCGCTTATGCTGGCAAAAATGACCAGCATCCCATAGGTTTTAAGGGCGGAAACGAGAAGAATCATGAGCAACACGTTACGCTCGCGCCTGACCCCGTATCTCTTTTTGCTGCCGGCGCTGCTCTTTATGGCGACCTTCACGCTCTATCCGTTGGCGAGCGTCGGCTACCTCAGTTTCACTGAGTACAACATTTTGCGCCCGGCTGAGCCGGTGGGTCTGGCAAATTACCAGCGTCTGCTTGGTGATGGGGTCTTCTGGCTGTCGTTGCGCAACTCGTTCACCTACTTGCTGGTGACGCCGGTGATTATTGTGAGCGCGATTGCGCTGGCGATCATTGTCAATCGCCCCTTGCTAGGCATCGGGGTCTTCCGGGCGCTCTACTATATCCCGGTGATCACGGGGGCGGTGGCGGTTGGCATCGCCTGGCAATTCCTTTTTGACGGAAGTGGCGGACCGATCAATGGCATGCTGCTCTCGGCGGGGGTGATCGAAAAACCGATCATCTTTCTGACCGAGCCAGGCTGGACGTTGCCGATCGCGATGATGATGACGACCTGGATGGGCGTTGGGTACTACATGGTCGTCTTTCTCGCCGGGTTGCAATCGATCCCTGAGGATCTCTACGATGCGGCGCGCATCGACGGATGCAATGAATTTCAGAAGCATTGGCACGTCAGTGTGCCAGGGCTACGCCCATCGATAGTCTTTGTCGCAGTGATTTCGAGTCTCAGTGCGCTCAAGGTTTTCGATGAGATCTATGTGCTCACGAATGGCACGGGCGGTATCCTCAATAGCGGCTCAACAATGGTGTTCTACCTCTGGAAGCAGGCTTTTCGCTTGCAAAATGTTGGCTACGCCTCGGCGATTGCGATGGTCTTGCTGGTGATCACGCTGACCTTCTCGATCATTAATGTGCGGATGCTTGAGCGAGGGGAAAGGTAGGAGGATCTGGATGAGCACAGTTGCTGAGCCGATGCCCACAGGCCGGACGCGCTCCGTTCGTCCCGCCTGGACACGCAATCTCTTTTGGTATGGCTTGTTGTTGCTAGCAAGTATCGTGACGGTGTTGCCATTTCTCTGGTTGCTGATGACGGCGTTGAAGGGCCCGAGTGATGCGGTTTTTGGCTTTCCGCCGCAGTTTCTGCCGCGTGAGCCAACGCTGGCGAATTTTACCCGCGTCTGGGAGCAGTTGCCGATCTGGCGCTTTTTTCTCAATAGTCTGTTTGTGGCTGCGCTAACCGTGACGCTCAATGTGACGGTTTCGTCGCTGGCGGCTTATCCGCTCGCCAAGATGAATTTTCCTGGGCGCGAGGTGATCTTTTATCTGTTGTTGGCGACGCTGATTGTGCCGGCAGAATTGACCTTTATTCCTGGTTATATTCTGGCGGTACAGGTCTTTCAGTACTATGATACGCTCTGGGCGCTGATCTTTCCGAGTGTCTTCAGTGCGTTCAATATTTTTCTGTTGCGCCAGGCGTACAAGACGGTGCCAAACGATCTGATTGATGCGGCGCGGATCGATGGGGCGAACGAGTTGCGCATCTGGTGGTCGGTGTTGACGCCGACAATCCGGCCCTCGCTGGCGACGGCGGCAGTCTTTACGGCGGTTACGTCGTGGAACGCGCTGCTCTGGCCGTCACTGATGCTGCGTACGCGTGAGTTGTATACGCTGCCTGTCGGTTTGATGGCCCTGCGGGGGATGTTTACCGCCGATTTTCGCCTGATTGCCGCTGGGGCGGTGATGGTGATCATCCCTATTCTGATCGCCTTTATTTTCGCGCAGCGCTACTTTGTCGCCGGGCTTTCGGGCGCAGTGAAGGGCTAGGCAGGGGCCAGGGGTTCTATGAAACGACGTGCGCATTATGTTCTTTCGAGCCACTGGGATCGTGAGTGGTATCGCCCGCTGCAGCATTTTCGCTCGGCGCTGGTGACGTTGCTCGATGAGGTGCTCGATGCGTTGGCAACAGGCCGTCTGCACGGGCCGTTTACCACGGACGGTCAGGCGATCATGCTCGAGGATTACCTCGAGGTGCGCCCCGAGCGCCGCGCCGAGGTTGAGGCGCTGGCCCGCGCCGGGTTGCTGGTCGTTGGCCCCTGGTATACCGTGCCTGATGAATTTTTGGTCTCGGGCGAGGCACTGGTGCGCAATCTGCGCTATGGCTGCGAGGTGGCGCGACGGTTTGGGGCGGTGCCCTCGTCAGCAGGCTGGGTCTGTGATCAGTTTGGGCATATCAGTCAGTTGCCGCAGATCTTTGCCGGCTTCGGGTTACGCGGGGTTTTCCTTTGGCGTGGGGTCAATTTCGCGGCGGGGCGACATTTTCACTGGTGTGGGGCCGATGGCACGGTTTTGCCAACCTATCGTTTTGGGCGCGGGGGCTATTCGGCTTTTGCGTTTGAGGTGCGCGCTGCCGATGATCCGGGGCGGCGCGTGGGGGCCGCCGAGGCACGTGCGCGCTTGGCGGCGTATCTTGACGCCGAGGCCGAAGTAACGTCGGTTGCGCCGCTGCTCGTCTTTGATGGCGGCGATCATCTGGCCTGGGATGCGACGGTTTATGAGGCTGTGACGGCCTATAGCCAGGATGCCGGTGCGCCCTTTGCGTTGATCCATGCGAGCCTCGATGCCTATCTTGACGACCTGCTCGCTGATCCTTCGGCGATTACCGCGACGATCAGTGGTGAACTGCGCGAGCCGGGTCTTCCGCCACGCGCCGAGAACGAGGCCTGGCTCATTCCGGGCGTGCTCGCGAGTCGCGTGCCGCTCAAGCAGGAAAATGCCGCCTGCGAGACGCTGCTCACCCGCTGGGCCGAGCCGTTCAGCGTCTGGGCGGCGCTCGCCCTCGGGCGGCCCTATCCGCACCAGTTGCTCGAAATTGCCTGGCGCTGGCTGCTCCAGAACCATCCCCACGACTCGCTTGGCGGCTGTAGCATTGATCTGGTGCACCGCGATATGCACTATCGCTTTAGCCAGTGCCGCCAGATCGCCGACCTGCTTGCCAGCGAGGCGACGAGTGCCCTGGCGCTAGCGGTTGCGGGCGACGTGGCCGCGCACGAGATGCGGGTGGTCGTCTTTAACTCACTGGCTCAGCCGCTGAGTGAGACGATCGAGCTAACCCTCGATCTTCCGTGTACCTGGCCGACGTTCACCGAGTTCTTTGGCTTTGAGGATCTGCCGGCTTTTCGCATCTACGATCCGGCGGGGAACGAGGTGCCATACCAGCGCCTGAGCCAGCGCCTCGGGGTGACGCGAACGCGCCTCGATCCGCATAAGTTTCCGCAGGGGGTTCAGGTACACGAGGTGCGCGTGAGCCTGCCGCTGGTGCTGCCGGCCCTTGGCTACGTGAGTCTCACCGTGCGCCCTGGCGCGCTCGACCCGCTGTTGCCTCATCAGAGTCCGCGCCCGATCGCTCAACCAACGCGCCATCCTGGGCGCGGTCTGGCGACCAGCGATCGCACGATGGCGAACGAGTTGCTGGAGGTTGCCATTGCACCTGATGGCACCTTGCGCCTGCATGATCGACGGAATGGGGCTACCTACGAACACCTGCTGAGTTTTGAAGATTGCGCCGACATTGGTGATGGCTGGTTCCACGGCCTGGCCGTTGCCGATGCGGCGCATAGCTCGTGCGGGGCCGCGACGAGCGTGGCCCTGGTGCATAACGGCCCGTATCTGACGACGTTCCGCCTGCGGACGGCGCTACGTGTGCCCGAGCGTTTTGATTTCGTACGCGGCACGCGCGCCGAGACGCTGACAACGCTGGAGCTTGATACGCTGGTGAGTCTGCGCCCCGGTTGTGCGCGGGTGGAAGTCGCGACGAAGGTGCGCAACACGGCGTTTGACCATCGGTTGCGCGTGCTGCTGCCGAGTGGCACAGACGCCGCAACCTATCTGGCTGATGGCGCGTTTGATGTGCTCGAACGACCAGTGGCGTTGCGTGCCGACGCGCATACCTATCGTGAGTTGGAAGTCGAAGGCCGCCCCCAATTGAATTGGAGCGCAGTCTATGCGGCAGGGCGTGGCCTGGCCGTTGTTGCGCCGGGGCAACTGGAAACGGCGGTGCTCGATCGGCCTGATCGCTCGCTCGCCCTGACGCTCTATCGCAGTACCGGGCGTACTGTGTTGACCGACGGAGAGCCGGATGGCCAACTGTTGGGCGAGCAACTCGCCGTGCGTTACTGGCTGGTGCCGCTGAACGCAGCCCCCGACCGGGCGGCCCTCGGCGCGTTGGCGCAGCAGGTGGCCGCTGGATTGCGCACGAGTCAGTGCGCGGCTGGCGATAGGCCCGTTATGCAACCGACGCAACGCCTGCCGCTCAGCGCTAGCCTGTTGCGCCTCAGCGGGGGGGCCGTCTTGAGTAGCCTTGCGCAGACGGCGTTGGGGTTGGAGGTACGGATCTTCAACCCTGAAGAGGCTGCGATCACGGCGACGTTGCATGTGCCTACGACGATCCGCCAGGCCCAGCGGGTGAATCTGGCGGGCGAGCCGCTTGAGGCACCGTTGCCAGTGCGCGAGGGCGTGTTTGACGTGGTGATGGGGGCAAAGCAGATTGTGAGCCTGCGGTTAGCGGGGTAAGATCATGTCCCCTTGTGTAGGCGGTTGTTTTGACGCAAAGGCGCAAAGGCGCAACGTTATGACCGTGCGGCACCTTCAAGCGGAAGCAGAAGAAGCGATGGAACGTGAAGATCAGATCAGCCAGCGGCTCTTGCTCTGGTTTCAGGGCTATGAGGCTCCGCCTGCGTTACTGGAGTTCGTGCGGCAGCGCCCACTCGGCGGCGTGACGCTCTTTCGCAAACTCAATCTGGCGACACCGCCGCAGGTGCGGGCGCTCACCGGGGCACTCCAGGCAGCAGCGCGGGCGGCGGGGCAACTGCCGCTGCTGATCTGTGCCGATCAAGAGGGCGGGCAATTGCAGGTGTTACCGGGGGCGACGGCGTTTCCCGGTAATATGGCGCTGGGCGCGACAGGTGATGCAGAACTGGCCCGGCGGGTAGGGGCGGCGCTTGGGCAGGAACTAGCTGCGCTTGGCGTGAACGTCAATTTTGCACCGGTCGTTGATGTGCAGAGCAACCCGGCCAATCCGGTGATTGGCGTGCGTTCGTTTGGTGCTGACCCCGCGCTGGTGGGGCGACTTGCGTCGGCGATGGTTGAGGGTTTGCAAGCGAGTGGCGTCGCCGCGACGGCCAAGCATTTCCCTGGGCACGGCGATACCGACGCCGATACGCACCATACGTTGGGCGTGCTGCCGCACGACGTGACGCGGTTGCAGCAACTTGAATTGGCCCCCTTTGCGGCGACGATTGCGGCTGGCGCACGGCTGGTGATGGCGGCGCATCTGGCGGTGCCGGCGCTGACCGGGCGGGTTGATGTGCCGACGACGCTGGCTCCGGGGGTGCTGGAAGATCTGTTGCGCGGAACCCTCGGCTTTCGCGGGGTCGTTGTCAGCGATGCGCTGAATATGGCGGGTTTTGGCACGGAAGCCGAGTGGAACGACCGGCTGGTGCAGGCGGCAGCGGCTGGCGTCGATCTATTGCTGCTGGCGGAACCGAACGATCCTGCGCAGGCGTATGCAACTCTACTCGCTGCGGCGCAGGCTGGTCACCTCGCCCCGGCCAATCTAGAGGCCGCCGCCGGGCGGGTGACGGCGCTCAAGCGCTGGCTGGCAACTCAGGTGCAACCCGATCTGGCGGTCGTCGGCTGTGCCGCGCATCAGGCGCTCGCGGCTGAGGTCGCGGCGCGGGCGATCACGCTGGTGCGCGACCGGGTTGGTCGCCTGCCCTTGCGTTTGCCTGCCGAGGCCCGTCTGGTTGTGGTTACACCTGAACTGGCCGACCTGACGCCTGCTGATACATCGAGCTACGAACACTGCGCATTGGGCGCGGCGATC
The DNA here is from genome assembly GCF_004762035.2 of Candidatus Chloroploca mongolica. Taxonomy (GTDB): domain Bacteria; phylum Chloroflexota; class Chloroflexia; order Chloroflexales; family Chloroflexaceae; genus Chloroploca; species Chloroploca mongolica. The sequence goes on along the minus strand of NZ_SIJK02000002.1, from coordinate 208,407 downwards.
CGTCGTTACCATGCGCGCACCGATGAACTCGTCATCGCAGCAGACCCGGCGGCGGCTGAGGTGGCTGCGCTAAGCGCGGAACTGGCCGACTATGATCTCGTGATCATCGGGACAATCAACGCCACCACGCGCCCCGGCCAGGCGGCGCTGGTCGAGGCGCTGGTGCAGCAAGGGGTGCCTGTGATTGCGGCAGCGCTGCGGCTGCCCTACGATACCATGGTCTACCCGGCAGCCCCAACCTGTCTCTGTACCTACAGCATCGCTCTGCCCGCGCTCACCGCGCTTGCTGACACCCTCTTTGGGCGGGCCGATGCACCAGGTCGTTTACCCGTGCCTGTGAGCGCCTAACGTGAAAGAAACCAAACTATGACTCTCCTGGAAGAAATTCGTGAACAACCCGTCGTGCTGCAGGGTCTGCTTGATCATGCGCGCACGCAGGTCGCAGCGGTCGCTGCCGCGATCCGTGCGCGTGGGGTACAATACGTGTATCTCGTGGCGCGCGGTACCTCGGAACACGCCGGCATCTATGGGCAGTACGTGTTCGGGGCTTTCAATGGTCTCCCGGTTGCCCTTGGCGCGCCGTCGCTCTTTACTGTCTACAATCGTCCGCCGCAGATAGCCAACGCGCTCGTCGTCGGCGTTTCACAGTCGGGACAATCGCCTGACATTGTCGCCGTGCTGGCTGAAGGCCGCAGGCAAGGCGCGTTGACGCTGGCGATCACCAACGATCCACACTCGCCGCTGGCCGAGGCTGCCGAATTGAGCCTGGCGATCCAGGCTGGCCCCGAGCGAGCGGTGGCCGCAACCAAGACCTACACAGGCGAATTGATGCTCTTTGCGATGCTGTCCGCCGCGCTCGCCGACGACCCCGCGATGTGGTCGGCGCTGGAGCGGGTACCGGTCGCCGCTGCCGAGGCGCTGAGACTTGACCCTGAGCTTGTGGCGGCAGCCGAGCATTTTCGGGCGATGCGTGAATGTGTTGTGCTGGGGCGCGGCTTTCACTTTACGACTGCCCTTGAATGGTCGCTCAAACTCAAGGAACTGGCCTATGTCATTGCCGAGCGTTACTCAACCGCAGAGTTTCAGCACGGGCCAATTGCGTTGGTTGAACCAGGCTTTGCGATTCTGGCTGTCGCCCCGACCGATCCTGGCCTCGCCCCGGTACGTGACCTGCTCATCCGTATGCGTACGACCCAGGGGGTGCAGCTTTTAGTCCTTTCGGATGATGCAGCGACGCTGGAAGGGGCAACAGTGGGATTGCGGCTACCCACAGGCGTGGCATCGTGGCTGATGCCGCTTGTGAGCATCATCCCTGCCCAACTCTTTTGCCACCATCTTACGATCGCCCGCGGGCTTGATCCGGCTACGCCGCGTGGCCTGAACAAAGTTACATTGACGCACTGAGGCAAGGAATAAGGACATGATCTTCCATTCCCTGAACGAACTAAGCCACACCTACGACCATGTCTACCTCTCGCCGCACCTCGATGACGCAGCGCTCTCGTGTGGCGGGGCGATCAGTGCGCAGCACCGTGCGGAGCAGCGCGTGCTTGTCGTGACGCTCTGCACCGCAACGCCGTCGCCGGAAGGCCCCTTCAGTGAACTCGCGCAGGTCTTTCATACCGCCTGGGGGCTCAGTCCTGCCGAGGTTGTGGCGACCCGGCTCCGTGAGGACGAGGCAGCCCTGGCATTGCTCGGCGCTGATGGCTTGTGGGCTGGTTATCTCGATGCGATCTATCGTCACCCGACGGCCTATACCAGTCGGACAACCCTCTTCCATCAGCCTACTGCCGACGACCCCTTGCATGCCGAGATCACGACGCTACTGATCACCCTCCGCGAGCGTCTGCCCGAGGCGACCTTTTATGCCCCACTGGGGATCGGGGCGCATGTCGATCACCTGTTGACGCATGCTGCGGCGCGTACCGTGGTAGGGACGAACCTCATCTACTATGAGGACATCCCATATGCCATGCGTCCCGGCGCACTCGCCGAGCGACTTGCAAAAATTGACCTACCATTGAATAAGCAAATCATGACGATAGACGCAACGCTCGACACCAAACTGGCCGCGATTGCGGCCTACACGAGCCAGATGGTCGAATTGGCCCAGAGCCAACTCGGGCTCGCGGTGAGTGACGTAGCCGACGCGAGTACGGCGCTGACCGCTGCGATCGCTGCGTATGCGCATCAGGTGGAGGGAACGTTCCCTGCCGAGCGGATCTGGCTGTAAGTCCAATACTTTTCGAATGAAGACAGATTTTTTGACGCAAAGGCGCAAAGGCGCAAAGGAATCGTTCTAACTCTATGCAAGCATCATCACCTCTCCAATCTTCACCAGTGCGCCGCGTTGTCTTCTTCGGCGACTCGCGGGCGGACTGGTGGCTGACACCGAACCTCGCCGGTTTGCGTTTTCTCAACGCCGGAGTGCCGGGCGGCAGTGCGACCTACCTGGCGCGCCATTTCACCCGCATGGTCGAGCCATTGCACCCCGATGTGATCGTGCTGCAGCTTGGCGTCAACGATCTCGCAGGTGGATCGCCGGGCCTCGCAACGCAAAACGCAGTGTTCGCTGCGCTTGCAACGGTCACCACCGAGGCGCGTCGTATCGCTGCGCCGGTCGTTCTCACTACGATCTTCCCATTGGCCCGCGGGCCATGGGCCAGTTCGCAGGTTCAGGCCGCGATTCTGGCCGTCAATGCGCGGCTGCCAACCCTGGTAACAGACGGCGTGCAACTGCTCGACAGCGCTGCGGTGCTCTGCGGGCCAGACGGTTTTGTCTACAGCCGTTATGCCGACGACGAACTGCACCTCAGTGCCGCAGGCTATGCGATGCTCAACGAGGCACTGTTGCGGTTGATCCAGGGGTGAGTGAGAAATGTGGGTACTGCCAACGCTTGCATTCACGGATACTTGCCTTTGGCGCGGAAGCCCAGGTGCTTTAGCCCTGTTGCGACCAGCGGGAGCGGTGCCCGCATAGGCACCAGATCCCGACAAGGGCCGCAGAGAAGTATCACCTATGGAGGTACGAACCAACGTAGACGTGAACCCTGTGATGTCCAGGTGTCCCTACCCAGGCAGGCGGAAGCGCAAGCAACCGTCTGAAGCCCTGGGGACAATGTTCCGATAGCTGCCAGCCTCACGGCGGCTGTGGACTAGGGAAGCGTGGGACGGTTGAGCGCGAGCAAAGAGCCATCTAAACCTCGTTAAGCCCAAACGGTAAAAGAGGCTGACATACCGTAACCAACATGGTACGTGAGCAGGACTGTACGGCTCAGGCTCCGTACAGCGACATCCATAACGCTCACCGGGGGACAGGCTCCAACCTCGCCCACGCGCATCTTCTTTGTCGCCAACTGGGGAAACCCCTTGCATCCCGCCTCGGCGGTAGCCCGACCGTAAGGAAGGGAGACGATGCAGGGGGAACGAGAGGTCGGACGAAGCGAAGGCCCGGCGGTAATAGCCGGGATAGGGCCGCCACGAGGCGGGGCTACCCATTCCAAAAGGGAGCAGACATCCGACTGGTCTTGACGGTAAGGAACCTCGGGCAACGCTCGTAGCTTTGGAGACGTTAGACGGTGAACATCTTCACTGAACCGACTGAAGCGCAGACTGAACCAACCTGGGCCGACATCTCGTGGGCTGCGGTGGAACGGCATGTACGGCGGCTGCAAGAGCGGATTTACCGCGCCACCGAGCGCCAGGAATGGAACAAGGTCAAAGACCTTCAAAAGCTCCTGGTGCGCGCCACGTCGAACAAGCTCCTGGCAATCCGCCGCGTCACCCAAGAGAACAGGGGCAAACGCACCGCAGGCGTTGACGGCGTGATATGCGACACGCCCGAAGCACGCATGCACCTGCTGAGCGACGGCCTGAGCCTCAACGGCTATCGCCCCAAACCTGCGCGGCGGGTATACATCCCAAAGAGCGACGGCAAACAGCGACCGTTGGGCATACCGACCGTGAAAGACCGCGTGATGCAGGCCATCGTCAAGGCGGCGCTCGAACCCGAATGGGAAGCCCGCTTTGAAGCCAACTCGTATGGCTTCCGCCCTGGCCGCAGCACCATGGACGCGATCACTGCCATCCACACAACACTGAACCAGCAAGGGTCGAGCAAGTGGATCCTCGATGCAGACATCAAAGGCTGCTTCGACACTATCGATCACACAACCCTGTTGAACCGCGTCCCGGTCTTCGCTGCCGTCATCCGCCGTTGGCTGAAAGCCGGGGTGGTCGAACTCGGCCACTACACCGACACCGAAGCGGGAACGCCACAAGGCGGGGTTATCTCGCCGCTGCTGGCGAACATCGCCCTCGACGGGATGGAACGACTTTTTGGTGCGGAAACGCCAGAAGGAAAGCTCATCCCGCCAGCCAAACGGAAACACCCCAACAGCGGCATCAGCCTGATCCGCTATGCCGACGACTTCGTGGTGACGGCACCGACACGAGCGGTACTGGAAACCTACGTCCAGCCCCGCATCGTTGCATTCCTTTCGGAACGGGGATTGACGTTGAGTGAAGCCAAAACGCGCATCGTCCACGTCACAGAGGGCTTCAATTTCCTTGGCTTCCAGATCAGGCGGTTCAAGCGCACCCTGCTGACCACTCCCCAAAAGGAGAAAGTCCACAAGCATCTTCGCTCCATCAAAGCCTACCTGGACACACATCAGCAGGAACCAGCCGGAAAAATCGTCCACGACCTCAACCCGGTCATCCGGGGATGGGCGAACTACTACCGGCATTGCGCGGCCAAGCAGACGTTCAGCAAAGTTCGCCATCGGCAATGGCAAATGCTCTGGCGATGGGCCAAGCGGCGGCACCCGAACAAGGGGAGCCGCTGGGTCAAACAACGGTACTTCCGCAACGACGGGTACTGGACATTTGCGGACGGGAACGCCGAATTGGTCAAACCAACGTCGGTGCCGATCACACGCTACGTGAAGGTCAGCGGGCGAAACAGTCCCTATGACCCGAAGCTCCGCGCCTATTGGCAGGAGCGAACCAAGCGACAGATTGCCCGACAAACGGCCTCGCAGGTACGAAGGGAACTGCTGTATCGGTACGGCTACCGCTGTGGCATGTGCTGGGTACCATTCGCAACAGACGACCCGATTGAGGCGGATCACATTGTTCCGCGCCACGCAGGAGGGTCGGATGAACCGGAGAACAAACGGCCTGTTCATAGATGGTGTCATCATCAGCATCACCAGCGACGAGGCTATAAGGTGCTCAAGGCTTGAGCCGGATGACGTGAGAGCGTCACGTCCGGTTCTGAGGGGGCTGGGGCGCAGTAATGCGCCCCGGCTACCCGGTGGAGGAAGCGCCCCGCTTGAGCGGCTTTTGCCCATTGTGTTGACCAAAACCGCTGATTGCGGTACACTTGTGCTATGTGCCAAGGCACGAAGCCGGTGCGCCAGTGGAGACGTTTACGATGCACATTTTGAGTTGGCTGAAGACCGAGCTACCCGACTACTGGCCTAACCGCGAGAAGCTAGTCCATATCCTGGAGTATCTGGCCGCCGTTGGGCAATGTCAGCACAATGCCGCACTGGAGTGGAGCGCTGACGCAGCGGTGGCGGCAGTGGTGGCGGGGGCAGTGCGGAATGATCATATTTGATACCGCATAAGGATTATGCATGATTACAAGATTGACGGGCAGAGGATTTAAAGGTTTACGCGAATTTGACATTCAGCCGAGCAAGATCAATGTCCTTATCGGTGCGAATGGAACTGGCAAGACCAACTTTGCCGACTTGATCGATTTCTTCTCGCTGATCGCCCGACGCGGGCTTGTCGAAGCGTTTGGCGAGTATGGCGGTCTTGAACAAGTTCGCACACGAACGCCTCGTGGTGCCTTCACGATGCGCTTTCGTCTTGAGTTAGGCGAAGATAAAGATAGGGGGATTAAGCGGGTTAGCTATGGTTTCGAGCTGAGTCGTGCGGCAAGCATTCAAGTAAAGAATGAGTTTTTAGATGCAGTTGTCTATGAACGGCGGCCTATCCGTCGCGATGATAAGGGTATGGTTCGCCCCATCCCAAACTTGGAAGAGATAACCATTGGTTTTGAGCGCGATGGCACAACCATCAAGAGTTGGCATGACCCCCAAAATACGATTGACGCCCAAAATATCGAGGCTCTCTTTCTGGATGAGAGCGGTGAAGATGAGCTGCTGCTTTTTTCACGCTATATGCGTGGTGCGCGTTTGATTAGTAACTATATTGCTTCGTGGCGCGTCTACAATATTGAGCCAGGAGCCGTGCGGCGCTCCATCGTCAATGACGATCAGGAATTGCGCCGTAATGGTGAAAACATTGTTCCCTATGTGGCGCGCTTACTGCAAAAAACTGATCAATCAGAGCAGTTACTTGCTGCACTGCAAGAGGTCGTGCCCTATATTGACGAAATCAAGCCCGATCGGCTGCTTAACCTGAAGACCCTACGCTTCACTGAGCGTGATACCCGCGTAGACTTTCAGTTACCTGAAATGTCTGATGGAACGATTCGTCTTTTAGGACTCTTTGCGGTACTGCTTCAAGCGACGCCGCCCCCAGTTATTGTGATTGAAGAACCAGAGAATGCACTCCATCTCTATGCCATCCAACGCTTTCTTCAGCGTGTTCGCGACACAGCTACCCGCCGACGGAATCCTTCGCAAATCTTTTTGACAACCCACTCGCCAATCGTCTTGGATGAGGCTTTAGGTCTAGACTCTCAGCATGATGTCGAGGGCGGAATTGCCTGCTTTGTCACCCAAAGGAAGGGGACAAAAGCAATTATCCCAGCGCCAAGAGCGGCAATGATCGGCATAGCAAAAAACCTCGGACGACCGAGTGACTTCCAACGAGAGGGTGGTTTCGGGGACGAACCGCAGCCAATTGCACCAGAATTGATGGATAGCGAAGTATGATCACGGTAATAGTCGAAGGTCCTGGTGAACAAGCTATCATCCCGATCCTGGCGCGACGTACTTTGGCTGAGTCAGTCAGAATTAAATGCGTCAACGCAAGCGGGAAGGCAAATATCATCCGGCGCGTACGTGGCTTTGAGGATACGCTTAGGCGTCTTCACGCGCTTGGCGAGCAACGCTTTATCATTCTCATGGACGGTGACACCACCTTTGAGCCGTATCAAAGTTTGACGCAAGAGTATCTTGATATGCCAAGGCGAGCTACCGTGATTGCTAACGAGTTAAGGGTCAGCGTTGTTGTATGCTGGGCAAAGATCGAGACCGAGTCCTGGCTGATTGCTGGTTTAGCACCAGGCTGCACCTACTGTAAACTCGCAAGAGTTCCGGCAGGATCTGCAAACACCGAGCATACGCCCCCTGATCCCAAGAGATGGCTCAAGGCCCAACTTCGACAGAATTATACCGAACACGTGCAACAATGCCTGGCAACGCATGTTGATCTCGAATTAGCACGGCAGCGTAACGCTTCGTTCGCTACATTCTGCACACATTTATGATTACCCGCTACTCATCACGTCGCCAGCGGCTTGACCGCTCCTTCCTCACCGAGCGCCTGCGCGGTGCTCTGCGCTATGACCGCATCGCTGGCTATTTCAGTTCATCACTGTTGGAAGTCGCAGGCGAGGAACTCGAACACGTCGCTGGGCAAATCCGGGTGGTGTGCAACTCTGATCTGCACCCTCACGATGTTCGCACGGCCCGAGCCGCAGAGGCGGCCCTGCGCCGCGCATGGTGTGGCACACGACCCGAGGCCTTGCTTCAGGGCGAGGGCGAGCCACAGGTACGTAATCGCTTCCAACGCCTCTACGCCATGCTGACCAGCGGAAAACTCGTTGTTAAGGTGCTCCCCGACAGCGTGTTTGGTCTTATCCACGGCAAAGCTGGCGTGATCACGTGTGCGGATGGCAGCGCCACAAGCTTCATAGGCAGTGTGAACGAGTCGAAATTCGGCTGGCAGATTAACTATGAGCTACTCTGGGAAGACTCGTCGTCTGAGGCAGTTGCCTGGGTACAGGAAGAGTTTGATGCGCTCTGGAACTCACCATACGCGGTGCCTCTTGCCGAGGCAGTCATCCAGGATCTCGAGCGCCTGGCCAGGCGGCAGGTCATCAGCACCGTCGCGGCGTGGACTGATGAGGCACCAGCGCATACGCCGCCTGATCCTGCGTCTGCGCTGGTCGAGACGCCTGTCTATCGTCGTGAGGCCGGCCTCTGGGAGCATCAGAAGTACTTTGTTAAGACCGTCATTGATGCTCATCACGGGCCGCAGGGCAAAGCGCGCTACATCCTCGCCGACCAGGTTGGCCTTGGCAAGACGCTCCAGCTTGCCATGGCCGCTAAGCTGATTGCCTTAGCAGGAACGAAACCGGTGCTTGTGATCTGTCCAAAGACCTTAGTTTGGCAGTGGCAGACCGAGCTTGCCGACCTGCTTGACATGCCGTCGGCTGGATGGAACGGCAAGCAGTGGGTCGATGAGCGTGGCTTCGAGTATCCTGCCGCTGGGCCAGAAGCGATCCGGCGCTGCCCACGACGCGTTGGCATTATTTCTGGGGGATTGATCAGCTACCGCTCAGCCGCCGTAGAGCATCTCTTAAAGGTTGAGTATGACTGCGTCATTCTCGACGAGGCTCATCGTGCTCGCCGACAGAATCTTGGCGATCGACGCGATGGCGAGAAGCCTGATCCCAACAACCTTCTGGATTTCATGTACAAGATCGCCGAGCGTACACGTAGCCTCCTCCTCGCGACGGCCACCCCTGTACAGTTGCGACCGATTGAGGCATGGGATCTGCTGAGTGTATTGGGTTACGGCGACGAATCGGTACTTGGCAATGCTCATAGCCGTTGGCGACAGCCGGTAGAAGCGCTGAACCTTATCATGGGGCGGCGCGAACTGCCGCGAGATGAGAACGAGCAGTGGGAGTGGTTGCGCAACCCGCTCCCCCTTAAAGCAGAAGGGCCATTTTATGAGCGGCTACGTCGTGAGCTACAGCTCAATGACGATGTTGCCGTAGCCAACGGCAGTCGGCTCATGGATCTCAATGTTAGTGTGCGCTCGCGTCTCTGTGCCCAATTCGGCGATTTTATCGCAAGCCGCAACCCCTTCATCTGTCGCATTATTCGACGCACACGGAAGCAGTTAGAGGAGCAGATTCACCCCGAGAGTGGTGAGCCGCTCCTTGATCCCATCCACGTTGACGTGCTCGGAGAGCGTGATGAAGAGGCCATAAGCGTACCGGTCTACCTCCAGACGGCCTACGAGCGAGCTGAGCAATTCTGCAAACAGATCAGCGTGCGTATGCGTGGGGCTGGCTTTCTCAAAACCTTGCTGCTGCGGCGCGTCGGCAGCACCGTCTATGCAGGCAAGATCACTGCAGAGCGCATGCTCGGTGACTGGGCAAATATAGAGGAGCCCGAGCAAGACGACGATGAGTTTGATGGTGAGCCTCAACTGCACAGTACAGACGAAGCAATGCCGCGCACGCTGACACCAACCGAGCGCGACCTGCTCGAGTGCTTTGTCGATGCTTTGGTCGCTAATCAGGGCCGCGACCCGAAATACGAGAAGGTGCGCGAGCTCTTGATTGATCACGGCTGGCTACAGCTTGGTTGCATCGTCTTCAGCCAGTACCGCGACTCGATTCAGTGGCTCGCTGAACGACTTACCGAGGAGTTGCCAGACGAACCGATCGCCCTCTACTCGGGATCGAGCAACTCAGGGATTATTCAGGGCGGTGAGTGGCACCGGCAGACACGCGATGAGTTGAAGAACATGGTTCGACTCGGTCAACTGCGGTTGCTCCTGGGGACTGATGCTGCATCCGAGGGGCTAAACTTGCAGATGCTCGCCCGGTTGATCAACCTGGACCTGCCTTGGAATCCAACCCGGCTTGAGCAGCGCAAGGGCCGCATCCAGCGGATCGGTCAGACCCACAATAAGGTCGCGATCTATAATCTGCGTTACCGTGGTTCGGTCGAAGATCGTGTCCATGAATTGCTTTCGAGTCGGCTTCAGGATATCTTCCAGCTCTTTGGCCAGATCCCTGACGTACTCGAAGATGCCTGGGTGGCTGTCGCACTCGGCGAACAGGAACGGGCGCGCAAGATTATCGACGAGATACCTCGCGCCCACCCATTCGAGATACGCTACGCAAAAGTCGAACCAGTTGATTGGGAGTCCTGTGCGACTGTGCTTGACGCAGCCGAGCAACGGCGGGTGCTCAGCCAGGGATGGTATAATAATCCCTAAGCACCAAACAGAACATGGAGAGACTGCAATGGAGATTGGATTGATCGGCCTGGGCCGTATGGGGGCCAATATGGCGATCCGCCTGCTTCAGGGTGGGCATCGTGTGGTTGTCTATAATCGGACGGTGGCGAAGGCTGAAGAGCTTGCGGCTGAACACGGCGCAATTGCGGCGACAACGCTTGAAGAATTGGTCGAAGCCCTCCCTTCGCCGCGGATTGTCTGGTTGATGTTGCCCGCGGGCGAGGCGACCGATGAGCATCTTGCGCAGGTGACGCCCTTGCTGAGTCCAGGTGATATTGTGATTGATGGGGCCAATAATAATTATAAAGCGAGCATTGCGCACGGTGAGCAACTTGCCGCGCAGGGCCTGCGTTTTATGGATGCGGGTGTCTCCGGTGGGATCTGGGGGCTTCAGGTTGGCTACTGCACCATGGTTGGTGGCGATCCCGCGACGTTTGCCTATATCGAGCCGATCCTGCAGACGCTGGCTCCGCCCGAGGGCTATCTGCTCTGCGGGCCGGTGGGCGCGGGGCACTTTGTCAAGATGATCCACAATGGCATCGAATATGGGATGATGCAAGCCTACGCCGAGGGTTTTGAGATCTTGGAGAAGTCGCGCTACGAGTTTGACCTGCAAAAGATTAGCCATCTCTGGAACCAGGGCAGTGTGGTGCGTTCATGGTTGCTTGAACTGGCCGAGCGGGCGTTTGCCGATGATGCGGATCTCAGCAAGATCCGGGGGTATGTGCAGGATAGCGGCGAAGGTCGCTGGACGGTGCAAGAGGCGATTGATCTTGATGTGCCTGCGCCAATCATTACGCTCTCGCTGCAGACCCGCTTCCGGTCACGGCAGGACGATAGCTTTAGTGCGAAGGTGCTGGCGGCCCTCCGCAATCAGTTTGGTGGTCACGCGGTCAAGCAGTCAGATAGGTAACCATGTCAGATCTGCCCAATCCTTTGCGGCACGGGTTGCGTATTGGGCGTACCCCTGAACCGTGTACGGTTGTTATTTTTGGGGCCAGTGGCGATTTGACGAGCCGCAAACTCGTGCCGGCGCTCTATAATCTCGCCCACGAGCGCCGGTTGCCAGGGGGCTTTTCGGTGGTGGGCTTTGCGCGTCGTCCCTGGGATGATGCGCAGTTTCGGCAGGTGCTGCTCGATGGCGTCAATGCCAATTCGCGGAGTGGTGCGGTTGAAGCTGAACTCTGGGCCAGTTTCGCCGACGGCATCCACTATCAGCCGGGCAGCTTTGATGATCCGTCTGCGTATGCGCTCCTCGCTGCACGCCTCACCGAACTTGATCTGCGCCGCGGTACCGGGGGCAATCGCGTCTTTTACCTCGCGACACCCCCCGAAGCCTACCCCGAAATTATTCGTCAACTTGGCGCTCACGGGCTCCATCAGTCGCCTCATGGTGGCTGGACGCGCATCATTATCGAGAAGCCCTTTGGCCGCGATCTCGCCAGTGCCCAGGCCCTCAATCAGCAGGTGCTCGCCGTCTTTGCGGAACCGCAGGTCTACCGTATTGATCACTATTTAGGTAAAGAGACGGTGCAAAATATCATGGTTTTTCGTTTTGCCAATGGTATTTTCGAGCCGCTCTGGGATCGTCGTTCGGTGGATCATGTGCAGATTACGGTCGCCGAGAATCTGGGGGTTGAAGACCGGGGCGGCTATTATGACCACTCCGGTGCCTTGCGCGATATGATCCAGAACCATCTGATGCAACTGCTGGCGCTCGTCGCGATGGAGCCGCCGGTTTCGTATGATGCCGATGCCGTCCGCGACGAAAAGGTCAAGGTGCTACGGGCCATCCGGCGGATCAGGCCTGAAGAGGTGGCAACGTATACCGTGCGTGGTCAGTATGACGCCGGGAGCCTGAGCGGTCGTCCGTTGCCTGGCTATCGTGATGAGCGTGGCGTCGATCCGGCCTCGCAGACCGAGACCTACGTCGGGCTGAAGCTCTTTGTCGAGAACTGGCGCTGGGCGGGCGTGCCTTTTTACCTGCGGAGTGGCAAAGCGCTCCCGCGCCGGGTGAGCGAGATTGCGATTCAGTTCAAGACGGTGCCAACGATGCTCTTTGCCGAGACCCCGATGCACGATATCGAGCCAAATGTGCTGGCGATCAAGATCCAGCCCGACGAAGGCATTACGCTCAAGTTTGGCTCGAAAGTACCGGGTCAGCCGCAGATTCGCCCGGTGACGATGGATTTTCGCTATGGTACCTCGTTTGGGGTGGCCTCACCCGAAGCGTATGAGCGCCTGCTGCTCGATTGCATGCTCGGTGACAGCACGCTCTTTACGCGGCGCGACGAAGTTGAGGCGAGTTGGTCGCTGATTACGCCGATCCATCAGGGCTGGCTGGCGTCACCTGCACAGCCGTTTCCCAATTACGAGGCCGGGAGTTGGGGGCCAACCAGTGCCGACGAGTTCATGGCCCGTGATGGGCGTACCTGGCGGCGTTTGTGAATACTCTGTCAACGAGTTTCTGCACCCTGGGAGCGAGGGCGTCTCGCCCTCGCACGCCCTCCGAGCGTGGGACTGAGGTGTGACCAATGACCAGTATGACCACGGTTGAGATCGGGGCCATCGAGCGTGAATTGCGTCAACTCTGGAGCGAGAGCGCCGAGAAGGCGCCTGATGGTCAGGCGGTGATCCGAGCCCTGACGCTGAACCTGATTGCCTGTACGCACGATGCCGCACATGCCGACCGTATGACCGACGCAATCCAGCAGTTGACGGCGAGCCATCCGAGTCGGGCGATCCTGGCGCTGTTGCAGCCGGATGCGCCGGAACCGCGGCTAGACGGCTTTGTGCAAGCCAATTGCCTCTTGAGTAGGCGCGGGACGCCCCAGGTCTGTGGTGAACAGATCACGCTTGATGCGCGTGGCTCGGCGGTGCAACAGGTGGCCTCGCTGATCCTGGCGCTGCTTGTGCCCGACTTGCCCGTCGTGTTGTGGCTCAGCCACCCTGATCCTTTTGCTGACCCGTTGCTCACTCGTTTGCGCAGCGTCGTTGACCGGGTGATTGTCAATTCACAGGCGTTTGCCCATCCAACGAAAGAACTCGTGCACATGGCCGAGCTTGAGCGTGCGGTGTCGTCGGGCGGACTCGCCTTGCATACCTTTGCGATCAGCGACCTCACCTGGGCCTCGCTAACGGCGTGGCGCGAACTGACGGCCCAGTTTTTTGATACCCGCCCCTTGTTACCACATTTGCGGCGGATCGATCATGTGACGATCACGTATCAAGCGCCAGGTGGTGCAAACAACCCGGTAGCGGGCCTGTTGTTCGCGGGATGGCTTGCGTCGTCGCTCGCTTGGGTTCCCTTGGAGGATGCCGTTAGCATCGAAGCCGCTCAGATCCGCTTTCATCTCCGTCGCCCGGCGGTTGGGGTGGGGCCTGATGCGATCCGCCTCGTCACCATTGATCTCTGCCCGGTGGAGGCTGCCATCGGGGTGACGCCTGGCATGCTTGCCTTGCATCTCGAAGCACTCGATGGCGTCACCGCGAGTTTCCGGGTTGACCGCACCGAGACCCCGGGGTATGCGTTGACTACGGCGACCATCGCTGGGATGGAGCCGATCAGCCGTCTCGCCCGCTGCGAAGAACCGGGTCTGGCCGACCTGCTCGCCGCCGAACTACGCCTGCGGCATCGCGATCAGACCTTCAGCGACGCCCTGCGGGTGGCCGGCCTGCTCGCTGCCCGTTTACGGTGGGATATGTGACGCAAAGGCGCAGAGGCGCGAAGATTTGCTAGATCTGCATGCGCCGCGTTGCGCCTTTGCGTCAACCCGAGACAACCTTAACGCTTTTTGCCGCGAGGCACACTAGAGGGCACCTGGCGTCCGCGACGCGCCTCGGCCTGGGTTCCGGCTGGCACGGCCTGGGGCTGGGGCTGGCTTGCCTGCGCAACGGCGGCATGGACTGGTTGTGCTCCCTGGCCCTGCGCAGCGAGCAGATGGACAAGCTCTTCTTCGCGGCCCTCGTGGCAATGCTTGAACTTCTTGCCACTGCCACAGGGGCAGCGCTCGTTGCGCCCAATATTCGTGAGCTTGCGCTGGGGTTTGGCCGTCACATTCTGCATTTCGCTGCTGCCGCCCGCCGCACGTGCCGTGGCGAGACGGTTCTTCTGCTCAAGCTCAAGCTGGCGCAGGTAGCGTTCGTAGGCAAAAGACTGCGCAATGATCTGATAGACGATATCGCGGGTGATATTCTCTTTCAGTTGATCGAACATCGCAAAGGACTGTTTACGAAACTCGATCAACGGATCGCGCTGGGCAAACGCCTGCAACATAATGTTCTGGCGCAACTCGTCCATCGCGGTCAGATAATCGATCCACTGGCGGTCAATCGTGCCGAGCATCATCCGACGCTCGACAAAGCGGATTGTCTCGGCCCCCATCGCCTGTTCGCGCTCTTCGTAGGCGGCCTCGAGTTGCTCAACAAGCCAGATCTCGATCTCATCACGGCTTTTTGTGCTGAGGGTTGCGGGGGTGATCGCCTCAGGCAGGGTCGGATTGATCTGACGATACTGGCGCAGCAGCGACTCGAGATCCCAGCTTGCGGGCCCCTCGTCGGGCAGATGCTCATCCACGAGGGCCGCGATCTCTTCGCCGATCATCTGCAGGATCTGGTCACGGACATCTTTGCCATCAAGGATATCGCGGCGATCCTGATAAATAATCTGGCGCTGCTTATTCATCACATCGTCGAACTCGACGGTATGTTTACGCAGATCGAAGTTATAACCTTCGACGCGGGTCTGGGCGCTTTCGATTGTACGATCAAGCAGGCCAGCTTCAAGGGGCAGATCCTCATCAAGGAAGCGATTCATCAGGCCCTTGATGCGATCGACCGGCCCAAAGCGCCGCATCAGTTCATCTTCGAGGGACAGGAAGAAGCGTGAGGAGCCAGGATCACCCTGACGACCAGCGCGACCACGAAGCTGGTTATCAATGCGGCGCGCCTCGTGGCGTTCGGTACCGATAATATGCAGTCCACCAAGCTCACGCACCTGATCACCCTCGGTCGCCGTCAGGCGCCGAGCCTCTTCGGTTGCCACCCGAACCTGTTCAGGGGTTGCCTCTTCAAACGCGACCCCTTGCGCGGCCAGCAACTCTTCCACCAGGCCATCGGGGTTGCCACCGAGCAGAATGTCGGTTCCACGACCAGCCATATTGGTTGCCACTGTGACCGAGCCCTTGCGCCCAGCCTGGGCAACAATCGTCGCCTCTTTGGCGTGGAACTTGGCATTGAGCACGCTATGGTCAATGCCGCGTCGCTTGAGCAACTCACTCACCTTCTCTGACGTTTCGACCGAGGTCGTACCAATCAGCACTGGTCGGCCCTGTTCGTTCAACTCGGCCACCTGACTGACCACGGCATTGAACTTGGCGGCTTCGCTACGATAGATCTGATCGGGCAGATCATCGCGTACGGAAGAACGATTGGTGGGAATGATCACCACCTCAAGATTATAGATCTTGGCGAACTCTTCGCGTTCGGTATAGGCCGTACCGGTCATCCCGGCTAGCTTGCCATACATACGAAAATAGTTCTGAAAGGTGATCGTCGCCAGAGTGACATTTTCATTCTTGACGAGCACACCCTCTTTCGCTTCAACGGCCTGATGCAGCCCATCAGACCAGCGGCGTCCGGGCATCGAGCGACCGGTAAACTCATCAATGATGATAACTTCACCTTCCGAGGTGACCATATAATCGCGGTCACGTTGGAAGATGAACTGAGCTTTCAACGCATTTTCGACAAAATGGGTCTTTTCAAAATGCAGCGGATCATAGAGACTCTCGCCATCAGGGATTTTCAAGAGGCGTTCGACATTCTCAATGCCCTGCTCGGTGAGGGTAATGCTTTTGGTGCGTTCTTCGATGAAAAAGTCACCATCGGGCTCTATGCCCTCTTCCTTGATCTGCTTGGGCGTCACGCTTGAACGGCGCAGATGCTTGACCACGCTGGTCATCTGACGATAGAGATCGGAGGATTTCTGGGCCGGCCCCGAAATAATGAGCGGGGTACGCGCTTCGTCAATCAGAATATTGTCAACTTCGTCAACAATGGCAAAATGCAACTCGCGCTGCACCATCTGTTCTTTTTCATAGGCCATGTTGTCGCGAAGGAAATCGAAACCAAATTCGTTATTGGTACCGTATGTAATATCAGCTGCATACGCTTCGCGCCGGGGCACAGGTCGCCAGTGAATGAGGCGTGTATCTTCGGCATTGGCATTGGGATCAACATACGTCGGGTCAAAGATCGCACTCTGATCGTGCGCAATGAAGCCAATCCTGAGGCCGAGGAAATGGTAGATCGGCCCCATCCAGCCTGCACCGACGCGGGCCAGGTAGTCGTTGACCGTCACCAGATGGGACCCTTTGCCTTCGAGCGCATTGAGATAGAGGGGCAGCGTCGCGACGAGCGTCTTGCCTTCACCGGTCTTCATCTCGGCAATTTTGCCATCGTGCAGCACAATGCCACCGATCAACTGCACATCATAGTGGCGCAGGCCAATCGTCCGCCGGGCCGTCTCGCGCACCGTGGCAAAGGCCTCGGGCAGGATATCATCAAGCGTTTCACCGTCGGCAAGCCGCGCCTTGAACTCGGCCGTCTTCCCGGCGAGGGCCTCATCAGACAGCGCCTGATACTCAGAGTCAAGGTCATTTATCTCTTCAACCAGTGGTTGGAGCTCACGGATGGCTTTGTCGTTGGTATCACCAACGAGCTTTTTGAGCCATTTGAACATACTTTCTCCTTGATAGAGGGGCTAGGCCCCCTGGATCCGTTACGCATTATACCTGAGTAGCCGAGACCGGTGCAAGCGTTTAGGTGATCATCGCCTGCAGAGCCTGGGCGAGTTCATCGGCGGTGAAGGGCTTCTGCAAATAGCAGATCGCCTGGTCG
The DNA here is from genome assembly GCF_004762035.2 of Candidatus Chloroploca mongolica. Lineage (GTDB taxonomy): Bacteria > Chloroflexota > Chloroflexia > Chloroflexales > Chloroflexaceae > Chloroploca > Chloroploca mongolica. Next base: position 191,262 of record NZ_SIJK02000002.1, on the reverse strand, counting down.
GCCAACGCTTGCTGGCGCAGGGCTATGTCGCTATAGCCAGACATATAGATGGTGCGGATAGAGGGGCAGAGCGTCTGGACGGCAACACCGAGTTGAAATCCGTTCAGTTCGCCAGGCATCACGACATCGGTGAGGAGCAGATCAATCGGGGTAGGATGGCTGCGAATGATGGCCAGCGCCGCCTCGCCATCACTGGCTTCTAACACCACCATGCCCAGGCGGGATAACAACTGGCGCGTCAGTTCGCGTACATTCGCATCATCTTCAACCAGCAGAATCGTACAGGCTTTTGTCTTGTGCGCTTGAGCCGTCGGATCGGGTGACGTCATGGGCGGTATTTCTGCGGCGACAACGACGGGAAGGTAGATCACAAATTGTGTTCCCTGACCGGGCTGGCTCGCAAACAAAATTTTGCCCCCACTCTGCCGAACAATCCCATGCACCGTTGCCAGCCCCAGACCAGTCCCTTTGCCGCGTGGTTTGGTGGTAAAAAAAGGCTCAAAAATATGATCGCGGGTCTGCTCATCTATGCCCTGGCCGGTATCACGTACGGTCAACACCGCATAGGTGCCGGCCTCCACAGAGGCATACTCGGTTTCCATTGCGGGGGTAATCGAGCGTTGCGTGGTTGTCAGCGCAATGATGCCTCCATCGGGCATCGCATCGCGTGCATTGATCACCAGGTTCATCACGACCTGCGTCATCTGCCCGGGGTCGGCTCGTACCAGCGGAAGGTCAGGATCCAAGTTGATCTGAAGTCGGATCTGTTCGCCGATTAAACGTCGCAAAAGTTGTTCGATATCAGTCAGGACTTCGTTGAGACTAATCGTTTCCGTCTGGAGCACCTGGCGACGGCTGAAGGCGAGCAACTGGCGGGTGAGCGTGGCGGCTCGTTCGCCTGACTGACGGATCTGTGCGATCGAGGTGCAGAGATCCTCATCGTCAGGTGGGTCACTCAGGATAAGATCGGCCTCGCCCATAATGACCGTCAACAGATTATTGAAATCGTGAGCGACCCCGCCAGCCAGGCGGCCCAGGGCCTCCATCTTCTGGCTTTCGCGCAGTTGTTCTTCGGCGCGCATCCGCTCACGCATATCGTGGGCAATCGTTGAAATAAACTCGGTCTGACCATCGGGGGTGCGATGCGCGAGGATGACCTGCTCAACGGGGATCTCGGTACCATCACGGGCATAGATGATCGACTCGCCTGACCAGATCCCCTCGTGCATCACCGCAGGGATCGCTTCAGTACGCAGCCATGCCAACCGTGAAGGCGGATAGAGATCGGTCACGCGGATGGTGGCAAGATCTTCATCGGGTAAAATGCCGAGCACGTGACGCCCAGCGGTATTGAGGAAGAGAATTTCGCCATTGGGACGGGCCATGCCAACGAGGTCGTTGGTTGACTCAATAATCGCGGCGAGCCGGGCATACGCGGCCTCGGCGCGGCGGCGATCGGCCAGTTCACGCGAGACTTCTTCGTAGAGGCGGGCATGTTCCATCGCAATCGCCGCCTGGGTCGCAAAGACGGCCACGAGGCGGGCATGTTCCACGGTATAGAAACCGCGTTCGTACTTGTCGAGCGTGATGATGCCGAGCAAGCGATCCCCCATCAGCATCGGCACCCCCATCCAGGCGCAGATAGGATTATTGATCGGTGGATCGTCGTTGAAGTACGGATAGTTCTGGGTGGCATCGTTGAGGATCAACGGTGTGTGGCTATGGGCAACTTCGGCGTTGGGGGTCGTTCCCGCTTGCAGGCTGAACCGTATGCCAATCAAAGACTCGGCGTAGGCGAGGCCATAACAGCCGATGATCACCGAGGCGTCGCCCTGGATCGCTTGCACCGACGCACTATCATAGGGCACAACCTTGCGCAGTTCGCTAAAAATCAGCCCCAGCACCTCTTCGCGGTTGAGGCTCGCACTCAACATCTGCATCGCTGAGGCAAGGGCCTCGGCCTCATGGCGGCGTTGTTCCGCCGTGGTCAGGGCTGTCTGCAGGCGGCTCACCGTTTGATCGAGCGTCTGGCCAAGCGCGCGGATCTCGGCGGGGCCAGTCTGCGGAATAGGAATGGCAAGGTTGCCTGCTCCGATCTGTTCGGCTGCGGCTGCCAGGTGCTGGATTGGTCGGACAATGGTGATGGAGAGCAGATGGGCAGCGATCAGGGCCACAAGGATGCTAAGACCGGTGATCAACCCGATAACGAGATACGTTTCAGTGACCCCGCCGAGCAGTTTGTCGATCGGCTGCTCGTAGATCAGCGTCCATTGCAACACACTCCGGCTTGATGGTGACACCCGGGCAAAGGTAAGCAACTTGCCCGGGGCATCAGTTGGATTGATCAGAATGCCCGCGCTTTGACCAAGGATCGTCGCCGCGCTCGCTGGATGCACCTGATCAAGCCGACGGGCCGGCTGGGTTGAAGTCGTGAGTTGATTCTGCTCAAAGAGATAGGTGCCATCGTGTTCAACGACCGAAATTTCGATGTCTGGTGTCTCGGTATGGAAGGTGGCAAACAAGGGCTCCAGCGGCATTTCGAGGACGAGTACCCCGATCGCGGCACCTGAGTCATCAAGATAGGTCGTCGCAAGATCAAGGCGTGGAACTTCGTTGGCATGGGACGGGATCCGGGTCATCGTCAGCGGTACCCCGGGGCCGGCTTGCGCCTGGAGGAGGGTGCGCTGAAAGCTCGGTGTAGCCGCACGGTTCCGGAGTTCGGCCTGAGGGACGGACAGATAGGCACCCTCAGTGGCCCGTACACAGACCTCTTCGTTGCCCTCGATATCAAGCAGACAGAGGCCAGTGTAGCGTCCCTGTGACTGGCGCAAGAAGGTGGCAAAACTCTGGATCAGAGGCTGAGGATCGTCTCGCTGCGCGGCATACTGTTGCAGTTCAGCCGACTTGAGCGCAATAATCAGGTCACTTCCGCTGGTGACCAATTGACCGTTGAGCAGCGTCGCCTGAGTTTCAAGCAGGCGCAGTTGATCGGTACTGACCTGTTGCACAATCATGGCGCGCACGCGCACCAACACATAACCCGAGAGCACGACAATCGGAATGAGCATCACCAGGACAAAGGCGAGGAACAGTTTGCGTTGCAGGCTCAGGTGGGTTCTCTGGCTCATAGTTGTGCCTTATCACACGGTCATTCCACCTTACCGTGCCATTGCACCATGGCGACACTTAGACGCCTACCGTCCATAAGTACAGACGCCCGTCGTGGCATCCTGTTGCCAGGAGCTTGCCATCGGGGCTATAGGCGAGCGAGGCGATACCCGCACGATGTTCTAACGCAACAGGGATGCGGACTCCATCGCTGAGGCGCCAGAAAAAGACCTTCTTATCTTCGCTTCCTGTGACCAGCAACTGGCTATTAGGACTAAACGCGATAGCGTGAACAGGCCCACGATGTTCTTGAAAAAACTCGATCGGCCTCTGGTCGCTCATCCGCCAGACCTGAATACTCGTATTGCTACTGGCGGCGAAGTAGGTACTATCGGGGCTAAAGGCGACGCGAAGAATGAAGGTTGGAAAGCCGCTCAATGAAGGCAAGGGCGACGCATCGCTCACCTGCCAGAGATAGACCGCCCCATCGTAGCCTCCGGCCGCAATCAGGTTGCCATCGGGGCTAAACGCGACACTATGGACAAACGGGCAGATGAGGGTCTTGGTGATCCGCACATACTCGTGATCGACTTCACAGAGCGCGAGCGAACCACCCCAGCCACCAATGAGCAGTTTTGTTCCATCGGGGCTAAACGCAATGCTTTCTACCGGGCACCCGGGCAAGCGCAACTCACGGATGAAGGCACCATCATTGGCCTGCCAGAGGCGCACCGTCTCATCATCGCTGCCGGTAGCCAAGAGATTGCCATAGGGCGCAAAGGCGACACTTCGCACACTGCTGGCATGGCCTTTGAGGGTAGCGAGCGGACTATAGCTATTGACCTGCCAGAGCCCGACGGTATGATCGTCATAGCCAGCGGCGAGCAGATCACCCGCCGGATTGAAGGCGACTGAACGGATGGGGCTACCGGTGGTCAGCATATGCAAGAGGGTGGCTTGAGGATCGAGACTTGATCCAGTGATCGCCTGACTGTCGCCCGACCCGGTCTGCGAAGCAAGCGGATTGCCAGCCGTCACTTCGCCGGGCACAAGACCTGCGATTGGTTCCGGTGCGGCCTCAACCGGGAGTTCTTGCTCAGGGGGGGCCTGTTCAGCGTTTTCCTGTCGTGCGCGCGCCCGTTCTCGCGAGCCGCCCTGGTTGCGCGCACGGGCCAGCGCGGTGCGCATCTCGCGGGCCGAGGCGGGGCGTTCATCGATCATCACGGCAAGCGCGTGTTCGAGCACCTTGGCGACGGGTTCAGACACGTGAGGGGCAACCGTGCGGATTGGCTTGAGCGGATCGGCTTGCCCACTGATCATGCGCGTCATGCGCGTCATCGCATCAACGGGAAGGGTTCCGGTCAACAGTTGATACATGGTGGCCGCGAGCGAATAGAGATCGCTGCGTGGGTCAGCCTCACCATCGCGCATCTGCTCGATTGGTGCATAGGGTGGCGTGAAGCCATAAATCTTGCGGGCATTGGCCGATGCATCGGCCACCTCTTCAAGATCAATCGCCACTGTCACCCCGCCACGGGCAAGCCCAAAGTCAAGCAGAATAATATCGTAACTCTGGGTGAGTTTCAGGTTTTTGGGTTTAATATCACGGTGAAAGACCGGGACGGGGCGTGTATGGAGATAATTCAGCGCATCGAGCAACTGATCGGTCCACCGCAGAATCATGGGCATGGCTTGCGGCGACGCAAAACGGCGTCCGAGGCGATTAATCTGATTGCCCAGATCCTCACCGTGAATAAACTCCATCACGAGAAACTGGCCCTGGCCCTCGTTGAAATGGTCAATGACACGTGGGAGAGCCTGATGGCGGAGGCGGGCAAGCACCTGCGCTTCATGTTCAAACGCCCGTCGGTAGACGGCATCCTGAAAAAAAGTCTCTTTGAGCGCTACATCGGTACGCAGACGAAGATCACGGGCGTGATAGACGGCGCCCATCCCGCCTTTGCCGATCTGCTCAACAATTTTATACCGATCCTGGAGAATGGCCCCCGGCTCAAGCATTGCAGTGCTTTCCCTACTCTTCTTTTACCGTGCCCTTAGTATACCGCGAAACGGCTACCAATGGATTACCTGCTGACAGCTTCCGTAGGGCTACGCTGAAAATGGGGGAACTTGGTTCCCCCATTTTCAGCGTAGCCCTGACAGCTTCCGGGAAGCTTTTGGCAATATGGTATACTTCGTGCATAGCAACAGGGTGACCCTCTAAATAATGTCGGAGGCATTGTGCGATGAAGCGCATTGTAAGTATCAGTCTGGGTTCCTCAGCCCGTGATTATCGTGTAACGACGTCCATTCTTGGCCAGACGATAGAACTTGAGCGACTTGGGGTAGATGGCAATACGGCGCGTGCTGCCGAGTTAATCCGAGCTTTCGATGGGCGGGTTGACGCAATCGGGCTTGGTGGTTTGACGCCGGTTTTTCGGGTTGGCCGGGCGCGTTATCCGCATCACGAGGCGATCCAGATTGCGGCTGAGGCGCGTCGCACGCCGGTTGTTGATGGTGGGGTGGTCAAGGCGACGCTCGAGCGCTGGGCGATTGCGCAGGCAGTGCGCAAGATTCCGTCGCTGTTGCGCTATCGACGCGTACTGATGACCAGTGGGATTGAACGTTATCAGCTTGCGGCGGCGATCAGTCAGTATGAGCCCGAAATGCGGTTTGCTGATCCGCTGATCCATAGTGGGCTCGCCTTTCTCCCCGTGCCGCGCTCGCTTGAACAGCTTGAGCTCTATGCGGCGACGACGCTGCCTTTGACGGCACTTTTGCCGTACCGCATTCTGCACCCGGTCGCGCTTGGCCAGGAGGGGCACGACCGTCGGGCAACAGGGCTCTTTGAGTGGGCCCAGGTGATTGCCGGTGATTTTGCCTTTATTCGCCGCTTTGCGCCCAACGATCTGACGGGCAAGACGATCATTACCGATGATCCTTCGCCAGCGGAGATCGAGGAGTTGCGTGAACGTGGGGTGATGACCCTGGTGACAATGACCCCGCCCATCAGTACCGAGCGGCCTTTCCTTGCCGCCGATGCCATCGAGGCGATCATGGTGGCCCTGCAAGAGACCGATGGGCAACCAGGTGAGGCCGATGCGCTCGATTTCATTGCTGCCGCCGGGTGGACGCCGACGGTGCAAGATTTGAATCCGCGCCCGCTGCCGAAATTTGCGTTTGTGATCCACCCGTTGCGCACCAGCCTGATTGCCAATGACCCCCGGTTTAGCTGGACACGTTTTTTGCCTGAGCGCGTTGTGGAGCGGATCGCCGCCCATATGCCACCACTCTACCTTTCGCGGATCAGGGGGATTCGCTCGATTGCGACCGGCCAGGAGGCGGAAGGTATTCTCTTGAGCCTGGGCACGACGCCCCGCGAGATGATGCGCCGCCCACCGAGTTTCACCTATCGGCGGCTTATTCGTGCTGCCCGGATGGCTGAGCGGATGGGCGCACAACTGATGGGCCTCGGTGCCTTTACCTCGGTGGTTGGCGATGCGGGCATTACGGTAGCGCAGAAAGCCGATATTGGCATTACCTCGGGCAATTCGTTGACGGTGGCCGCGACGCTCGAAGCGGCCAAGCAGGCGGTCTATTTGATGAAGGGCGGACGGCCCGACAAGGTTCGCGCTGTAGTCATTGGCGCAACCGGCTCGATTGGCGCGGTCTGTGCGCGGTTGCTGGCCCAGGCGGTGCGCGATGTTGTCTTGATTGCGCCGCGCCCCGAGCGCCTGCTCTTGCTCAAGCAGCAGATCGAGCAGGAGACCCCGGGGGCACGGGTGATTGCGGCGACGCACCCTGATGCCTATGTTGGCGACGCCGACCTGATCATTACGACGACCAGTGCGCTGACGGGCAAGGTGATCAATGTTGACAAGCTCAAACCAGGGGCGGTGATCTGTGACGTCGCCCGCCCGCCTGATGTCAAAGAAGCGGATGCGGCCCGTCGTCCCGACGTGCTGATCGTCGAAAGCGGCGAAATCGTGTTGCCAGGCGAACCAGACTTTGGCTTTGATATTGATATGCCTCCGGGCACCGCCTACGCATGTCTTTCTGAAACGGCGTTGCTGGCGATGGACGGCAAATTCGAAGACTACACCCTTGGGCGGACGATTGAGATCGACCGGGTCAAAGAGATGTACCGGCTCTGGCAGAAGCATGGCTTGAAACTGGCTGGCCTGCGTTCTTTTGGGGTCTATGTTACCGACGAAATGATCGCCGAGAAACGACGCCTCGCCGAGGAACTGCGCCGCGAGCGTGGCTTGCCGCACGAGATCGGCTCGGCATAAGAAGACTGTGCATGAAGTTGCCCGATGATTTGACGCAAAGGCGCAAAGGCGCAAAGAACGATGCATACGTTAGAACACATCTGCATGCAACCAGTTACTCAGCGCTATGCTTCGCCGCTGCTGCTGTTGCACGGGGCGTGGCATGGCGCGTGGTGCTGGCACGAGGCGATGCGTGACCTGGCGGCGCGTGGCTTTCTGGTGCATGCCTTTAGTACGCGGGGGCATGGGGCGAGTGATCGCCCGCGGCGCCACTGGCTCACGACGGCGTCTGATTATGGACGCGATCTGATCAATGTGGTGCGGGCGCTGCCGGCACCGCCGATCCTAGTTGGGCATAGCTCGGGTGGATATCTGGCGCAACTCTATATGACGGGACGCTTTGGGCCAGTGCCGCCGCTGGCTGGCGTTGTGTTGCTCTGCAGTTCGCCGGTTGACAGCGTGCGCTATTTCCTTACCCGAACAACGCCCCCTGAAGCACAGATCGATCCACGAGCGATGCTGCGCCGCGAGCCCGAGACGATGCGCAAGCTGCTCTTCCGCCCCGAGATTGACCCCGAAGCGTTGCATGGCTATGTTGCGCAGATGGTCGCCGAGCCGCCGCTGGTGACGATGCAGAGCATGGTGTTGCGACCGCGACCGGCGCGCAACGCCACGCCTGTAGTGGTCATTGCCGCCGGGCGTGATATGGTCTTTGGCCTCGAAGCGCAGCAGGTCACTGCGGCGACGTATCGAGCCGAACTGATTGTCGTGCCTGAGGCCGCACACGACCTGATGCTCGACCCGGACTGGCCGCAGGCTGCAGCGGCGATCGAGCGGTTTGCGCAGATGCTCCCATCCTGAATTTCCAATTCTTCCCGCACAAAAAAGCCAGCGTAGCTGGCTTTTTTGTGCGGGAAGAATTGATTGACCAGTCAATCAACTTGTGCTACAATCTTGATTGATTGGTCAATCAAGATTGAGGAGAAGCAGTATGCCCCCGCGTGATCAGGATGAATTTGAGCAACGGCGCAGGCAAATCCTTGATGGTGCGCTCGAGGTTTTTGCCGCGAAGGGCTTTGAGAAGGCAACAAATAAAGATATTGCTACCGCAGCGGGCATCAATTCGCCAGGTTTAATCTATCACTATTTTGCTGATAAGGCCGATCTGTTTCGCCATGTGGTTCAGCATTTTGTGCCCATGATCAGCTTGCTCGATCATCCCGATGATCTGATGCAGCGCCCAGCGCGTGAGGTTTTGACGCTCTTTGCCGCGACGGTGTTGAAAGCGACCGAGAATCGTCAACTCTTTGCAGCCTACAAGTTGGTGGTGAGCGAGGCTTTTCGCCGCCCTGCTATCGCCGAGCTCGTGAACAAGATCGGGCCACAACGGGGCACCCGCTTTCTCCGGCTCTACCTCGATCAAGAGATTGCGTCTGGGCGGATGCGCCAGATGGATCCTGGCATTGCGGTGCGGTTGTTTATTGGCCCCTTGCTGGCTTTTGTGATCATGCGCGAGCTCTTTCCCCAGCCTGATGCGGCAACAATCAGTGCCGAGGCGATGGTGGAACAGACGGTCGAGGCTTTTTTGCGGACGATGGAGGTCTAGGGGCAAGACCTTGCCGCTATGACGGTTTTTTTGACGCAAAGGCGCAAAGGCGCAAAGTTTTAAGGTTTGTATGGCTCCACGCTGGTCAAAAGTAATCCGCGATCTCTTTGCGTATCGCACGCGCACGTTGTTGGTGGTGCTTTCGATTGCAATTGGTGTGGCGGCATTCGGGGCGATCCTGACGGGCCTGACGATTATTCGCGCTGAGTTGCAGTCGAGTTATCTTGCGGTCAATCCGGCGAGTGCGCTGATCACAACGCAGCCTTTTGATGAGGTGTTGCTCGAAAATATTCGGCGGCTACCGGATGTTGCCGATGCGCAGGGGCAACGTGCGGTGGCGGCGCGGGCGCAGGTTGGCCCTGACGAGTGGGTCGATCTGCAGCTGTTTGTGGTGCCCGATGATGGTGTGATGACGATCAATCTTGTGCGCCCCGAGACGGGACTGTGGCCGCCGCATGATCGCACCGTTTTGATCGAGCGGGCCTCGTTGGACATGACCCGTGCGTCGGTTGGCGATGTGTTGGCTCTGCAACTGGCTGATGGGCCGACACGATCGGTGCCCTTGGTAGGGCTTACCCATGATTTGAGTTTGCCTCCGGCGGCCATTGCCGGTCAGGCGTTTGGCTATGTGACCGCCGAGACGCTGATCTGGCTCGGCGGCCCTGCCGATGATAACCAGGTGCTGATGACGACCAGCACTGGGCGCGATGATGCCGAGCATATTCAGCGCGTTGCCAGTGAGGTCGAACAGTTGATTGAACGGAGTGGCCGTGAGGTGCTGGTGATCGATGTGCCGACGCCTTTGCAACATCCTGTCGAACTGGTGCTCGGTACGCTCGTTGCGATTCTGGCGACCCTTGGTTTGCTGGCGTTGTTGATCAGTGGCTTTTTGATTATTAATACGATCACGGCAATTTTGACCCAACAAACGCGCCAGATCGGGATCATGAAGGCCATAGGGGCACGTACCAGCCAGATCATGGGGCTCTATTTTGTGCTCGCGGCGGGTTTTGGTCTGCTTGCGTTGCTGTTGGCTGTCCCGCTTGGCATGTTTGGCGGGTATGGCGTGGCCTTGTTTGTTGCTTCACAGCTCAATGTTACGCTTGAAGGGATACGCTGGCCCCTGGAAATTATGGCTTTGCAGGGTGTAGCGGCAGTGCTGGTACCAATCATTTCGGCGGCAGTGCCGATTCGGGCGACCGCACGGATAACGGTACGCGAGGCGCTGAGTGGTGATACGACACCGCCGCCAGCGCGGATGAGCCTCTTGAGTCGGTTGTTGAGTGCGGTCGCCTTCATCACACGCCCGACGATTCTTGCGCTGCGCAATACGTTTCGGCGGCGCGGGCGACTTGTGCGTACCCTCATTGCGCTGTCGCTTGGCGGCGCCGTCTTTGTGAGCGTGATGACGCTGCGCGTCTCGCTCTTTACGACCCTTGACGACAGTATCGCGGCGCAGCAGTACGACCTGGAAGTCCAGCTAGCGCGCCCTTACCGTGCCGAACGGATCATACAAGAAGTGGCATCACTGCCTGAGGTGACGCATCTCGAAGCGCTGGTGCGGGCGCAGGCGTTTCCGGTGCAGCCCGATGGCACAACCGCCGAGATGGTGAATCTACGGGCGTTGCCTGCCGAAACGAGTCTACTGGCTCCGCGGATGTCGAATGGGCACTGGCTTGATCCGGCTGACGAGCGAAGCATCGTGCTCAGCACGAACTATCGTACCAAAGATCCAACCGTTCAACTCGGCGATGAGCTAACCTTGCGGATCAATAATCGTGATACCACCTGGCAGATTACCGGCTTTGTCGAAGAATTTTTGCCGCCCACAACCCCGGCGCTGGGCTATGTGAATCTTGCGTCCTTCACGCGAGCCTATGGTGGGACGGGGCGGGTTGATGCCCTGCGGATCGCGACGACCGGCCACGATGCTGCCGCGCACGCCGCAGCGACGATGGCGGTCGAGCAGCGTTTGAACGAGCGTGGCTACGAGGTGCGCCTGATTCGCTCGCGCACCGAAGACCGCGACATTCTCAGCGAGCGGTTCAATGTGCTGACCGGGGTGCTGTCGCTGATGGCGGCGATCATCGGTACGGTAGGCGGTCTGGGTCTGGCCGGCACGATGAGCATCAACGTGCTCGAGCGTACCCGCGAGCTTGGCATTATGCGAGCCGTCGGCGCTTCTGATGGTGCCGTGCAGCAGATGGTCTTTGTCGAAGGCATCACCATCGGCCTACTGGCCTGGCTCATTGGCACGCTGCTCTCGTTCCCGATGAGCTATGCCATGAGCTATCAACTCGGCATGGGTCTGCTCAATCTGCCGCTCACCTGGACCTACGCGCCGCTTGCCGTTGTCGCCTGGTTGTTCATTGTGCTGCTGATCGCAAGCCTTGCGAGCTATCTTCCCGCTCGCAATGCCACTCGCCTAACGGTCCGTGAGGTATTAGCGTATGAGTGAGTGCTCGACCAAAGCCAGCAAAGAAGCGGAGCTTCAGGGCCGCAGATGCCCAGGTATCCGCGTATGCTGGCGAACATAGTCAGCTTCGCTGACTATGTTCGCCAGCATACGCCTAGGTTTTTAGGGCGTCAGCCCTAAAAACGAAAGAAAAGAGAAGCAGTGATCCAGCTAACCAGGGTGATCAAAGAATATCCCACTGCAGCCGGCCCCTATCGGGCGCTCAAAGGAATTGACATAACTATTAGGCCGGGAGAGTTTGTGGCGGTAGTGGGCAAATCGGGGAGTGGCAAGAGCACGCTGATCAATATGATCACCGGCATTGACCGTTCGACGAGTGGCACCGTTTGTGTTGACGGAACCGATCTGGGGCGTTTGAGTGAAGGACAACTGGCGATTTGGCGGGGGCGCACGGTTGGCATTATCTTTCAGTTCTTTCAACTCTTGCCGACGCTGACAGTCGCCGAGAATATTATGTTGCCAATGGATTTTGGTAACATCGGGCGCCCCCGCGAGCGACGGCAACGGGCGATGGTTTTGCTTGAGCAGATGGAGATCAGTGAGCACGCCGATAAGTTGCCGGGTGCGCTCTCGGGCGGGCAGCAGCAACGGGTCGCGATTGCGCGTTCGCTCGCCAACGATCCTCCCTTGCTTGTTGCCGACGAGCCGACCGGCAACCTCGACTCGCGCACGGCAGACGCGATTTTCCATCTCTTCGAGCACCTCGTCGAGATGGGCAAAACAATTGTGATGGTGACGCACGATACCGATCTGGCGCAGCGGGCCGGACGGTCAATTACGGTGACTGATGGCTTGATTGTTACGCCTGATGGATTATAGAGGAAGACGAAGATGCGTAAGCTTGTGATTGGGCTGATCGTGGTCGTGGTTCTGCTTGGCGGTGGCATCGTCGTGGCACAAACGGGTTTGTTGAACCCTGCTCCTGCCACAACTTCGACGGCAAGCCCGGTTGACGAGAGTATTGCTACGCCTCCCGCCGTGATCGCCGATGCACGGGTTGTTCCGGTGGCCGAGGCACACCTTGCGTTTGAACGCAGCGGTACGGTTGCCGCCGTCCTGGTGGCCGAAGGCGATCTGGTCACCGAAGGACAAGCGCTGGCTCGCCTCGATACCCGCGAACTAGAGTTGCGGGTTGCGCGTGCGCGGGTCAACCTGGAACGGGCGCAGGCGCATTACAAGCAGGTCGCGTCTGGCGCTGCCCCCGAGGCGATCGCGGCGGCCGAGGCGAGCATTGCACAGGCGGCGGCGCAGCGTTCGCAGGTGGTCACTTCGGTTTCGCCCCAGGATCTGGCGGCAGCGCAGGCCCAACTCGCCGAGGCACGGGCTGCGCTGGCGGCGCTGCTCGATGGCCCGCAAACCAGCGAGCTTGACCAGACGCAGGCGGCGGTTGATCAGGCACGCACGGCGCTCGATCAGCAACAGACCGCGCTCTCGGCAGCCAGAACCAATGCCGAACTGGCGCTGGAGCAGACGGCAAATGCGCTACGCAATGCTCAGGATGCCTACAGCCGGATCTACTGGGAAAATATTGAGCTTGCCGATCGTCTGGATGACGAAGATCTGCCGCAAGCGCGCATCGATCAAGAGGCTGCGGCGCTGCGGGCGGTCGAGAATGCCGAGCACTCGCTGGCGCAAGCCCAGGTCGCGGTTGAGCAGGCCCAGCAGAACGAGCGTGATGGCCTGGCGAATGCCGAAGCCCGGCTCCGCGAAGCCGAAGCGCGTCAGGCGCTTTTGGTGGCGGCCCCCACCAATGACCGCATTGCGGCGGCGCGCACCCGCATTGCCCAGGCCGAGGCGAATCTTGCCCGTCTCCAGGGCGCGCAGCGCACCAGCCAGATCGCCGTCGCTGCGGCAGGCATTGAGCTTGCCGAGGCCAACCGTGATCAGGTCAGTGCCGCACCCCGCGAGGTCGATCTTGTTGCTGCCCAGGTGGAAATCAACGCCGCCCAGGTCGATTTGGATCAGGCTCTGCTTGACCTCGAACGCGCCACGCTTGTTGCTCCAATCGCCGGCAGTGTTGCGCAACTCAATCTGACGATCGGCGAAGTGGCCGGCCCTGGCATCCCTGCGCTGATCCTGGCCGATCTTCAGGCCTGGCAGATCGAAACCGACGACCTCAGCGAGCTTGATGTCGTGCATCTACGCGAAGGTGACGCTGTGATGCTCACCTTTGATGCCCTGCCCGATCTGGAGCTTCCTGGTCATATCATCCAGATCAAAGCCATCGGGAGTAGCCGCCAGGGTGACATTGTCTACACTGTTGTGATCGAACCCGACCGGTTTGAACCGCGTCTGCGGTGGAACATGACGGCGGTGATGACTGCTACGTGAGCATTGGTCTTCACGGGCAGGCCCACCCAGCTATGCTGGGTGGGCCTGCCCGTTTTTTCTTGTAGCACGCGAAAAAGTTAATTGTGAATAACCATACAAAAAAACACCTCTCCTGATGGTCACTTTTTCTCCACCAATGCAACATTCTTGTTGTGCTATGCTCTGGCTAACATCCCTCTTTTACGTTTTCAACGTACTTTGCACCCTGGGAGCGAGGGCGTCCCGCCCTCGGGGAGCGGTCGAGGGCGTCCCGCCCTCACTCCCAAGAATGCCAAAAAACTTAAAGGGACGGAGGCTGAGCCTGTCGAAGCCCCCGCTGGTATCAAGAAACTTAGGTTACAGACTACTAATCATGTTGTTGTGAAGCGAGGAATCTCATCTGTGAGCTTCCTCGCTTGCCCTGTTGCTGACAACAGCACGGGTTGCCGATGTCCCCTACAGTCCTGGTGTCTCTGTGCGCTTACAACTGGTTACGCCCAAGGAGGCGACGATGAAGCGGAGCGATTGGCTACGGTGGCTGATTGGTGGTCTCTTCGTACTCGTCTGTGCGTTTGCCCTGCCTGTTGCTGCAACAGGTCTTCGTTTTGTGACTGCGGCTCAAGGAGCGCGATCGCTGACAACAATCGTCCCACAGAGCACCGTGTTGGTCAATGGCACGATCAGCACCAATACCACCTGGACAGCGAGTAATGTCTATGTCTTGCAGGGCGTTACGATCGCCCAGGGTGTGACCCTGACCGTGCAACCGGGCACGGTGGTGAAGTTCGCCGACAACACCGGTTTGGACGTGAACGGCACGTTGCTGGCCGAGGGAACGGAGACGCAGCCGATCATCTTCACCTCGTTCCACGACGATGCTGCGGGCGGGGATACGAACGGCAATGGTACGACGACGAGTCCGGCGGCGGGGAACTGGGGCGGGCTGTACTTCACCCCGCAGAGCAGTGGGAGCCGGTTGCGCCATGTGCAGGTGAGCTACGGTGGGTATGAGTACTGGGGCAATCCGCGCAGCCTCTATGTCCAGACGAGCGACCTGCTGGTCGAGGCGAGCACGATTATCCAGTCGAGCGGCCATGGCCTCTATGCCGCCGACGTCACCCCGCAACTCTGGGGCAATACCTTCCGTGAGAATAGTGGCTACGGCATCTACTACCAGGGCGTGGGCACTAGCAGCAGCCTGGCGGTGACCAGTACCACCTTCATCTCGAATACGAACGGGGCGATCTATGCGACGGTAGACCAGGCGCAGACGAGTTTTGACCTGACGGGCAATAGTTCAACCGGCTCGCCACGCAACGGCCTGCTGTTGACGGGCAACCTGACCGGCACGGTCAGCTTTGTGAGTGAGCCTACCTTCCCACTGATTGCCAGTACCCTGAGTGTAAATGCAGGGACGCAGTTGACACTAACTCCCGGCACGGTGGTGAAGTTCACCGATAACACGGATCTGGATGTGAACGGAACCTTGCTGGCCGAGGGGACGGAGACGCAGCCAATCATCTTCACCTCGTTCCACGACGATGCTGCGGGCGGGGATACGAACGGCAATGGTACGACGACGAGTCCGGCGGCGGGGAACTGGGGCGGGCTGTACTTCACCCCGCAGAGCAGTGGGAGCCGGTTGCGCCATGTGCAGGTGAGCTACGGTGGGTATGAGTACTGGGGCAATCCGCGCAGCCTCTATGTCCAGACGAGCGACCTGCTGGTCGAGGCGAGCACGATTATCCAGTCGAGCGGCCATGGCCTCTATGCCGCCGACGTCACCCCGCAACTCTGGGGCAATACCTTCCGTGAGAATAGTGGCTACGGCATCTACTACCAGGGCGTGGGCACTAGCAGCAGCCTGGCGGTGACCAGTACCACCTTCATCTCGAATACGAACGGGGCGATCTATGCGACGGTAGACCAGGCGCAGACGAGTTTTGACCTGACGGGCAATAGTTCAACCGGCTCGCCACGCAACGGCCTGCTGTTGACGGGCAACCTGACCGGCACGGTCAGCTTTGTGAGTGAGCCTACCTTCCCACTGATTGCCAGTACCCTGAGTGTAAATGCAGGGACGCAGTTGACACTAACTCCCGGCACGGTGGTGAAGTTCACCGATAACACGGATCTGGATGTGAACGGAACCTTGCTGGCCGAGGGGACGGAGACGCAGCCAATCATCTTCACCTCGTTCCACGACGATGCTGCGGGCGGGGATACGAACGGCAATGGTACGACGACGAGTCCGGCGGCGGGGAACTGGGGCGGGCTGTACTTCACCCCGCAGAGCAGTGGGAGCCGGTTGCGCCACGTACAGGTGCGCTACGGTGGCTACGAGTATTGGGGCAACCGACGCAGTCTGTATGTGCAGACCAGTGATCTGCTGGTCGAGGCGAGTACGATTGTCCAGTCCAGCGGCCATGGTCTTCACGCCGCCGATGTAACCCCGCAACTCTGGGGCAACACGTTGCGGGAGAATAGTGGCTACGGGATCTACTACGAGGGTGTGGGCACCAGCAGCAGCCTGGGGGTGACGAATACGACCTTCATCTCGAATACGAGCGGGGCGATCTACGCCACGCTGACAGATGGGGCGGCGAGCTTCGACCTGCGGGGGAACAGTTCGACCGGCTCACCCAAGAATGGCGTCGAGGTAACCGGCAGTATCAGCGGTACGGTCAGCTTCGTCAGTGAGACCTCTTTTCCCTTGATTGGTAACACGCTGACGGTGAAGGAAGGTGCGCAGTTGACCCTGGTGCCGGGGACGGTGGTGAAGTTTGTCAACAACACCGATCTGGACGTGCATGGGACGCTGCTGGCGGAGGGCACCGAAGCGCAGCCGATCATCTTCACCTCGTTCCACGACGATGCTGCGGGCGGGGATACGAACGGCAATG